>JBFWXW010000048.1:0-57207 GCA_050187075.1 Kofleriaceae bacterium | reverse complement strand
GCCGATGTTTCGCAACAAGGCGCTGTTCGTGATCGGCGGCGGGGACTCGGCGATGGAGAAGGGCACGTTCCTCACCAAGTTCGCGTCCAAGGTGTACATCGTGCATCGCCGTGACGAGCTTCGTGCGTCGCAGATCATGCAGCAGCGGGCGAAGACCAACGAGAAGATCGAATTGCTGCTGTCGCATCGCGTGACGCGCGTCGAAGGTGGCAATGGCGTCGAGCAGGTGCGCGTCGTCGATCTGAAGACCGACAAGGAACGGGTGATCCCCGCCGCCGGGTTGTTCTTTGCCATCGGTCACGTCCCGAATACGGCGTTCCTCGGCGGCCAGCTCACGTGCGACGAGCAGGGCTACGTCTTGACCACGCCGGGAACCACGCAAACCTCTGTGCCCGGTGTGTTCGCGGCCGGTGATGTCCAGGACAAGAAGTACCGCCAGGCGATCACCGCCGCAGGATCCGGCTGTGCGGCGGCGCTCGAGGCCGAGCATTTTCTGTCCGCGCACCACTGAGCGAACGAACCACGAGGACATTCCTCGGGCTTCGGCCCCCGCGCCGATCCCGGTTCCCTGTCCGCTGGTTCCGCCGGGAGCAAAGATCCGGGAATGGTCACCCTGCGCCCACCGGTAATCCCCGCGGAGCCATGTCACAATTGCTTTATCCCGTGACTCGAGAGCCGCATCATCCCGCCCGCGAATCACACTTGACCAAGGTCCTCGCGGTGCTGTTGCTCGTGGTTGCAGGCGCGCTGGTCTACACCGTGATGCAGCAGCGCCAGCAAGTCGCGCCAGTGCCGGTGGCGGTCGACCCACGACCGATCGCGCAGCGGCCCGATGACAAGCTCGGCGCCGATGAGCAATCGACCATCGAGGTGTTCGAGAAGTTCTCGGCATCGGTCGTTCACGTCACGAGCCTCGAGACCCGGCGCGATCGATTCACGCTGGACGTCACCGAGATCCCGCAAGGCGTCGGCACGGGCTTCGTGTGGGACCGCTCGGGACACATCGTCACCAACGCGCACGTGATCGAGCATGGCAGCCGCGCGGTGGTGACCCTCAACGATGGCACCAAGTATCCGGCCACGATCGTCGGCAGAGAGCCCAACAAGGACCTCGCGGTGCTCAAGATCGATGCGCCCGCCGCCAAGCTGGTGCCGCTACCGATCGGGCAGTCGGCGTCCCTGAAGGTCGGACAGAAGGTGCTCGCGATCGGCAATCCATTTGGTCTCGATCAGACGCTGACCACCGGCGTGATCTCCGGTTTGGGTCGCGAGATCCGATCGCCCAACGGGCGATCGATCTTCGACGTGATCCAGACCGACGCGTCGATCAACCCGGGCAACTCCGGCGGGCCGCTGCTGGACAGCGCCGGCCGGCTGATCGGAATCAACACCGCGATCTACTCACCGAGCGGCGCGAACGCGGGCATCGGCTTCGCGGTCCCGGTCGACACGATCAATGAGTTCGTTCCCAAGATCATCAAGCATGTTCGGAGCACGCGGCCCGGGCTGGGCATCGACATCCTCGGCGACCGGATGGCGCAGCAGCAGCGGATCGTGGGCGTGGTCGTGATGGGCGTGTTGCGGGGCGGAGCCGCGGAGCGCGCGGGCATCAGGCCTGCCCAGCAAGTGCAAGGCGGATGGGTACTGGGCGATGTGATCGTCAAGGTGGGCGACGATGTCATCCAGGGCTCGAGTGACCTGTTCCGCGCGCTGGATGCGCGCAAGGTGGGGGACGTCGTGGAAGTGACCGTGGAAAATCAAGGCGAACGCCGAACGGTCAAAGTAGAATTGCAGGCAATCCCATCACCTTGATGAGCGCCTGCGTATCAAGCCCGGCCGTGTAGGTCGGCAACGTCGGGTGGGTGAGGGGCGGAGGGCTTAGTGACTGCACCCAAACGTCAGTTGGGGCTGATCGTGACCGCGGCGATCGTCGTCGCGAACATGATCGGAACCGGTGTGTTTACCAGCACCGGATTTCAGGCGGCCGCGCTCCATGATCCGTTGACGATCCTGCTCGCGTGGGTGATCGGCGGCGTGCTCGCCCTGTGCGGTGCAGCTGCTTACGCGGAGCTCGGATCGATGATGCCTCGCGCCGGCGGTGAGTACATCTATCTGCGCGAGGCCTATCACCCTGCGGTCGGGTTCATGAGCGGGTGGGTCTCGCTGATCGCCGGATTCTCGGCGCCGATCGCCGTCTCCGCGCTCGCATTCTCGAAGTACTTATCGAAGCTGGTGCCCGGCCTCGGCGGCGAGCCGTGGATCTTGCTCAAGCCCGAGCTGTTTGGGCTCACGGTCACGGTCGCATTCGGTGCGATGCATGCGGTGGCGATCACGTTGATCGTCGCCATCGCGGCGATGCACGCGTTCGACACCAAGCTTGGTGGTCGCGTCCAGACCGTGTTCACAGCAGCCAAGGTGTTGCTGATCGTGGTGTTCATTGTCGCGGGCTTCCTCGTTGGCGACGGCGACTGGTCGAACTTCGCCAGCCGGGGCGGCGGTCTCGTGGAGAACCTTCCGACCTCCGCATTTGCGATCGCGTTGATCTTCGTCGCGTTCTCCTACTCCGGGTGGAATGCTGCCGCATACATCGCCAACGAGGTGAAGCAGCCAGAGCGAACCCTTCCGCGCGCGCTGTTGCTTGGCACCGGTCTGGTGATGGCTCTCTACGTGCTGCTCAATGTGGTGTTCTTCTACGCTCTGCCGCCCGAGAAGTTGGCCGGCGTCTTCGAGATCGGTGACGCCACCGGGCGCGCCCTGTTCGGCGATCGCGCCGGCAGCATCATGACCTCGGTGATCGCGCTGGCGCTGGTATCGTCGGTGAGCGCGATGGTGATGGCAGGTCCGCGCGTGTACGCGGCGATGGCTACGGCTCGAGCGCTGCCGGGCGGGCTTGCGCGTCACAACAAGCGCGGAGTTCCGATGTACGCGGTCGTAACCCAGGGCGTGATTGCGAGCGCGTTCGTGATCATCGGCGACCCCAACTGGCTGATCCAGATGGTCGGCTTCACGTTGTCGATCTTCGCCGCGCTCACCGTGAGTGCGGTGTTCGTGCTGCGCCGACGGGGCATGACCTCCAAGTACCGAACGTCAGGATTTCCCGTCACACCCGTACTGTTCATCGTGCTGTCGATCTGGATGGCCGGCTGGTTCATCTATAGCCAGCCAACGTCGAGTGCCGTGGTGGCGGGAATTCTGTTGGTCGGTGCTGGAGTTTATGCGGTTTGGATCCGCGGCAAACAATCGCTGCCCGACGAGTCGGTTCCAGACGCAGAGGCTCCCGAGCGTCCGGTCGCGCGCGTCGGCAGCGATCCCGACGACTGAGCTCGGCACTGACGGAGGCATGGCCCACGAGCTCCTCGAGTGCCATGCTCGAGAATATGCGGCGGATGCAGCTCGCGGCGATCACGGTGGTCGCGCTGTCCGCGCGAAGCGACGCCTCCCCCCAGGTGTCGTGGGCCGATTGGGTCGGTAGCTACGACGCGAAGCTAAGCTGGCAGCGCTGCAGCGCGCCGGGTGAGCGCGCTGCGCAGCTCGAGCTGGTGGCGACCGACGGCGCGCTTGCGATCGATCTCGCTGCCGCTGGCGGAGGGCTGCGCGCGCTGCCAGTGATCGAAACGCGAGGCGGGTGGCAAGCGCAGCAAGGCGATGTCGCGGTGGTGATCACGCGGCGTAAGGCGAGCGAGCTCGCGCTGCATGTCGAGCTCGACTCGGGCTGCGTGATCACGGGCAAGTTGCGCCGCCGATCTTCGGGGATCGCCGCATGCGATCGGTTGGTCGCGTGGGCGATCATCGAGGCGCGGTGCTCGAAGCGCACGGCAGCGCCGCTCGAAGATCCGGTGGCGCTCGCCGCGCAGCGCTCGACATGGAAGTCGAGGTCGGCGCGCACGATCGCCGAGTGCACCAGCCGCGCACAGCGGCTCGAAGCCGCGCTGATCGACGCGGGTTGCGCGCCCGATCCAAGACCATCGGTTGCCGAGCGTGCTCCCCACTGCACCACGTACGTCGTGAATGCCGCGCGAGTATCGCGATGCGGTGCGGTGCCCCCCGAGCTCAAGGCGCGTCTCACGATGGGCGCCAACGCCGCTGCAGCAGCGGTGAATTCGGCGCGCGACAGCGAGCTCGGTCCGATCGAGGCCGGATGCCAGCGTGCAGCGCAACGCGCCGAGCAGCTCGCCAACGATCTGCGCTGCCCTCGGTAAATCGCCGCGGCCGTCGGTGCCGACCTGGTCGTCAGTCCCCACCGGGGTCCTGGGTCGACAGTGGCCGGGACATGCTCGGTCTCGCATTCTCACGATCCACGGCAGATCGATCGGGCACACCCGTTGCACAAGGTCCTTGCAAGCCGGGCCACGATCCTCTTGGCGGCGCACGCTGCGGTCGAGTGCAGTTGGAGGAGATAGTGCTGGCTGCTGGTCGCGAAGGATGCCGTCTGCATGTCTCAATCCTGGAGTAGCGCGATGTCCCTGGTGCAGCTCGTACGCGTCGTCTTCGTATGCATCGCCACGGCGGGATTGACGGCGGGTTGCACCACGCTCGACGACGACGCAGATCCGGTCGGGGCTCACACCGCGGAGCTCGGTGCAGCGGCGTGGCCGGTGTTCGAGCGACTTTCACTCCCTGGGATGATGAGTACCAACCGCGTCGCGAACCCAGGGTTCGAAACGATCAGCGGCAGCAGTGTCACTGGATGGAACAGCTACGGATCCGGCTATGAGATCGATCATCAGTTCACCCACACGGGAAACACTGCGGTCAAGCTCTCCAACCAAGAGGAGACGGAGGTCCGTGGGCTGTCGCAGACCGTGACGTTCTCTCAGCAGACGCCGCGGCCGATCCTGTTGCGCGCGTGGAGCCGCGCAGAGGGCGTGTCTGGTAGCCAGGATTCGAACTACGCCCTGTATGCCGACGTCGCATTCGCCGACGGTACTGTTTGGGGCAACCAGAGCTTGACGTTCAACGTCGGTACGCATGAGTGGTTCTACCGGGAGCGCGTGTTGTGGGTCGACAAACCGGTATCGCACATCAAGGTGTTCTTGCTGTTGCGCGGCACGCACAAGGGGACGGTGTGGTTCGATGACATCTCGGTTTCCGAGCTGAACATCACCGACGAGCACTTGCTCGTCGACAGTCAGGCCGCGGCACCCACGGGCGCCACCGCTCCGGCGGCCGGTGCGCCGATCAACATGACCACCGACGACGGGCTGTCGCTGAGCCTGGGCAGCAGCAACGGCACCGTGACCGGCCTGTCAGCCAGTGGTGTTCAGCTGCTCGATACCACGCGCACCGGAATCGCTGGCGTGCTCGTGCGCGACGTCCGGGCCAACAGCGATTGGTGGAACGTCGGTGGCACGGTCACGGCGACGGCGACCGGTGCAACGCACACCGGTGCGGTGCCGGCGCTCGAGCTCGCGGTCGCCACGACGTACACCCGAGCGAGCGACCGAATCACGATCAACATCGAGGTCACCGATACCGACACGACGGCGGATCCGACACCGGACGAGAGTCGCGCTGTCACGGTGTACTACTCGCTGCCGCTCGGGATCGGCCCGTGGACCTGGGGCGATGACATCCGGCGATCCCGCGATACCAGCGCAGCGCTCGACATCGAGTACCAGAACCTGACCTCGGACACCGGCATCGGCGCCACCGGTGCGTTCAGCCGCTATCCGTGGTCGGCGGTATGGACGTCCGGGTCGTCCGGGCGCGGCGTCGCCCTCGGTTATCCGATCTCGTCGCCACGAATCGCGCGGTTCACGTTCAATCCACGAACCCGGCAATACATGGTCGGGTTCGATCTCGGGCTCAGCCCCAAGACCACGCAGTTTCCACGGCGCGCGAGCGTCGAGCTGGTGCTCTACCGGGTCGACAGCGCGAACGGCTTTCGCGATGCGACGCAGGGCTACCGGACGCGGTTCCCATCGGCGTTCATTCGACGCATTGCACCCGCCGACCAGGGCATCTGGGCGGCGTTCTCGAATCCAGCGGGCATCACGAACGTCGCGGACTTCGAGATCGGTGCACACGAGACCGGCAACATGGAGCTCGTCGACGACGACGACGGGGTGGGGATTCCCACGTTCCGCTACGTCTCCGAGCCATGGTCCCACTGGCTGCCGATCAAGGACGCCGGGGTCAATCGCAACAACTACTCGCAGGTGATGGGCTACTTGAATCAGAAGTACACCTCGGGGAACGCAACCGAGCGCAAGCAAGCCGAAGCGACGCTCAGCTCGGGCGCATACGACTTCGCCCAGAAGATGAAGTACGAACCGTTCAAGCCGGGCGAGGTTCCGTGGTGCCCGGGCGACATCTACGGCTGCGTGTTGTTCTTCCTCAACGCCGATCCGACGGTCGCGAATACGACGTACCCACTCAACCGGGCGAACAGCATCTGGAGCCCCGAGGTGCGCGGCGTGTACACGACGAAGCCGACGCTCGATGGCGAGTACCTCGACAGCTTCCTCTCGCACGGCAACACGCTCGACGAGCGCGCGAGACATTTTCACACCACGGAGATTCCGCTGACGTTCGCTTCGACCGGTGGCCGCCATGCCGGGCTGCCGCTGTGGTTCACCTCGGTGCAGTTCGCTCGCTGGCTTGCAAATGACGTTCGCTACAACCTGGGCAAGCTGATGATGGCGAACATGGTCGCGCGCGAGCTTCCGTTCGGCGCCGACATCTTCGACTACCTCGGCACCGAGATCAGCTGGACGACCAGCGGCAGCTTCGTGCCGGACACCGATGCCGAGCTGAGCTATTCGCGCACGCTGGCAGGCACCCGGCCCTACGGCCTTTTGCTCAACGGCGACTTCGGAGTGATGGGCACGAACAACAACGTCGAGCGCTACTTTCAGATCGCGGCGTTCTACGGGATGTGGCCGAGCTTCTTCTACAGCTTCGGGATCCCGGTCGGCGTGAAGTACTTCGACAATCCGTCCTGGTACGACCGCGACCGGCCGATGTTCAAGAAGTACATCCCGATCATTCGCCAGCTCGCGACCGGAGGCTGGCGACCGATCACCCTCGCGCACACCAACAACCCCGAGGTCTACATCGAGCGCTACGGGCTCAACCCGACCAACTGCTTCACGCTGCGCAACATGACCAGCGCGCAGGTCACGGTGACCGTGACGCTGGCGCCGCAGATCAGCGGGACCACGTACGTGCCACTGGTCGTGCCGAAGCCCGAGGCGACGATCTCCGCGGCGCGCACGCTGTCGGTGACGCTTCCCGCGAATGCGGTCGAGGTCGTGAAGGTGTACTGACGAGCGGGAGCGCTCACGCGGCAGGTCCCGCACGTTTCTCGGGCTCGGGCCGTCGCTGCTGCGACCGGCTGTGGCACAACTGCGACGGGTGACCTGGATGATCGATCAACTCGAGAGGGCTCTCGCATGGACGGAGGATCACGTCCCGGCGGTCGCGCTCGGCGTGGCGGTGATCCTGCTGGGCTATCTGGTGGCCATCGCGTTTCGAGAGATCGCGACGCGGCTGTTGCGGAGATGGAGCAACCGGCTGGTAGGCGTCGTCGAGCGAATGTCGCATCGGCGGGGCGTCGCGATGCCGATCGAGCATGCCGAAGCTGAATCGGTGGTGGTGTCGGTCACCAGCCGGATCGTGTTCTGGCTGGCATTCACGGTGTTTCTCGCGGTCGCGACGACGGCGGTCGGGATTCCGGTGGTCTCGACGTGGCTGGCAGGATTCGCAACCTACTTGCCGCGCGTGCTCGCGGCGATCGCGGTGCTGTTGCTCGGTGTGCTCGCGGGTCACGTCGCGCGGATCCTCGTGCTGTCCGCCGCGGCCTCCGCAGGCGTTCGCTATGCGCGCACGTTGGCTCAGTCCGTTCACATCTTCGTTATCGTGATCGCGGCGGTGATCGCGATCGACGAGCTCGGGATCCAGGTCACGTTCCTCATCGTGCTCGGCGCGATCATCGTGGGCGCGGTCCTCGGTGGCATCGCGCTCGCGTTCGGCCTCGGCGCACGGCACGCGGTGACCAATCTGGTCGCGGCGCACTACCTGACCCGCAGCTATCGCGTCGGTCATCGGATCCGGATCGATGGGTTCGAGGGATCGATCGTCGCGATCGAACCGACCGCGGTCGTGCTGCAAACCCCCGAGGGCCGGGTCTCGATCCCCGCGCGGACGTTCAGCGAGAAGCCATCGCTGCTGTTATCTGGCGAGCAGGTGCCGTGACGCGCGCGGCAGTCGACGGTCTCATCGAGGGCCTGATCGCGATCGATCCCGATGGCGCGGCGCGAACGCTCGAGCGGCTGGAGCCCGGGGCGACGGCGGCGTGGCTGCACGAGCTCCAGCAGCGTCATCGCAACGGAGACGATGACGCGCTCGATATTGCGCGGTGCGCCGATCTGCTCGCACGCATGGAGGCGGCGATCGCGGCCGCGACGATCGAACGAGTCCAGGCGCTCCACGCCGGCGATGCGGCGGCGATCCTGTCCGCGCTCCCGTCCACCGCGGTGGCGAAGCTGCTGCGTGCGGCGTCCGCCGGGACCACGCAAGCGGTGCTCGCGGCCTTGCCACGGGAGCTCGCCGCGGCCGTCCGGACCTTGCTCGCACATCCGGCACATAGCGCTGCGACCCTGATGGATCCACACCCGGCATCCGTGCTCGGTGATGCGACGGCGTCGGCAACCCTGGACACGATCCGCGCCCAGCCGGACCGGTTCAAGCACTATGTCTATGTCGTGGAACGAACCGGGCGGCTGGTCGGGGTGACCCGCGTGGTCGATCTGCTCGCCGCGGCCCCCGAGGCGCGGATCGATCAGCTCATGCGCACGCCGGTGGTCCGGATCTCCGCCGCCGAACCCGAAGTTGCCGTGCTCGCGCATCCCGGCTGGCAGCGCTTCAGGTCGCTTCCCGTGGTCGACCGCGATGACCGCCTGCTCGGGGTCATCCGGGACGACGACATGCGCGCCACGCAGCAGCGGCTGAGCGCCGCCCACACCACATCGCCGATGTCGCTGACGCTGTCGTTCGCCGAGCTGTGCTGGGCCGGCCTTGCCGGCATCACCGAGGGTGTGGCGACCATGGCATTGGCCACCGCGAGCACGCGGGCGGCCGATCGATCGCCGGAAGCTGGTCGATGATCGCGCAGCAGGCCGACTCCGTTCGCCTGGCGCTCGCCGAGCTCGCGATCGCCGGGCACCCGCAGAGCTCGGCGGTGGCGCTCGAGCGCTCCGACCCGGCCGAGGTCGGGGCGCTGCTCGATGGTCGACCGTCAAACGCGGTGGCCCGCGTGCTCGAGCGCATGCTTCCGGAGCATGCAGCGCGCGTCCTGCCAAGGCTCGGCGCCTCGCAGATCTCCGGCGTGGTCTCGGTGCTCTCCGCGCCACGCGCCGCGGCGATGCTCGGCTGGCTCGACGCAGACGAGGTGGCTCGCGTGCTTGGCCTGGTAGCCGAGCCGATCGCCCGCGAGCTCCGGGAGCTGCTGAGCTACCCGCCAAACACCGCGGGTGCGCTCATGGATAACCGCGTGTTCGCCGCGCGGGAGAGCGACACGTCGGGTGCGATGCTGCAACGGCTACGGGACGCGCCGAGCGGGCTGCATCAGGTGTTCGTCGTCGATGACGAGCATCGCCTTGTCGGGGCCGTGGAGCTGTACCGGCTCGCGCTCGCTGCCCCCGACACCCCGGTCGAGACGCTGACGGATCGTACGCCGGGTGCGGTCAGCGCGATGGCGACCCGCGAGGAGCTCGTCGAGTACCTGACGCGCACCGGCCTGCCGAGCATCGCGGTGATCGACCCGGACCGGCGGCTACTCGGCGTGCTGCGTCATGCGGCGCTGGTGAGCGCCGCCGAGGCCGAGGCCGCGCTCGATGTCCAGCGCATGGTCGGCGTGAGCGTCGACGAGAAGGCGCTGTCGCCGGTCGGATTTGCGGTGAAGAAGCGGCTGCCGTGGCTGCACGTGAACCTGTTGACCGCCTTCATCGCAGCCTCCGTGGTCGGCGTGTTCGAATCGACGATCGCCAAGGTGAGCGCCCTTGCCGTGCTGCTCCCCGTGGTCGCCGGACAATCGGGCAACAGCGGTGCACAGGCGATGGCCGTCACGATGCGCGGGCTCGCGCTGCGCGAGCTTCGCGGTCGCCACTGGCGCCGGCTCGCGACCAAGGAGGCCTCGGTTGGGTTCATCAACGGCGCAGCGATCTCGATCAGCGCCGGGCTCGGAGTCCTGTTGTGGAGTCGGTCGGTGACGCTCGCTGGCGTGATCGCGATCAGCATGGTGATCGCGATGTCGGCGGCGAACTTCGCCGGTGCGTCGATCCCGATCGTGTTGCAGCGGTTCGGTCAAGATCCCGCACAGTCGGCATCGATCTTCCTCACCGCCGTCACCGACGTGGTCGCGTTCTCGGTGTTCCTGGGGCTCGCGACGCTCGCCCTAGCATCGCTGTGATCAGCTTCGATGCTACTGCGCGGCGACGTGCTTGCCGTACGCGTCGGGCGTGAGCAGCTCATCGACCTCGGATTTTTCGGTCGGCTCGATCTCGATCATCCAGCCGTTGCCGTAGGGCTCGCTGTTGACCAGCTCGGGCGAGTCCTTGAGGGCGGTGTTGATCGCGGTGACCTTGCCGGACACCGGCGCGTAGAGATCCGAGACGCTCTTGACGCTCTCGACGGTACCGAAGCGCTGGCCCTTGGTCACCAGGTCGCCGTCCCTGGGAAGGTCGACCAGCGTGATGTCGCCGAGCTGATCGACGGCGAACTGGGTGATGCCCACGCGCCATGACGAGCCCGCGGAGCGCAGCCATTCATGATCGTGGGTGTAGCGAAGATCGGGGGGGAAGTTGGACATGACTAGCTAACTCCGCTTGTAGAACTTGCCGGAGACCACGGTTGCGGGAACATCTTTACCGCGGCAATCGATCACGAGGTTGGTTCCGGCCGCTGCCATCGAGCTCGGGACATACGCGAGGCCGATCGCGCCACCGACGATGATGCCGGGGCCACCGCTGGTCACCGTACCGACCACCGCGGCCTCGCCCTGACCGCGCGACCGATCGACGACGCCATAGCCATGGCGGGCGATCGCGCGCTGGCTGTCATCGATCTTGAACCCCACGAGCTGGCGGAGCAGGCCGCGCTGCTTCTGCTCGCGCAGCGCCGGTGCGCCGAGAAACTCGCGGCCATCGAGCTTGACGGCCCAGCCGAGCCCGGCTTCGAGCGGCGTGTGATCGTCGTCGAGATCGTTGCCGTAGAGCGGAAGCTTGGCTTCGAGCCGCAGCGTATCGCGCGCGCCCAGCCCGATGGGTAGCCCGCCCAGGGGCTTGGCGACTTCGAGCAGCGCGAGCCACAGCCGCTCCGCGTCGGCGTTATCGCATGCGAGCTCGAACCCGTCCTCGCCGGTGTATCCGGTGCGCGCGGCGATGCAGCGCACGCCGGCGACGGTGGCATCGGTGAACGAGAAGCTCGGCAAGTTGGCCAGGGCGCCACCGGCGAGACCATCGACCAGCGCGACGGCACGCGGGCCTTGCACCGCGATCAACGCGGTCTCGTCCGAGACATCGACCACGTCGCAGCCACCCTGGACGTGCTCGCGGAACCAGTCCAGGTCCTTGCCGGTATTCGACGCGTTGACGATCACGAAGAACTCGGTATCGGAGCGCTTGTAGAAGATGCAGTCGTCGACGACGCCTCCGCTGGGGCGACACAGCAGCGTGTACACCGCCTTGCCGGGCGCAGCGCCGGCGACGTTGTTGGTCGTCAGCCGGTCCACCACGGCGCGCGCGTTGGCGCCGCGCAGATAGACCTCGCCCATGTGCGAGACATCGAACAACCCCACCGCATCGCGAACCGCGCGATGCTCCTTGATCGTGCCGGCCGCGTACTGCACCGGCATGTCCCAACCGCCGAAGTCGATCAGCCGTGCGCCGAGCTGCTTGTGAACATTCCACAGCGGGGTCTTCTTGCGCTCCATCGCGGGCGGACACTACCACGCGAGCGTCGCCGGGGATCCAGCGGACCCGCCGCGATCGTCAACCACGCGGGTCCGGTCACGAGACCAGGACGTGCGGACGCGTCACGTGCTCGTCGCGCTCGCGCCCGCCAATCTCGAAGTGTGCGCGCTTGCGACCCTCGAGCGTCTTGTGCTCGCGCCAGCGCAGCCCGCTCCGCTTCCACACCTTGATCCGCGCATCGCCGATCTCGGTGTTGGCGCAGTGCACGGCCGTGCCATCGGGATCGAGGTACGGCGCGTTGACCATGTCGTGCGGTTCGCACGTCAGCTCGCCTTCGATCTTCACCGAGGGGGACCAGGCCGAGAACGTCACGCGGGCCGTGGTCCACGACGACCGATTGGTCGCGAGGTGGCGGAACTGGTTCATGCGATGGCGCTCGCCATCGAGATCCAGCGAGATCAGCGTCATGGGTGGCGAGGTCACGCCGCCGCGCTGGAGCTTGACGCCGAGCAGCTCGAGCAAACCGTCGGAGGAGCCGGCCAGCTCGGCGCAGCGCCCCCACGTCCACGAGTACGCGTGCTTCTTGCCCCACAGATGAGTCTGGCCGGCAATCGCGCGATCGAACGTGAGCTCTTCGCCGTCGATCAACAGCGTCCCCGAGATCGGGACGCGTGGATTGGGCGATTGCACCGTGGTCTCGCCGAGGCCGCCGTTGGCATACATCGCATCGGGAAGCTGGTGCAGCGTACGTGCGGCGGGTTCCCAGTGCAGATCCCATCGAACGTCGTGGCCGCCGCCCGACAGCTCGCCGAAGCTGTGAGCGTGTCCGAGCTCGCAGCCCGAGATCCGGATCGTGAACGGGGAATTGGAGGTGGTCAGCAGCTCGCTCCGGAACCGCTTGTGGATCCCGAACGTGCGGTCGGGATGGCGCGGATCGAACCGCGCGAACCAAAGCTCCGCGCGCGGTGCTTCGCCGTACGGAGGAGATCCGCCGGAGCCGGGAAAGGGTGCTTCGGTGATGAACCGAAGCCAGTAGCCCTGGTCGGTGCCGGGATGATTCCACGTCGTGTACCAGACTTCGTAGACGCCGCGCGAAGCGTCGTCCCAGTGGCGATGATTATCAGGCTCGGTCATGCTGCGATGCTCCGCGAAGGTAACTGGCCCGGGCGCGGTTTGCCCATCACCCGGCGTGCCATGAACGACGCAAACCAGCGAGGGATCAACCGCACGCCGAAGGCGGAAATGCGGTTGAGCAGGCCGGTGACCACGAACGGCTTGCCTCGCCGCATCGCAGCGAGCGCGAGCTTGGCGCAGCGGTGGGCGCTGAGCATCGAGGCGTTGGCGAGCCAGCCATAGTTGCCGGCTCCGGCCTGTGCGTGAAACTCGGTCACCGTGCCGCCGGGGCAGACACAGGTCGCGGACACCGGCGTGCCACGAAGCTCGTGATGGAGCGCCTCGGTGAAGTGAAGCACGAACGCCTTCGTCGCGGCGTAGACCGCCATGTTGGGCACCGCTTGAAAGGCCGCGAGCGAGGCGATGTTCATCAGATAGCTGCGTTCGCTGTGGGGCGCGCGCGCCGCCACGAACTGGCGCGAGAGCTCGACGAGCGACGTGATGTTGAGCTGAAGCATCTCGGAGTCACGCGCCCAGTCGGCCTCGGTGAACGGACGAAAATACCCGAACCCCGCGTTGTTGATGCAGATGTCGATCGCGCCGCCTGCACAGGCCTCCGTCCACACCGCCGCGGCGGCGCCGCTGCGCCCGAGGTCGGCGACGATCACGTCGACGCGAACCCCGCGCGATCGACATTCTGCCGCGACCGCGTCGAGCGCCGCGCGACGGCGAGCCGTCAGCACGAGGTGAACCCCATCGGCCGCGAGCAACCGCGCGAGCGCCGCACCGATGCCGCTCGAACCGCCGGTGATCAGTGCACGCTTTCCGGTCAGCTCGGCCATGGCACCGCTGCATACCACTGGTGACCTCGGCCCGCGAGATGAGGCGCAATCGCCGTCGGGAACCTTGGCGTCCAGGCGTCGCGAATGTTACCAACCCCGCATGCGAAACCTCTCGCTCACAATCACGATGGTTGCGCTGATCGCGGCATGTGGTCCCTCGGGGAAGGACGTCGCGATGGCCAAGCAGGCTCGGTACCACGGCGACAAGCTCGCAATGTTCAATGCGATCAAGAGCGCCACCGAGGCCAAGTACAAGCTCGACGTCGCGGACGAGACCGCCCTGGGCGTGAGGACCAAGGGCAAATGGTACTCCGAGGATGGCGGCGTGATTCCGCAGGGCGCCGACGACAACATCGAGCTCGTCCCGGATCGCAGCATTCGCGTCGCGCTGATCGTCCGCATGCTCGCCGACGGCGACTCGTGGATCGTCGAGGTCACCCCGGACATGGTGCGGAATATCAAGGGCCGCCCCAATCCCGATCGGCTCGCCCCCGATGATCCGAGCGTTCCAGGATGGGCCACCGGACAAGCCGAACAGCTGCAGTACGACATCTACAGCGCGCTCAAGCCGTACGAGGTGAAGACGGCGGCGGGGATGCCGTCGTCGCCGTCGCCGTCGCCGTCGGCCGAAGCCGCACCGGCGGCTCCGGTCGACCAGGCGCCTGCACCCGATCCGGCCGCCGGTTCGGCCGCTCCGACCCCGACACCTGATCCGACGACGACTCCGTGAGCGACGCCGACATCGTCGGCTTCGTGATCGACTCCGACGAGCGCGTCGGCGGCGGCGGATTCCTCGAGATCCGGCGCGTGCGGATGCGCAATCGTCGTGCCGATGGCTCGGTGTCACCGCCATACGTGTGCGATTCGATCGCGCGACCCTACGGACAAGACGCGGTGGTGGTCGCGGTGTACACCCGCAGCGCGGAGGGCACCGTCGATGTGTTGTTGCGCGATGGGCTCCGGCCGGCGTTGCCGCTCGGACGCGATCCGGCGCTCGCGCCGCTGCCCGAGCCTGCGCCCGCACGAATGCTCGCCGAGCTGGTCGCGGGCATCGTCGAGACCGGCGATCGCGGCGAGCGCGGGCTACGGACGCGCGCCGCGCACGAGGTTCTCGAGGAGGCCGGATTCGTGGTGGATCCCACCGCCGTCCAGTTGCTCGGTGCGGGGGCCTATCCTTCGCCGGGCTCGATGATCGAGAAATTCTACTTCGCCGCCGTCGAGGTCGATCCGCGCGCCCAGCTGCCGCTCGAGGGCGACGGCTCACCGATGGAGGAGGGCGCCCGTACGCGATGGATGGCCATCGATGCTGCGATCGATGCATGCGTGCGCGGCGAGCTGTGTGATCTCAAGACCGAGACGTGCCTGCGGCGCCTGCGCGATCACCTCCACGCGGGTCACTGAGCGTCGCGAGCAGCATGCGGCGGCCGCGGGCTTCGCGGTCCCGTGTACCGCGGGCACCGCGATCGCCCCGCGGCCAGTCGCGGCGGCCTGCCGCGTGCCCCGGCGGCCGATGGCATCATCGAACCGATCTTGGACCGTCTGGCTCCAGCAACTCGCCGGCGTGTGCGTTCAGTACGGACCGGGCAGGTCCGCATCGCCAGCGTCCCAGCTCAGAGCGGCGCTGGTCGACGTCGTCGACAATCCGTTGGCGGTGATCCGTATCGTCACAGGATCGAGCTCGAGCCGAAGCCGATCGATACCGTTGAATCGCGAATACGCCAGGTGGTACGTGCAATACGAAGATGTTGCCGTGTGACTGAAGGCCAGGCATCGGAACTCTTGCTGCTCTGCGACGGAGCCGATGAACGGGGTGAAGTTCAGTGATTGTTCACCCAGGCCCTCGCTGCCGTCCCAGAGTTGTTCGAAGCCATTTGCGAACACGACGAGGCGATAGACCGCTTCTGCGCCGCCCGAGAGCTGACAGTCGAGGCGGTAGGGGCCTCCGATCTGGCATGAGGTGATCGGCTCGAGCGTCTGGTCGTCGAACAACATCATCCCCCATTGGGACATCGTGATCGCGCCCTCGCTCGGGTTGAGATACGCGGCGGGCTCCACGGTCTCGCAGCGCGGGTCGTACGTGGCAATCCCGTTCTGAGCGCACAGGACGGATCCATCGTCGTCTGCCCACGTGTCCACGCCGTTGAGCAACTCGCGCCGGTACGTTCCGGTGGGTGGCGTCAGCTCGATCGCGACGAAGATCTCATCATCGACCAATCCGACCAGGCGCTGCTGCAGCACGTCGACAGGCGCTTGGGTCTTGACGATCACATCGCGGATCGGATCGTTGTCAGTCAATTGCATGGAGAACAACGAACGCGGCGTCTCCGGAAGGCTGGGCTGTTCGATGGCGAGCGGCGACTCGCTCGCGGGATCGAGCCGGCCATTGGTCGTGGCACGCGCATCGTTGTCGAACGGCTCGAGAAAGTTGCGCTCGATCGCGGTGCTGCAGCCGAGCAACGAGCAAACCGTAACTGATGTGATGAATCCAGGTGTCCGGCTCATGGGGCGGCTCGTATCGGCAGACGTTGCTCGAAGTTGCGGTTCGATCCAAGAAACTTTGTAGTCGCCCGAAATCGCGGTGCTTTCTACTGACTCGAATGAATCCAGCCTACGATGATTCGCCGTCGCCCGGGACCGACGGCTGGCGCGGCTCTCGGCCGTCGGCCTTCGCGTACTCATCGAGCTTGCGATACAGCGTCTTGCGATCGAGCCCGAGCCGTTGCGCCGCGCGTGTCTTGTTGCCCGCTTCATCTTCGAGCACGCGCTCGATGAACTCGCGCTCGAGCTCGGCGAGCGACATCCGGCGCGCGATCGCCGCTCCGAGAAAATCCACGGGGCGCTTCTCGCGCACCTGCGGCGGCAGATCGTCGTCGGCGATCAACTCACCTTGGCACAGCGCGATCCCGCGCTCGAGCACGTTCGTCAGCTCGCGGACGTTGCCGGGCCAGTGATACGCCAACAGCAGGTGCTGCGCTTCGGGTGACAGCCGCATGCGCCGCGGCGGGTTCGAGCGCGCAGCGAGCTGCTCGAGCAGGTGCTCCGACAGCGGCAGGATGTCCTCGGGCCGCGATCGCAAGGGCGGCAGATCGAGCTGGATCACGTTGAGCCGGTAATACAGATCCTCGCGGAAGCTGCCATCGGCGAGCATGGTCTCGAGGTTGCGGTTGGTGGCGGCGACCACGCGGACGTCGACTCGCTGATTGCGCGTGGCGCCGAGCGGGCGCACCTCGTGCTCTTGCAGCACGCGCAGCAGCTTCGCCTGCAGCGGCAACGCCAGCTCGCCGATCTCGTCGAGAAAGATCGTGCCGCCGTCGGCCTCGACGAACAGGCCAGCCTTGTCGGCTCGCGCATCGGTGAACGCGCCGCGCTTGTGGCCGAACAGCTCGCTCTCGATCAGACCCTCGGGCACCGCTGCGAGATTGACGCCGATGAACGCACCGCCCGCGCGCGTGGAGTTGTAGTGGATCGCGCGCGCCACCAGCTCCTTGCCGGTGCCGCTCTCGCCGGTGATCAACACCGATGCGTTGGAGTTGGCGATCCGCTGGACCAGCGCCACCACGTCGCGCATCGCCTGGCTCTTGGCGATGATGTTGCCCAGGCCGAACCGCTCCTCGACCTCGCGCTGGAGCCGCGCGACCTTGCTGCGGAGCGCACGCTCACCGAGCGCCTTGTTGGCGACGAGCAGCAGCTCCTCGATCTCGAACGGCTTCGTGATGTAGTCGTACGCGCCGAGCTTGACCGCGCGGATCGCGGTCTCGATCGAACCGAACGCGGTGATCATCACGACGTGCGGCGGCTCCGGAAGCGCCATCACGCCACGGATCAAGTCGAAGCCGTCCATCTCCGGCATCCGGAGGTCGGTGATGATCAAGTCGAAGCGGCGGCTGCGTGCGAGCTCGAGGCCGGAGGATGCACCACCGGTCGCCTCGACTTCGAAGCCTGCATCACCGAGCTCCTCGGACAACAGATCTCGCATCGGCTCGTCATCTTCGACGACCAGGATCGATGCGCTTCGCTCGACGGGCATGCGGAGAATGGTTCTAACACGAACACCCGGGCGCAAACCTCGCGCCTCGCGGCCGGCCGCGTGCCGCGTCTACGGGACGCAATGACCCGTCGGCAGATCGCAGGTCAGCCGGGTCCACGGACCGCTCACAGGCTGCTCGTCGACGGCTACCGGGCATTGGTCATCGAGCGTGCACTTCTGGACGCAGAAGTTGGAGCTCAGGTAGGTCGTGCAGACGTAGTCGGCGCCCAGCGGGCTGCACTCGGTGTCGGTGGTGCACTCGCGCGCGCACACGTCGCGAGTATCACTGCCCGCGACGAAGAAGAACGCCGGGCACTGCAGGTCGCTCGCGCAGTCGGACTGGCTGTCGCACGCGCCGCCTTCGCCGACCATGCGGTCGCCATCGATCGTCACGCACGCCCCGCCGTCGCACAGACCGCGGAACAGCTGGTTGCGATACTCCGCCGCACAGTCGGCCGCGGCCGTGCAGCCAGTCCCGAGCGTCCGCTGGGCGGTGAGCTGGTAGGTGACCGGGGAGGCATCCGGCGTCGAGGCGAATTCCGAGATCCGGGCGTAGTAGCGCCCGATCGGCAGGTAGCTCAGGCGAGCCACTTCGGGTTGTTCCCAGAACGATAATCCGAGCAGCCGGCCGGACGCGTCGTACAGCTCGAGATCGAGATCGCGGCCGCCGATCCAGGACAGCTGGAAGTCCCAGGTCTCCCCGAGCGAGGTGACCTCGAACGCGAAGTAGTCGCGCTCGCTCCACGGGTTCGAACAGATCTTGCCGTTGGGCGCACCGTAGCCGGTGGCGTCGAGCGCGATCAACGTTGCGCCGGCCGGGCCGTCGTCGTCGGGCTCGTCGGTGGTGTCCATGGTGCATTGGTCGACGCCGACCTGGCAGGTCTGGTTGTCGCCGCACACCGAGAGCGCCGGGCTGGCGCAGTCGAAGCTGGACACGCACTGGACGCAATGACCCTCGAAGCACGCCGGCGTAGCCCCGGCGCAGTGGCCGTCGGTCTGACATGCCTCGGCGTAAACATCGAGCGTGAAGTCGAGGCTCGATGGCGTGGTCGACGCGTAGAAGTCGACCACGACGTATGCGGTGGGTCCGGTCGCGACGAACCGGCCGACCTCGCGGTCGCCCACGCTCGCGTCTTCGAACACCAAGCACTCGCCATCACCGGGGCCGGTGACCGTCGAGCATCCGGTCACCACATAGAACGCCAGGTCGTCGGGCGAGATCACGCGTACGACGTAGGCGGTGTTCGCCGTGAGATTGCGCAGCGGAATGACGCGGTCGGGCCCCGCCGACTCGACGCCGAACGGCGCGTCGATGTCACCGCAACCGAGCGGGCTCTCGAGATCCGCGCCGTCGAGCGTGCTGATCACATGCGCCGGGACCGCCACGCTGGCCGCCCCGAACTCGCGACACGCCGCAAAGCCCGGCGCGTCGACCACCGGCTCGGCATCCGCCGGCGCGTCCATCGGCAGCGCGATCGTGCCGCCATCGCCGCACGCGACCGCCGCGACGAGAACAGCCGGGATTAGACGCACGAAGACCATCTTTAGCGCGGAGCGACCGGTGTGGGCGAGCTTTGGGCTTACAGACGGTGAGCAGGCTGCGGCGCCGGGCTCTCAGCCGGGCTGCGGCAATGCGACACCCCTGGTCGGATACCGGGGCCGACCGGACTACCGTGGTGCAGATCCACGAAAATGCCCTGGCGCCTGGCGCGAACCGCCAGCCGCCACGATGCGGGCCTGGGGGCTCCCTGAGGGGCTCCTTAATCGACGCCCCTGCGGCGCCGCGCCCGCCGGAGCTCGTGCTCTTCATCGACCAGGCGCACATAGTCGAGCGTGTCCCCGGGATCCGGTGGCGGAAACGGGGTGTTTCCCAGCTCGCGGACGCGGTCGCGAAACGCAGCCGAGATGTGCTCGAACGGGGGCAGGTCGGTTCGCCCTGACAGCGCGCCCGATGTCGCGGCGGTGCTGGCGTCGGCTGCCAACCGGAGCACGGTCTCGCGCGTGATCCTGCCGCGGCGGATGACATCCTGCACGCTGGTCGCGAGGTGTCCCAGCTGGTACTGGCCAGAGTCGAGCATCTCGAGCGCCACGAAGATCACCTGGCGTGCCGACAGGACACGATCTTCGTAGAGCACCATCGCCGCCTGGAAGTAGTTGAACACCGGGACCAGGCGCGGCCCGAACCGGCGAAATCCCAGCGGGGGCGACCGGCGGTCGAGATGGATGAACATCCGGCGCACGACATCGGCCTTGGGTACCTGGCGGGCGAGCGCCAGGGTTCGCGTCGCGTCATCGGCGTAGGCGCGCGACGCGGTCAACACGCGCTCGAGGTCGCCGAGGCTGACCGTGCCGGCGAGCAGGTCCGCGTAGAGCGAGTAGATGATCGCGTCGGCCTCGGCATCATCCCCGAACAGCGTCTCTGCGCCGGCGGCCGCTCCGAGGCGCGATTGCAGCAACGCGGGTAGCTTGTACGGGATCTGTGCGCGCACCGATCGGAACCGACCGCGCAGGATGTTCTTGAGATTGTTCTTGAGGACGAACTCGTCGTAGGTGACGCCATCGAGCGCGAGCTTTGCCGCGAGCACCTGGCGCATCTGGGTTGGACTGCCCGACACGATGCAGATCCGATTGCCGTCCTGCTTGAGCGCACGCAGCAGCGCCGTCGCGCCGGGAAACGCTTGCTTGTCGGCGGCGGTCTCGATCGCGGTGCGCGCGAGCCCGCGCAGGCTATCGAACTCGGTGCGCAGGTACGTCTTGTCCAGATCCCAGCGAAACGTATGGCGCGGCTGGCGCGCTCCCTCGGGCAACCCGGCGGGGATGTGATCGAGCAGCCCCATCCGCTCGCCGACGCGAACCGGCAGCGTGGAAATGCGATGGAGCAACGACCGGCGCGACACGAGCGCGGAGTATGCACCAGCGGCCGCACCGCCTGTATTCCGAGTGGGATCCGAATCAGGAACAGACGAACCGAGAACCGAGCAGGTGAACGGCGTGCTGGTCGTGATCGTGCGTTCGCGTTCTCTGTGGGGGCTCGCACCGCCCCCGCGGGCCCGCCGGCGGTCAAGGTTCGGAAGCCAGCAGTGGCCGGCGCGTGCTGCGTTCGTCGAGCTCGGCCATCGCCACGGCGATGTTCGCGCAGAGGTTTCCGTCGAGCGCCTTGTGCGCGACCTTGATCGCGTTGGTGATCGCCTGCGCGCTGGAACGGCCGTGCGCCTTGATGAACGGCGTGGTGAACCCCAGCAGCGGGGCGCCGCCATATTGCTGCCAATCGGTGATCGCCTTGAGCTGGTCGACCGCCGATGACAGCGCGATCAACCCGAGCCGCCACGCGAGCCGCTCCTTGTGGGCGTAGCGCGCGAGCCGCACGACCGTGTCCGAGACGCCCTCGAGCATCTTGAGCACGACGTTGCCGACGAACCCGGACGTCACGACGACATCGGCCACGCCACGCGGGATATCGAGCCCCTCGATGTTGCCGATGAAGTTGAGCCCGGTGGTCTGCACGAGCGCCGCGTGTGCCGCGACCACGTCCGATGGTCCCTTGTTTGCCTCGGTGCCATTCGACAGCAACGCCACGCGAGGCCGGCGGTTCTTGGAGATCAGGCGCGCATACGCCGAGCCCATGATCGCAAATGCGACCAGGTCTTGCGCGGTCGCGTCGATCGTCGCGCCGACGTCCAGCAGCAACGAAAAGGGATCGTCCTTCTCTCCGCGGTGAAGCTCGGTCGGGTACACGGCCGCGAGCGCCGCTCGTCGCACGCCGGGAAGCAGCTTCCATCGCCGGGCGCACGCGAGCACGGCCGCGCCCGTGTTGCCGGCCGAGACCAGCGCGTCGGCTTCACCACGCGCCACCAGCTCGGCGGCGACCACGATCGAAGCATCGGGCTTGGCGGCCAATGCCTCCGCGGGCGATTCATCCATCTCGATCTTGCTGGGGGCGTGATGGACGCGAACCCGGGCACCATCGTGGCGCATCCGCGGCAGCAGATCACCGAGGATCGCGGCGTCGCCGACCAGCACGATCTCGGATGCGGTCAGCGCGAGCGATGCCTCGGCGGCACCCTGGACGATCTCGTCCGGGGCGTGATCGCCTCCCATCGCGTCGACGACGATTCGATGCATGCACGCGCATCTTGCCACGATTGTGTGCAGGCGTAACCGCGGACTGCATGTGCGTTGCGCGTCCCGAGCGATCACGCACAGTCCGCGTCGCGATCGAGTCGTGATTGTCTCGAGCTTGGCGCGGTCATGTCACCTGCGCCGCTCTATCTCCGCGCATTGTGCGCGGTTATGTCGACCGTCCCGATCCCGATGGCGAGTGCATTTCGGGAGCGTCGCCGGTAGAGTGCGCCGCGATGCCGGAGCGGCTCTACATCGTCGATGGCCACGGATACATCTTCCGGGCGCACTACGGGCTGATGAACAGCTCGCGAGGCGAGCGCAAGGAAGTGCGGCTATCGACCAGCGAAGGCATGCCGACCGGGGCGCTCTACGTGTTCACGCGCATGTTGATGCGGCTCGAGGAGGACACCTCGCCCAAGCGAATCGTCGTGGTGTTCGACGACAAGAGCGGCAAGAAGACGTTTCGCGCCGAGATGTACGCCGCCTACAAGGCCACCCGGAAGGAGCCGCCCGAGGAGCTCCAGGTCCAGATGGAGTACTTCCCCAAGGTGGTCCGCGGGCTCGGCTGGCCACAGCTCGCGATCCCGGGCGTCGAGGCCGATGACACGATCGCCACGCTGGTCGAGCACGCCCGCAAGCGCGACTGGGAGGTCGTGATCTACAGCGCGGACAAGGACATCATGCAGATGGTCGGCGATCACGTGTCGATGATCGATGCGCTCCATCAGAAGAACTACACGCGCGAAGAGGTGATCAAGAAGATGGGCGTTGCGCCCGAGAAGATCCCGGACTTCCTCGCGCTCGTCGGTGACACCAGCGACAACATCCCGGGGATTCGCGGCGTCGGAGACAAGACGGCAGCCAACCTCCTCGAGCAATACGGCTCGCTCGACAAGCTGATCGAAGCCAATCCGGTGGTGCCGCGGATCCAGATCAAGCAGCCGTTTGGCGATCCCGAGCAGCTCGAGCGGATCAAGATCTCGCGCAAGCTCGTCGAGCTTCGTCGCGACGTCGAGTTGCCATGCGCGCTCGAAGACCTGGTGGTCAGCGACTGGGATCTGCCCGCGCTGTACCAGCTGTTCACCGAGCTGGAATTCCAGGTGCTCGTCGAGAAGGTCAAGATCCGGATGCCGCCGGGCGAGGACGTCGTCGTGGTGCCCGCGCCGGAGACCACGGCGATCGCCACGATCGGAGTCGCGCCCGACACCCGGATCGTGGTGCGCGGCGATGCGATCGCCGAGCTGGCGGCAGCGGCGCGGACAGCGAAGCGGCTGGCGCTCACGATCGAGCTCGATCCCGAACGCCCCGAGCGTGCGGGGATCGTGGCGATCATCGTCGCGGTGCCCGGGCAGCCGGCGATGTACATCCCGCTGGCGCATCGCTACATCGGAGCGCCCGCGCCACCGCCTGCGTCGGACCTCGCGCCGCTCTATGCGGTGCTGTCCGATCCCGAGGTTGGCAAGGTCGTGCACGACGCCAAGGCCGTGATCCGCTCGTTCGCGGCCGCCGGCGTCAGCGTCGAGGGCATCACGGACGACCCGATGCTCGCTGCGTTCCTGCTCGATCCCACCGCGGACGCGGAATCGGGCGAGCAGGTGGTGCAGCGGCTCGGTGGTGTGTTGCTGCCTGCGCGCGCGACGATCGCGGGGCGTGCGAAGACCAGCCTCGAGACGGTGGAGGTCGAGCGAGCGGCGCCGTGGGCAGGTGCGATCACGTATGCGCTGTTGCCGATCGCGGATCAGCTGCCGGCGCGACTCGCCGCCAGTGGGCTCGGCGAGCTCTATCGCCAGGTCGAGCTGCCGGTCGCAGCGTTGCTCGCCGAGCTCGAGCGCACCGGCATTCACATCGACGTGGGCCATTTTCGTAAGCTGTCGACCGAGGTCGGCGCCAAGCTCGAGGCGCTCGAGCGCCGCGTCTACGAAGCGGCGGGTACCGAGCTCAACATTGGCTCGCCCAAGCAGCTCGGCGAGCTCTTGTTCGAGAAGCTCGGGCTCGACACCAAGGGCGTGCGCAGGACCAAGACCGGGTGGTCGACCGAGGCGGAGACACTCGAGGCGTTGATCGATGCCCATCCGGTGATCGCGCCGATCCTCGAGCATCGCGAGCTGATCAAGCTCAAGGGAACGTATCTCGATGCGTTGCCGCCGCTGGTCTCGGCCCGCACCGGTCGCGTCCACACCACGTTCAATCAAGTCGTCGCCGAGACCGGACGGCTGTCATCGCAGGATCCGAATCTCCAGAACATTCCGATCCGTAGTGAGCTCGGGCTGCAGATCCGCCGCGGCTTCGTCGCGGCGCCGGGTCACGTGCTGATCGCATGTGACTACTCGCAGATCGAGCTGCGGATCCTCGCGCACCTATCGAACGACCCGGTGCTCGGCGCGGCGTTTCGCGATCGCGTCGACGTGCACACCCAGACCGCGGCCGAGGTGTTCTCGGTCGCGCGGGAGGCTGTCACCGCGGAGCAGCGCCGGATCGCCAAGGCGGTCAACTACGGGCTGTCGTACGGGCAGTCCGACTTCGGGCTCGCGCGTGCGCTCGACGTATCACGCACCCAGGCGGCAGAGTATTCGCGGCGCTACTTCCAGCGATTCCCCACGATCCACAAGTTCATGGAGGACATCGTCACCCTCGCGCGGGCGCAGGGCGGGGCGCGTACGCTGCTCGGACGCTGGCGGCCAATTCCCAACCTCATGTCCAAGAGCCCGCAGGCGCGCCACGCGGCCGAACGCGTCGCGCAGAACACGCCGATGCAGGGCGCGGGCGCCGACATCATCAAGCTCGCGATGCTCGCGACCGCTCGCCGGATCCGCGAGGAGCGGTGGCCCGCGCGCATGCTGCTCACCGTCCACGACGAGCTCGTGTTCGAGGCACCACCGAACCTCGCGGCGGAGATCGGCCAGGCGCTCAAGCTCGAGATGGAAGGCGTCTACAAGCTATCGGTGCCGCTCGAGGTCGACGTCGGGATCGCGGACAACTGGGCGGACGCGTAGAACCGTGACCGGCACGAGGCCGACCGAGACGTTGGCCGCAACGGACGCGGCGATGGCAAACGTTCCGGGACGCGCCCGCCGCATGGGCGCGCACCCTGACGGCGAACTCCTCGGGATTCCCCACAATCCGGACCTGCGTCATCCGGATCACGGGATCGCCCGCGATGTCGACTTTCATCGCCCGGTTGCCACGCGATAGAATCGACCGATGCGCTGGGCTGTCGTGGCCGTGCTCGGGCTCTGCGCCGGATGTCGGGGCGAGTCGCAGCCGGCCCCCGCGCCCAGCTCGGCTCCGGCGGAGCCGGTCGTGGCGGATACCGCTGGCTCGGGCGGTGCGAGTGCGGCCGCAGCGAGCGCGGTGCCGGCTTCCAAGCAGGAGCCCACCCAGGGCGCCGAGCCCGTCGAGACCGTCGTCGAGTGCCCCGCGGTGATCGCCGACAGCGCGGACGAGGACGCGCGGATCGCCGTGTTGATCGACGAGGCGAACAAACAGATCGAGCGCTCGGCGTTCGCGGCCGCATGGACCTGCGCCGATCGCGCGGCGGATATCTCGCCAACCTCGGTCGAGGCGCATCACTTGCGGGGCGCAGCACTTGCTGCGCTCGGGCGGGACGGCGAGGCACAGCTTGCGTATTCGATCGCGCTCGCGATCGATCCCGACGACCCGGAGACCTTGCGCGCCGTCGCCGACTTCTACATCAACGGTAAGCGCGAGCGTGGTCGCGACGCACTCCGCCTGGGGCTGGAGCTGGCCGAGCGTGGCAGCCGGCGCGCACAGGCGCGGCGGCGCCGGAATCCACCGCTGGTCGCCGATCTCGCGGTACTGGAGGCGCAGGCGCTCAATGATCTGGGTCGGAGCGACGAGGCGCTCGGGCGAATCGACGTGGCGCTTCGCAACGCGCCGCGCCGCGGCGATGCGCTGCACGAGCAAGGCGTCGCGCTGTTCGATCTGTCGCGGTTCCCCGAGGCCAAGGCGACGCTCGTACGTGCGCTCGAGATACAGCCCGAGGACGCCTATACCCACCAGATGCTGGGGCTCACGCTCGAGCAACTGGGCGATCACACGGGCGCCGAGGCCGAGCTTGCCCGTGCGCGCACGCTGGCGCCCCACGAGCTGACCGAGCCGGTGGTGATCTCGCAGCCGGAGTTCCGCAAGGAGATCGACGACATCGTCGACAGCCTGCCCGCCGAGCGGCGGTCGAAGGTGCGCTCGATCAACATCGAGATCACCGACCTCCCCGCGGCCGAGGACCTCGCCGCGGTGAAGCCGCCATTTCCTCCGACGATCCTCGGGCTGTATCGCGGTCCTGTGGGGCGGGCGGCCCAGCTGCCGCCGCAGCCGGGCGAGGAACCGCCGTCGATCGTGCTGTACCGCAAGAATCTCGCGCGCGCAGCCAAGAGCCGTCGCGAGCTCTCGGAGCAGATTCGAGACACGTTGCTCCACGAGATCGGTCACCTCGAGGGGTATGACGAGGATGATCTGCGGCGCCGCGGCATGGAGTAGCTGCTCGCCCGCAGCTCACCGGCGGCGGCATGGAGTCGTCGGCCAGCCGGTGCGCCCGTCCGTTCCCCTGCGCTCCGTTCGTACCAGCAGGCAATAGCCAACCGAGAACCGAGAATTCGGAGCAACCAGGGGATACGATGGCGGCCATGTCGGACGGAAAGGGGCTGGCGCCGGTGGTCGCACCAGACTCCGTTCGTTCACTCGAAGCGGCGCTGCAGCGAGAGCAGAAGAAGGTCGCGCTGGTTCAGGAGGTCAGCCGGGCGCTGTCCGAGGCCGGCGATCTCGATGCCTTGCTCACCCTGATCATGTCGAAGGTCACCGAGCTGATGGAGGCCGACCGCTCGACGCTCTACCTGGTGAGCGAGGACGGTCGCGAGCTCGTGTCGAAGGTCTCGCAGGGCGGCGAGAACATCGAGATCCGCCTGCTGGTCGGTGAGGGGATCGCGGGCTGGGTGGCGCAGACACACCAGATCGTGAACATCCCCGACGCGTACGCGGATCAACGCTTCCAGCCGCGCGTCGATCTCAAGAGCGGGTATCGCACCAACTCGATCCTGACCGTGCCGATGCTCGGCGCGCGGGGCGGGCTGGTCGGTGTGCTGCAGGTCCTCAACAAGCAGGACGGACCATTCACGCACGCCGACGAGGAGCTGCTGCTCGCGCTGGCAGCCCAGGCGGCGATCGCGATCGAGAACGCGCGGCTGTATCACTCGCTCGTCGCGCAGAACCGCGAGCTGTCGCGTGCACGCCGCCACCTCGAGCGACGCACGCGCGAGCTCAACGCGCTGTACGAGGTCGAGAAGGAGCTATCGGCCGCGCTCGACCTCGACGATCTGCTGTCGCGGATCCTGGCGCAGGCGATCACCGTGCTCGGCGGCGGCGCTGGTTCGATCGCGCTGGTGGAGCCCGACGGCTCGATGCGGTTTCGAACCGTACAGGGTCCGGCGGCGCCCAAGCTGCTCGAGCGCACGCTACCGCGCGGCACCGGCCTGCTCGGCTGGGCGATCGAGCACCGCAGCCCGATGGTGATCGATCGTCCCGGCGACGACACGCGCCACGCCGCCGACATCGCCCGTGAGGTCGGGGTGGTTCCGCAGCACCTGATGGTCGCGCCGCTGATCGACGGGGACGATGTGATCGGTGGCATCGAGGTCATCGATCAACGGCGCTCCGGTCGCGACGGCGATGGGCCGTGGAGCGCCGAGGATCTCAAGCTGCTCGTGTTGCTCGCGGCGCAGGCTGCGGATGCGATCGGGATGGCGCGGCGGCGGAGCGAACAGAGCAATCGCGACCGCCTGGCGTCGATCGGACGCATGCTCGCGGGCCTGCTACACGACCTGAAGACCCCGATGACGATCATCTCGGGCTACGCGCAGCTGATGGCGGCATGCGACGAGAACGGACAGCGCGAGCGCTATGTCGAGCAGATCCAGCGCCAGTTCGATCTGATGTCGGGCATGACGCGCGAGGTGCTCGCGTTTGCGCGTGGCGACACGGATCTGGTCGTCCGCAAGGTCTACGTCAACCGGTTCGGAGAGGAGCTCACCACTCAGCTCGGCGCAGCGATCGGGGGCCGCGGCATCGAGCTCGCGGTCGAGACCAGGTTCGATGGGGTGGCGTACTTCGACGAGCAGAAGCTGATGCGAGTGTTCCACAACCTCGCGAGCAACGCGATCGAGGCGATGTCCAGCGGCGGCACGCTACGGATCGTGATCGATCGCGAAGGTGACGAGCTTGCGATCTCGGTGACCGATACCGGTCCGGGCATCCCGGCGAAGGTTCACGCGCGGATGTTCGAGCTGTTCGCGACGGGCCGCAAGAACGGCACCGGGCT
Organism: Kofleriaceae bacterium; assembly: GCA_050187075.1. Taxonomy (GTDB): domain Bacteria; phylum Myxococcota_A; class Polyangia; order Haliangiales; family Haliangiaceae; genus JABFXX01. The sequence continues at coordinate 28,860 of JBFWXW010000048.1, read as the reverse complement.
CGGATTGGCGATCGTCAAGAAGATCGTCGATGACCATCACGGCACGATCCGGTGCGAGACGGGCGCGACCGGGACGACATTCTTGATCCGGATCCCGATGCAGCGCGGAGGGGACGGAGATTGAGTCGGCTCGGTCAACGCGTGGGTTGACGTTCGGGTTCAGGTCGATGAGCCACGGTGACGCTGAGGTCGGCCTCAGTTCTTGACCGGTCCGAACGCCGGGACGCATGCAACGCGCGAGAGCTGGCCGTTGCTGCCGTTGGTGCACTCGCGGTCGAACGCGCCACTCGCGGGCCGGTAGACCAGCCGAGCGATCCCCGCGGAGTTCGTGGTGCACGACGAATCCTTCATCCACAGCGATCCGCCGAGGATGTTGTTCGCCACGAGCATCGGCTTGAGCAGCTCGGCCTCGGCCGCCGTGGGCAGCCGCGCTTCGTTGCCGCCGATGGTCTTGCAGATTCCCGCGGCGTTCCACAGATCGCGAGTCTCGTCGCTGACCTTGACGTCGAGCGGACGCACCGGGTGCGACGCGTACGCCGCTAGCGCTTCGTTCGCCGCCTTGATCGCGGGGATGTCATCGAGCGCGCTGGTGGTGCAGGCGGCTGCCGGCGTGCCACCGACACCGAACCCCTTCGCGAGCAGCTCGGTGCGGCAGGTCTTGATGTTGTCCGTGAGTGCGAGCGAGACGCCCTCGGGCCCCAAGGCCAGGCCGGCGTCATTCACCAGGGCTTGCAGCGCGCTGGGTGTCGCAACCGGCGTGCCCGGCGCGACCACGTTGTAGCTGGCCTGGCCGCGCGAGAGGGCCGACGCGGCGGGGACGAGCTCCTGCACGAACGCATTGAGTGCGTTCTGGCGCAGCTGCTGGTGCTTACCGACGTAGTTGCCGACGGTCGAGCTCATCAGCTGGCTGAACCGCGACGCGCCGACGCTGGTCTCGACGTCGGCTGCGATCGCATCATACGAGCCGAGGATCAAGCCAGTCGGTTGGACGCTGCGCCCCGGAGTTCCCTGGCATCCCGAGGTGCTGCCGTCGAGCCGGCAGGCGTCGTTGAGTACCGAGGCAGCGACCAGCTCGGCGACCTTCTCGAGCTTGGTGGTGATCATCGGGGTGTTGTTGATGTCGATGGTCTCGGTCGCGATCACCTCGTTGTTCATGGCCGTCGGGTTCGTTGGATTTGTCGGGGTCGCCGACACGACCGTCACCGCGTTGGAGAACGCGATGTCCGAGATTTTCACGATCGATGGGTCCAGTCCGGTGGCCGCCCAGTACGCCGTCACCTCCACACCCTCGGTGCTCATGATCCTGCCGTGGAAGAAGCCAAGTACGTCCTTGGTGGCCGGGACGGTCATCGGGGTCTTGCACTCGGGGCGGTTGATGGCACCCGGGCCGGTGCAGTCCGGCGGAGGCGGTTGGAACAGATTGAACAGCTTGCCGAAGAAACCTTCATCGGCGCCAAGGCTCGCCTTGACGGTGAAGTCGTCGCGCGTGTCCTTGAACTTGTACTTGACGAGCAGCTCGTACTTGGCGCCGTAGCGGACCCCGGTCACGAAGTTCGTCCCGCACTGGCGCAAGAAGAACGTCGATGGGTTTGCGAGGGCCGCTGCATCACCTTCGGGCGCCGCAGCGATCTGGGTCAACAGATTCGTCGCGTTCGCGTTCAGGCGGTAGCTCTGGGTCGCCTGGCGGTTGGAATCTGTTTCGCCCACGAGAAATGCGGTCTCGATCGTGTAGTAGGCGTAGATCGTGTTCTCGTTGTCGCTCACGTGTTGCGCGAAGCTGCCGCCGATGTTGAGCGCCGCCAGTGGCGACTTGATCGGCAGGTTGATGCTGAGGCCGGTCCCCTGGTCGAAGTCGCTGATCGTCGTGCCGGCGAGGAAGCTGCCGCGCGTCGAGGACCCGATGACCCTGGGTGTGAGCTCCGGGTACTCGCGATCGACGCAGCGGTTGTTCGACTTCTGATCGATGGCCGGTATGAAGCCGGTGTTCAGGCCTGGGTTGAGCGCTTCGGTCGGTGTGATGTCCGGGTGATCGAAGACGTCGGCCTTCCCATCATCGTCGTCGCCAATATCGCCTGGGCCATCATCGGAACTGCCCGCACATGCAACGGCCAGGGTGGCGAGGGCGGCCGAGATCACAGAGGACGTACGCATGGCGGCCACCTGGTGCACGAACTGATCCGATGCACACCGCCGTGTTTTCAATCATCTCTGGTGTGGTGGTCTGCCTCGGCGGAGCGAGTATCCGGCAAGCACGATGGCCGTTGCACCGGATTCGACAGCGAGTGCAAACGATTGGTCGCACCTCGGCGAAGGGCTATCCCACGCGATCGCCGGTCGGGTTTGCGCACCCCCCTTGCTCAGCGTGCTGACGACCAACCCCCGTGGTCAGCGAGGGACCGGTGCAACGATTCGACGCAGGGGGGTCGGCGTGATTCGCAGGCGTCGGCTACCCTGCATGCGTGTTGGCGGTGCACGCTGTCACCAAGAGCTATCGCGGTCGCCCCGCGGTGCGCGACGTCACGCTGAGCGTCGTCGCGGGTGAGCCGGTGCTACTGGTCGGGCGCAACGGGGCAGGGAAGACCACGTTGCTGCGAATCGCGACCGGGTTCATGGACGCAGACCGCGGTGACGTCGTCGTGGATGGCCTGTCGATGGCGGCAAACCGTGCGCACGCGCAGGCAAGACTCGGCTATCTGCCGGAACAGGCGCCGGTGCCGGTGGACCTGATCGTCCGCGATCACCTGCGGCTGCGGGCGAAGCTCAAGGGGCTCGTCGAGATCGATGCCGCGGTCGCGACGGTGCTCTCGACACTCGCGATCGAATCGAAGGCGGGCCAGCGAATCGGCACGCTATCGAAGGGCTATCGCCAGCGCGTCGGCCTGGCGGATGCCTTGCTCGGCGGGCCGCCGTTACTCGTGCTCGATGAGCCGACCAGCGGCATGGACCCGATCCAGACCAAGGAGCTGTACGATCACCTGATCGCGGTCGCGCGCGATCGCGCGGTGCTCGTGTCGAGCCACGCGGTCACCGAGCTCGAGCGGCTCGCGGCGCGCGTCGTGGTGATGCGCGAAGGATCGATCGTTGCGGACGGCTCACCAGCCAAGGTGTGCGAGCAGGCGGGCGTCGACCGGCTCGATGAAGCCGTCGTCAGCTTGCTCGGAAGCGAGACCGCGGCATGACCGCGACGCGGCATGAGCCGAGCTGGCCGCGCTCGATGTACTGGGTGTTCCGCCGCGAGCTTCACGGCATGTGGCGTGCGCCGATCGTCTATGTCGTCGGTGGGTTGTTCCTCGTGCTGCAGGGCGTGGTGTTCGCGGGCCTGGTCGGTCAGCTGTCCGATCTTCGGCGGCCTGCGCCGCTCGGTGCGCTGCTCGAGAATCAGCTCGCCGGGACGCTGCTCACCTGGATGTGCTCCCTCGTCGTGCTGACCCTGCTCGGGATGCGAACGATCGCCGAAGACAAGCGCACCGGCGCGTGGGAGCTGCTGGTCACGGCGTCGGTGTCGGAGACCGCGGCGGTGATCGGAAAGTGGCTCGCGGCAGCCGTGCTGTACGCCGTGTTGTGGATCCCGACCCTGGCGTATCTCGCGGTGATCGCCGTGTTTCGCGTCGACAGCGGCGGCTGGGATCTCGCGACGATCGCGATCGGCTACCTCGGAGCGATCGCGATCGGGGCCGCGCTCTTGGCGTGGGCCGTCGCCGCGAGCGCCGCGATGTCGTCGAGCCTCGGCGCCGGTGGGCTCGGGTTCGCGCTGCTCGCGGGGTGGTTCATGATCGGTGAGGTCGCCGCGCTCGCGCCAAACCTGCCGATCGATCATCCGGCGATCGCCGCCGTCCTCGCACGGATGTCGGTGCGGGCGACCGTCGCGGGGTTCGCGCGAGGTGAGCTTGCACTCGATGCGCTCGCCTTCGTCGCCGGACTTGCGATGACCGGGCTGTCGCTGGCCAGCGCCGCGGCATGCGGCGGGCGACGCCACAGCGGCGAGGTTCGCCGGCGCGCCATCGGGACCGTGCTGATCGCGACGATCGCCACGCTCGCGATCGTGATCGCGACACAGCATCCGGCGCGCTTCGATGCCAGCGAACAGCGCCGCAATTCGCTCGACCCGGTCACGATCTCGACGCTGCGCGAGCTCGGTCCCGCCACCGTGACCATCGTGCGCCCGACGTTTGGATCGCTCGAGCCGCTGTATGACGAAGTTGCCCTGATCGCGAGCCGCATGGCCGAGGCGACGACCCAGATGACGGTTCGACGCGTCGATCCGGTCGACGTGCCGCTCAACGCACTCGCGCGCACGGCGGGCCTGACGGTCGACAATCTCAAGGGTGGCGGCAGCGTCATCGTCGAGACCGCGGGCCGCACGAGCGTGGTCGATGTGCTTCAGCTGGCGACCTTCGACCGCGATGCGCCGACGATCGAGCGGCTGTCGATCGAACAGGCCCTCGCCGGTGCGTTGGCCGGACTGACGGCGCGGCAGCCGATCACCGCCTGCGCCTCGACGGGACATGGCGAGCTCTCGCTGACGGCCAAGGACGACACCGGCTCCACCGACTGGATGGTGGTTGCCGCGCGACTTCGGGCCGATGGGATCACGATCGAGGAACTGCCAGACCCGGCCGTGATCCCGGCGCGGTGTAGCGCGGTGATCGTGGCGGGGCCGTCATCGGCGCTGCCAGCGGAGGCCGCCCTCGCGCTCCAGCGTCATGTCGCAGCGGGTCACGGCGTCGTGATCGCAGCGGCGAGTCGATCGGTGGATGGCGGCGTGTCGCCGACCGGGCTCGAGGGCATGCTCGCCGGGGAACAGCTCGGCCTCCCGCCGGCGATCGCGATCGATCCGGTGCTGTCCGTGGCGGAGCTCCCCGGCGCACTCCTGATCGCGGACGGCTACGCAGACCATCCCATCAACGCGGGGTTCGCGCGTGCTCGCGGGACCTTGTGGTTTCAGCCGCGCGTCGTCGTCGCGGGTGCGGGCGCAACCCCGCTGGTCTCGGCGACCGCAACCAGCTGGGGCGAGCGCGATCTGATGGCGGCGCCGACCCAGGGCACCGAGGATCTCGCCGGTCCGGTGGCGCTCGCCGCGCTCGGCTCGTCGGGCCGGGTGGTGGCGATCGGTTCCGCCGAGTCGCTGTCGAGTGCGATGCTGAGTGGCGGAGCGTCGGCGCTCGACCTGTGGTTTGCGAACGCGGTCAGGTTCGTCGCCGGGCGAACGGAGCCCCGCGTCGAGATCGCCGCGCGTACCCCGAACCAGGTGCGACTGGTGATGACGGATGCTCAGCGAGTCGTCGTGATCGCGCTGTGCGCGGCAGGGATTCCCCTCACGTGGTTGCTGGTCGGTGGTGGCCTCGTGTGGTGGCGGCGGAGGCGCGCCGCATGATCTCGACACTGCGCGGGCTGATCATCGCGGCGGGGCTCGCGGTCGTGCTCGCCGCGATCGCGATGTTCGCGCGGGTCGCGCGGTCCACGCCGCCGGACCGCGCGCTGGTCCCTGGCTTCGCGGATGACGCCGTCACCGAGCTGCGCTGGCAGCGTCCCGGGGACCCGGAGCTCGCGATCGTCCGCGACGGCGACATCTGGCGGTGGAAGCCGCCGAGCACAGCGCGGGCGAACCCGCAGGTGGTGAGCGACGTGCTCGGCGCCCTGCGCGGGGCGCAGTGGCACCGGCGAGCACCCGCCGCGCAGGCAGGACAGCTGCGATCGCAGCTCACCATCGTCACGGGCCGTGCCACCAGGACCTTGGGGATCGGGGCACCGCTCGCTGCCACCGAACAGGTGTGGCTGGTCGATGGGCCGCATGCCGTGCTCGTGGATCGCTGGGTGGCGCGCGCGCTCGATCCGAGTCCACTCGATCTGCGCATCCGCACGCCGCTCGACGGTGCACCCGGCGCGCAGCAAATCGCGTTGCGCGGGGTCGAGCTGAGCGGGCACCCCCGCCAGCTGCTTCGTGGCGATGCTCGCTATCTGGTCAGCGCTGACTCGGCGCGGGCGCTGGAGACCGCGATCGCCGCGCTCGAGATCACCGAGCTGCCGATCGCATCGGCGGCGGCAACGACCACGCCCGAGCTCACGATCGAGCTCGACGAGCTGACCGCCAGCCTCGGTCGCGGATGCAATGGCAAGCCAGAGCTCTATCGCCTGGCGACCGCCAGCGGCGATGGCTGCGTCGCGAGCGCTCGCGTCGACGCGGTCCGCGCGGCCGTCGACGAGCTGGCTCCCGAGCTGCGTCCCGTGCCGTTCGACCTCGCGAAGCTCACGCTTCCGGACGGCGAGATTCTCGATCTTCGCGCGCGGCCGATGATCGGCGACGTAGAAGCAGACGCCGCTCGAGTCGCTCAGCTGCTCGCCGTGCTCGCAGCGCCGGCGACTCCGATCGACAAAGCGCCGCCGCCGCCACGTGCGAAGCTCGTCGCCTCGAGTGCGTCCGGTGCATCGATCACGCTCGAGCTGTGCGGTCGCAATGTGGTCCGCCGCACCGGCGAATCGATCGCGTTGCAGCTCACACCCGAGGCGATGGCGATCCTCGAGCAGCCCGCCGCTGAGCTCCGCAGTCCCGTGCTGTGGCTCGAAGACCCGACGACCGTGAGCGCGATCGCGATCGACGGCATCACGTACACGCGCGGCGCGGTGCTCGGCGAGTGGACGAGGATCCCGCCGCGTCCGTTCAAGCCAGCCGACCTCACGGCGCTCGCCGAGTTGCTCGCGAGTCCACGCGCGGCTGGCACCAGCGACGGGCAACCCGCGATCCATCATCGCGTGGTGGTCACCATCTCCGCGCCGAGCGGGCCGCCGAGGCAACACGCGATCGAGCTCGGCGGGACAACCGCCACGGGCTGCCCTGCGCGGATCGACGGCCGAACGGTCGTGCTACCGCGCGAGCTGTGCCGCGCGGTGGATGCAGTGCTTCGCTACACAGAAACGCGTTGACCTTCGGCCAACGGTCCCTGTTCCGCCGCGATCGAGAGGCGGCTTTCCCGCCCCTCTGGCGCCGCCTGGCGACTGGTCCGGCGAAGCCGGTCCATTCACCCCTCCGCGCGTCGCGTCGCGCGAACCGTCACGATGTCTCCCTACCCGTGCGTCCGTGTCTAGATCACCCGCCGGGGCGCCGACGACGTCAAACGTTCGCGCCGACGTTGCCGAGCCGTCGCGCTCCGTTGCGCTCCGTTGCGTTCCGTTGCGTTCGTTGCGCTCCGTGACGCCGCTCAGCGGCGCTTGTGCTGATCGACGAGATCTTGCGGCGACGGGCGCGCGCCAGGCGCCGCAGCACCGGTGGGTGCGGCGGACGGATCGGCCGGCGGCGATTCCCAGCCCTTGGTGATGTTCTTCATCCGCTTGTAGACCAGCAGGCCGTCGGAGTTGCGCTCGCTGTGCGGCGAGGCGAGCGACCACGTGCCGGTGACCTCGACCTGATCGCCCTGCGCATAGGGCGGGCAGATCGTCTTCTCGGGCTTCTCGTTGGGCTCGCAGCGATCGGGGTACATCGCGAGGGTGCGGTCCTTCTTCTTGATCCGCTCCATCTCGAGCTTGTTGTACGGCCGCGGCACATCGACGACCCACGCGCTCTTCTCCGGCGGCGTGTCGGCGGTATCGCCGACGTAGAACTTCGCGCGCTCGCACTTGGTCGGATCTTCGTCGATGATCTTCTGGACCTGATCATCGTTGAGCTCGGGCGTGCGGAGCGCGACCTTGCAGTCATACGCCCAGGTCACCACGCCCTTGATCGTGATCTCCTGGCCCAGCACCTTGTGCCCGTTGACCCGTAGCTCCCTCACCGCGTGCGAACCGTCGCTCGACGGCGGCGGGAGATCGAACGAAGGCACCGGTGGCAGCGCCGGCTTCTCCTTGTTCTTGGTGACCTCAGCGGCGGGGCCGGTGAGCTGGTCCTTGTCGCAGCCGGTGCCCATGGCAGGAACCAGGGCGAGCGATGCGAGACCGAACATGGTGCGAAGGCCGAGACTGTGCGGCATGCTGCCGGTTCTAACATGCTGGCCAGAGCCCCTCAAGTTGGCCTCTCCGCCGCGCTCGTCGTAGCGCTGGTGGCGAGCTGCGACTCGCCGGCTCGGGTCAAGCCATGGCGGCATGCGCCCGACCCGACGGCAGAAGCTGCGCACGCGCCGGTGTCGCCAGCGCTCGCAAACGCAGGCTCCGTCGATGTGCGTGCCGCACGCGATCACACGCTGCGGATCCACCTGGATGCCGAGCCAGGCCGACTCTCGCCGGTCGTGTCGCCGTCGCTATGGGCGAAGCGGATCACCGTCGGACCGATCTTCGAGACGCTGATCCGCTACCTGCCGCCCGACACGCCCAACGGTGCCGGCCGATATGCGCCGGGGCTGGCGCGGTCATGGCGCGTGGCCCCGAACGGCCTCGAGATCCGGATCGACCTCGAGCCGCAGGTGACATTTCACAACGGCTACTCGCTCACGTCATCCGACGTCCAGTTCACGCTGGATTCGGTTCGCGACCCTCGGCGTCGCATCGACCACCTTCGGCCGATGCTCGAAGACGTCGAGGCCGTCGAGCTGGTGACGTCGCGCGAGCTACGGATCCGGCTCAAGCGGCCGAGCGGCTGGGTGCTGCGTGCGCTCGCTGAGATCCCGATCCTGTGCATGCCGGTCTACGACGGCAGCTTGCTGGCGGGTGGCGCGCTGGTGGGTACCGGACCGTGGAAGTACACCAGTCACAAGAACGGCGTCGTTCACCTCAGCCGCAACGAAAAATACTGGGGCGGCAAGGTCGCGATCGCGGACGTCGAGTTCGTCTACCAACCGGATGCGGCGGTCGCGCTGCGCGAAGCCAAGCGCGGCGAGCTCGATATCGTGCCGGCGCTGATCCCTGCACATTGGCCGGAGCAGGCGAGCGCGCCGGGCATCGCCGCATCCTTCAAGCCGCTCGAGCTGGCGCCGCCCCGGATGCGCTACATCGCATTCAATGCGACCCATGCGCCGCTGGACGACGCACGCGTTCGCCACGCGCTCGCGCTGCTGATCGATCGCCGCACGATCGCCAAGCGCGTGTTCGACGGCCTGGCGCGTCCGGCGCTATGGCCGATCTGGCCGGGTGGCTTCGTCCATGGTGCGGAGCCGGCGGTTCCCGACTTCGACCCTGCAGCGGCGGCCAAGCTGCTCGATGCGGCGGGATGGACGGACTCCGACAAGGACGGCATCCGGGATCGCGCGGGCGCACAGTTCCGGATCACGATGCTGGGCCTCGAAAAGCCGGTGGTCGCCGACAGCTCGGGGCCGCCGCCGAAGATCGAGCGCGATTACTTCGTCGAGGCCGCGCGCCGGATCGGCGTCGTGATCGACGTCAAGACCGCCGGCGAGGCGTACCTCGTCAAGCGCATCGACGAAGGGACGTACGATCTGATCGAGCTGGCGTGGACCGGCCGGGTCGACATGGATCTCGGCCCGCTGGTGGGGCCTCGCGCGGCAAACCGGGCACCGTCGCCGCAGATCGATCGCGTCCTCGATGCCATGGCTGCGGCGTGGGATCCCGCCGAGCGTAGCAAGCAGGCCAGTGACCTGGCCTCGGCATTCCAGCAGATCTGGCCGCTCGCCGGGATCGTCGCGGAGGCACCGCAAGGGCTGGTGCACCGACGGGTGCAAAACGTCCACGTGTGGGATGGCTGGATCGACCTCGCGATGTTGACGCTCGAGCCCGCAAAGTAGCGTTCGCTGGCTCTGGCCTCACCGTGGCCTCGCGGGCCGTGCCACAGCCTGCCGGCCCCTCGGTGTTACCGTGGTTTCATGCGAGTTGGGACCATCGTCATCGTCGCGACGATCGCGCTGGCCGCGGGATGCGCGTCGACCACAAACCGCGCGAGCGCGCTGGGCCCGTACGTCCGGGACCTCAGGCTCGAGCCGGGCGGGATCGCGGTGTACGGGTGCCGGATCAACCACAGCGTCGAGATCCAGCATGGCGACTGGTTCGCGACGCTGTTCAAGATCAACACCGGCGAGGTCGCGGAGCTGACCGAGGATGGATGCACGCGCCAGGTCGTTCCGACCCAGGTGGCTCGATGATCCGGTGCGCGATCGTCGTTTTGCTGGCCGCCGGTTGCGCCGTCGGTTGCGGCGGTGCACCGCGCTCCGCGATCGGTCCGTACGTCAAGAACATCGCTCGCAACGGCGATTGGCTCGCGGTGATCAAGTGCCAGATCATCCTCGAGAACAACCAGCTGAGCGAAGAGAGCTGCGTGATCGAGCAGCTTCCCCTCGGGCCGATCCCGATGGCTCCGATGCCCGCTGCACCCGCCGTTATACCCGAGTCACCCGCGACGCCGCCGCCGGCGGCACCGGCACCGGGCGCCAAGCGTCCGGCCGCGGCGCGGCCTCGGTGACAGGCCCGTCCGCTCCATCCACGGTGTGGCGTGACGCGGTAGGCTGGGGCCGTGAGTACGTCGCCGCTTCGCAGCTCGCTCGATGCCACGATCGCAGCGCTCCCCGAGCAGCTGCGCGTCGAGGGAAAGGGCGGAGCGGCGTGCCGGGCAATCTCCGATGTCTACGATCGGGCGATCGCCGAGCGATTCGCGGCGATCCCGGAGGCCAGCGGGATGTCGCTGGTCGCGACCGGCGGCTGGGCTCGCCGCGAGCTCGCGCCGTACTCCGATATCGATTTCCTGGTGCTCCATGATCGCGACGAGACCGGTGCGAAGCAGCTCGCCGATCGCCTGCTGTATTCGCTGTGGGACGACAAGCTCGCGATCGGTCACGCGCTGCGCGAGCCGCGCGCGGCGGCAAGGCTCGCGAAGGGTGACCTCGCCACGGCCACGGCGCTGCTCGACGTCCGCCATATCGCCGGCGATCGCGGCCTGACCACCGAGCTGGTGCGGGCGACGCTTGGAGCGCTTGCCCCCGGCGGCAACCCGAACGAGCTGATCGCGGCGCTCGCTGCCGAGAAGCGCGCGCGCCACGAGCGGTTCGGCGCGTCGCTGTATTTGCTCGAGCCCAACCTCAAGCAAGGCATCGGCGCGCTCCGCGATCTGTCGATCGCGATGTGGGCGGCCACCATCCGGTGGTGCCCGCCGCGTCCCGGTGAGCCGCCCGATGGCTTCGACGAGCGGGTCGATGCGCTCGTGACGATGGGCCATCTGACCCGGCGGCAGGCGCAGGTGCTCAGCGGCGCCCGTGACTTCCTGCTGCGGATCCGCGCGCTGCTCCAGCTCACGACCAAGCGTCGGTTCGATCAGCTGACGTTCGAGAATCAGGAAGCGATCGCGCCCGCGCTCTATCCGCATGCCAAGCCGCACGAGGGCGATATCCGCTCCGCGGTGGCGCCGGCGGTCGAGGCGCTGATGCGCGACTACTACCTGCACGCGCGTGGCGTGGTTCAGGTCTCCGATCGCTTGCTCGAGGCCGCGCGGGTGCCGCATCGCAAGCCGCGGATCGGGCAGGTCGATTCGTCGTTCATCACGTTCAACGGTGAGCTGGCGATCAAAGATCCACGGCTATTTGTCGAGCGGCCGAGCGAGATGGTGCGGATGTTCCGGATCGCGGTCGCGGAGCGATTGCCGGTGTACGGTCACACGCGCGAGCTCGCGGCCGAGACCATCGCGCGCGATCCACAGCCGCTGGCAAACGATCCGCTCGCCGCGCGGCTCCTGCTCGAGGCGCTGGCCGACACCCGCGATGCGACCCAGCCATCCGCGGTCGACGTGATGAACCAGATCGGCATCCTGTCGGCCGTGATGCCGCACTGGGCGCCGTGCACCGGCCGCGTGCAGCACGACCTCTATCACGTGTACACCGTCGACCAGCATCAGCTGTATGCCCTCGCGATGCAAAAGCGGCTCGCGCGCGGCGAGCTCGCGACCGAGCACCCGACGGCAACCGAGCTGTGGCGGCAGGTCCAGCGCCCCGCGCCACTGCTGCTCGGGACGTTGCTCCACGACGTCGGCAAGCCGCTGGGTAAAGGACACGCCGAGAAGGGGGCGGTGATCGCGGGCGAGGTAGGCCGCAAGCTCGGAATGCCGGCGCCGGACGTCGAGCTCACCGAGTTCCTCGTACGCCAGCACCTGACGATGTCGAACCTGTCGCAGCGGCGCGATCTGTCCGATCCCGAGGTGATCAAGCGGTTCGCCGAGCGGATCGGCACCGACGAGTATCTGGTGCAGCTGTACCTGGTGACGCTGTGCGATACCGCGATGACCGCACCTGAGAATCTGTCCGCGTGGAAGGATGATCTGCTGCGCGACCTGCTGTTGCGTACGCGGGCGTACTTTCGCGGGCGGCGATCATCGAACACCGAGATGCTGCAGGACATGCATCGAGAGGCGCGCGCCAAGGTCGTACAGCTGTTGCGGGCGAGCGAGGCCGATCAGATCGACGATGATTCGCCGGCGACCGAGCGGCACGGGAACCCGGTGCTCGAGGCGATCGTCGATGGCATCGATCCGCGGCTGTTCACCCAGCTGACGCCACGGCAGACGATGCGCCACGTGAAGCTGATCGATGCGGCAAGGGCGCGAACACCGGCGGTCGCACGCGAGGTTCATTGCTATCCGCTCAAGGGGCACAGCGAGCTCGCGATCGTCGCGCCCGATGCGCCGGGCGTGCTCGCGGCGATCGCAGGTGCGTTGACCGCGAATCGGATCGACGTGCTCGGCGCCGTGTTGGGGCACGTCGATCTCGATGGGCGGCGGCTCGTGGCCGACGTGTTCTACGTGCGCGATCTCAAGGGGGAGGCGATCGCCCAGGGCGATGCACGGTGGAGCAAGCTCGAGGACGACCTGCGCGCTCTGCTGCGCGGTTCGCCCGAGCGCGCCGAGGTCTCGGCGCTGATCGCGCGCAAGCGCCCCAAGTCGGGAATGCCCAGGCGCGTCACGCCCGGCGTGCCCACGGAGATCAAGATCCACGACGATTCGTCGCTCGCGACGATCGTCGAGGTGTCGACGCGCGATCGGGTCGGTGTGCTATATGCCATCACGCATACGCTCGCCGAGCTCGGGCTCGACATCTTGCTCGCGAAGCTGACCACCGAGGGCGAGAAGGTCGCCGACGTGTTCTACGTGACCCGCGGTGGCAAGCGGATCGTCGATCCGGCGGAGCGTGAGCAACTGATCGAGCGGCTGCGCGAAGCGGCGGTCGAGCCCGACGAGGAAGCCGGCGCGAGCTAGAGCTCGATGACGATCGAGCAGGTTCCGATCAGCATGTCCGACTTCGCCGGGTGTTGCAGCATCTTCATGTATGGGTTGAGCTCCTGCGATTGGCGCTCACCGCGTCGGAGCACGAGCCTGTCCGGAGCGTCCTCAAAGTTCACCTGGTACGGAGTGGTACCCAGGAGCTTGTTCGACGCTGCGTCGAATACCTGTGCGCCCTCGGGTGTTGAGGTGAACGTGCAGTAGGGACGAGGTGCCTGGACTCGCGAAGCTTGGTGCTCGTCGGACTTCGTGGCGAACCAGACTCCCGCCATCATCCCCCCGATGACGACGGTGATCGTCAAGAACGCTGGAGCTCGCCACTGAGGAGCTGAGACGCCGGTCGGGTGGTTACGGTCTGGATTGGGTAGCAGCCGATTCGCGAGTTGATCTCGAGCTTGCTCGGTTTCGGCGAGCTTCGCGCGAGTACGCTCGAGGTCTTGCTGTGTCCGCTCGAGCTCCGCCTCCGCACGAGCGGCCTGTTGTTGCAACGCATCTGCACGGGCGAGCGCCGCATCGTGATCGCTACGAAAGGTCATCTGAGGGTTCGGACGAGGTTTTAGCGCGCGCGTCGCAGCGTCGGGTGAACGGGGTCAGACTCAACTTGCGCAACTTGCGGCGCACAACTGCGCGAGCGCTGTCGTCGTCCCACGTGGGCCACCACGACCGGTGCGCTGAAGATCCCACGCCTGGGTGAGGTGGCGCATCGAACGTGGCCCACGCAGGCCAGGCGGCGGGTGATCGAGGTGGCGCATCGAACGTGGCCCACGTGGGCCAGGCGGGGGGCGATCGAAGTGGCGCATCGAGCGTCGCTCGAGAAGGCGGGAAACGCGTCGGTAAGCGCAACCGCAAAACGCACGCGGCACATGCACGTCGGACACACCTGACCGAATGCAGCGGTCCGCATCCAGAGTCGAGACCGAACGCGTTCGAAGCGTTGCGCCGTGACTCAATCCACCGGGTTGACGGGCGCAGGTTGTTCGCCTAACCGCTCGGATCTCCGGGCGGTTGGCTTGAATCCGTGGCCTCCAAAGCCGTCTTGCCGCGATCAGACCCCCCCTGTAAGGTGCGCCATGCTCGACGACCACCTCAAAGAGGCGCTCACCTTCGACGATGTGTTGCTCGTCCCGGGGTACAGCGAGGTCATCCCGCGCGACGTCGATGTTGCCACGCGGCTCACGCCGGCGATTCCGCTGCGCATGCCGCTGGTGAGCTCGGCGATGGATACCGTCACCGAGTCGGCCACGGCGATCCGCATGGCCCGTGAGGGTGGCATCGGGTTCATCCACAAGAACCTGAGCATCGAGGCGCAGGCCCGCGAGGTCATGCGCGTGAAGAAGGCGCAGTCCGGCATCGTGGTCGATCCGCTGACCATCACACCGACCCGCACGCTCGAGGAAGCGCTCGGTGTCATGCGGCATCACCGGATCAGCGGCTTGCCGGTGGTCGATGGCGAAAAGCGGCCGGTCGGCATCCTGACCAACCGCGACGTTCGGTTCGAGCGGCGGCTGAGCCTGCAGGTTGGTGAGGTCATGACCAAGAACCTCGTCACGGTGAAGGACGGGGTCAAGATCGACGAGGCCAAGGATCTGCTGCACAAGCATCGGATCGAGAAGCTGCTGGTGGTCGATGCCGCCGGCAAGCTCAAGGGTCTGATCACGATCCGCGACATCGAACAGGCCGAGATGAATCCCGAAGCGGCCACCGACGAGATCGGCCGGCTCCGTGTCGGCGCTGCGGTCGGCGTCGGCAACGATCGCGAGGAGCGAATCGAAGCGCTGCTCGCCGCGGGCTGCGATCTGATCTGCATCGACACCGCGCACGGTCACTCGGCCGGTGTGCTCGAAGCGGTGCGCGCCACGCGCAAGAAGTTCCCGCGGCTGCAGCTGGTCGCCGGCAACGTCGCGACCGGCGAGGCGACCAAGGCGCTGATCGACGCTGGCGTGAATGCGGTCAAGGTTGGAGTGGGGCCCGGGTGCTTCGCAGCGGGGGCACGTGTCCTGATGGCTGACAGCTCGTACCGAAACATCGAGGATGTTCGCGTCGGCGATCGCGTCATCAACATGATGGGCGAGCCGGTACGCGTAGCCAAGGCGTGGTGCACCGGTACGCGCGAAGTGATGGCGCTGCGACACACGGCGGGATTCGGGGAGACCCTGGTCACCCCTGATCACCGATTTCTGGTCGGCGATCTATCGTCAATGGGGACGGCGACCGTTAGCTCACGCGGCTACGTTGCAGCGCTCGAACAACCTACCAACGGAGGCGACGAAAAAATGGGTTGGCGCGAGATCGGCGCGGTCGAGCAGGCGACGTGCCTGATGCCGCGCCGTATCGCGTTCGACCTGCCGAATGACCTCGCGATCGACCTGCGTGAATTCGCGGTGCGCAAGGAGAAGCAGCTCGCTCGCGATCGTCTGAACATCCGGGCTTCCTACGACCTCGGTTACATGTTCGGCACGTTCCTTGGCGATGGGCATGCGTTTATCGCTCCTGACCGCAACTCCGAGACTGGACGGGTGTCGTGGCACTTCGGCTCGTCCGAGCTCGAGGTGATTGCCAAGCTTCGCGGATGTCTCGAACGGGTGACGGGGATCGACGTTGAGCCGATCGCCGATGGCTCTCTCACGACGTTCCACCTCCATTCCCTGCAGTGGGCGCGCCTCCTGGCTCAGTTTGGGAAGCGCGACGAGAAGCATCTTCCAGCGCGGTATCGTTGCTCCAATACCGAATACCTTCAGGGATTGTTCGACGGACTGGTCGATAGCGACGGCGATGTGGGTTCCGACGGCAGCGTCGGTTTCCGCAACACGTCGCGGGAGCTCGCCGAGCTGTTCAATGTGCTCTGCTTTCTCTGTCACGGCACCTTCCCCAACTGCGCCGTCGAGGAACCCACCGTAGGTGGGCTCGGTGCGACGACCAGCCTCGAGCGCTGCAAGGAATCGTTTCGCTCGAGCCTCGGCGGTACGCACGAGAAATGCCTGACCGCCCAGTACCAGGTCGTCAAGATGCTCGAGCGGCGTCCGCTCGGCCTCAGCGTGCCTGTGTACGATATCGAGGTGGAGTGTCCGACGCACAGCTTCATCTGCAACAACGCGATCGTCCATAACTCGATCTGCACCACCCGGATCGTGGCCGGTGTTGGCGTTCCGCAACTGACCGCAGTTGCAGACGCGGTTGCGGCCGCACGCGGCGCCGGCGTCGCGATCATCTCCGATGGTGGCATCAAGTACTCGGGTGACGTCGCGAAGGCGCTCGCAGCAGGCGCAGACACGGTGATGATCGGCTCGCTGTTCGCCGGCACTGATGAGGCACCGGGTGAGATCATCCTGTACCAGGGCCGCTCGTATAAGTCGTATCGCGGCATGGGCTCGATCGGCGCGATGAAAGAGGGCTCGAAGGACCGCTACTTCCAGTCGGACGTCGAGAGTCCGCAGAAGCTCGTGCCCGAGGGGATCGAGGGCCGCGTCCCTTACAAGGGCTCGCTCCGCGAGTCGATCTACCAGCTCGTCGGTGGCCTGCGCGCCTCGATGGGCTATCTCGGATGCGCGACGATTCCCGAGCTGCACGCCAAGGCCAAGTTCGTGAAGATCTCGTCCTCGGGTCTGCGTGAGAGTCACGTCCACGACGTGATCATCACCAAGGAAGCCCCGAACTACCGCGTGGAGTAACGCCGCCATGTCGCATCAGCTGATCGTTGTCCTCGACTTTGGGTCCCAGTACACGCAGTTGATCGCGCGCCGGATCCGCGAGCAGGCGGTGTATTGCGAGATCCATCCGTTCACGATCGCGCGGGATCCCGAGCTCAAGCAGCTCCGCGCGCTCAAACCCACCGGCATCGTGCTGTCCGGCGGGCCGTCATCGGTCTACGACGAGGGCGCGCCGACGATCGCCGCAGCGCTGTTCGACCTCGGGTTGCCGATCCTCGGCATCTGTTATGGCGCGCAGCTCACCGCGAAGCTGATGGGCGGCATCGTCCGGTCCGCGGACAAGCGCGAATACGGGCGTGCCAACGTCAAGGTGTTGCGAGGCGAGGGCGTGTTCAAGACCGTCAAGCCGAACGAGGAGCTCGCGGTGTGGGCGTCGCATGGCGATCACGTCGAGGGGCTACCGCCAGGCTTCGTGCATACGGCCGAGTCGGATAACTGCGCGATGTCGGGGTTCGCGCATCCGGGCAAGAAGATCTGGTGCCTGCAATTTCACCCCGAGGTGGTCCACACGCCCCGCGGCGCCGAGCTCCTGGGGAACTGGCTGTTTGGTGTCGTCGGCGCGAGCGGAGACTGGTCGATGGCCTCGTTCGTCGACGAGGCCATCGCGCGAATCCGAGCGCAGGTCGGCGACAACGGGCGCGTGATCTGTGGCCTGTCGGGCGGCGTCGACTCGAGCGTCGCTGCGGCGCTGATCCATCGCGCGATCGGTGATCGGTTGACCTGCATCTTCGTGGACAACGGTCTGCTCAGGCGCGGGGAGCGCGAATACGTCGCGGCGATCTTTCGCGATCACTTCAAGGTCGATCTTCGCGTCGTCGATGCCGAGGCGCAGTTCCTCGGCGCGCTCGCGGAGGTCACCGACCCCGAGCAGAAGCGCAAGATCATCGGCCGCGAGTTCATCGCGGTGTTCGACGAACAGGCCAAGCACATCCAGGACGCTCGGTTCCTCGCCCAAGGCACGCTGTATCCGGACGTGATCGAGAGCGTGTCGTTCAAGGGCCCATCGGCGGTGATCAAGAGCCACCACAACGTCGGCGGATTGCCCGAGAAGATGAAGCTGGCGCTGGTCGAGCCGCTGCGCGAGCTGTTCAAGGACGAGGTCCGCCAGCTCGGGCTCGAGCTCGGCCTGCCGCGCCACATGGTCTGGCGCCAGCCGTTCCCGGGGCCTGGGCTTGCGGTTCGTTGCCTCGGTCATCTGATCAAGCCGCGGCTCGATGTGCTTCGCAATGCCGACGCGATCATCGAGGAAGAGATCCGTGCCGCCGGGCTCTACGAATCGATCTGGCAGGCGTTCGGCGTGCTGCTCCCCGTGCGCTCGGTCGGCGTGATGGGCGACGCACGGACCTACGAAGAAGCGCTCGCCGTGCGCGCAGTCCATTCGCGCGACGGCATGACCGCCGACTGGGTGCAGCTGCCGTACGATCTGCTCGCGCGGATCTCGTCACGCGTGATCAACGAGGTCCGCGGGATCAACCGCGTGGTCTACGACATCACCAGCAAGCCACCCGGCACGATCGAGTGGGAGTAGCGCACACCGTCCAGTACGCAAGCCGAGGCAACGGCGATCGAAGACAACGAGCTTGCTCGCGCAAGCACGCGACCTGAGGGTTCGCTCGGCACCGCTTGACGCTGTATCACTGATCGGCGGGGCTCGAGGTTGAGAAATCGTGGCGCGAGCCCTAGCATCGAAACGTGCGTCGGCAGACTCGAGCGATTGTCGTGATCATGGCGTTGGTGCCGAGCGCCGCTCATGCCGAGGACGTACGCGTCGATTGGGCATCCGGTATGGTCGCTGCCGAAGGAATTGGCCTGGCCGATCGCCACGCGCCGAACCCCGCTGTTGCTCGCGGCCCATCCCGTCGCAAGGCCGAGATAGCCGCGAAGCAAGCGATCGCCAAGGCGCTGCCGGGGCTGCCGCTCGCCGGCGGCGGCAAGCTGGCGGACAAGCTGCGCGATCCGGATGTGAAGGCACGGATCGATCGCGCGCTCGATTACGCCATCACCCTGGAGGCCTCGCCAGAGACCGACGGCTCGTGGAAGATCACGATGGGGCTGCCGCTCGAGGCGGTGCGTCAGGCGATCGATGGCCCGCGCAAGCTGGATGCTGTGGGTGATGCTGGCGAGCCCGTTGTCGTGGTTACCGGCGTCTCGGCGAAGCCGGCACTCGGTTACACCGTCGGTGGGGTCACCGGCGCGACGCTGTTCGCGAAGTCCGTCCCGGCGTGGGCGCGCGACGCACCGCGCATCAAGGCGAGTGGTGCCAAGAACGGCGCGATCGCGGCGAAGCTCGGCAATGCGGGGGTCGCGACGCTGTTCGTGGTTACTCCGTAACGATCACAGCCGGTACGAGATCGCGATCAGCGCGCCATACAGCCGAATGCGCGCGTCGGCGCGGATCTGCGGTTGTGGTGGATCGGTCTCCGCAGTAAGGGCGTACGTCTCGGGCTTGGATTGCGCTCCGAACACGCCGATCGACGTGATGGTTCGGTCGCGCAAGAACGAGAATCCGGCGGTGAACCCGAGGTAGTTGTCCTTGCCCGGCCCGCCATCGGCCAGCGAGACGTTCGCCGATCGGTTGTACATCCCGCCCAGGCGAAGCCACTTGTTGGTGCCGACCTCGAGCTCAGCGCCGAGGCTGACACGCACCGCGGTCTCGAGCTCGAGCTCCTCGATCGCTGTGCCTTCGATCTCGAGCGTGGTGAAGGTCTTGGGGAGCTGGACGCCGAGATCGGCGAGCAACTCGACGCGTGGCACCGGCCGGAACGACACCCCGAGGCCGAGGTCCGTTGGCGTCGGGTTCGAGGCGTGGACATCCTCGAATTCCACCTCCGTGCTGTTCTCGGGGATCACCACGCCCATCTCGTCGGTTTCGATCGTCGACGCCCAGAAGTCCTGGGTCCCCGATAGCTCGAACGTGGGAAGCTGCGCGCGTAGGCCGATGCCGAACGCCGGCGTTGGCTGCCACTGGATTCCCAGGATCCCCACCAGGTTGAGGATTGCCGTGTCGGTGCTGACGGAGGACTGCTGACGCGCCATGCTCGACATCTTCAACGCGCTGGTGACAGCGACCTGACTCGCGGTATCGCGCGCCACGAATGCGCTGATTCCTGCGTACAGGTTCGGCGCGATCTCTCGACCGGCACCCACGCCGAGCCACAGGCTTTGCTGGATGACCTCCTGGAGGATCGTGTCTTGCTCGTCGGCGAACGTGTAGGTCTGGCGATTCTTGTAGGTGAGGGCGTCGGGGACCAAGATGGCGGTGGCCAGCGTCAGCTTTCCGAACTGGTACGTCGAGATCAGTGACGACGGAATTGCCACGAACCCACTGGCTGAAAACGGTTGCTCGACGCCCTCCACCACGGCGTACGGATCCACCGAGAGGTCGTAGATCAGAAACGTGCTGCCGGAGACCGACAGGCTCGGATAGTCGATCCGGCCGAGGTTCGCCGGATTGTAGTAGACCGCTTCGCCTTGCGGGCTGGTGAACCCTGCGTTGCCGAGCATCGCGGCACGCTCGCCGAATGGCAGGTAGTTCGGCGTGGTGTTATCGGCGTAGGAGGATGACGCGAGCGCGACGATCCCGAGGCTGGTACCCAGACGTAGTAGTCGACCCATCGCGGGCATTGTAACGATGTCGCGGTGCCGAGGTGCGCCGGACCGCTCAGACAAATGCGGCGTGCCGGGTGATCGGGATGCCAGCCCCTGCGAGCGCGACGATGCCGGGTCGGTGTGTCCCGTTCGAGTGCCTGGCGCCGCGACCGGGCGAACGCCCGCGGTGTTTGCTAGGCTCAGCGCAGTGCGATTCCTTGGCGTTGTCATCCTGGTCCTCGCTGTCACCGCGCCGGCGCGCGCCGAGGACATCGCGACCTACGACGCCGAGGGCGACGCCCGGGTGTCGGCAGCCGATCCTCGGATCGCGGCGCTCGACGAGGCGTTCGCGCGGGCCGTCGCGATGGCGCTTGGCGATGTGGTCGCGCCCGAGGTGCGCTCGGCGCGCAAGGCCGATCTCGATCGCGAGATCATCGGTCGCGCGCGGCTGTGGGTGGCCAAGTTCACCGTGACCAAGGACGTCACCCGCGACGATCGCAGGCAACTCGCGGTGAGCGTCCGTGTCGATCGAGACAGGATGCGCGCCAGGCTCGCAGAGCTCACGATTCCCACGATGTCGGCGGCGCAGGCGTCGAAGGGGCGCACGGTCACCGTGCTGTTGCGGATCACGCGTTCTACCGGCGCGCGTGCGAGCTATGGGGTGGCCGCCGAGAAGGAGTTGCCGGGGCTCGGCGCGCTGTCGAGTGCGCTGCGAGCCGCCGGACTGACCACCAAGCGCGCGCCTGCGTCGAACGTCACCCCGAGGCCGGATGGTGCGCTGCCGGTCGATGATGCAGAGGCCGAGGCATTGGCTGCAGCAGCCAACGCCGACTTCGCGGCGATCGCCGGTGTCGCGATCGCTGATCCGGTCGTGGTCCGCGGCTTGCCGTCGCAAGCGTCCCTGGTGACGGCGAACCTGCGGGTGATCGAGCGGCGCGGACGCCGGGTGATCGGGCAGGGCGTCGCGACCACGGCCGGTCAGGGCGAGAGCGGGATCGACCCGGCGATCGAGCGCGCGCTGGTGGCGGCCACCTCGGATGTGTTTCCGCCCTCGCACGCACTTTCGGCATCGTCGGGTTACCAGGGCGACGATCAGCCCGTCGCCGATCCGGGCATCGTGCTGGTCAGATTGCCGACGAGCACGCCGTGGCCGTGGGTCGCTGCCGAACAGAAGTTCCTGGCAGGAGCCAGGGGGATCCAGCGCGCGGTGCTCCGGCGACTGTCGCCAGGCGGCTGGGTGATCGGCGTGACGACCACCGAGTCGCCCGAGCGAATCGCCCAGATCGCACGACGCGCGCCGAGCCCCCAGACCTCGGTTGCGGTGAAGCTCTCGGGCGCGATCGTCGATGTCTCGATCATGGGGACGCCGTGATCCGGATCGTGGTGTTTGCCCTGGCACTTGCGGCGTGTGGCCCCAAGTCGCCACCCGCGATGCCGAGCGGTGGGGCGATCGTCCGGCTCGACAGCAACGTCCGCGACGCTCAGCTCTATGTCGACGGCCGATTCGTCGGACCGCTCGCCGCGCTGTCAGGCGGCGTCGCCCTCGAGCCCGGGACGCATCGCTTCGAGCTTCGTCACGATGACTATTTCTCCAGCTACCTCGAGCTCACGGTGGGCCAGTCGGAGCGGCGCAAGGTCTCGATGGAGATGGCTCCCATGCTGCCGTGATCTGCGCCGCGGGGAGCTCGCCCAGCGCGATCTCCGAGAGTCGTCGAGAAGGCCGTCCGCGACCATCGCAGCCGCGCGCCTGGTGCATACTCGCGGATAGGTGACGACGAGCCCGCAGCTCCCACATCTGCCGCAGGTCCTGGCGCTGTTGCGGTGGTTGTTGATCGCGATCTTCGTGGTGCTCGGATGGACGGTCCTGAGCTACCTGGCCGGCGTGCTATCGCCGATCCTCGCGGCGCTCGGCATCACGTACCTGTTGAACCCGGTGCTCGAGCGCTTGGTCGCGCGCGGGATGCGGCGGTCGGTCGGCGCCGGGCTGCTGCTGGCGTCGTTCATCGGGCTCGTGGTCGCGATCGTGATGGCCGCGGTACCCAAGGTCGCGCATCAGCTGTCCGATTTCATCCAGGACTTTCCGCGGCTGGTGACCAACGTCAACGGCTGGCTCAAGACCCAGTTCGGGTTCGAGCTGCCCGAGGATTGGGTGGCGTACTCGCGCAGCGCCGAGCTTCGGGAGATGCTGAGCTCGTCGTCGGGACCGCTTGGCCGGGTTGCCACCGCGGCGTTGGGCGGGGTGTTCAGCCTGCTCGGGGTGCTCGCCGAGCTGCTGCTGATTCCAGTGTTCTCGTTCTACTTCCTCGTCGACTGGCCGAATCTGCTGAAGCGGATCGAGCACATGATCCCGCCGCGCCGGCGCGCCGACGTGCGCGATCTCGTGAACGAGATCGATCGGGTGGTCGCAGGGTGGGTGCGTGGCCAGGCGATCGTGACGTCCATTCTGGCCGTGCTGTATGCACTGTGCTTCACGATCGTCGGAATGCCGCTATCGGTGCCCGTGGGGTTGCTGGTCGGCGCGCTCACGGTGATCCCGTTCGTCGGAACGTTCGTCGGCGCAGGCATCGCGGCGATCGTCACGCTTGCCGACGGCGGCAACATGCAGACGCTGGCATCGGTCGTGGTCGTGATCGTGGTGTTGCACCTGCTCGAAGCCGGCGTGCTCACGCCGAAGATCGTGGGGCATCGCGTCGGATTGTCGGAGTCGGGCGCGCTGCTTGCCGTGGTGGCCGGCGGCAAGCTGCTGGGGTTCGTCGGCGTCGTGCTCGCGGTGCCGTTCGCGGCGACCTTCGCGGTGCTCGCGCGGTACGCGGTTCGGTTCTACGAGCACACCCAGTTCTTCGGCCACGAGTCGGATGCAGATGTGGTCGTCACGCCCGCGATGGCCGTGGTCCTCCCGGCGGTGCCGATCGATCCCGACGTGATCGCGAATGCGCCGGGGGTGGCGTCGGCGGGGGCTGCGCTGGATGCGCCGCCGTCCGCCGCCGAGTGGCCGATCGAGCCCGCGCTCGGACCTTCGGGCGCCACGCGCACGGACCCAGACAAGGACAAGCCATGACCGACGTCATCATCGACGACCGCGACGGAGTACGCACCGTCACCCTCGACCGTCCCGGGTCGCGCAACGGGTTGACCCTCGAGGTGGTGCGGCAGCTCCGCGATGCGGTGCGCGACGCGCCTGCGCCGGTGCGCGTCATCGTGATGACCGGAGCGAATGGCTCGTTCTGCTCGGGCCTGGATCTCAAGGATGCGATGCAACGCGGACCCAGGCCGCCCGGCGAAGTAGAGCAGGGCCTCCGCGAGGACTTTCACGGGCTGATCCGCGGCCTGATCGAATCGCCGCGGCCCACGATCGCGCAGGTCGATGGTCCGGCCGTCGGGTTTGGCTGCGACCTCGCGATGGCGTGTGATTTCCGCGTGGTCTCCGAGCGCGCGAAGTTCGGCGAGGTGTTCGTCAAGCGCGGGCTCATGCCCGACGGCGGAGGTACCTGGCTACTGCCCCGGCTCGTCGGACTGGGCCGCGCGCTGGAGCTGCTGTTCACCGGTGACCTCGTCACGGCCGAGGACGCGGTGCGGATCGGCCTCGCGAATCGGCTGATTGCGAGCGCGGACATCGCGGCGACGACGGCCGAGCTCGCCGCGACGATCGCCAAGGGGCCGCCGCTGGTGCACAAGTTCGTCAAGCAGGCGGTTTACGCCGGGCTCAGCAGCGACGTGATTGCCGGCCTCGAGCGCGAAGCGGTCGGTCAGCTGACGCTGCTGGCCAGCAAGGACTTCATGGAAGGCGTGATGGCGTTTCTGCAGAAGCGCGATCCGCAGTTCAAGGGGGAGTGACGCCCGAACCGCCGGCGCTGGCGCTACCGGCATTGCCGTTCGCGCTGCTGGCGCTGCCGGCATTGCCGTTCGTGCTACCCGCGCTGCCGCTGATCGGCGCATCGGGATCCGTGCTCGGACGGCCGCGCTGATAGAGCTTGCCCAGGCAGTCGAGCATCGCGCTCGCGACCTGCTGCGATCGAGCCGTCGACTCGATGTTCGCTTTCGGGATCTTGGTCATCGCCGCTTCGGCGCACGCCGGGGTCGTGCAGGCGCAGACCTCGGCCTTGACCCGATCGAGCTGTGCGAGGTGCTCGTCCTGGCATCCTGACCACAACAGCACACCGCACACCGCTCCTCGCAGCGCGGTCATCGCTGGCTCGTTTGCTGGCCGACCCGCTTGATGAGAGGCCGCAGGATCTCGAGCATGTCATCGGGCTCCTCGATCAAGGTGTCGACCTTCTTGAGCACCATCGGCTGCGGTCCGTCGACTGCCACGAAGAACACTGCGGGCAGGGTGTGCGCATCGTATTTTTCCTGGAGCGCTTCATCCTTGTCGGTGCCGTGGGTGACGTCGAGCTTGAGCGGAACGAAGCTCGACGTGATCGCTTCGTAGACATCGTCATCGCCGAACGTCAGCTCGAACTCCTCGCACGGGATGCACCACTTCGCTGCGAAGTCGACCATCACGCCCTTGCCCTCGGCACGTGCCTTCGCAAATGCCGCCGTTTCATCGTACATCCACGGTAGCCGCTGCTTGGGCGTCATCATCCACATCCATGTCGCGGTCGCGCCCGCGAGCGCGAGCGCGACGCCAGCGCCCTTGCGCAGCTTCTCCCCGGTCGTCCCGTGAAACGACAGATGGATCGCGCCGACCGCCAGGCCGAGCGCGAGCGCGACGAGCGCAGCGGCGAGGAACCACATCTCCGGAGATGCCATCGTCCGCATCGCAGGGATCAGCGGGCGGATGAAGTACACCGCGCCGAACAGCAGCAGCAGGCCGCCGAACGACTTCACCCACTCCATCCACCGGCCGCTCTTGGGCAGCGACATCGCCGCCGCCGCGAGCACCCAGAACAGCACGCCCATGCCGAGCGCATAGACGAACAGCAACGAGCCGCCGCCCACGACGTTTCTGGTGCTCGCGACGAATGCGAGCAAACCGGCGAGGAACGGTCCGGTGCACGGCGCCGCGATGAACCCGCCGACAAGACCCATGGCAAACGCGCCGCCGAACCCGGTGCCACCGACCTGGTTGAGCTTGGCTTGCCACGACGCGGGAAGATTGATCTCGAACGCGCCGAACAGTGACACTGCCATCGCGACGAACAGCGCGCAGATCGGGATCACGACGAACGGGTTGGCGAGCAACTTGCCCGCGGAGCCGCCGATCATCGCGAACGTCACGCCGAGCACCGAATAGGTCAGGCCCATCCCGACGACGTAGGCGGTCGCGAGCAGCAGTGCGCGCTTGCGCGAAACCCCTTCGCCGCGCGCGCCGAAGATCCCGAGCGTGATCGGGATCATCGGATACACGCAAGGCGTCAGCGACGTCAGAAATCCGAACCCGAACGACGCGAGGTACATCCATAGCCAGCCGCGCTGCGCGTAGTCATCGAAGTTGCCGTCGGCACCGGCGAACGCCAGGCTCGGGACCAGCAGGATCGCGAGCGGAATCGCGAGCGCGATGGTTCTCCGCGAGTTGCCTGAAACTGTTGGCTGTCGTTCGGAGTACCGCGCCATGAAGGTCGACTATAGACCGGACCTGGCGCCTCGGGCATTCCACCTGCGGGGCTGCCGTTGTAGGGTCCGCTCGTGACTGACTGGTTCGACGAGCTGATCCCTAAACATGTGCGAAACATCGACGTTTACCAGCCCGGTAAGCCGATCGAAGAGCTGGAGCGCGAGCTGGGCATCACCGGCGCGATCAAGGTCGCCTCGAACGAGAACCCGCTCGGACCTTCCCCGAAGGCATTGGCGGCGCTACCGGCCGCGCTTCCGACCGTGCACCTCTATCCCGACGCGGGTGGATTTGCGTTGCGGAGAGCGCTTGCGGCGAGGCTGAAGGTCGACCTGTCCGAGCTGGCGCTCGGCAACGGCTCGAACGACCTGTTGTTTCAGCTGGTGCTCGCGACCTGCGATCCGAGCGACGAGGTCCTGAGCCACACCTGCGCGTTTCTTTCCTACCGGGTGGCTGCGCAGGTCGCGGGACGGCCGTTCGTGGCCGCACCGGTGACGGCAGAGCTCGGCTGCGACGTCGATGCGCTGATCGCGGCGATCACCCCGCGCACCAAGCTGGTCGTGCTCGGCACGCCGAACAATCCGACCGGTTCGGTGCTCACGCGCGCCGCCGCGGCGAACATCCTGGCCGCGCTACCGCCACGGGCGCTGCTGGTGATCGACGAGGCGTACACCGAATACGCGGCGCAGTGGCCGGAGATCGACCACGTCGATGGCATGGATCTGTTCCGCCAGGATCGCCGGGTGATCGTGCTGCGCACGTTCTCGAAGATCCATGGGCTGGCGGGCATGCGCGTCGGCTACGCCGTCGCCGCGAAGCCGGTCATCGACGTGCTGGCGCGCGTGGTGCGGACGTTTCACGTCTCGAGCCTCGCGCTGGTGGCCGCCCAGGCCGCCCTCGACGACACCGAGCACGTGGCGCGCAGCGCTCGCCACGCACGCGCCGCGATCGAGCAGCTCCGCGCCGAGGTCAAAGGCCCCAACGTCCGGACCTATCCCTCGCTCGCCAACTTCGTGTTGATCGATTGCGGTCGCGCGTCCGGACCGATCTACGATCAGCTGCTACGCCGCGGCGTGATCGTGCGGCCGATGGCGGTCTGGGGCTTGCCGAACGCGATCCGCGTATCGGTGCCCGCCAGCTCAGACATCCCGCGCGTGATCTCCACGCTCAATGACGTGCTGAACGCATGACGCTTGGATGTGCGCTGCGAGCGCCCGCGCTGGCTCTCGCAGTCATCCTCTCGATCGCTTGTGGCTCGACGGCGGCCAAGCAGTCGGCGCCGGTCCGGCCGAAGCTCAGCACTCCGGCTGATCGGCTGCTGTCGCTGCTCCCCGAAGGCGCGCAGGTCGTGATCGAGCTCGATCTCGCCAGGCTGCGCAACAACCCGGTCGTCGGCGCGCTCGTCACGCGCGCGCTCACCACCGAGAGCATCCGCCAGCTGCCCGGTGACCTTCCGATGTCCCCGCTAGGCACCGCGGACACGCTCGTGATGGCCGCGTACGGCGTTGGCACCGCGAGCGCCGCGACGCTCACGCTGCTCGCAACCACCCAGCCCGTCGAGGGCGGGACGACGATCAGCGAGGGCATCGTCGCGCTCGGGCCTGCCGAGTGGATCGCGCAGGTCGAGGCGCGCGCCGGGATCGCGGCAACCAGCACCACGCCGTTGTTGATCTCGCCGCAGCTGGTCGCGATGCGCGACCATGCGATGCCGGACCAGGCGCCCGGGGCGTCGTTTCGGCTGAGCGCGCAGCTTCCGTTCGATGCGCGCGTGGCGCTCGCGCGCCAGACCGGGCTCGACAGCGCGCCGGCGCGGCTATCGATCTGGGGAGACGTCGTCGACGACCTCGTGATCATCGTCGATGCCGACGCGAGCGATCCGGGCGATCGCCGGGCCAAGCACCCGACCAAACGGCTCGAGATCGCGATGCGGACCATGCTCGACGCGCTGTCCGTGGAGCCGGCCGTGCGCGCGCTCGGGATTTCCAGCAGCTTGCGGAGCGCCAAGCTGGTGACTCGCGGCAGCTGGTTGCGCGCGATCATCGCGATCGGGCCGTCGCACCTGCGACGTGTCGTCGAGCGCTCGAACGCGCTACTGTCCACGCTCGGAGCCACGCCATGAAGCTGGTCGTCTCGCCGTGTCAGCGTCCGCTCGCCGGATCGATCGCGATCCCGGGGGACAAATCGATCGGACATCGCGCGCTGCTGTTCTCGCTGCTGTCTGCCAGCAAGGTGCGCGTGACCGGCCTGGGCGACGGCGCAGACAATGGTCGCTCGGCGAAGGCGATCGCCGCGCTGGGCGCGAAGGTCGAGCGCGACGGCGCCGCGCTGGTCATCACCGGTGCCGGGCTCGACGGGATGCGCGCGCCGGCCGGCGCGATCGACTGCGGCAACTCGGGGACGACGATTCGCTTGTTGTGCGGCTTGCTCGCGGGTCAGCCATTCAAGACCACGCTGTTCGGCGACGACTCGCTCAGCAAGCGGCCGATGGGTCGCGTGATCGAGCCGCTGACCGCGATGGGGGCATCGATCGCAGGGCAGGGCACCGGCTCGGCGGTCACGCCGCCGCTCGTGATCGGGCCGGCGCGCGGGCGGCTGCGCGCGATCGAGTACACGCTGCCGATGGCATCGGCCCAGGTCAAGACCGCGATCCTGCTCGCGGGCCTGTTCGGCGACGGCGCCACCGCGGTGATCGAGCCCGGGCCGAGTCGCGATCACTCCGAGCGAATGTTGTCGTACCTCGGCGCGCCGCTGACGGTGTCCGGTCGCCGCACGGTGGTCGACACGACCGTGTGGAATCGCCGGCTCGCGTGTGATGCCTTCGAGGTCCCTGCGGATCCCTCGTCATCGGCATTCCTGGTCGCGGCAGCCCTGATCGC
>JBFWXW010000047.1:0-57864 GCA_050187075.1 Kofleriaceae bacterium | reverse complement strand
GTCGTCGTGCTCGACGTCGCTGGTCCGCGCGCGCGGGCCGACAGCGGTCGCGATGCGGTGGTCTCGATGCTCGGCGAGCAATACGATCTGGTCAACGCGAAGCGCTGGGAAGACGCACGGGCGGAAGCTCAGCGTACCGCCCACGGCCCGACGTCGTGGAAGACCGCGGCGAAGGAGTCCGGCGTCGATGCCGTGATCGAAGGCTGGGTCCAGGACGAAGGCCGGACCAAGGTCATGACGGTTGCCGTGCGCGAAGCCGCGACCGGGCAAGAGATCGACGCGGTCTCGGTGAAGCTCGGCAGCCAGGGCGTCACGGACGAGATCACGCGAAAGCTGGCGCGCGAGCTCGACAACGTGCTCGAGTACATCGAGGGTGGCCTCGATCCCGCGAAGCCCGCACTTGATTTCGTCAATCCCGACGACTATCGCGGCAACAACGCGGACCGCGCGCGGAACCGCTCGGACGAGTCCGACAGCGACGATGAGGACGGCGACGCCAAGCCGCGCAAGAAACCGAAGCCCAAGGCCCAGGTTGCCGCCGCCGAGCCCGACAGGTCCAACAGCGATCTGGTGGCACTGTTCGGCCCTGACTCCGACGAGATCAAGACGATCGCGCCCAAGACCGTCCATGTTCCGGAACCGACTCCCCGGTTCCGCGTCGGCGGTGGCGGCTACTACGGATCGCGCAGCCTGACGTTCGAGGCCGAGAACCAGACCGGACCGCTCGCGTACGCGGGCGTGCCGAGCAAGGGTGTCGGGTTTGCCGCCGAGGCATTCCCGTTCCCGACCAAGAAGATGGACGGCTCGCTGTCCGGTGTCGGCGTGAGCTTTGCGTTCTCGCACTCGGTCGGATCGCAAGTCACGTTCGATGACGGCGAGGCGGTCGGCGAGTACGTGATCAACCAGAGCGCGTGGCAGTTCGGCGCGCACTACCGCGCTCCGCTCGGCGATCGGATCTCGATCGACGGTGAGGTGAACTACGGAAAGTCGAGCTACATCCTCGAGGATGCGCCCGAAGCGTTCGAGGTGCCGGACACGTCGTATCAGTACATCGGCGTCGGCGGCCATGTGGATCTGAAGATCACGCGGCGCGCGACCGCCGGCTTTGGCGCGCGGTATCTCTACATGCTCGATACCGGCGATATCAGCTCGGTCGATTGGTATGGCCCGGGCCGCGCCTCGGGGCTCGCGCTCGATGGCAACTTCGTTGTTCCACTTCCTGCGAACCTGTTCTTTCGCGGCGAGCTCAGCTACCAGCGGATCAAGATCGAGTTCGACGATATCGGTGTGATCACCGAAGCCGAAGGCGTCTCGACGGCGAGCGATGCCACCGTCAATGGTGCACTCAACGTGGGAGTCGAGTTCTAGATGAGCTCGTCCGTCTACCAGGGAACGCGATCTGGGACCCCAGCTCTCGCGATCTCGGGTGGAGGTAGCGAAGACCTCGTGAATTGCCCACTGGCACAAACCCTGCTTTTGAACCGTTCTGCCTAAACCCCTGCAAAGGAACCCGTCCATGTCGAAGCCCAAAACCAACCCGGATCCGTTCACGTCGATCGACGACGAAGACCTGTCGAATGTCGCCGGCGGCGCTGCGCGGGTCACCGCGCGCACCAGCGCGGCCAACGATCAATTGATGATGCTGATGACGCAGATCGGCAATTCGATCAAGGACCTCGCGACCAAGCAGGGCGGGTCGGACCCGGGCCAGATGATGATGATGATGATGATGATGGGCGGTATGGGTGGTGGTGGCGCGGCGGCAGCGCCGGCCCCGGCGCCGATGCCAGAGCCGGCTCCCACGGCTCCGCCGATCAACATCACGGTTTCGAACAAGCGCTAAGGAGTACGCCATGAGCCGAACCAAAGAGATCCACGATGGCCTCGAGGCCATCGAACAATGCGACCTCTCGTCTGTGACGGGTGGACGAGTGAGCCGCACAGGTGCCGATCCGATGGTTCTAGAAGGGCTCAAGCAGCTCGCGGAAGCCATCAGCATGGTCGGCCAGAACATGGCCCAGGCCAAGGCGGCGAGCGGGCAGCAAATGGCGCAGATGATGATGCAGATGATGCCGACGAAGAACGGCTGATCCTGACATCGCGGCGTTTTCGAATGCACGAACGGCTCGAGGGATGTCTCTCGAGCCGCTCGTGCTTTTGTTGTTCCTGCTTGGCGTCCTGGCGCCTCGGCAGTTGCTTCGTTGTTCGTGAATGCCTCGGTTTACGAGCTGAGCCCTCGAGGTGTCGAGCCCACTCGACAAGCTGTGCAAAACCCCGCGAAACCGCGTTGCTCGAGCGCTGGCACGTCCGCTGCTAATAGGTTCGTTACCCCCACAAAGGAAAATCCCCATGTCGAATAAGAACGAGCTTGCCACTCTCGATCTCACCACGCTGTCCGCGGTCACCGGCGGTGTCACCGACAACCAGCAGATGACGACGGCCCTGACCGGGATCCTGGATTCGGTGAAGGACCTCACCACTCAGCAGAAGCCGGCGTTCGGCGCGCAGGAGATGATGATGGTCATGATGCTGTCCGAGCGGAACCGCGAGCCGGCGTCGGTCGTCGTTGCTCCGCCTCGCTACTGGTACTAAGACCTGCGTCGCCCGGCGGGTCGTCGCTCGCGCATCCCGCGAGCGAGACACGTCCATCGACATGGCCCGCTGAGCCCGCGGGCGACGACGCGCATACCAGTGAATCCGGCGATGAACGGCGGGATCCTCCGCCGTTCGTCGCCGTGCTTCGTTTTCGGCGTCGTGGGCGAGCAGCCGGCGCTCACCGGCGCTCACCGAAGCCACGCAGCGCCAGGACGTGAGCGCCCGCTCGACCCCCGAAAAGACATCAGCACCGACGAGCCGCCCGCGTGGCGAGCTCTGGTCGGTGCTGAGGGGCGATCGGACTGCCGACCGCCGGTACGAAGCCTGTGTGACGGAACCGACTACCAGCGACGGCGTCGCGGACGGTCCGAGAGCGCGAGCACGAACAGCATCATCATCTGCGTGTCATCGAGACCCTTGGTCTTGGTGTCGATCTCCTTGACCGCGGTGTTGATAGAGTTGAGGTCCTTGAGCAACCCGTCGAGCTTGCTGGTCGTGCTGCTGGTGTTGCTCGCAGTGCCACCGGTGACGGTCTCGAGGGCGAGGTCCGAGAGGGAATCGAGGTTGGGCTTCGTCATGGTGAAGACCCTTTGAGCACGGGGCGTGCCACGGCGATCTAGTTGATCCGACATCGCGCAGACGACAACCAGACTCCCGACGAGGATACAACTCGTAACTCGCGGGCTACACCGTCGAGAACGGCTGGGCGATGGCGATCGCCTGTACGGCGGGGCCGAGTGCAGAGGCAGGCGGGAAGAGGCCGGCGGGGAGGAGGCCGGCGGGGAGCAGGCCGGTGCAGGGGGCCCGGTGCCCGGTGCCCGATGCCGGTGCCGGATAGCCACGCTCGACCCTGACGGCGTTGCACGTGACCTTGCCCGTGCACGAGCTCGCCTGCACTTGGCACTTCGCCGCTAAGACCTGCACCTCCTCGTCGGCGGGCGCTTGCCCGTGCAGCGTGCAAACGTGCAAGCGGACGTCTCGACGCCCGCGCCCGACTGTGTCGTCACCCGCATTAGGCAGTTCGCAAACCGGCGGGCTCGCGGTGATCTCGGAGGTGCACGCGCAATCCCGCGATTTCCCGTCGAGGTCGAAACGGCACGGACCTTGGAATAGAGCAAATCACCTCAAACAAGGAACCGACGATGACCAAGACCCCTGAGACCATTGAGACCATCAGCCTCGAGACCCTGGACGACGTGAACGGTGGCCGCTGCAACAACGGTCGCGCCGCGTTCGGTCCGTACGGTTTCAACCCGTTTGACAAGCGCTCGGTGCGCAACTTCGTGCGTAACCAGCAGCGCGCCGCTCGTGCTGGCTGGGGCGGCCGCGCCTCGTTCGGTTACCGCGGGTATTACGGCGGCTGGGGCTGGCCCCGCTACTACCGCTAAGCGTCATCGCGCCGTCGACACGTTCTGCTTGCTACTCCAGGGAGCAGAACGGATCGTCGACGCGAACCGTCGACGTGGACTGAACGCTGCAAGGGGAAGCGGCGGAGGGCGTGTGAATTCTCATTGCGTCTTCCGCCGCTTCAGGCTTCTCGCCGCGCGTTCGATCACCGTCTGGTGATGCCGCGATCGCAACGTGACGATCACCGCTACATCCCGGACGCCCCTGTCGCCGCCATCACGTCCTCGAAGCAGTGAGGCCCGCGGCGAGCCACACTTGTCAAGCGCCGTTCACGCCCGAGCACGCGCCATCGGCAGTTAGCCGCCGGCCTGGCGCTTGCTGAACCAGGTGCCATGCGCTTTGTAAGTATCCTCGCGGTTGCGTGTCTAGCTTTGACCGGTTGCTCGATGTTCATGCGCTCGATCGAGCGCCCCTCGGCCACGGTTCGCGATGTCTCCCTGTCGTCCGCGGGCTTCGGCGGGGTGTCTGGTCAGTTGCAACTCGACGTGACAAATCCAAATAGCGTCGGTGTTCCGCTGTCCGGGATCGAATGGCAACTCTCGATCGGGAGCGCACGCGCGGTCGCTGGTTCGGTCGAGCTATCGCAGACGATTCCGGCAAAGGGCGTCGCGCCGGTCGTCACCTCACTCACGATCAACCCGCGCGACGCGATCGCGGTGGCATCGGCGCTCTCCAGCGGCGCACGCACGTACACGCTCACCGCGAAGCTTCAGTTCTCGACGGCGGTCGGGCCGCTCGCCATCGACATCAAGCACACCGGTTCGCTGAGCAGCGGGGCCCGCAACCTGCCGATCTCGTTCTGACACGCCAGCCCGAGCTCGCCCGCCTCGCAGGTCACGTGTGCTCGACTTCTCCCGATGCCGAGCCTCGCGGGATCGATGTAGTCGCCGTGTTATCGGTCATCCGCGGTTCTCGCGGCACGCTGGTCGCCCCGTGGAGCCCCGTCGCGTGCGTTGCGTGCTGACCGTCCCGCACGGTCCGTCACGTCGGGTCGACAGCAGCGGCATCTTGATCGGGCGCAAGCACGACTGCGATCTCGTCTCCGACGATGCCAGCGTGAGCCGGCGCCACGCGCTGGTCAGACTCACCACCACCGGGGCCGAGGTACTCGCGCTCGGTCGCGGCGTGGTCGAGGTCAATGGCAAGCGCTGCGAGGGCGTGATGGCGCTGGCGGACGGCGACCAGCTGGACATCCCTGGGCTGCATCTGAACGTGAAGATCGAGGCCAGGCGCGGCGAGCGTGGGTCGGCATCCAGCTGGCGGCTCGAACGCGCGCGGGGCGGGCGCTTCGGGATCGTTCACAGCCCGTTCGTGATCGGCGGCAGCAACACCGACGATCTGATCGTGAAGCGGTGGCCGGCGGGTGCGCTGCGGTTCCACGTCGCCCAGGGCGAGCTCTACTTCGATGCCACGGTCGCGAACACGCGGCGCAATGGCGTCGACATCGAGCCCGGCGGTCTCGAGGTGCTGGTTGCCGGTGATGAGGTCACGTACCGCAAGGAGCTGTTCCTCGTTCGCCATATCGCCGGCGACGAGACCACGACCGCGCCCACCGGCGCGGCGGACCTTCCGACGCGCGTCGAGGTCGAGACGCTACCTCGAGGCGGGCGGGTCGTGTTCGCCACGGCGGAGGGCGATCGCGCGGTGTTCCTCGCGGATCGCCGGCTCGATCTGGTCACCGCGTTGCTTCGGCCGCCCGACGACTACAAGCCCGGAGAGTTCATTCCCGACGAGATCGTCGCGTCGGTGGTATGGCCACGCAATCCCAGCATCACGCGCGCGGAGATCAACGTGTTGATCAGCCGGTGCCGGCGCGATCTGGTCGAAGCGGGGCTCGCGGGAGCGCGGTTGATCGAGCGCGCACCCGGTGGCGGTGGTACTCGGCTCGCGCTGGCCTCAGGCGCGGCGGTCACGTTTCATTGATAGCTGAGCAGCCGGATCCGGTTGTTGTCGGTGTCCGAGATGTAGATCTTGCCGTTGCCGTCGACGGTGATCCCGCGCGGCGACATGAACATTGCACTCAGCGCCGGTCCGTCCGCGAATCCGCCGCCGCCGAACATTGGCGGACCGGTCATGCCGGAGCCCGCGACGGTCGAGGCTTCCGTGGTGGTCACCATCCGCACCCGGTGATTGCCTTGGTCCGAGACCCACAGCCGATTGCCGGCATCGAAGGCGATCGCCCGTGGGTGCGCGAATGCAGCGTTGGCCGGCGGTCCGTCGATGTAATCTTCGGCGCCGGTGCCGGCGAACGTCGATACCATTCCGCCCGCGATCGCGCGAACGCGCATGTTGAGCCACTCGGCGACGTAGACGGTGCCGGAGGCGTCGACGGCCACGTCGACCGGCGCGCTGAACTTTGCGGTGGCCGCGGGGCCGTCCATGAAGCCGAGCGATCCGCTGCCCGCGAACGTATCGACCATGCAGGTTCCCGAGCACGTGATGCGGCGAATCGTGCTGTTGTTGGTGTCCGCGACGTAGGTGATGTTGTCGGCCGACACCGCGAGACCGCTCGGCCCGCTGAACCTTGCGACCGACGCTTCGCCGTTGTCGCTGCCGGCGTTGCCCGAGCCCGCAAACGTCGTCACCGTACAGGTCGCCGGGCTCGGCGTGCCTGTGCAGCTGACCTTGCGGATCCGCTCGTTCGAGTAATCGACGACGAGCAACTCGCCGGCGGGATTCACCGCCACGTCCACCGGATGGTTGAACTGGGCGGTCGCGCCATCGCCGTTCATGAACCCGGCGGTGCCGGTGCCCGCGATCGTGGTGATCGTGCACGCGGTCCCGGCGCACTCCAGCATCCGGATCCGATGATTCATCTCGTCCGCCACGAACACCCGGTTGCCGCTCGCAGCGATACCCATCGGACCGTTGAGCTTCGCGGTCGTCCCGTCACCATCGCCGAACGAAGGCTCGCCGGTTCCCGCCACGGTCGTGACGACCAGCTCCCCGCTGGGACCATCCAGCGCGGCATCCATGTTGTTGAAGACCGTGGCATCAGGCGTGGACCCCGATCCGGATCCGCAGCCGGCAAGCCAACCGATGACAACAATCCCGATGCCCAGGCGCTTCATGGGTAGCGGGCATATCGCATGACTGACCTCGTGTCGACGGCAAACCCAGCCGCGTCGCGTTGCACCGGTCGCATCACGCACGTCGAGCTCGGATGAGCCCGACGAGATCGCGTGCTTGCGCCGTCGACCCTCAGTCGCCGTCGACGGTCGAGCAGCCGGAGGTCGGCGTGTTGTCGCCGGGTGTCGCGGTCAGGGCGACCAGGTCGAAGGCGACATTGTCGGAGCGGATTCCCGCGGGCCCCGAGAGCGAACGCGCTGCTTTGGGGAGGGTCCCGCGCCACACGACCTGGTTGTCGATCCACGCCGTGAGGTCGTCGCCCGAGATCGCCGCCCGGAGGGTGTGGCGCGAGCCCCTGGCGAGCTCGGGCAGCTCGAATGGCTTGGTCGGCTTGACCTTGCGGTAGCCGTTCGCGCCACAGTCGCCGTGGTCCTGGTCGCCCGGGTTCAGCTTCACCGAGACCTCGAGCTGGGGCGCGGGATCGAGGCGCCACATCACATAGACGAGGTTGCAACCGTTGGCCGCGCGCAGCTTGAGCCCGAGCTGCCGGCGCGCGCCACTGGTCGCGAGCTCGGCCGAGGTTTCGGTGTCGCCGCGAAACACGAACTCGAGTGCTGCCGCGTCGCCACGAGAGCCGGGGACGACAGCTCGCATGGTCGGCTCGGTCACCCGGGACCCGACCTTCGCCGTGCCCCGGGTCACGCACAGCTCGTTCGACCGCACAGGATCCGCGCGCTTTTGGACTCGCTCGTGCGGCGGCGCCGCTTCGAGGCTCGTGCTGCAGCCTGCAGCAAGGCCGATGAGCGCGACCGGCAGCAGCTCAGCAGCCCGCGTGAGCCAGTGCGGACGCCGCGCGGAGGCTGCTGGACGCTGTGGGCGGAGCTGGGCGGCGTTCGTGGAGGATCGTGGACGTTCGTGGCACGTGCACGTGCGCGCCGGGATCGCCCTGGTCTGGTTCATTGCGCGACCTCGCCGAGCACCTGTCGTAGTGCCCGCAGGTGCGTGTCGAGGTACGCGCGCTCGGCGCGAATCTTCACCCACTCGAACCACACCGTCTGGCGATATCGCTTGCTGTCGTCGCCGCCCAAGCGCCTCAGCGTATCGAGCTGGCGCTGTAGGTCGGTCTCGAGCGCCGCGGCGTCCTGGGCGCGCTTGGTTTCGACCTCGACGGTCGCGTGCAGGCGATCTGCGCTCGCCTCGACCGCCACCGGATCGCGACCGGACCGGATCAGCCGGCGCCGGCCTTCGAGTGCACGCGAATTGCCGCTGCCTTGAAACAGCACGCCCAGATTCACGCCGACTGCAACGACCGCGAAGATCGGCGATGGGTTGGCGTCCTCGCGGTTCAAGAACTGATCGACGCCGACGCGAAAGCTGACATCGAACGCCTGCGCCCTGCGCAGCTTGCCGCTGATCCGCTCGACGTCGTCATCGGCGCTCTGAAACGCGGTGAGCGCTCCCGTGAGCTCGCCGGTCGATTGCGGCAACAGGCCCATCTCGCGGTGGGTGTCGGTCGCGAGCGTACGCAGCTCCTCGATCCGGAGCCGGGTCGCGGTGGCTTCCTGTGCGGTCGTGCGTCGTGCGTCGAGGTCTTGATCGACCTCCTTGAGGATCTTCTCGGCCTCCTGGACGGCGGCGTCTAGCACCTTCGCCTTCGCCGCGAGCGCCTGGTACACGGTCTCGCCACGAACTTGCTCGAGCGCCTTGTGGCGCCGGCAGTCCGCGCGCGCGCGATCGCGGATCGCCAGGCCCTTGTAGATCCCGTCGAGCCGGACTCGGGCGCCGACGATGAACCGATAGCCGCCTTCTTCGTCGGGGTTCACCGTCCCCGGCGATTGCTCGATCAACCCGAACTGGCTGAACACCTCGGGCCCGAGCAGCACGGCGCTCTCCGCCGATGCCACGCCCTGGACGTAGTCGCAATAACCGTCGTCGGCGACCTCGGAGTCGTCGGCGCTCGCCACGCCAACCGCGCTGGTCAACAGCACCGCGATGTACAACAGGTGCTTCATCGCCGCGCCCTAGAGCAAGAACGGCCTGCCGCCGATGAACAGATGCTCTTCCATGCCGGCGTCGGTATCGTCGTCGTCGAACTTCACCTCGACGAGCTGGCCGCGCAGGTTCTTGTCGCGATGCGGGTGGCGGAACTGGACCTCGCCGGGGATGACCTCGAGCACCTCTCCCACCTGGTAGCAGAACATGAACGAAAGCTTGCACGCGTAGATCGGCTCGCCCTTCTCGACCCCCGACAGGTTGCCGTACGGTACGAACGCCACCGAGGCTTGATCATTGATCGCCCGGATGTAGGCCGACCCCTTGAGGCCCGCGAGGATCTTCTCCTGCCGCTCGAGGCTCGCCCTCAACGTGTCGCGGGTCTCGGTCGCCTTCGCGAGCTCGAGCCGCGAAGCCTCGTACTGTTGCTTGATCTGGAGCACCTCGTAGCTGAGCCCGGCGTCGCCGGTGCTCTCGGCGTTCGCGATGATCGCATCGAGCGACCGCGCGGTCGCTTCGAGCTCCGCAGCGCGGGTCTCGTATTCGGCCTGGCGCTCGGCGAGCGAGAGGTTCGAGCTCGAGATCTGGGCGAGCTGGAACTTGCCGTTGAGCATCGAGTTGCGATCGATCAGGCCTGCCCGGTACTCCTCCGCCATCCGCTTGCGCGCGGCGCCCGCGAATGCCTTGTTCTGGCTGGTGATCGATGCACGCGTGCCGGCCGCTGCGCTGGCCAGGGCTCGCATCCGGCTGAGCGCGAGCTTGCGATTCTCGAGGTCACCCTTGATCGCCTTGGCGAACTCGGTCTGAAACGTCTGCTGCGCGACGATCGCACGCTCGGCTTGCGCGAGCTCATCGGCGATTCGATCTCGTGCGGTCTGCTGCTCGGCGACCTGGGCCTGCAGCACGAGCACCTTCTCGTCGTTCGGCGTGATCGCCATCGGCACGACCCAGCTCGAGCTCACGTAGAAGAACGCGGTGGTCGTGATGTAGCCGACCAGTACGACCACGATGATGGTCAGGATCGAGAACCCGAGCAGGCGATAGCCGGAGACCAGCCATTTCGCGGCCTGCTGGGACGTGATCGGAAGCTTCGGCGGCCCAAGGCCGATCGG
The DNA here is from genome assembly GCA_050187075.1 of Kofleriaceae bacterium. Classification (GTDB taxonomy): domain Bacteria; phylum Myxococcota_A; class Polyangia; order Haliangiales; family Haliangiaceae; genus JABFXX01. The sequence goes on along the minus strand of JBFWXW010000047.1, from coordinate 47,689 downwards.
GAGGTAGTGGGCCCAGCGTGAGTCGACCGCGGGGGACGCCGCCGCCGCCGGCGCCGGCGTCGGGAACATCGGTAGCTCGGGAGCGAGCGCCGAATTCGCGGGAGCGCCGCCGAGCGCGGTCGGGGTCACCGGTTGTAGCGGAACGCTGACCAGCTGCGGTGCGGTCACCGGAGCGTAGGGAGATGCCGGTGCGGCTGTCGCTGCGGTCGCGGGTGCAGGCGCCGGTGCCGGTGCAGGTGTCACGGGCACCGGTGCGGGTGCCAGCGCGACCGCTGCGGCGGTGGCGGCGCCGATCGCCGGACGGGCTGGCGCGGCAGGAGCACGGGACGGGCTTGCTGCAACGGTGGAGCGTGTCGATGGCGTTGCGATCGGCGTCACAGGTTGTGGCGCCGCCGCAGCGACCACTGGGGGCGCGCTCCCCGGGTGGATCGTCGTCCAACCGGAAATCGGGAGCTGTTGATTCGACGTCGCGGCTACGGGACCAGCCCCTGCGGCAGGTCGAGTCGCCGGCTTTTGGCCTTGCGGTGATCCAGGGATTCGATAGTTCGGATCGCGTTGCGAGGTGGGTGGTTTGGTGCGCGTCTCGATCGCGATCGCATTCGGATCTGCTGCAGCGAGCTCTGCGATCGCGCGCGGCTTGGTAAACGGAATCACGTTGGCGGGAGGAGTCGTGCCCCGCTGCGTTCTCGATGCGGCGGAGCTCTCGTTTTCCCGACGACGCCTCAGCTCTTCGGCGCGAGCGCGGTGATCTTGGACGCGTTGCGAGATCGCAGGTCGTGCATCGACGACCGTGTGCTCGCTCGTGAACCCCGTGTCCTCCTGAGCCCTCACCGTCCCGCGTTTGACGCTTGTCTTGGTCGAGTCCGACGCTCCGGGTCGTGTAGAGCTCATGGCGGGGGTGTGACTCTGCAAGAGGGTCGCCACCGGGATCGGCGCGCTATCTAGTCGTGTAAACAGTCAGCATCGAACATGTCCTGGGTGGCGTGCACTCCATTGATGAGACTGAATAACCCGCACTGTCCCGGTGTTCCGTGGGGCCACTGCTGGGTTGCGCGCTCACCAGCGTGGGGGCTCGTGTCCGTCGCATTCGCGTCGAAGTCGCGATAACTCGCGAATTTTCCGGAACGTAGATCGCGTTGGTGACGCGGCATCGGTCTTGCTGAACACCGAGGTGGCGAACCGCACACCGTGACCTCGTTTCCGATCTATCTGTTCATCTTCCTGGTGTTCCTGAACCGCTACGTGTTCGGGTTCTACCTGACCATTCTGCGTCGAAAGACGATCGACGAGACGATCGAGGGCTACGAGCCGACCATCACGGTGGTCATTCCGTTGTTCAACGAAGGCCGGTCGATCTACGACACGATCGTCAGTCTCGTTAAGCTCGATTACCCACAGGACAAGCTCGACGTCACCGTGGTCGATGACTGTTCGACCGATGACAGCTACGAGTGGGCGTGCAAGGCCGCGCGCGAGTATCCAAACGTGCGCGTGCTCAAGAACCCCTACAACATGGGTAAGCGCAAGGGGATCAACCATGCGGTTCGCGAGTCGACCGCCGAGATCATCGTCTCGGTGGACTCCGACGTGATCGTGTACCCGACTGCGCTGCGCGAGCTGGTGGCCCGGTTCGTCAGCCCGGACATCGCCGCGGTGGGCGGTCGCGTTCACGTGTCCAATCCGAACGAGAACTGGCTCACCCGGATGCAGACGATCAAGTACTACTTCGGGCAGGAGCACCTGAAGAACCTCGAGCGCGGCGTGCGCGCCGTGCTGTGTCTCTCGGGGTGTCTGACCGCGTACCGCCGCACCGTGCTGATGGAGCTCGAGCCGATCCTCGAGAACCGCAACATCCTCGGCATCCCGATCAAGTACGGCGAGGACCGCTTCCTCACTCACCAGATCGTGAAGCACGGCTATCGCACCGTGTTCACGCTCAAGGCGATGTGCTTCACCAAGGCCGCGACCACGCTGCGCGCGTACTTCAATCAGCAGCTGCGCTGGAAGCGATCCAATATCGTCGACTTCATCATCTTCACGCCGAGCGCATGGAAGATGAACCCGCTGGTCTGTCTCCAGTATCTGTCGATGCTGATGCTGCTGCTGGTCTACCCGTTCGTGATCATCACGCACATCGAGCGGCACGAGTTCCTCGAGCTCGCGATGTTCCACATGGCGGTGATCGGGTTGTGTGGGCTGGTCTATCACCTCGCACCGAGCGTGCGCGCGTTGCCGCCGTGGCTGCGCGTCCATCCGATCGCGTTCTTGCCGATGACGGTGTTGATGCCGGTCGCGTATCTCTTGCTCACGCCGCTCGGGCTGTTCACGCTCGATAGCTCGAGCTGGGAGACCCGCGGTCATGGTGGGGCACCGACGGCGCCGGTCGACGCCCCCGCGCCGGGAGCCTCGCCATGATCGTCGCCGCCCATCAGCCGCACTATCTGCCGTGGCTCGGCTATCTCGACAAGCTGGCCAAGGCCGACGTGTTCGTCGTGATGGACGATCTGCAGTTCGAGGAGCGCAACTTTCAGAACCGCAACCGGGTCAAGCTCAACCATGGCCCGCGCTGGCTGACCGTACCGCTCGTTCGCGGGAGCTTGACCGATCGGATCGTCGACAAGCGGATCGACAACACCGGCCGCGGTGGCCGCCACCATTGGCAACACCGCCACTGGCGCTCGCTCGTCGTCCACTATGGCCACGCGCCCGAATTCTCGCGTTACGCCGCGGACCTGGAGGATGTGTTCGTCCGGCGCTGGGACTTCATCGTCGAGCTCGATCTGCACATGCTCGATCTGGCGCGGCGCTGGTTCGGGATCGCGCGGCCGATCGTGCGCGCGTCGTCGCTTGGCCTCACCGGACAGAAGACCGACCGGATCATCGACCTGTGCCGCAAGGTCGGCGCGCGGACCTATCTCTCCGGCCGCGGCGGCTCGACCGGCTACCTCGACGTCGATGCGCTCGCGCGCGCGGGCATCGCCACGGCGTGGCAGCAGTTCGATCACCCGGTCTATCCCCAGCGCTACGCGAGCCAGGGCTTCGCGTCGCATCTCGGCTTTCTCGACGCGCTGTTCAACGTCGGTCCCGGCGCTGCGGCGTTGCTCTCGGGTTCTGCGGGTCGGACGTCTCCGATCAACCTCGTCACGGAAGGACAGGTGCCATGAATCGCCTACTTCAAGAAAAGGGTCGCGTCCTCGCGTTTGGTGCTCACCCCGACGACCTCGAAGTCGGCGCGGGCGGATTGCTCGCGCGGCTCGCGGCCGAAGGCGCCGACGTGACGCTCGCCGTGGTCTCGATTCCGGGCAACGCCGAGCAGCGCAAGGCCGAGGCTCTCGCAGGTGCCGAGGTGCTCGACGCCGAGCTGTTCATGATCTACGAGGACAAGCCGTGCCGCGTCGAGGACATCCCGATGCACGAGCTGGTTCGCCGGTTCGACCAGATCGTCGGCGACGTTCGACCCGACCTGGTCATCACGCACTCGGCGCACGATCTTCACTGGGACCACGGCTTGGTCAACCGCGCGACCGTATCGGCGCTTCGCCGGACGCCGTGCGATCTGCTCGCGTTCTTGTCGAGCCCCGAGATGAACGCCCAAGCACGCGCGATCGGTCAATGCTTCGCCGACATCACCAAGACGATCGACACCAAGATCGCCGCGATCTCCGCGCACCGCTCGCAGGTGCCCAAGCTCGACATCGAGTCGAGCCGCGACCTCGCCCGCGCGATGGGCAGGATCAGCGGCTACGAATATGCAGAGGCCTACGAGGTCCTGCGGATGCGGATCTGAACGGGAGCCGATTGCACGCGTACGTCGACGCTCCATCGTGGCCTGTGGGATAGTAGCGAACAGATCGAGCGCCCACGTTTGAGTGACAGAGAGCGCGTCCTGTTTGTGCCTCGAGGTAACTCGCCCCTGGCTCGAACCGGTTCGGCTCGCATGGCCGGGACCATAACACCAGCTTCTCGCTGGGATTCGTGGCCGTGGTCGTCGCGTCCAACACTTTGATATGGGCGGGCGCGTGGGGGCGCATCGGCGCTGTGCTAGCGTCGATCCCGATGCGGATTGCGGGCTTGCTCGTCCTGATCTTTGCCGCCGCGTGTGGCGGTGGTCCAGCCGGAAAAATCATGGCCGATACGCCGGTGCTGCCCTACAGGGCTCCGGATATCGATGAGATCACCGGCATCGATCCGGAGGCGGAGGAAGATGCCGATGCCGATGCCGGCGCGGCGTCCGCGGCCGAGGCTCCGGCAATCGCTCCCGCGTCGAGCTCGACGCCCGCCACGACTCCAACCCCGTCGCCCAGGAAATAGGTCCAGCTATGTGCGGCATCATCGGTTACGTCGGAAATCGCCAGGCCACGCCCATCCTGATCGGAGGGCTGCGCAAGCTCGAATACCGCGGCTATGACTCGGCCGGCGTCTCGGTCATCGATGGGGCGGAGTCCAAGGTCGTGCGCTGTCGCGGCAAGCTATCGGCGCTCGAGGACAAGCTGAGCAAACAGCCGGCGACCGGGATGATCGGCATCGGTCACACCCGGTGGGCCACGCATGGCCGCCCCTCGGACGAGAACTCACATCCACACAAGGTCGGCCCGGTCTCGGTGATCCACAACGGCATCATCGAGAACCACCTCGCCCTGCGCTCCGAGTTGGTCTCGGCGGGTGCGAAGTTCTCATCGGAGACCGACACCGAGATCTTCGCGCACCTGGTCGAGCGCGCGCTCGTCGCCGGGGCTCCCGATCTCACCACCGCGGTTCGCCGCTCGCTCGCCAAGGTCCGCGGCAGCTTTGCGTTCGTGGTGATGTCCGACAAGGAACCGGGCACGCTGGTCGCGGCGAAGAACTCGTCGCCGCTGGTGGTCGGCCTCGGCGAAGGCGAGAACTACGTCGCCTCCGACGTCACCGCGATCCTCAGCGAGACCCGCAAGGTGATCTTCATCGACGAAGGCGAGATGGTCACCGTGACCCGCGCCGGCGTCACGATCACCGACTTCGAGGGCAAGCCGCACCTTCGCGAGCCCAAGACGATCACGTGGTCGGCGGTGCAGGCGGAGAAGGGCGGGTTCAAACACTACATGCTCAAGGAGATCCACGAGCAGCCGCGTGCGATCGCCGATACGTTGGTCGGCCGCGTCGATCTCGAGCACGATGACGTCACGCTCGACGGCGTCGATCTCGATGTCTCGAAGATCAAGCGGATCATCTTCATCGCGTGCGGCACCTCGTACCACGCGTCGATGGTGGGCGAGTTCCTGGTCGAGGCGCTCGCGCGGATTCCGGTCGAGGTCGATCTCGCATCGGAGTTCCGCTATCGCGATCCGATCCTCGGCCCCGGCGACCTCGTCGTCGCGGTGAGCCAGTCGGGCGAGACGCTCGACACGATGGAGGCGATCCGCGAGGCCAAGAAGAAGGGCGCACAGGTGCTCGCGATCTCGAACGTCGTCGAGTCGTCGATTCCGCGGCTGTCCGATCACGCGTTTTATACCCACGCGGGTCCGGAGATCGGGGTGGCGTCGACCAAGGCGTTCACGACGCAGCTGGTCGCGATCGCCCTGCTGGCGATCTATCTCGGCCGGCGTACCGAGAAGCTCTCGAAGGAGCGCGCGCGGGTCCTGCTCGGCGAGCTCGTCCAGCTACCGACCAAGATGCGCGACGTCGTCGAGAGTGGCGCGCAGCTTCAGGCACTCGCGCGGCGCTACGGTCATGCGACCGGCTTTCTGTTCCTCGGCCGCGGCTCTCAGTACCCGATCGCGCTCGAGGGTGCGCTCAAGCTCAAGGAGATCTCGTACATCCACGCCGAGGGCTACGCCGCCGGCGAGATGAAGCACGGACCGATCGCCTTGATCGACGAGCATCTACCGGTGGTCGTGCTCGCACCGCGCGGCCCGAGCTATGAGAAGGTCGTATCGAACCTGTCCGAGGTGCGCGCGCGGCAGGGCAAGGTGCTCGCGGTCGCCACCCGAGGCGATCACGAGATCGGTGGTCACGCCGATGATGTGATCCTGATCCCCGAGACCGCGCTCGAGCTGCAGCCGATCCTCACCGTGCTGCCGCTGCAGATGCTGTCGTATTACGTTGCCGACTTCAAAGGCACGGACATCGATCAACCGCGCAACCTCGCCAAGTCTGTCACCGTCGAGTGAAGCCGCGGGGCCGTCGCAAGCCGAGCCCACCGCGCACATCGCGCGGGCAGGGGGGCAACCGGGCAGCCACCGGGCTGAGCCACTTCGATGCGGCCGGCGCGGCGCGCATGGTCGAGGTCGGTGCCAAGCCCGAGACCGACCGTGTCGCGGTCGCCAGTGGCGCGATCTCGATGCGGCGAGCGACGATCGCGGCGGTCCGCGCCGGTGACATCGGCAAGGGGGACGTGCTCGGGGTCGCGCGGATCGCCGGGATCCAGGCCGCCAAGCGCACCGCCGAGTGGATCCCGCTGTGCCATCCGCTGCGGCTCACCGGTGTCGACATCGCGTTCACGGTCGACGATGAGCGCGTCGCGATCACCGCGACCGTGCGCGCGTTCGATCGCAGCGGCGTCGAGATGGAGGCGCTCGCCGCGGTCTCCGCCGCCGCCCTCACGATCTACGACATGTGCAAGGCGATCGATCGTGGGATGGTGATCGAGCGGATCCGCCTCGACGAGAAGCGCGGCGGAAAATCTGGCCGCTGGACACGCTGACCTGAGCCTGGAACCGATCCTGGGCTTAGCCGTCCTCGTTCGCCGCGTAGCCGAGGTTGGTGCACGACTCGGCGTGGCCGGCATCGCAGCCAGCGCGGAACAGCTGCTTGGCCTTTGCCACGTCCTTGGTGACACCATCGCCATGGAGGTACATCAGGCCCAAATTCGAACAGGCCTGCCGATCGTGGAGCTCGCACGCCTTTCGGTACAGCGCGACGGCGTGCTCGTAGTCCTGTGCGACGCCTCGGCCATGCGCATACTTCACGCCGAGGTTGTTACACGCGAACGAAGAACCGTTGTCGCACGCGTGATCGTAGACCGCGATCGCGCGCACGCGGTCCTGCGCCGTTCCGAATCCTCGATCCAGTGAATGGGCGAAGTACGCGCAGCCATCGGCGTGGTCTCCTTCGCAGCCCTTGCGATAGAGCTCGGTCGCGCGCGCAGGATCGACGGCCACGCCGGCACCTTCCTCGTACGCGACGCCAAGCCGCGTGCATCCCGACGCGTGATCGTCGTCGCAGGCCTTGCGATACAGCCTGGCGGCCTTGGCGAGATCTTCGCGGACGCCCAGCGCATAGGCGTAGGCGATCCCGAGATTCGTGCAGCCCTGCGCGAACCCTTCGTTGCAGGCGACCTCGAACAGCCGCGCCGCTCGCTGCTCGTCCTTGGGGACCCCTCGGCCGTGGCTGTACAGCACGCCGAGGTAGCTGCAGCCTTGTCCGCTGCGGCGATCGCAGGTCGCGGTGTAGAGCCGCACCGCCTCGCCCAGGTTCTTGGCGACCCCGTCGTCGCCATCTTCGAGGATGAGCCCGAGCTCGTTGCAGGCCTCGTCGTATTCGCCGTCGCAGGCCTGGCGATACAGCTCGGCGGCGTGTTCGACGCTCTGATCGACGCCGGAGCCCCAATGGTACATCGTCGCCAGTTGCGAACAGCCCAGCGCCTCGTCGCCATCACAGCCGCGCTTGTAGAGCTGCACGGCGCGCACGTCATCCTCCCGCACGATCACACCATTGGCGTAGAACGCGCCGAGGTACGTGCAGCCGATCGCGCTGTCCATGTCACACGCCATGCGGTACAGCGCGAGCGCCTCCCCGAGGTTCTTGGCCATGCCCTGGCCGTGCTCGTACATCAGGCCGCGGTACGCGCACGCGGAGCCATCGTTCGCGGCACAGCCCTGCTCGAACAGATTCGCGGCGCGGGGGTAATCCTTCCCGGCTTCACCGCGGTGAAACAGGATGCCGGCCTTTCGGCAGCCAACTCCGTCCTCGCGACTGCAGGCGAGCAGGTACAGCTCCACCGCCTTGTGGATATCTTGCTTCACGCCTTCGCCGGCTTCATAGAGCCAGGCGAGCTGGTTGCATCCATCGGTGTCGCCGCCGTCGCAGCCCTTCTTGAACAACGCGGCCTGCTCGCTCAACACCTCCGGCGTCGCAGGTGCGGTCGTCGCTGGCTTCGGCTTCGGTTTCGACGTCGATGCCGGCGCACCACCACAGCCCGCGGCAACCGACAACGCCAAGGAACCCGTGACCACGACCGCTGTGCGCATCGCGCCCTTCTACCGCGGTCGCCGGCGTGGACGCACCAGGGTTGTTGCGAGAGTGTGACGCGGTTAACGCCGCCGCTCGAACACCAGGAGCTCGCCCAGCGTATCGTGCTCGCGAGTGCCCACCTGATGCATTCCGAGCCGGCGGATCACGCCCAGAGACGCGAGATGCCACGGGAACGTCGTAGCCTGGACACACGTGACCTCGGGCTGTGCGAGCGCCCACTGGACGCATGCCGCGGTCGCCTCGATCGCCAGACCCTGGCCGCGAGAGTGCTCCTCGATGCCATAGGCCACCTCCGCGATGCCGTCGACCGGACGGCCATGGAACACCACGCTGCCGACGATCGTCGGCTGGTCGCGCAGGATCACCAGCGAGTCGCCCCACAGCCGCACGTCGGGATCCTCGCGCAGCGCCTCGCGAGAATACGGAAATGCCCGGGCGATCAGGTCGTCGTTTGGCCACTCGTCCGGGAACTCGGCGCCGACGATCGCCTCGGCCCGCCCCTTGTCATGATCGAGCACCGCCTCGACCACCTCGAGGCTGACCGGGACCAAGCGCAGACGCGCGGTGACCAGCGCGGGCACGATCACGGACCCGTCTTCGCGACGCCCAGCACGAGGCTGATCGCCGATGGGCCATCGAGCAGCATGCTGTAGCGGACGTCGAGGTTGAACAGCCAGCCCGACACGTGTTGCTCGAATCCGACGTTGGCGACGCCGCCGACGAACGCCCGGTGCATCGTGGGTGGAATCAGCTGGTTTGCGCGAAACAGCGTCGGTCCGGCGCGCAGCGTGAGATAGCGGCCCGCACTCAGGCCAGGGCGGATCCGGAGTCCTCCGACCATGTCGAACTGCAGCGTCACCAGGTCGGTGATGCGTGCCGCGCTGGCGTGCCACATCGCCAACCCGGAAATCGCCGACCATTTGAGCGACCATCCGAACCGCTGCTCGGTGGTCATCGGTTGCCAGGTAGCTTGCGCTCCGGCCACGAAGCCGTAACCGATCCGCCGGGCATCTGCTCCCGTTCCGCTCGTGCCCCCGAACACCGCACCGATCGAGCCCGACGGCAGCGGATCGGCGCTCGCAGTGTTCGCAGCGCACGCGACGACCACGCAGATCGCCAGCCGCGCCGCGCGTGTCGCCATCAGAACTTCGACGTGGTGGCGAGGAACGTCATCTTGTCGTTGGTCGCGCGCAGCCGGCGCGACAGCGTGCGGACCCAGTTCCACAGCAGCTCGTATGCGAGATCGCGATCGACGAACAGCAGATCCTCGAGGTCCTTGCGGTTGACCACGAACAACCGGCAGCGCTCGTGGCACATCGCCGTCGCCGAGCGCGGCGCGTCGTCGATCAGCGACATCTCGCCGAAGTAGGCGCCGGGCCGTAGCACGGCGAGCGCTTCTTCGCCCATGCCGGGGACGATCCTGCTGATCCGCACCGCGCCCTCGACGATCAGATAGAACTTATCGCCGGGCGAGCCCTCGGCGAAGATCGTCGCCGATGACCGGTACTGCTCCTCGACACCGATGTCGACGACGCGCCGGAGATGCGTCTGCGGCAACCCGCTGAACAGATCGATCTGCGCGAGGATCTCGAGCGTCGACTTTCCCTTGAGATCCAGCTCCGCAGGTTTCGCCTCGTCCTCCGACATGGAGCCGAGCGTCCCATACGTGATCCGAAAACGCAAAACGGCCCGCCACTGCCCGAAGGCTGCGGCGAGCCGAGTTACCTCGCGGTATCCGTCAGGCGTCAGTCGATCAGGCGCCGACCTTGAGCATGAGGAGGAGCGTGATGACGAACGCGTAGATGACCAGCGACTCGATCAGGGCGAGGCCGAGGATCATCGGGCCGCGGATCTGACCAGCGGCGCCCGGGTTGCGCGCGATGCCGTCGAGGGCAGCGGCTGCGGCGCGACCCTGGCCGATGCCACCACCGGCGGCCGCGATACCGATTCCCAGACCAGCGGCGAGCGCGATGTCGCCGTAGTTCTTGGCGAGGCCCGACACTTTCTCCATCTGCGCGGCGTCCGCGCCCTGCGCGAAGGCAACGGCGGCGCCGAGGAAGACGACGAGGAACGAGACGACAGAGCTGACGATCTTGATGTTGCGGTTCATGGGAAATCTCCTTGGGGTGGGTCCGCGAGGCGGCGTTAGTTAGCGTGAATCGAGCGAGCGGTAAAGGTGAGGGGTCAGTGTTCTTCGTGCTCGATCGCCATGCCGATGTAGACCATCGTCAGCGTGCAGAACACGACGGCCTGAATCAGGCACACCAGCAGGCCAAGCAGCAAGAACGGCACTGGGACCAGGATCGGCACCAGGGCGAAGAACGACAGCACGACCTTGTGGTCGGCGACCATGTTGCCCATGAGCCGCAGCGACAGCGAGAGCGGGCGTGCGAGGTGGCTGAACAGCTCGATCGGCAGCATCAGCGGCGCGAGCGGCAGCGATGGGCCGAGGAAGTGCTTGAAGTACGCGAGCCCGTGCTCCTTGACCCCGTAGATGTGGGTCAGCAGGAACACCATCAAGGCCAGGCCGACGTTGGTCTTGAGCGTGTCGGTCGGTGCGATGAACCCGGGGATCAACGCGAACAGGTTGCAGAACAGGATGAAGATGAACAGCGAGCCGATCAGCGGGTAGAACCGCTTGGCGTTCTTCTCGCCCATCGAGCTCTCGACCATGCCGAACAGCGACTCGGCGAGGAACTCGAAGAAGTTACGCAGGTTCATCTTGCGCGGCGGGACCATGCCCTGGTCCGGGCTCTTGAGCCCGCGCACGAATGACACCGCACCCCACAGCGTGAACAGCAGCACCAGGATCGTGATCAGGACGTGGGTCAGCGTGAATCCCGTCGGAAACGTGGCGAGCGCACTCTTGCGCTCGAACGTCTGCTGCAGGGAATCGTTGATGCTGTGCCACCACGAGAACCGATTCAGGTAGTCAAACCAGGTTCCGTGCTCACCCATGGCCGTTCTCTCCGCGCTCGGCGTCGGCGTTCGGGCTCTCGTCCGACCGCATCGCGCCGTGGATCGTCTCGATCAGAATTGACACAATGAATACCGAGTAGCCGACGACAAATCCGATGATGTTGATCGGCAGCAGCAGCACGGCAACCGCGACCGCGCCCATCAGCGCGATCATCTTGGGCATCATGAGCAGCGATGCGCTCGATGGCTTGCCCTTCGCGGCGTCGGCCGTCCATTTCGCGATCAGCCGCCGCAGGACATAGAAGTTGGCGCAGGTGAGGCCGGCGCCGACGGCGAAGCCGAGCACGACGTCCTTGGGCTGGGTCACCAGCGCGACCAGCGCGAGGATCGCGGAGATCGCGTAGTTCAGACGCTCGATGCGATGAATGCTCGGGTTAGCCATGGTCTTCCCTCGCTGCCGCGCGGTCGGAGCGATCCACCGCGCGAAGTACGCCGCGAAACCCCGCAGCAAACCCGAACGCCAAGCACACCAGCATCAGCCACGGCTGGGTGCCCAGCTTGCGGTCGAGGTAGATGCCGAGACCCAGCGCGAGTGCGACCGCGACGCCGAACTCGAGCCCGACCGAGCTCGCCGACATCGCATGGAAAAACCCGCGGCCTGCACGGGTGGCAGGATCGAGCGGGGCGCCCGCGCGCTTGGTCGACGCATCCCTGCGGGTCACGACGCTCCGATGCAGCGATCGCTGGCCAGAATCCTGCGGCATTTCGCCGCGGTTAGAGGACAGGGACTGCATCGGCGGGCTGCTGGTACCACGGCGGTTTTCTAGCGTCAATGCCGCGAGAGCTGCGGATTGTCGTCGGTGGCGATCGCCCTTGGATCACCCCAGAGTCGCGCGGGCCGCGGCGAGGATCTCGTCGATGTCCTTGGATCACGCCAGAGCCGCGCGGGCCGCGGCGAGGATCTCGTCGATGTCCTTGGATCACGCCAGAGCGGCACGGGCCGCGGCGAGGATCTCGTCGATGTCCTTGGATCACGCCAGAGCGGCACGGGCCGCGGCGAGGATCTCGTCGATGTCCTCGTCGGTGTGTGCGAGGCTCACGAACATCGCCTCGAACTGCGAGGGCGGCAGAAACACGCCGCGTTCTCGCATCGCCCGGAAGAACTGGCCGAACCGCGCGGTATCGGCAGTTTTTGCGGTCTCGTAGTTGGCGATCGGGCCGGCCGCGAAGAACAGCGTCAACATCGAGCCGACGCGGTTCATGCACGCGGGAAGGTTCGCCGCCTGTGCCGCCGCGAGCAGCCCGTCGCCCAGCCGCTTGCCGAGCTGCTCGAGCCGCTCGTAGGTGCCCGGACGCGCGAGGATCTGCATCGCCTTGAGGCCGGCCGCCATCGCGACCGGGTTTCCGCTCAAGGTACCGGCCTGGTAGACCGGGCCCACCGGCGCGAGCTTCTGCATGATGTCGGCGCGACCGCCGAATGCCGCGGCCGGGAGCCCACCACCGATCACCTTGCCGATCGTCGTGAGGTCGGGCTGGATGTTGTAGCGTGCCTGTGCCCCGCCGTACGCGACCCGAAAGCCGGTCATCACCTCGTCGAAGATCAGCACCGTGCCGTGCTTCGCGGTCACGGCGCGGAGGCCCTCGAGGTAGCCGGGAGCGGGCTCGACCAGGCCCATGTTGCCGGCGACCGGCTCGATGATCACGGCCGCGACATCGCCGTTGCTGACCGCGCGCTCGACGGCGGCGAGATCGTTGTAGGCGACGACGATCGTGTCCTTTGCGGCGCCCTCCGGGACCCCAGCGGAGCCCGGGATGCCGAGGGTGGCCGCGCCGGAGCCGGCCGCGACCAGCAAGCAGTCCGCATGGCCGTGGTAACCACCGTCCGCCTTGATGATCTTCGAACGTCCGGTGAACCCACGCGCCAGCCGGAGCGCGCTCATCGTCGCCTCGGTGCCCGACGATACCGCGCGAATCATCTCCATCGATGGGACCGCGGCACGCAGGGTCTCGGCGAACTGAACCTCGATCTCCGTGGGCGCTCCGAACGTCGTTCCAGACGCCATGGCTTCTGCGATCGCGTCCAGGATCTCGCGGTGACCGTGACCGAGGATCAGCGGCCCCCAGCTGCCGATCAGATCGATGTAGCGATTCCCATCCGCGTCCGTGATCGTGGCGCCATCGCCCTGCGCGACGAACACGGGGTCCGCGCCCACGGATCGACACGCGCGCACCGGCGAATTCACACCGCCGGGAATGAGCGCCTTGGCGCGCTCGAAGATCGATTGGCTGCGTTGGATCGACATCGGGCGGAGACCCTACCGTGGATCGCCTGCCGATGTGCGGCCGTGCGTCGCGCTCCATGTTCGCGAGTGACCGGAACCAGCGCGGGGACTACCGCATTGCGCCCACTTCGGGGCCGGGGCGTGCTACGGCGGAGGCGCGGGTATGGCCTCCAAGTGCAACCTGTTCTCGATCGACGAATCCGAGCTCGATGGGGGTGCGGACACCCTGCCGCGCTACGACGAGCAGGTGTCGATCCAAACGCATCTTCGCCCGCCCCACATCCTTCAGCTCGGCGGAGCGTGGGCCGCGGTTCACGCGGCGCTCGGTAACCATGATGCGGACTGCGTGCTCGGGTTTCTGGGCGCCGGGGGCACGGTGTTCGGCCTGCTCGAAGACGGTCCGCGATCGTCGGGGCGGTACTTCGATCCAGCGCAGGTGCGGACGCTTCGCGATGCGCTCGAGCGCGTGTCGGAGGATGGCCTCACGGTCGACGTCCGGGCATGGTGTGCCCGGGTCCGAAAGTTCATCGCCGAAGCCGAGGACCAGGGTCGAGGCATTGTCGTACATCACATGCGGTAGCGGATGTCGGCGCCATCACGCGGCACTGACAGCGATCGAGCCATGCCGGTCTCCGCGCATGGCGGCGGTTAGACGAAATTCGACGACGCCGCTGCGGTTCGAGGATTAGCTCGCGCTCCGCGATGCACTGCCCCAACAACAACACGCTGGTCGCGATGCTCGAGCGCGCGCTCGATCCCGCCGTGCTGCCGGAGCTCGAAGCTCATTTCGGGGGGTGCGGAGCGTGCCAGCAAGTCGTCGCGGCGCTCGCGGGGTCGCGCGAGGTATCCGCGCCGAGCTCCGCGGCGACCGAGCCCGAGGCGGTGATCGGCACGACGATCAACGCCCGCTACGAAATGAAGTCGTTGCTCGGGCGGGGCGGCATGGGCACGGTATACCTCGCGCGGGATCTGACGCTCGGCCGCGACGTCGCGCTCAAGCTGCATCGCCGGGGCTCGCATCGCGAACGGTTGCATCGCGAAGCGGTGGCGATGGCCAAGCTCGCGCATCCAAACGTCGTGACCGTGTTCGAGATCGCCAACGTCGACGATCGGCTGTACGTCGCGATGGAATACGTTCGCGGCACCACGCTGCGGGGATGGTTGCGGGCTGCTCGTCGGAGCTGGCGCGAGATCGTGGCGATGTTCGTACAGGTCGGTGCGGGACTGGTGGCGGCGCACGACGCGGGGTTGATCCATCGCGACTTCAAGCCCGAGAACGTGCTGGTCGGCGAGGACGGCAGGGCGCGGGTCAGCGATTTCGGCCTGGTTCAGTTCGACGGCGCGCCGCACGAGATCGACGCCGACGACCACGTGCGGGGCGAGTGGTGGCCGTCGTCGGGCTCGACCCAGACCGGCGCGCTGGTTGGAACGCCGGCCTACATGGCGCCGGAGCAGCTGAACGGTCATCCTGCCGATGCGCGTTCCGATCAATACGGGTTCTGCGTCACGCTGTACGAGGCCTTGTATCGAGCTCGCCCGTCGCTCGAAGGTGAGCTGACGTTTCCCGACGACGTGGCCCCGCGGGTCCCCAAGTTCTTGCGCGCGATCGTCGCGCGCGGCCTCCGCACGCAACCGAGCGATCGGTTCGCATCGATGGTCGAGCTGCTCGCCGCGCTCCAGGTCGATCCGACGCGCCGGCGCAAGCGCGTGGCGATTGTCGTCGGCGGATTGATCGCTGCGGGCGCGATCGCGCTGGGCGTTCACGCGGTGTCGAGCGAGTCCGGCGCGATGTGCCAGCTCGGCGACGAGCAATTCGCGGCACGGTGGAATCCCGAGCGCCGCCAGGCGATCGCGGCCGCGTTTGCGGCCAGCGGGGTGCCGTATGCGCCGCACGCGGTCGAGCGCGTCACGGCGATGTTCGATCGCTACGGCGAGCGCTGGTCGGAGATGTATCGCGCGAGCTGCGAGGCGACCCACGTGCGCGGCGATCAGTCCGAGGCCGTGCTCGACCTGCGGACCGAGTGCCTCGAAGACCGACTGCGAGCCGTCGACGCGCTGGCGCACGCGCTGGCGACCGCTGATCGCAGCGTCGTGACCACGGCGGTCCAGGCGGTGTCAGAGCTGCCGGACATCGAATCGTGTGGTGATGTTGCGCGGCTCAAATCGATCTTGCCGCCGCCGCGAGACATGGCGACACGGCGCAAGGTTCGTGAGCTCGAGGAGCAGCTGACGAAGGCGCGCGCGTTCGAGGGCCTCGCGAGATATGCCGACGCGGAGGGGATCGTGACCCCGGCGCTCCAGCAAGCGCGGGAGCTCGGCTACCGTCCGCTCGAAGCGCGGGCACTCTTGCTCGCGGCGGACATCGCCGGTGGTCGCGAGGATGCCACCGCGAAGACGCTGTATCAGGAGGCGGTGTTCGCCGGCCAGGCAGGCGGTGATCTGGAGATTGTCGCTCGCGCGGCCGTGGGCTTGATGCTCGCAGCATACGTTCCCGGGCGGCTCGAGGACGTCGAGCTGTGGAACAAGATGGCGGAAGCCGCGACGCTCCGGCTGGGCGAGCCACCACATCTGGTGATCCCGCGCTGGCTCTATATGTGCCAGATGCTGCGCGGTGAGCACCGATACGCCGATGCGCGGAAGTATGGTGAGCGCGCCCTCGCGCTGCTGGAGCACCAGAGTCAGGACACCCGCGATACCTACGCCGGGCAAGCCCAGGCCATGCTCGGATATGTGCTCAACGAGCAGGGCGACTACGCCGCGGCCGAGCCATACCTCCGCGGCGCACTCGAGGCGTCGCGCAGGACCAACGGCAACGAGCACCCGCACACGGTGGTGGCGCTGATCACGCTGGCATCGACGCTGGGCGGGCAGGGGCGATACAAGGAAGCCCTCGTGCTCAACCAGGAGGCCCTCGCCATCCGGGAGCGCATGTACGGAGCGAATCATCCCGCCGTCGCGCGCGCGCTCAGCGTGGTGGGAACGACCCAGTTGAGCCTCGGTGATATCGACGCTGCGCAAGCGGCGCTGTCGCGCGCCGTCTCGATCAGCGAAGCCACGGGCGAGCCCGACCCGGTGCTGGTTTACAACCTCGCCGGGATCGAGCTGAAACGAGGGAAGCTCGCGGACGCGGCGCAGGTTGCTCGTCGTGGGCTCGCGGTGGTCGACCGGCGCAAGATGGGCGACCCGATGCTCGCCAGGATGTGGATGTTGATCGGCGAGATCGAGCAGGCTCGCGGCAAGCCCGATGCGGCGGTCGAGGCAAATGTAAAAGCCGTCACGCTTCTCGATCGACCGGAGCACGCGGACCTGAGTGACGCGCTCGCGCTCGCGCTACATGGAGCGGGGCGCGCGTACACCGCGGCGAACAAGCCGCGCGTCGCCCTGCCGTTGCTCGAGCGCGCGATCCGTGTGTTCGAGTCGCGACCTGCCAGTGTCGAGGCCTCGGGATGGATCGCCAAGATCAAGTTCGCGATCGCACAGGCGCGATGGGCGCTCGGCGAGCATCCCCGCGCGATCCAGGAGGCCCAGGTCGCGCGCGCGGCGCTGGCGTCGGTTGGGGACCCAGATCTGCCGGAGATTGATCGATGGCTCGGCGCGCGATGATGCTGCGACCGGGATCTCGGCAGTGATGGTGGGAATCCATCTCAACGCGTGAGCGTCGCCACATTCGGCGCGACCCGTCCTCGAGTAGGTTGATGGACCAATGACCAGGCGACTGGGCATCAGGAGCGACTTCGAACCGCGCGTGCGAGCGATCGACTGGTCGAAGTACGAGACCGCATATGGATCCGCGTGCGGTTCCGATCGTCCTGACCTGGGATGGGGCTCCGTCGGCGATCAGCTGGTGCGGCTCGCTTCGCGCAACCTCGACGAGGCAAGCGAAGCGCAACACCAGCTCTGGTGTGGCCTGTGCCACCAGCACGTGACGGTCAGCTCGGCGGCGCTCCCCGCGTTGCCGTTTCTGCTCGAGGTGCTCGACGCCGGGCCCGATGAGATCACCCGGGATGTCCTCGACATCTGCCTCGGATTTGCCACGGGCGGGGTGTATCCCGCCGATTGGGTCTACGAGCCCTGGCACCACACGCTGCGCGATCAGCTTCAGCGCGAGCTGCCGCGATTCCACGCGTTGACCACGCACACGGATCCGTCGATCGTCGAGTTTGCGACCGAGATCGTTGCGGCGCTCGTGTCGCGCAAGTCTGCCTGACGCGCGGAACAGGAACGCGGTCTCGACAACCCGGTGTCACGAGGATCATGCGGGGGGACTCGCGACGTGCTACGCCGGCACGAGGCCACCATGACCGGCACCTGCAACCTGTTCTCGATCCACGACTCGGAGCTCCAGGTGGCCGACGACACGCTGCCTCGATACGACGACCACACGTCGGTCCTGACCACGCTGCGCAAGGTGCACACGATCCAGCTCGGGGCGGTGTGGCACAAGCTGCATGTTGCGCTCGGCGATCACGACGGCGAGAACTTGCTCGGGTTCCTCGCCGCTGGCGGCACCGTGTTCGGGTTTCTCGACGATGGTCCTCGATCATCTGGCCGCTACTTCGGTGCGGACGAGGTGTTCCAGCTCGGGTTGGCGCTCGATCACATCTCGGAGGCCGCGCTGCCGGCTGACCTCCGCTCGACGTTCGTGCGGCTGAGGACCTTCGTACGCGAGGCGATCTCCGGCGCGCGCGGCATCGTCGTCCACCACATGAGGTAGCGATCGGAAGATCAGCAGCCATGGGATGGGCGCGGTGGCGCGCTGGGTGCGATGCACACCCTGCCAGGGAATCCGAGGTCAAGAACAGTCTCGCGGAGTGCAACGCGCTGCTCGCCAAGGTCTGCTAACGAGTCGGTGTTCCGGCGCCGTGCACCGAACGGTCACTCATCGTCAGTTTGTACCTGTCGGATAGTCCACGCACGGGCTCGCAATCCGCCACGCTGTGGCCGTGCTCGCGAACGTAGTCGATGCACGAGTCGTAGTCGGACTTGATTGACTCCGACACGAACCCATAGCGCTTGCCTTTGACCTGAGCTCCCACGTGCCAGGTGGTCTTGCTCGCACCACCCGTGACCGCAGCAAGGTCGGCGGCGTCGATCAGCTTCGTTCCGGTCATGATCCTCTCCGGGTCACTACGGCTTTTTCTCGTGGATGTCGTTGCACTCCGAGACCTTCCCACCGTACTTGCCGATCGCATCGAGGCAGGATCGGTAGTCGTTCTTGCGCTCCTCGAGCGTCGCTCCGATCACGAGGCCGGCCTGATCGACCTTGAGGCCGACGTCGGCCTTGGCAACATTCGTGGAATTCGCGTCACCGCCGACGACCGCCGACAGATCGCAAGGATCGATGGCCTCGAGCTCGGCGGTCTCGGGCAGCGGGTACGTCGGGTCTGGTTGGTCGTTCACGGGTGGCTCCTTGTGGTTGCTCAGCTGCGCGTGAGCGCACTGGGTCCTTGGTAGTGCTGCGAGCCGCGCAGATCAGCTCACGAAAACCGCGTTCCGGTCCGGAACCGTGCGCAGGTCACACGGTGGATGGGTTGAGCCAGTGCCTCCCCATCTGCTCGTGGCGCGACGGCTCGGGGTCGCTGCCGCACCTCGAACCCGCCGCGCGCGCTGAATCAGCCCAGGGCGTCACGGCGCTGGCGTTGCATACATCGCGGCGCGAGCCACTCGTTTCGACCCATCGCTAGCAGGGTAATGCCGCCGTCACGCGCACTGGATCTGTGCGCTAGATCGGCGAACGGTTTACGCGACGGCTAGCCGTTGTCGGACGGCGGTGCGCTCGCCGACGATGTCATCACCTGGAGGTTGTGCTGGATCTGCTGGGCGTCACGAGGCGTGATCTCCAGCTGGTACTCCTGATTGCCGACCATTGTCTTGATCGCGGTCATCGGTCCAATCGCAAACCTGGATGCTTGCGCTCGGTCGAGGAGGAACGTCAGCTTCCATTGCGTGATCACCGTGCTCGGCGTCGCGTTTGTGATCGGCTTGGCCTCGAGCGCGCTCGCGAGCGTGAGGATCTTATTGCCGACGACGAACTGCGCAGTGCTGCCGATCGGCGCGATCGCACCTGACATACCGCGCTCGACGACGAGCACCTCCATCGTGTACTTGCCTTGGGCCTCATTGACGCCGACGGCGGTGAAGCCACCCGGATCGAGATACAGGATGAAGCCTTGCCGGCGGCCGAGGAACGGATCGTGAACGATCTGGAGTTGGCCATTACCGGCACCCATACAGCCAAACGCTGTCGCGAGCCCGAACATCACTGCGAGTACGAGAGTCTTGCGGTTCATGACACCCGGTTAACGAACGCCGTGCAACGAAGTCGCACGAATCGCATTCGACGGTTAGGAGCCGCAACACCGCGCACGGCCGGAGGCGGTTAGAGCTCAATAGGTTGTCAGCGTTCCGGCGGTTAGCGGCGTGCTCGTGCGTGTGCCCGCAAGATCGCTGCGAACGAAGCCTTGGTGCGCGCGCCGGAGCGGCGAAGCGGATCGAGCGAGCGAATCCACGAGCACAAGCTCATGACGTCTGGTCGTATCGGACCCTCGGTCATCACCTCGGCGAACCCTTCGAGGAGGTTTCGGACGCGTTCGGGCTCGCGTCGCGCAGGTTTCGGAACGAGCGGCCATTCGCTCTCCGCGACGTTCTTGATCTGTCCGCCGTCCCATCCGATCACTCGAAATCCCACGACGAGCGAGCCATCGGCGGCCTCCTGGGCATTCCCCCAGGACACCGTCATCGCTGCGCTCTCGATCGGTCGCAGGCTCGACAGCATGGCTTCGAGCTGATCGGTTGTGAGTTGGCGACCCACGAGCGGCGCCTCGTCGGCGCACTCCTCGGGTAACAGATCGAACGCACGTGGGGTTGGTTCGCCCGAACGCGAAAACGTCACCGATCCGATGCGACGGCGGTTGCTATCGGCGGTCGTGTCGAATGCATCGAGCCGTCGTGCATCGAGGTCGAATAGGTAGACGAACGCAACCGAATCGATGTCATTCGGGCGACCGGAAACCCTCGATCGCTACTCGGATACTTCTCCGGCGAGCGCTTGAAACAGCTGGACCAACCCCACGGTGCATCGTCGACGAGCTCGTCGACGATGCGGTAAACGTCACCGTCGCGCATGCTCGGGAGATTGACGAGGTAAGCCCCCAGCGCGGAGAGCTGGCCGTCATAGTGGTGATACACACCGCGCCACGGCCGATCACTGACGTGGTCGGGAACGCCCGTTCCCGAGCTGTAGACACCGATCGCGGCTGGCGTCGCCATGCCCCTCGGGTGTTATCACGATCGTGCGCGATGATTCGCGCCGTGATAACCCGGCGCAGGCCATGACGAGCGCTGCCCGCCGACGTGCAGGCGATGTTCTTGCGCGTGCGAGCGTTCGTCCGCGACGCCGCGGCTGGAGCGCGCGGCATCGTGGTTCACCACATGCGGTGACGCGGTAACCGGCTATTCGCTGGTCTCGTCGTCGCCGCTGTCGTCGTCATCACCCTCGTCGTCGCCTTCGCCCTCGAGGTCCTCGTTGGGAATCGTATCGGAGTCGTCCGCGGCTTCGATCGGCGTCGCCTCGACGATGCCGCTCTCCTCACCGGGGTCGGCGAGCCGCTCGATCGCGGCGACGTGCTCGCCATCGTCCACGCGCATGAGGCGCACGCCTTGGGTGGCGCGGCCCTGCACCGAGATGTCGCGGACGCGGAGTCTGATCAGCTTGCCCTTGTCGGAGATCAGGATCAGGTGATCGTCGTCGGTGACGATCCGGACCGCCGAGACCTGGCCGTTGCGGGCGGTGGTCTTGATCGTGATGACGCCCTTGCCGCCGCGGTTCTTGGTCGGGTAGTCGCCGAGCGCCGTGCGCTTGCCGTAGCCGCGCTGGCACACGGTGATCAGCGTGGCAGATGCCAAAGAATCAGATGACCGCGCGAACGCGCACATTCCGACCAGCCGATCGCCTTCACGCAGGCTGATGCCGCGAACGCCGCCAGCCGTGCGGCCCATCGGGCGCACGCGGTCCTCGGTGAATCGAACCGCGAACCCCTTGGCCGAGGTCAGCAGCACGTCATCGGCCTTGGTGGTCAGCGCCGCGCCGACCAGCCGATCGCCATCGTCGATCGAGATCGCGCGGATCCCGTTCTGGCGTACGTTTTCGAACTGCGACAGCTCGGTCTTCTTCACCGTGCCGGACTGGGTCGCGAAGAACACGCAGGTGTCGTCGCGGAACTCCTTGAATGGGAGCATCGCGACCACCTGCTCGCCCTCTTGCAGATCGAGCACGTTGACGACGGGGCGCCCCTTGGCGGTGCGCGAGCCCTCGGGCAGCTCGAACACCTTCTTGTAGTAGGCGCGCCCCTTGTCGGTGAACAGCAGCGTGTGGTCGTGGGTCGACGCCGCGAACATGTCGACGATGAAGTCGCCCTCGGTCGACGTCGCGCCGGTGATCCCGCGACCGCCGCGGCCCTGCGCTTCGTACTCGCGGACCGGCGTGCGCTTGATGTAGCCGAGGTGGGTGCGGGTGACGACCATGTCCTCCTGGTCGATCAGCTCCTCGGTGAGGATCTCCCCCTCGGCATCGATGATCTTGGTGCGGCGCTCGTCGGCGTAGTCATTCCTGAGCTGCTTGAGCTCGTCGATGATAGCGCCCATCAGCTTCTTGTCGTCGGCCAGCAGGCCCTCGAGGTAATCGGTGAGCTGCCACAGCTCCTTGTATTCGGCTTCGAGCTTCTCGCGCTCAAGGCCGGTGAGCCGGCCGAGCCGCATGTCGAGGATCGCCTGCGCCTGGCGCGGCGTGAGGTTCACCATCCCGCGGGCCTTGGCGGCGGCGACCTCTTCGGCCGGCCGGCCCGCGCGCTCGAGGAAGCCATCGAGGCCACCGAGCTTCTCCGCGATCAACCGCTGTTTCGCCTCATCGGTGTCCTTGCTCGAGCGGATGATGTCGATCACCCGATCGATGTTGATCACCGCGAGGCCGAGGCCCTCGACGATCTCGCGGCGGGCGCGCGCCTCGCGGAGATCGAACAGCGTGCGCCGGGTAACCACCTCACGGCGGTGATCGAGGAAGGTCTGCAGCGCGCTGCGCAGCGACAGCGTGACCGGGCGACCGTCGACGATCGCCAGCATGTTGACGCTGAACGACGACTGGAGCGCGGTGTGCTTCATCAGGTTCGCGAGCACGACCTGATCCTGCGCGTCCTTCTTGAGCTCGAACACGACGCGGATGCCGGTGCGATCCGACTCGTCGCGGATGTCCGAGATGCCCTCGAGCTTCTTGTCGCGCACCATCTCGGCGGACGACTCGATCCAGCGGGCCTTGTTGACCATGAACGGCAACTCGGTGACGACGATCGCCCAGCGATCCTTGCGGATCTCCTCGGTGTGGGCGACGCCGCGGACCGCGATGGTTCCGCGGCCGGTCTTGTACGCCGACAGGATCCCGACCCGACCCTGGATCACGCCGCCGGTCGGGAAGTCGGGCCCGGGGATCAACTTCACCAGATCGTCGTCGGTGAGCTTGGGATCGGCGATCAGCGCGAGCACGCCGTCGATCACCTCGCCGAGATTGTGCGGCGGGATGTTGGTCGCCATGCCGACCGCGATGCCGGACGCCCCGTTGATCAGGAGGTTCGGAACCTTGGTCGGCAGGACCGTCGGCTCGAGCTCCTTGTCATCGTAGTTCGGCTGCCAGTCGACGGTTTCTTTGTCGATGTCGGCGAGCAGCTCGGATGAGAGCTTGCTCATCCGGCATTCGGTGTAGCGCATCGCGGCAGGTGGATCGCCGTCGATCGATCCGAAGTTGCCCTGACCGTCGACGAGCATGTAGCGCATCGAGAAGTCCTGGGCCATGCGGACCAGGGCGTCGTAGACCGCCGAGTCGCCGTGCGGGTGGTACTTGCCGATCACGTCGCCGACGATGCGTGCGCACTTGAGATACGGTCGGTTGTAGACGTTGTTGAGACCCCGTTGCGCGAACAGGATGCGTCGATGCACGGGCTTCAGGCCGTCGCGCGCATCGGGCAGCGCGCGCGCAACGATCACGCTCATGGCGTAGTCCATGAACGAGTTCTTCATCTCGGTCTCGATCGAGATTGGCGTGATGTTGGAAGCAGTTGCGTCGGACATCGGAGGCACACGCTGTATAGCCCGCGCGTCGCTCACCCTCAACGCGCGAGGGGATCGATCGCGCGCGCCCGTGACGAACCGCCGAACCCGGCTCGTCGCGCTTGCAGTGGCACGCGAGTTGAGGTTCGCTTGTACATGCTCAGGGTCGCGACCATCGTGGCCGATACCGAGGCCGAGGGCCCGGGCCGTCGCTGGGCGCTGTGGCTGCAGGGCTGTCCGATCCGATGTCCCGGGTGCTGCAACCCGGAGATGTTCGACGACCGAGGAGGGCAGGGGCGAGCGGTCGATGAGCTGACGGATGAGGTCGCGCGGGCCGCGCACGCCGGCGTCGAGGGCATCACCCTGCTCGGCGGTGAACCGTTCGGTCAGGCCACCGAAGCGGCCGAGCTCGCACGGCGCGCTCGATCGCTCGGACTCACTGTGATGGTGTTCTCGGGCTATACGCTCCACGAGCTGACCGCGCGTGAGGATGCGCGTGGCCTGCTCGACGCGACCGATCTGCTCGTCGATGGACCGTACGACCGCGACCGCCCCGAGCCGCCGCCGCCGATCGGCCGGCGCTGGATCGGGTCGACCAACCAGACGATGCATTTCTTGACCGCGGCGTATCGCCCCGACGATCCGCGCATGCGCGCGTCGAACACGATCGAGATCCGGCTGTCACCGGGCTCGCTGTCGATCAACGGCTGGCCGACGGCGGAGCGGCTGCTGAGGCGACGTCGTTGAGCGAGGCGGACATCCCGAACGCGCCGCGCGTGGCGGCGAGCGAGAGTGAGTTGATCGCGATGGCCCGTGCGCTGGTTGCGCCGGACCCGCGCGCGGTGGTCTCGCTCCTCGGTGTCACCCGCCCGCCGCAGCGACCGATCTCGGTGGCGTGTGCGGCGCTGGTCGCCGACGCGCTCAAGATGATGTGGCCGGCGTTGTTTCGCCGCAACGGGGCTCGTTGCTCCGCCGCGCTCGGGGGCACGCGAGGAAGGATCTGGGAGCGCTACGCCCCAGCTCCTCTCGAGTATTCACCGGTGACGCTGGCGGTGCTGCAGTGGATGGTCGGGTTCCGATCGCCCGCGCGCTCCGCGATCGAGCTCGCGCAGGGTCCGACGACGCTCGGCGATCAGCTCGTGATCTACCTCGCGCTGGATGCGGTGGACGCGATCGGCCGGGCGCAGCTGGTTCAATCGCCGATCGTACGATCGGTTCCGTTGGCGTGGCTCGGCTACGCTCATGAGCTGCAGGGCGCCCCGACCTGTAGCTTCGACGGGCTTGCGACCGGAACCGGAGCGATCGTGGTCGAGGCGTTGGCTCCAGAGCTAGCGCGGCGATGGTTCCGCGCTGCGCTCGCGACGCGGACGATCTCGGCATCGGCGAAGCTGTCCATGATCGGGGCAGCGCAGGACGCGACGCTGACCGCGTGGATGGAGACCTGCGATCGCCACCGCCGGCGGGATCTCGCGAGCTTCGTGATCGACGCGGCTGCGCCGGTGCTGGAGCGCGGGCTGTTTCCGCTCCTCGCCGAGCTCGATCCGACGGTGCGCATCGCCGAACGCATGGCCGCTCGCGTTGCGGCTGGAGCGCTGCTCCGCGGGGTCACACGATGGGCGAGCTGGGACGAGCAGCACCGCGGGGTGCGATTCATCGATGAGGACTACGGCTCGGCGCAATCTCTGCTAGCTCGGTTCGAGCGGATCGGGTCGGCGGGCGTCGAACGCGCGCGCGGCTGGTTAGCCCAGCTGGCCGCATTGACCCCCACGCCGGGCGCGGCGTCGGCTAGCATCAAGATCCCGTGAGCCGCGCCATCCAGATCAGAATCTCGGAGTCCGTCGTCCGAACGATCCATGTCGAAGACGGCGTGAGCTCGCCGCTCGAGATGTTGCCGGTGCTCCCCGCGGACCGCATGGGCGAGCTGCTCGCGGTCGAGCTCGAAGCACGCGGATTCACTCGCGATGGTGGCACGATGCGGCGCACCGATCCCGATGGCATCGAGATCACGGTCGATCTTGCTGCGGCTACCGTGACGGTGCGGATCGCGCAGGGTGCCGAGGTGAGCGAAACCGCGACATTGGGAGGGCAGGTTGCGGAGGAGAAGGTTGAACAGGGGCTGCAACGATTGCGCGATCGCGCCAAGAAGAGCGTCGAGAATCAGGTCGCCGCCCGCGCAGAACAGCTGCAGCGCGAGGTCACCACACGGCTCGAGCGCAAGCTTGGCGACATCGCGGCGGAGCTCGACGCAGCGATCGGCAAGACAACGGTTGCGGCGCTGACCGAGCGCGCAGGGCAGCTGGGTCAGATCGAGGAGCTGGTGTCCGACGACGCCGGCAACGTGACGATCCGGGTGAAGCTGTGAGCCGAGTCGTCGCCGAGAGCGAGCTGCCGACCGAGGTCCCGCCATTCACGGCAGTCGATGCTGCGTACCCGGCCGAGCTGTCGCGCTGCTACGACGCGCTCCGTCGCCGGTTGCCCGTGCTCGTCGAGTGCGAGAAGGAGCTGACGCCGTATCTGTACAAGAGCTTGCGCGATCGGTTGAAGACCGACGGATCACGTTGCGTGTACCTGGACGGCCGCGCGGCCTCGGATCTGCCACCGCCACCGCCCGGCGCTGGGCTGGTCAGCTCCATGATCCATCAGATCCGCGAGGTGGTGCGCGGTGCGGTTGGCGAGCGCATCGTGGTGCTGCCGCATCTGGACATCCTTACCGCAGGCACCGGCGGCGGGACGCTGGGCTCCGAAGCGCGTGAGGTCATCCCGCTGCTCTACGAGAACCCGGAGGTGCTGTGGCTCGGGTTCAAAGATCCGGCGTTTCCGTTGCCGCGCCCGATCGAGAATCTATTTCCGTATCGCGAGTCGATCCTCGGCGTGGAGCGCGACCGGCTGCGCCATCTGGTCACCCAGCGCGAGGCACGAAAGTTCGGCCGCGGGCTCGACCCGTATGCCTTGTACAAGCACGTGTCGGGCGTCAACGCGGTGCGGTTGCGCCGCCTGCTGTCCTCGCTGACCGGCGAGGACTATCCCGCCGACCCCGCGCCGGCGTTCGCGCAGCTGCGGAGCGCGACGCTGACCAATGATGTCGAGCTGCCGCAGGTCGACCTCGACGCCGACATCGGCGGCTACAAGCCGGTCAAGGATCGCCTGCGCGCGGAGATCCTCGCGATCCTTGCCACCAAGGACCGGCTCGCCGATCCGGCGCGGATCAAGCAGATCGAAGGCCTGATCCCGCGCGGGATGATCTTCTGGGGACCGCCGGGGACCGGCAAGACCCTGTTCGCGAAGGCGATGGCGACCTCGCTCGGCGCCGCGGTGACGATCGTGTCGGGCCCCGAGCTCAAGAGCAAGTGGGTCGGCGAGAGTGAAGAGAACCTGCGCGCGGTGTTCATGAAGGCGCGCAAGAGCGCGCCGAGCGTGATCATCTTCGACGAGCTCGACTCGTTCGCCGCCGCGCGCGGTCGCTACGAGGGCTCGTCGGGCGTCGAGCATTCGATGGTCAACCAGCTGCTCACCGAGATGGACGGGTTTCGGCGTGAGGAGCTGGTGTTCGTCGTGGGCACCACGAACTTCGTCGAGTCACTCGATCCCGCGCTGTTGCGTCCCGGGCGATTCGAGTTCGCGCTCCACATTCCATACCCCAACGAAGAGGATCGCCGCGCGATCCTGCGGGTTCACGATCGCCGGCTGGGGCTCGCGATGACCGACACGGCGGTCGACCACGCGGTCAAGCGCACCGACGAGCTGGTGCCCGGTCCGAGCGGCGGCACCCACTACTCGGGCGACCACCTTCAGGCGCTGTGCCGGCAGCTCGCGCGCACTCGGCTCCGCGAGGCCACCGCAGAACCGACAAGCCCCGCCGATGTCGATCGCGCGATCGAGCAGTACATCGATCGTCCCAACTTGACCACGGCCGAGGAGCTGGTGGTGGCGACCCACGAGGCCGGTCACGCGGTGGCCGCGCTGGGCTGCCCACACGCCCCACCGATCGAACGGATCAGCATCCGCGGCGATATCGGCGGCGCGCTCGGCTACGTCCGCTACGCGACATCGTCGCACCGCTACGTGGTCACGTACGCACAGCTGCGCGACACGATCTGCACGCTGTTCGGCGGCCGCGAGGCCGAGGCGCTGTTGCTCGGTGATGTTTCGATCGGCTCGGCCAGCGACCTCGAGAACGCGACCGAGATCGCGCGCGCGCTGGTGGAGCGCTACGGCGAAGGCAGCTCCGAGCTCGGCATCGCGCGCTGGGCCCACGACAAGGATGCGCCGGTGTCGGAGCACGCACGCGCCCGGATCGATCAAGCGATCGGCAAGATCCTCGAGGTGGAGCGAGCTCGCGCCCGCGACATCCTGCAAGCCCAGCGTCCGCTGCTCGAGGCCTTGCGCACCATGCTCGTCGAGCACAAGGTGCTCGAGCGGTCATCCTTTGCCCATCTGGTGAAACCTCCCAATGCCTGATCTCATCCTCCGCCTGCGCGTCGATCCGGTGACCGGTAAACGCGAGATCGTCGTCGACTACACCAGCGAGGCGGATGCGCTGCCGGTCGAGCACGAGGACGAGCATCGCCGGCTCGCCGGCAAGGTGGTCGAGGGCGGGCTCGCCAATGACAAGCTGAGCGTGACACGCGAGGGCGAGACCCCAGCGGCGACCGAGACGCCACCTGGTCAGGAACCAGCGCCCGTCGCGACGCCGATCCCGACGCGCAAGTGAATCGTGGCGCTCGAGTTTCGCAATAGCGAGGCACTGCAGGTCGTCCTGCGATCGGCGCTGTGTCCTGCCGACGTCGTGTGCGGCCCGGCGCGCGTCGCGCTGCGTGCTGATGGCGGCATGGTGCTCGCACCGGATGCGCCGCTGCCGCGGTCATCGCTCGCGAAGCTTCGGGATGCCGGGATCCCGACCGACGCGGCATTGCCGAACACGGCGCGTGCGATCCAGTGCTGGGCCGAAGCGATCGCTCCGGTCGCGCGGCCCGTGACGGCGAGTCCGTCGCTGGTGATGTTCGTCACCCAAGCGTCCAAGCTCGTCGATGTCGCGGCCGAGCTCGTCCGCCTCGGCTGCGATCGCCAGGAGTTGCTGATCGCGGGAGACGTCGGCGTGCTCAGAGTCGTCGATCCGCCGACCTACACCGTGATCCGCGCGATCGATCGCGAGGACGGGCTCGCGGTGTTTGTGCCGGATCCGATCCAGCAAGAGGCGGTGTGGTGCGAGCTCGGCGCGCATCATCCGCTCGCCGATCAGCTACGCCCGGCGAGCGGCAACATGTTGCTGATCGGTCGCGCGGGGTGGCTCTCGATCGCCAGCCAGGGCTGGTTGACGCTCGACGCCGCGCTCGATCTGACGGTGACCGGCGGCGCGACGCTCAGGCCCGCCGCACAGCTCCCGGCGCGCCGCAAGGTGATGCTTCGCCTGGCCCAGGGGCGGCGTGAATCGCCGAGCTTGTGGGTGATCCGGACCAACGCGATCGCCGAGATCGATCGGATGCTCGAGTATCTGCCGGAGGAGGTGGTCGCGCGGTTGACGTTCGCTGCCACCGGCGGCGGCAACCCCACGATCATCGTGCGCGCGCGGACCGGCCGACAGCCGCCACCGGACCTCGTGCTTGCCGCGGAGGAGTACGCGCCGGTCGCGCAGATGCCAGATGTCTACGCGCCGGCGGGAACGATCGTCGAACCGCCGCTGCGTCGTGAACGGCTGCGCGCCATCCTCGGAGTCGAGCCGGGCGATCTGATCTGGCTCGCGCGTGCTGGCGCAGGACGGAGCGAGTTTACCGTCGAGCGGATCGCGGATCAGGCGTTCACCTCGCTGAGCGATTGGGCCGACTACGTGCTCCACGCCAGCGCGCCGGCGCTGGTTCCCTGGATGAAGTCCGCGACGTTCGACTTTGCGTCGTACGTGTCGACGGGTCTCGAATGGTCCGATCGGCCGATGCGACAGCCCGCGCCGCCGCCCGAACCCGAGCCCAAGAAGCGATCGCGCGGACGCGATTCCTCGGGGTCGGGCGAACATGGCGCTCCGGTCCCGACGATGGTGTCGCCGCCGGCGCGTGCGGAGCCCTCGATCAAGGAGCCCACGGCGGCGGTGCCCGAGGTCGTGATCGACCGAGAGCTCGCAGAGCTCGAGGCCGCGTTCATGGCGTTCGATGGTCCTGGGGACGCGCCGGAGCGACTGGCACTGCTCGAGCGGCTCGCGCGCGCGTATGCACGAGGTCGTCGGATTCGCGATGCGAGTCTGTGCTTTTCGCGCATCGTCTGGGAAGCACCGGCGGACCGCATGCCCGCGCTGGTCGACGAGTGGATCGCGCTGACGGTGGGCCGGGATCCCGACGCGGTGGTCGAGCGCGCGCTCGGCGGTCATTCGCCATCGCCGGAGGATGTCGCCGCGGTGGCCGTGGTCGTCGCGCGGGGGAGGGGGCCGCTGGTCGAGCAAACGCATCGCGTGCAGCGATGGCTCGACGAGCACGATCATCGGCTCGACGCCCGCAGCCTGTGGCTCTCGCGACTCGCCTTGTCTCGCCACGCCGGTGGCGACGCGCTGGGGCTGGCGCACGCGCGCGATCGGATCCTGGCGCGGATGGCGGGCGGGCTGATGGTCGAGCGCGAGCTGCCGGTCAATCTTCGGTTCGGAGGGCGTGGCGGCGTGCGTGGCTCGGCGAGCGGCGACCAGCTGGAAGCTGCACTGGAGCACCTGCATGACCGGGTTGGGAAGACCCGCCGTAAGCGTTCACCCGTCGAGGCACCGGTCGACCTCACCAACGCGTACGGTGAGCTCGTGTTCGGCTATGGGTTCGCGCGGCTCGGTCGTGAAGAGCGCGCCAAGGCGCTCGTCGCCACGGCCACCAAGGCGCTCGCCGCGTTGCAGTCGGATCCCGTCCACGCGTATTTGGTCGGGGCATACAGCGCGCGCATCGATCAAGCGATCGCGAGCCTGCCTGCGGAGACCCCGCTACCGGAACCGCTGGGCGCGCAGCTCGCCGCGCTCGACCGCGTGGGCCGCTACAAGGTCGATCGGCTCCGCGAGGCCTCGCGGATCCTCGAGCCGCTCGAACGTCCCGACGCCATCGGTGCGTTCAGCAAGCGGGAACAAGATTCGCGCGGTCCCGAGTTCGCGGCGCTGCGAACGTTGATCGAGCTCGACGCGCGGATCAGGGCAGTGGACGGACTGGTCGACGTCGCGGCGGCGAACGACGCCGAGCGCGCGCGGTTGCTCGATGGCATCTGCGACGTATTGCTCGAGCTCCCCGAGTCGGCGGCCGCGCCCATCTTGGCACGAGCGTGGCCGCTGATCGATCGCGTCGAGGACCGCCGCCGGGCGGTCCTGTATGCAGAGGCACTGGTCGTGGCCGGGCACTTCGGGCGAGCCACGCTGATCCCGCAGCTGTTGACCCGACTCGCGACCGCGATCAGCGCCGTCGATGCCCCGGATCTCGAGCGCGTGCTGCACCAGAGCCTGCGCACACTGCGCCGGATCGGGCTTCGCCGCGAGGTCGCCGAGCTGCTGGCCGACGCCGAGAAGGCTGTCCCACCGAGCCGCGCGGATGCATTGCGTGGCCGCCTCGCGCTCGCCGGTGGGCTCGCGTTCCTCGGCGAGGTCCCGCGCGCCACGGCGATCTTCGATCAAGCGCGTGCTGCACTCGGCGAGAACATCACACCGATGATGCGGCTCGAGCTGACGCGGGCGCTCGCGCTCGCATACTCGCAAGCACCGGTGGTCCAAGCGCTCGCGGGCATCGTCGAGCTGTCGGTCCAGCTGCGCGATGTGACCGACAGCTTCGGCACCAACAGCCACTATTGCCTTTCGGTGCTCCACTTCATCGAATCCCTGGTGCTCGGCATCACGTCCGACGACCTGGCGCTCGGTGAGGCCGGACGCCGGTTCGTGGAGGACGACGAGTACCTGATTCGCCGCCGCTTGCATCGTGACCTTGGAGAACAGCCGTGACCGCAACGACCGCCCCCGCTACCCACGATTCGATCGACCGCGCCTCGCAAGCGAGCTATGACGAGCTCGCGCGAGATGCGAGCTCGCTGCGCGACAAGATCAATCGGTTTCGCGTGGCGCTCGGCCGGTACTTCGTGGCCAAGCAGCCCTTGATCGATCTGATGTGTGTTGCGGCGGTCGCCCAGGAGCCGCTGCTGCTGGTTGGCCCGCCGGGAACGGCCAAGAGCGATCTGGTGATCAAGTTCAAGGAGGCGCTCAAGATCACCGACGCGGAGTACTTCGAGTACCTGCTGACGCGGTTCACCGAGCCTTCGGAGGTGTTCGGTCCGATCGATATCGCCGAGCTGCGAACCGGACGCTACTTGCGGCGCGATCGCGGCAAGCTGCCGACCGCGCGGCTGGTGTTCCTCGACGAGATCTTCAAGGCCAACTCGGCGATCCTGAACTCGCTGCTCACCGTCATCAACGAGCGTAAGTTCTACCAGGACGGCCAGCCCGTCCCGGTCAAGCTGCGGATCCTGCTGGCCGCGACCAACGAGCTGCCCGAGAATGTCGAGCTGGCCGCGCTCAAGGATCGGTTCTGTCTCAAGGCCGCCTGTCGGTCGGTTCAGGACGAGCACTTCGTGGAGCTGATCGACGCGGGCCTCGATGCCTACACCCATCGCGAGCTCAACCAGAAGCCGTGGGTCGAGGGCCACGCCACGCTCGAGGACTTCGTTCGAGCGCATCGCTACATCACGCACGTGCTCGCGCGCCGCACGACGGCCGCCGATGGCAAGGAGCTCCGCGATCGGGACGTGTACTTCTCCGACGAGCTGCTGCGCGAGCTGCGCCGGGTGATCAAGACGCTGGTTCGTGAGGACGGGGTGTTCGTGTCCGACCGCAAGGTGGTGAAGCTGTACCGGCTGCTGCGGATCAACGCCTGGATCGTGCACGGCGGCGCGGTCGAGCGGTCCGATCTTCGGCTGCTCGCGTACCTCGGCGAGACCCGTGACGAGATCGATCTGCTCGAGCAGAAGGTGCCAAGGCTGCTCGGACTGTCATGACCCGAGAGCTGCGCACCGCCGGCGAGGTCGCGAGCTGGCTCGCGGCCGGGCTGATGGCCAGCCGGGTCGAGGCAAAGGACTCCGACTCGGTGGTGCTGCGTGCGCTGAGCGCGTGTGCCAACGAGCTGCCCGGGATGCCGCCGGCCGGCGTGATCGCCGATGTCACTGGACTGCTCGAAGGTGCGCGGCTTCCAGCGGGTACGACCTCGTTGCCAGAGCCGCTGCGCGCCGCGGTCCGCGCGTACGACGATGACGTGCTCGCGAGGCTGGTCACCACGGCGCGATTCGATGACGTGCTCGCCGCGTATGCTCATCTCGACGCGCACGATCGGCCCGCGGCGATCGCGCTGGTGATCGGATCGATCTGCGAGCGTTCGAGCTTCGCGGGGCAACAGGTGAGTCCGGCGCTGGTGCGCCGCGCGCTGGCGAGCCCGCGAGCCGAGCGCGAAGCCGTGGGGCTCGAGGCGATGACCGATCCAGAGATCCTCGAGCGGTTGGCCACCGCGTACCACCAGCTCGCGCGCGGCGCCCGGCAGACTCGTGCGCTCGTCGACGATCGCGAGCTGTTCGCGGTCGATCACATCGCGGTGCTGCGCGATCTCGGTGGCCGGATGACCGCGGACCACATCGCGTCGGCCGCCGAAGCGATCGCGCGCCGGCTGCCGCGCCGACTACCGGCCAACCGCGCGAGCCGAGGCGCTCGCGACACGCGGCTCGCCGATGACACGCTGTATCCAGCCGGAGGCTTCGCGTCGATCACGCCGGGCGGTGCGACCACCGGCAACATCGAGAACCTCGTGACATCCGAGCTGATGTACATGGAGGAGGGCGACGACGTCGACGTGTTTTCGCTGCGCTACATCGAGGGCGAGCTGCTGCACTACACGCGCGACGACAGCGTGTTTCGCCGGCATCGCCACGTCATCGCGATCGTGCTCGACGCCGATCTCGATGCGGCGCGCGTCAAGGACCGCGCATTGCCGTGGCAACGGCTGGTATTGCTGTTCGGATTGGTCCTCGCGGCGGTCCGATGGCTGGTCGACCAGCTCGGCGACGAAGCGCTGACGATT
This sequence comes from Kofleriaceae bacterium, assembly GCA_050187075.1. Taxonomy (GTDB): domain Bacteria; phylum Myxococcota_A; class Polyangia; order Haliangiales; family Haliangiaceae; genus JABFXX01. The sequence goes on along the minus strand of JBFWXW010000047.1, from coordinate 14,112 downwards.
CAGCTGGCGTTCCCGCCCAAGGTGCTGAGCGAGGAGCACGAGATCCTCTCGCTGCTGCTCGAGGCTGAAGTCGCGCGCGGGTTGGTGGTGATCTCCCGAGCCGCCCCGGATGAGGTCATCGCGACCGTGGCCGCCGCGTCGGGCACTGCGATCGCCGACCTGGTCGTCGCGTCGACCGGCGACGTGCCGGAGGTTCCGAACGGGCTCCGCGCCGTCCATGTCCATGTCGGCGCGATCGCTCCAACCGTGGCGGAGCTTGCGCCGCGCCGCGCGGAGCCGGCGGAGCGGAGCCCGGACGCATGGGCCGAGTGGTGCGGGGGGGCAGAGGACCTCTTGCGATGGCTGGTGTGAACGATGCGCTCGATGCGCTCGATGCGCTCGGGCGCGCCCAGGCACAACTGGAGTCCCGGCGTCCCGGCGATGCGTTGGTCGAGGTGCTCGCCGCCTGGCCGGCCTCCCGATCCAAGCCCACGCGATGTCGAGCGATTGCGCGAAGGTTCAATGCTGGCGCGGATCGTGGCCCTTGGCGGCGCGGTTCTCGAGCGTCTCGGTAGGCTGACCTCCGAGCGCTCGGATTCGGGACCCGCACGGGGATGCGGGAGTCTTGGCTCCCGAGTTGCGCGGACCTCGGCCTCGGCGTAAGTCCCCACCATGCCGAATCGCCTGGCTGCCGAGAGCTCGCCGTATCTGAAGCAGCACGCTGACAACCCGGTCGAGTGGTGGCCGTGGGCCGAGGAGGCGTTCGCCGAGGCGAAGCGCACCAACAAGCCGGTGTTCGTCTCGATCGGTTATGCCGCGTGTCACTGGTGCCACGTGATGGCGCACGAAAGCTTCGAAGACCCAGCGACGGCTCGGATGATGAACGAGCTGTTCGTGAACGTGAAGGTCGATCGAGAAGAGCGCCCGGACGTCGATGCGATCTACATGAACGCGATCATGGTGCAGGGCGAGGGTGGGGGATGGCCGCTGTCGGCGTTCTGTCTCCCCGACGGACGACCGTTCTTTCTCGGCACGTACTTTCCGCCCGAGCCCAGGTTTGGGCGCCCGAGCTTTGGTCAGCTGATCCAGGCGATGGCGGACGCATACCGGACCCAGCGAGCGGAAGCCGAAGAGAATGCGATCGCGCTGGTCGATGGCCTTCATCGGGTCGATGCGCATTACCGGCGGGGTGCGACCGGCGGAGATCCAGTCGCGCTGAATGGATCGCTGCTCGTCACCACCGGCCGGCAGCTGGCCGAGCGCTGCGACAAGGTCCACGGCGGGCTCGGCGGCAAGCCGAAGTTTCCGTCGAGCACGAGCCACGATCTGCTCGCGCGGGCGGCGCGCATGTCGTTTGGCGAGCAGGCGCGCGCTGCGTTCGACACGTGGGCACGCGGCATGGCCGAGGGCGGCATCTACGATCACCTCGGTGGCGGATTTGCACGGTACTCGGTCGACGAGAAGTGGCTGGTGCCGCACTTCGAGAAGATGCTGTACGACCAGGCGCAGCTGCTCGGGATCTACGCGAGCGTCGTGGCCATGGGCGGATCGTTCGCGCCGCGCGCCGCGGAGGTGGTCACGGAGACGGTGGCGTTCTTGAACCGCGAGCTGTCGGATCCCGCAGGGGGCCTGTGGTCGTCACTCGATGCCGATAGCGAGGGCGAGGAGGGGAAGTTCTACGTGTGGACGCCGGCCGAGATCCGCACCGTGCTCGGACGGATGAACGCGGTCATCTTCGAGCAAGCGTACGGCGTCACCGAAGCGGGTAACTTCGAGCATGGAACCTCGATCCTGTCGCGCATCACGCCCCGGACCTCCGTGCACGAGGAGCAGCAGCTCGCCGAGCTCCGCGCGCAGCTGTTCGCCGCGCGCAGCAACCGGATTCGGCCAGGTACCGACGACAAGGTGCTGGCTGGATGGAACGGCCTGGCGATCGGTGGTCTCGTGGCGGCGTGGAGAGCGACCGGGCACAAGCCGGCGCTCGAGCTCGCCACGCGCGTGGGCAGCTTTCTACGCGATCGCATGATCACGGGTGATCGCCTCGCGCGCGTGTTTCACGACGGCAAGGTCAAGCTCGACGGAACGCTCGACGACTACGCGTTCTGCGGCGCGGGATTTCTCGAGCTAGCCGAAGCGACGGGGGATCGAAGCTGGTGGGACCTCGGCGCACGCCTGGTTCACGCCGCGCGTGAGCGGTTTGTCGCGGACGTCGATGGCGTGGTGGTGTTCTATCTCGCGCCCGCAGGTGACCCGCTGCTCGTGCACCGCCCGGAATCGAACCACGACGGAGCGATCCCATCGGGCGCGTCGATCTTCGCGCAGACGCTCGTGCGGCTGGGCTTGGTCGCGGGCGACGACGGGGCACTGCGCCTGGCGGAGCGCTACCTGACGCAGCGGCTCACCGGCCCCAACGGGCCGAACGCGCTCGCGAACGCCGGGCTGCTCGCAGCGGTCGACCTGTACCTCCACGCCAAGGTCGTGGTGGTCACGGACGGCTCCGGGCGCGACGCGCTGGTCGCCGCCGCGCGGCAAGGCTACGCACCGACGATGTGCATCGCTGGCCCGTGGGCCAGCCGCTCCGTGCTCGAGGGCAAGTCCCCCGATCCGAGTGGTGCGGCGCGCGCGTTCGTGTGCACCGGCCCCACCTGCTCGCCTCCCGTCACCGACCCCGCGAAGCTGCGCGAGCTGGTGTCCACCGCGACGGCGTCGCCCTAGGGGCTGTCCCCATTCGCATCGCCGGCTGCGACCGTCGCACTTCGGGCACCTCCGGCCGTACGTCCGTTGCTCGCTCGTAACGTGGGGCCACCACGCGCCTCGCTGCGCTACGGGCGTGCGACCGGATCTGCTCCGAACTGCTTGGTCTCGCTCGACGCTGCAAATAGGGACAGCCCCTAGGCCGAGGACCGCCGAAGGCGCGACCAAACGCGTCGCCGAGCGAGAGAGCAGCGCCGCTGTCGCCGCGGCGACCCGTCGCATCGGCTAGCGAGCAGTGCGTGCGCGCTCGAACAGGCCCTTGCGCGCGAATGGCAGCTTGCCGGTGCTGGCGAGCGGCTCGAGCACCGCGCGCGCGGCGGCAAACGCGGCGGCCGCGCCACGGCGATCGCCCTTGGCATTCGCCAGCTCGCCGCGGGAGATCTGGATGTCGGCGACGTAGCCGGGCCAGAACACATTGTGCGGAACGCGCGCGGTGGTCGCGGTGGCGATCGCGAGGGCTTCGTCGAGCAACGTTGCAGCCGCGGCATCGTCGGTACCTCGCGCGAGCGCCGCCTGAGCGAGCAACCCCTGCGTCAGCGTCTCCTTCCACTCCGCGTTGATCGGATCCCCGGCGACCAGCGCCCGTGCCTTGGAAACGCCCGCGGCGACGAGCTCGCTGCTGCGCTTGCGATCTCGCGTCGCCAGCAGTCGGCCGAGCGCGAGCTCGGAGCATGCGAGCTCGTTGCGAAACCCGCTGTGTGCCGGCGACTCCTCGGCGAGCGTCGCGCGCAGCGCGATCGCCTGTTCGTGCGCGGCGATCGCGCGATCGATCTCGCGCTTCGCTTCGAGCACCGCGGCCACCTTGATGTGCGACCACGCGACGCTGCGCCGGTACGGCGCGCTGTTGGGATCCGAGCGCGACAGCTTGAGCCGGATCGCGAGCCCGGCTTGATACCGGCCGAGTGCGCCGGCGAGCTCGCCAGCATAAAACTGGCCGTCGCCGAACCGCGTGTAGCTGCGCGATAGGTCAGATTGCCAGGTCTGCGAGCTCGGATCCTTGGCGACCAGCTCGTTCTGGATCTCGATCGCCGCCGTCAGCTGGTCGAGCCCCTCGGCATACGCGCCGGTGTCGAGCAACACGAAGCCGAGGTTCGCCATCAGATTGCCGCGCTGGCGCTTCCACACCGTGTTTGCAGGATCTCGCCGTGCCAGCGCATCGAGCACGGGAATCGCCGCGCGGTAGGTCGCGATCGAGCTCGGGTGGTCGCCGATCTGATGCTGCAGACCTGCCAGCTGGTCCTGCACCTCCAGCACCTTCTCCTGAACCACCACGTTGTCCGGTTGATCCTCGAGCAGCGCCTTGCGCAGCCGGAGCGCTGCGCCGTAGGACTCGAGCGCGGTCGACGATTCACCGCGCGCCTGATAGATCGACGCGAGCTTGAGGTGGCTGATCGACAGCGCCATCCGCTCTTCCGACGGACGATTGCTCGCCAGGCCGCCGGCTTGCTCGCGCTCGTGCATCGCCGACGAGTACTCCGAGAACGCCTGATCGATCTTGCCGTCATTGCGCAGCAGATCGCCCAGTCGATCGTGGGTGTCCGCAGATTGCAGCAGAACGTCTCGATCGTTCGGGATCTCGCTCCGCAGCTGCTCGTAGCCGCGCGCCGCAGCCGTGAACGACTCGATCGCCTTCGCGGTCTTGCCGCGTTGCTGGTAGACGGTGCCGATCTCGTGGTCGAAGTGCGCGAGCATCCGCCGCCGAAATGGCGTCGGCGACGCGCCCCGCGCCAGCGTCGCTCGCGCGTCGGTCCACGTCGCAAGCGCAGCATCCAGCCGCCCGGAGTCGCGCTCGACGAGGCCGACCAGGTCGACGGCAACGGCCATCCGATCGACGTCGCCATCGGGCATGCCACCCGGAATATCGGCGAGCGTGCCGTAGTAGTCGCGAATCTCGCTGCCCAGGCTCGACAGCAGGTCGAGCCGCCCGATCTGCTGCAGCCGATCCTTCACGTTCGACAGCATCTCGTCGATCAGCTGCTCGGCCGCCTGTTGCCGAGCGACCGCGATGTTGCGTTCGCGATCGGCGCGATCGCGTTGCTCGACGATCTGGCCCACCGCGAGCGTTCCGAGCGTCGCGAACGCGAGCACCGAGACGGTTGCAATCGTCACTGCGGCTCGGTGTCGCCGGACGAACCGGCCGATCCGCTGCACCGAGGTGTAGCGGTGCGCGTTGACGAGCTGGCCGGTCAGGAATCGCCGCAGCTCGTCGGCAAGATCCTTGGCATCGGGATAGCGGTCGCTGGGTGCTGGCGCCATCGCCCGGTTCACGATCGCAACGAGATCGGTCGGAGCCTGCCGTTCGCGCTGTTCGAGCGGAATCACGTTGCTGCGCGCTGCGGCGGCGATCACCTCATCCGCGGTTCGCGCATTGTAGGGAGGTGCTCCCGCCAGCAGGTGATACAGCATCGCTCCGAGCGCGAACACGTCGGCCCGCTGATCGAGCGGCTCACCACGTGCTTGCTCGGGTGCCATGTACGCCGGCGTCCCCATCACCGCGCCAGCCACGGTCAAGGTCGGGCCCCCGGAGCCGGTCGACATCGCCGTGGACGAGATCACCGAGGGGCCCTGGCTATCGACGCTGTCGTTCGCGTCGAGATCCTTGGCGAGGCCCCAATCGATCACCACGGTCTCCCCGTATTCCCCCACCAGGATGTTCGCGGGCTTGAGGTCGCGATGGATGATCCGCTGGCCGTGCGCATACGCGATCGCATCCGCGGCAGCCGCGATCCGCGGCAACAGCTCCAGCCGCTGGGCGAGCGTCCGCGTCTCCGCGATCACGCGATCGAGGGGGCGCCCCGATACCAGCTTCATCGCGAAGAACGGCTCGCCCGACGGCCACCGTCCTGCTTCGTAGACCGGCACGATCCCTGGGTGCTGCAGCCGCGCCGTGATCAACGCCTCGCGCTGGAACCGTCCGATCTGCTCGGGGCCGGGACGCAGCAGCTCCTTGAGCGCGACAGGGCGTCCGAGCCGCTGATCATGAGCGGCGACGATCCGCCCCATCCCGCCACGCGCGATCTCGTTGGATGTTCGGTAGTGGCCGGGCGCAACGACGGGCAGTGCAATGGTTCCGGCGTTGGGCCCGGCGAGCTCGCGCGTGCTGTCGCGGCTGGATGGGGCCGCCAGCGTTTCTCCAGACGCGAGATCGGAGGAGCGGCTGCCCGCCGGATTCGTTGCGGGCGGTGTGGGGAGCTCGGGGGCGATGGTTGGCGCGAACGCATCGTCGGAGCTGGTGGCGGACGTGGTTGCGATTTCCGACGACTGCGGTGGCGCCGGTAGATCGCGGTCGTCGGGCGCCATGTATGGTCATCATACCGCCATGGCTTCGGCGCTCCACGTCGTTCGCACGGGTAGTGGCACCCCGCTCCTGCTCGTTCACGGCAGCGCCGCCGATCACACCACCTGGTCGATCCAGCTCGCATCGCGACTGACGGAACGATTCACGCTGATCGCCTATGACCGCCGCTCGCCCAGTTCCGGGCGCGAGCTGACGGTCGAAGATCACGCCGACGATGCCGCTGCGCTGCTGGCTGCCGAGCCCGCGCGTGGTCTCGTGATCGGTTCGAGCTTCGGTGCGGTGGTCGTGCTCGACCTGCTCCGGCGCCACCCTGGCGCGTGCCGAGGTGCGGTCCTGATCGAGCCTCCGATGGGCCCGTCCGATGTGCTGCCCGCATCATCGGCCGAGCTGCTTCCCGCGTTCGATCGCGAGGTGGCCGAACGCGGCGGACCAGCGGCAGCGGAGCTGTTTCTTCGCACGGTGCTGGGAACGCGAGGGTTCGAGCGAATGCCGCGGGCATATCAGCTGCGCTCGGTGTCGAAGTGGCGGGAGATCCGCTCGGACTCGGCAGCGCTGATCCGCTACCAACCACGCTACGCCGAGCTCGCCGCGGTCACCGTCCCGGTGCTGTTGCTCGGCGGCGAGCGTTCCGCCTCCTACTTTCGCCCAACGCTGGAGGCCCTGGCACGCGTGTTGCCGGCGGCGAACCTCGAAATCCTGAAGGGCGCCGGCCACATGCTCCACGCAGAGGCTCACCGGCGGTTTGCGGAGCTGGTGACCGCGTTTGCAGACACCTACGTCGCGACACCGGATCCGATGGACTGATCGCGTCGATTCATCGCCGATCGATCCGGTGGGCGGCTGGCGACACCGCTCGTAGCCCTGTCCTCGCGCGGCGTGCGCAAGCCGTCGCCATCCTGTCCTCTGGGTCGAGGTACAGCTTGCGTCGTGTGCGCCGTTGAGCCAAGGTGCGCCCCCGCCATGACCATCGACACAGGATCCGTGCTCGCCAAGCTCGGCGACGAGCGCGTCACCGCAGTCGTGGTAGCTGTCCAGTTTCCCGACGTGACCGACGACGAGCTCGGCTCCTCGATCGCCGAGCTCGAACGCCTCGCCAAGACGCTCGGGCTCGAACCGATCGCGCGCGTCACGCAGCGCCGCGGCTCACTGTCGTCGGCGGCCGTGCTCGGCAGCGGCAAGCTCGTCGAGCTCGCCGGCTGGACCGGCGGGACCGGCGTCGTGCCGAGCTACGAAAAGCCGGGGCGCGGCTCCGGCGATGACGACGCTCTCGATGCCGAGCTGGACGCCGCCGCTGGCGATGGCGGTGACCACGATGACGAGGAAGCCCCGCAGACCGCCGATGCCTCGGACGGGGCGTCCGCGCGCGGCAAGGCCCGGGTGGTCCTGGTCGATCACGACCTGACGCCGACCCAGCAGCGCAACCTCGAGCGCGCGACCGGCGTCGACGTGCTCGATCGGACGTCGGTCATCCTCGAGATCTTTCATCGCCACGCGCGCACCCGCGAGGCGCGGCTTCAGGTCGAGATCGCGAGACTGAGGTATCTGGCGCCTCGGTTGCGCGAGAGCTCCGGCGGTGGCGATCGCGTTCGCGGGGGCATCGGCGGCAAGGGCGCGGGAGAGAGCGCGCTCGAGCTGGATCGGCGGCGGATTCGCGATCGAGTCGCCGAGCTCAGACACGAGCTGTCGCAGATCGAGGGGAGCTCGAAGACGCGGCGCGGCCGGCGGAGCGAGCTGCCGACGGTGGCGCTCGTCGGCTACACGAATGCGGGCAAGTCGTCGCTGATGAGGGCGTTGACGAGCAGCGACGTGTATGTCGCCGACAAGCTATTCGCCACCCTCGACACGACCGTGCGTCGGCTCGCGCCTGCGACCGATCCGCCGATCTTGATCACCGACACGGTGGGCTTCATCAAGAAGCTGCCGCACGACCTGGTCGCTTCGTTTCGGTCGACGCTCGATGAAGCGGGCGATGCGGATCTGTTGCTCCATCTGGTGGACGCCTCCGACGCTGCGCTTGCAGAGCAGCTGGCTGTGACGCGCGAGGTGCTGTCGGAGATCGAGGCCGGTGAGGTCACGACGTGGCTGGTGCTCAACAAGATCGATCGCGTCGATGAGGCTGGGCGGGCAGGGCTCGCGGAGCGCTATCCAGGCGCGCTGCAGCTATCGGCGAAGGACCCGCGCGATGTCGCGCAGCTGCGCGAGCGAATCATCGCTCAGTTCGTCGGCGAGCTCGAGGAGGCGGAGCTCGTCGTGCCATGGACCGCGCAACGTGTGGCCCACCTGGTCCACGCTCGCACGACGGTGCTCGCCGAGACCCACGACGAGATGGGCACCCAGTTTCGCGTCAGGGCGCCGGTGAGGGTGATCGACGCCCTGAAGGCCGAGCTCGACAGCTAACTTAGAACGGATCCTGAATTCAGGTTCTCGGTTCTCGGTTCGCCAACAGAGAACCGGGAAGGAGAACGGCGGGTTGCGATTTTCTGGATCGGTTCGTGGCCGGGTCTGGTTCGGCTGGTTCACGTTCTGTTCGCGTCGGCGTCGACGATTGTTCCGGATCGTCGTCCACGCGCTGACGCGATCGTCGGACGAGCGAGCCCCTACTGCGCCGGCAGTCCAGGAATCCCGTTGCGTCCTTCTTTGATCTGCATGGTCGACGCCCTGATCTCCTCGGGCGTGATCGGCAGGTAGAACCCGCCGAGGTGCGCCGACAAGAACGCTTCCGCGACCGCGAAGAACGCGATGTTGTTCTCGGGTCGCGCGAAGCCGTGACCCTCGTCGGGGAATAGCACGTAGGTGACGGGCAGCTTGTGCTGCTTCATGGCAGCCACGATCTGCTCGGACTCGGCCTGCTTGACCCGTGGGTCGTTCGCGCCTTGTCCGATCAACAGCGGACGCCGGATGTTCGCGGCGTGGGTGAGTGGCGACGCGGCATCGAGCAGCGCCTTGCCTTCCTTGGTCTCGGGGTTGCCCATGCGGGTGTGGAACACCGCGACGAACGGCGCCCAGTACGGCGGAATCGACGACAGCAGCGTGTTGAGGTTCGACGGGCCGACGAGATCGACCCCGCAGCGAAACACGTCGGGCGTCATCGAGAGACCGACCAGCGTTGCATAGCCACCGTAGCTGCCGCCGGCGATGCACACCTTGTCCTTCGGCGTGACGCCGGCCTTCACCGCCCAGTCGACGGCATCGAGCAGATCGTCGTGCATCTTCTTGGACCACTGCAGATTGGCCGCGTTGAGGAACTTCTTGCCAAAGCCCGTCGAGCCCCGGAAGTTCACGCTGAGCACGGCGTAGCCGCGGTTGGCGAACAGCTGATGGAGCGGGTTGTAGCCCCAGCTGTCGCGCGCCCACGGTCCGCCGTGCACCAGGAGCACCATCGGGGCCGGCGAATTCGCCTTGCCATCACCGTCGGCGTCGGCGGACGCTGGCAGCGTCAGATAGCTGACCAGCGTGAGGCCATCGCGCGCCTTGATCTCGACCGGGTGCATCTTCACCAGGGGCTGATTCTCGAGGTCCGGGCGGCTCGCGAACAAGAACGTGGCCTTCTGCTTGCCGCGGTCCCAGACGTAGTAGCGCCCGGGATGTTGCTCCGACGTGGTCGCCACGATCCAGGTCTTGTCGTCGAGTGTGCGCGAGCCGACATGAACCTCGCCACCGTCGAGCTTCGCGAGCGCCGCGAGATCCTTCTCGATCGACTTGTCGAGCACCTTCCAGCGTTCGCGGTCGTACTCGAACGACACCGCCTGCAGCTTGTGGGTCCTGGGATGGATCATCGCGCCGCCGACGTCCGCGCGCGGATCCTCGGCGAGCACGGTCTGCTTCTTGGTCTTGAGGTCGAGCGAGACCAGCGCTCCGGTGTCGCGGCCGCGCGTCTCGGTCCAGTACAGCGCGTTGTTGCCCGGCGCGAACGCGAGCGCGCCGGTGGACTCGGCGTCTTCGAACGGAATCGTCTCGAATGGCTTCCAGCCCTTGCCGTCGTACGACAGCACCTGCGACGAGCCGTCGGGCAACTTCTTGGTCGCGAACCGCACCTTCATGTCGTTGTCGATGTCGTAGGACAGCAGGCCGTCATCGTTCTGCACGACGAGCTCGCGCTTGCCGGTCAGCAGATCGACCTTGTACAGGTCGAACATCTGCGGCTTGCGATCATTCATGATCATCATCAGCGTCGTCGGCTTGCGATCGCTGAGGCTGACCACCGACGCCCGCGTGTTCGCGTACGGCGTGAGATCGGTCGTCTTGCCGTCGCTGACATCGACACGGAACATGTGGAAGTTCTCGTCGCCGGCCGTGTCCTGCGCGTAGATGATGTGCTTGTTGGTATACGTCCAGAAGTACTGCTTGATCGGCCGCTTGGTGTCGTTGGTGACGGCCTTGGCCTGATCGAGCTTGCCTACCGGCGCGACCCAGACGTTGAGGACGCCATCCTTGGGTGCGAGCCACGACAGGTGCTTGCCATCCGGGCTCATCTTCACGGCCGCGCGCTCGGGGTTACCAAACAGCACCGAGCGCGGGATCAGATCGTTGCGCGGATTCCCGGTTGCCGGGCGAGGCTCGTCGCTCGGAGGCGCCGATGGATCGGACGGTGTTGCGGCGGTTGGTTCCGAAGGCGTGGCGGGTGTCGCCGGTTCGATCGGCGCGGTGGACTTGCCACCGCACGCGATCAGCGACGAGAGCATGAAGACGAGCTTGCGCATGGGTTCTCCTTGAATGAGCGGCGTCGGCCTTCAACAGCCACGCCAACGATCGATGGACACGAATGCAGCCACTTAAGCCCGGGTTTGGCAAGTCGCAAGCTGTCCCAGTTGTGTCTCGCGACAGTCGCTGTCGCGGCACGTCACAGCGAGCGGGCGCGTGCGCGCAGCTACTTCGGACGCACCACCGCGGTCGTCCTGCGCTCCTGAATCTCGATCGGGACGCGCTCGTCGTGACCGCTATCGGGGTTGCGAAGCCTGACCACGTGTTTGCCGACCGATAGCTTCATTCGCAGCGGGGTATCACCGACCGGCTTGCCATCGATCGCGACGGTCAGGACCGGGAACGCGCGGATGTCGACGTATCCGAACTTGGTCTCGGTTGCACGGACCCTGGGCTCGGTGCGGGTGGCGGCGGTCTCGACGCCGGGATCATCGTCGGGTTCGTCGCTGGCGCCAGATCCCTGCGGATCGCGGATCGACTCCACGTCGGCCGCCTGGGGCGATGCGTCGATCGGTCCGGCGTCGATCATCGCGGTGACGATCGTGGTCGTGTCGAGCGGCGCGTCGGCGCGCGCGGTGGCGCGCTCGTCATCGTCGCCACCGACGGAGCTCGCGATCGCGAACGCCGCCGCGGCACCGAGCGCCGCAGCGCCCACGGCGGCGAGCACGAGACGCCCGGCACGGGATGCCCTGGGTCCTGGTTGGATGGTTCCGGTCGGCGCAGCGCGCGCAGCGCCGATGTCTCGCACGGTGGCGGAGGTCGCGGGCAGCGGCGCCCCCGAGACGTTGCGCGGGCGCACGCTGCTGTGTCGAACGCGTGCCTCGTTGGGAAACCGCTCGCTCAGGATCCCGATGATCGCCTCGCGGCCAGCCTTCGGAGCATCGGCGCACTCGAGCAGGTCGGCGATCGCCGCTTCGGCGGTCAGGTAGCGCGCCGGCAGGTCGCGCTCGAGCAGCTTGACGACCACGCGCTCGAGATCCTTCGGTACATCGGGGCGGAGCGTGCGCGGCCGCGGAATCTGACCGAACAGCACCGCCGCGAGCGTCGACCGCGTGTCCTCGCCCACGAACAACCGCCGGCCGATCAACATCTCCCACAACATGATTCCCACCGCGAACAGATCACTGCGGCCATCGAGCGGCTCGCTGTTGGCTTGCTCGGGGCTCATATAGGCGGGCTTGCCCTTGATGAACTCCGACGCGGTCGCGTTGCTCGCGGCGCGTGCCTTGGCGATCCCGAAGTCGGAGATCTTGACCGCACCCTCCCACGACAGCAGCACGTTGTGCGGCGAGACGTCGCGATGGATCACGCCCCGGACGCCACTGCCGACCGGTAGATCGTGTGCGTAGCCCAGGCCGCGGAGCACCTCGCAGATCACGAAGATGACCACCGGCACCGGGAGCAGCCCGGTGGCGCGCAGGGCCTCGAGGTCGCGGCCCTCGACGAGCTCCATCACCAGAAACAGCCGGCCGTCGGCGTCGCGATCGAAGTCGAGCACCGAGACGATGTTCGGGTGCACGAGCTGCGAGCTGATCCGCGCCTCGGCGACGAACATCCGGGCGAACCCAGAGTTGTCCGAGAACCCGGGCAACACGCGCTTGATCGCGACCGGTCGCGAAAACCCCTCGGCTCCGATCGTGGATCCGATGAACACCTCTGCCATCCCACCGCCGCCGAGACGGGCGCCGAGCTGGTATTTGCCGAGGATCGCCGTCATGGAACGCTACGCGCTCCAGCTACCGCGGTAGCAGCGAGCCCTGCCCACGCTCGCGCATCTGCGTCCGCCAGGCCTGGATCAACCGCACGAACGCCTCGGCGAGCTCGGGATCGAACTGCGTGCCGGCACATCGTTCGATCTCGCCGATCGCGACCTCATGGGGAAGCGCGCGCCGGTATGCGCGATCGGTGGTCATCGCGTCGTAGGCGTCGGCGATCGCGACGACGCGTCCGACCAGCGGAATGTTGTGACCCGAAAGTCCGCGCGGATAGCCGCCGCCGTCGAACCACTCGTGATGGCACCAGCAGCCGTCGATCAGTCCGTGGAGACATGGCACCGGCTCGAGGATTCGCTTGCCCTTCTCGGGGTGCTGGCGAAATACCGCGACCTCCTCGGGAGTCAGCTTGCCAGGCTTGTTGAGCATGTCGTAGCGAACGCCGATCTTGCCGACGTCGTGCATCACGCCGGCTTGCACGATCCGGCGGATCTCCGGATCCGGTAGCTGAAGCCCGCGTGCGAGGATCTCCGAATACACCGCGACGCGCTCCGAGTGACCGCGGGTGTACAGGTCGCTCTCCTCGAGTGCCTGTGCGAACCCGGCGACGGTCTGCTGGAACATCTCCTCCAGCGACAGGTTCGCGCGGGTCAGATCGTCGTTGCTCGCCCGCAGCTCGCTGTACAGCCGCGCGTTGTCGATCGCGCTCGCCGCGCGCGACGCGAGCACCGACAGCATCTTGCGATGACCCTCGTCGAACTTCTTGCCGGCGGTGAACGAGAACACGTTGAGCATGCCGACCATGCTGCCGCGCACCTGCAGCGGCACGGCGACGAACGAGCTGAGGTCGGCGGGCGCGGCGTGCTCGGTGAAGAATCGCGACGCCTTGCCACCGTGCGCCAGGATCGGAACGCCTTGCGCAAACTGCTCGAGCATCACCGCGACCGCTGGAGACGGCAGCCCATTGCTGTGCGGCTCACCGCTCGCGACGAGCTTCACGCGTTCCTCGTAGTCGCCGCTTCGGGGGTCGCGGAGGTGCAACGTCGCGACGTCTGCCTTGACCTCGTCGAGCGCGGCGCGAAGCACGACGTCGAGGATGTGCTCGATGTCGTGTGACAGCGCGATCGCCTCGGAGACCTTGTAGATCGTGAGCGCTTCGCGCAGCCGGATGTTCTCGGTCTGCAGTCGCTGGCGATACAGCGCGCGTTCGACGACGTGGATCACCTCTTCGACCTTGAACGGCTTCAACAGGTAATCGTACGCGCCCTTCTTCATCGCCTCGATCGCGGTCTCGACCGTGCCAAACCCGGTCATCAGCACGGTGAGCACGTTCAGCCGCTCGGATTCGATTCGCTCGAGCAGCTGCAACCCGGACAGCCGCGGCATCTTGAGATCGGTGATCAGCAGGTCATACGGATGAAGCCGCAGCTCGGTGAGCGCCTTCTCGCCATCTTCCACGGTGTGGACATGGAACCCTTCGAGCGCGAGAAACTCCGCGAGGATCTCGCGAATGACCCGCTCGTCGTCGACGACGAGGATTCGCGCGGTTTCGGCTGGCTCCGTCGAAGCCATCAGCGCGGAGCTTAGGTGCCGCTACGAGGTGCGGGTGAGGGCGCAGCGGTGGGCGCAGGCGTTGCCGCCGGTGCTGCCGGCGCCACCGGGCCCACC
>JBFWXW010000046.1:0-58653 GCA_050187075.1 Kofleriaceae bacterium | reverse complement strand
GCCACAAGCATCCGATCACGATGATCCGATGAGCCCAGGTGGGCGGGAACGGTGGTTCGGCGCCACCGGGTGCACCCGGGACGAGCGACCGCCGGGCCCAGCGCTCGACATCAGGAATCGTCTCGATGTCGAGGATCAGATACTCGGCGCTCGGGGTCCGTGCCACGCGCCGACGCTATGCCCCGGGTGTGACAGTGCCCTGGCTCGATTCGAGGCCGCAGCGCGACCGTGGGCGTGAGCACAACCTCGTGCAATCTGTTGGTTTCTCGCTTGTTCTCGCGACCACCCAGGCAATAATGCGGGGCATGGCGTTGTTTCGACCCGTGGGGGCGGTCATGGCGGGGCCTCTCATCCTGTGCGCGCTGATGCCGTCTGCAGCGGTGGGAGCACCTGGTGAGTGTCATGTCGTCGACATCGACTTCAAGCCGGTGAAGAACCTCACTCCACAGGTGTGCTCGCAGGTCGGTGATCCGGGACATCCGATCGCGTGCCCGGATCTCGAGCCGCAGATCGTCGTGTGGATCGAAACGCCGTCGGGAGAGTTTGTCGACACGGTGTTCATCACCGAGAAGACCGGAACCTATGGCATCGGCAATCGACCCGGGCGACCGGACTTCAACAGCGGTCCGCGCTGGCCGTACGGCTACCGGCCGATGGTGTTTCCGGTGTGGGCCGACCGCAAGCTGCCGCGCGAGTTCGACGCCGTCGTGTTTCAGAACATCGACGAGAACAACCTCAGTCATCCGTTCAACCAGAGCTCGCGCGAGCTGTCGAGCTCCGGGTTCTGCCGCCCGCTCAACGCGTCGACGGATCCCGGCTGGGACACTGGAAGCTGCGCGTCGCAGGCCTTCACCGACAAGGGTACGCTGGCGCCGACCGACAACACCGAACACAAGAACCCGGTGTACATCCGCTGTGGGCCGGACGCCAATCCGGCGGACGGTGTCCCCGACATCGCGTGTCCGTGGGGCACGATCTGTATCGCCGGTGAGTGCAAGAAATCGAAGTATCCGCCGCGCAACGACTTCACGCCTCAGCCGGATACCGACGCTGCGTCGACATCGCAGTATCACGAGCTCAATCCGTTCGATGCGGTGTCGCACGCCACGCCGGTGTTCGACGAGCTCGCCCAGGTCAGCTGGCCGATTCCGACCGAGCTGCCCAACGGGGATTATGTGATGTGGGTCGAGGTGTCGAAGGAGTTCGACCAGAACGCGACGTACAGCGTGGCCGCCCGGCCACCGCCCACGGGGATTCCATGGTCGGAGTACGGCCTGGCGTTTCGCGGTCAGCCGTCGGTCGTCTACAAGATCCCGTTCACGATCTCGACGGTGGAGACGTCGTCGAGCGCCGTCGATTACGTGGGGTACGGCGACCCGGACGGGCTCGACGGCAATTTGCGCCCGCCCGACAGCACGATCACGACCGACGTGCCGGGTTCGGGTGCCAGCCGGTTCGCGCTGGTGTCCGACAATGGCTCGATGTACCGGGTTCGCGTCGTCGCGCGGCCCGAGTTTGACTTCGTGATTCCGGGCGCGGTGAGCGAGATGGCGGTGGAGACCAAGAGCCGCTCCGCATCGATCACGTTCGTGTCGCCGGGGGATGATGGCGCGATGGGCGCGGTGAAGGGGTACGAGGTACGTTACCGGGTCGGCACCGATCCGATCACCGAGGCCAACTTCCTCGCCGACGATTCGATCGACCCGCATCCCTCGTTTGCGATGGGCGGCCCGGGTAGTGCCGAGCTGTTCACGATCGAAGGCCTGCTACCCGAGACCTCGTATTCGGTCGGCATCCGCGCGTTCGACGATTGCCGCAACTCCGGTCCGCTGACCGTGCTGAGCTTCACCACCCCCGAGCGTCAGGTCGGCGAGGTGGACGCGTGCTTCGTCGCGACGGCGGCCTACGGCTCGGTGCTCGCGGCCGACGTCGAGATGCTCCGCCACTACCGCGATTCGATCCTGAAGAGCACGTCGATCGGCGAGCTCGCGATCGAGACCTACTACACGTTCAGTCCATCGATCGCCGGCATCATCGGCGAGTCCGAGCTGCTGCGTGAGACCACGCGCGCCGCCTTGACGCCCATGGTCACCAGGATCAGGAGCCTCAGCTTCTAGTATGGCCGCGCTGTCCCTGCGCAAGATCGCGCGACGCGGGAGGGGCGAATCGGCGGGCAGCAGGGGACGACCGCGATCACAGCGAACGTCGAGGTCGCGGCTCGCGACCTCGACCGCGATCCTCGGGGCGGTGGTCGCCGTGGTCCCCGAGCGCGCGAACGCGGGGGAGTGCCACATCGTCGAGGTCGAGCTCCAGCCGGCGATCAACCACGCGGCGCCAGCGGGCACCGAGCTGCCGTCGCAGGTCGTCGCGTGGATCGAGAAGCCGGACGGGACGTTCGTCGAGACGATCTACATGACCGCAAAGACCGGGATCTACGGGATCGGAAACCGCCCGGGCCGCTACGACCTCAACAGCAGCAAGCGCTGGCCGTACGGCCGGCGGATCACCGTGTTCCCGGTGTGGGCGCACAAGAAGACCGACACCACGGCCGGCGAGGTGCTGACGTTCGACACCGTGATGTTTCAAGACGGCAACGAGAATTCGATCAGTCACGCGTTCGGGGAGAGCTCGCTCGAGCTGCCGAACACCGGGTTCTGCCGACCGCTGCTGCCCGAGGAGGACGCCTGGGACACCGGCAGCTGCGCCTCGCCGGTGTACACCGACAAGGGCGCGGCCGTTCCGTCGATGCGCAGCCTGTATCCGCCACGCGCCAACCTGATGATCGATCCCGATCGCGACTCGCCGACCGCAACGACGTTCGCGCTGGCCAATCCATACGACGCGATCTCGCAGGCGACCCCGCCGGGTGATCAGCCGGCGCTGTTCAGCTGGATCCGCCCCCAGGATCTGCCCGCAGGCGACTACGTGCTGTGGCTCGAGGTGTCCAAGGAGTTCGATCACAACGCGAGCTACACGGCTGCGGCGCGCCCGGGACCGGCCATCGGCTACGCCGAATACGGCGCGCCCTATCGCGGCCAACCGTCGGTTCTCTACAAGGTGCCGTTCGCGATCGGTCCCGCCGAGACGGTCGCGTCCACGCTCGACTACGTCGGCTACGGCGATCCCGAGGGGATGGACGGCATGATCCGCGCACCCGACGCGACGATCACCACCGGCGTCGTCGGGTCCGGGGCAGGGCGGTTGGCGGTCATCTCTGCCGACGGTCAGATGTTTCGCGCTCGCGTCACTGCCCGACCGGAGACCGACGACGTCAACCCCGCCGCCGTGGGCGACGCGGTCTCCTCCGTGACCAGCCGGACGATCACGGTCAGCTTCAAGGCATCCGGCGACGATGGCCTCGTCGGCCGCGTCAAGCGCTACGACGTCCGCCTGCGGATCGATGACTCGATCACCGACGACAACTTCGATGCCGAGGGCTCGCGCAATCCGCGGCCGAGGTTCCTGCTCGGCGACGCCGGCAGCCTCGAGACGTTCACGATCGACGGATTGCTGCCGGAGACCCACTATTCGATCGGGATCCGGCCGATCGACAACTGCCACAACGCCGGGCCGCTCACGGTCATCGACGTCGTCACGATGCCGCGAACCGCGGGAGAGGTCGATTGGTGCTTCATCGCGACGGCGGCGTACGGCTCGACCCTTGCGGCGGATGTCGATCTGCTGCGCCACGTTCGCGACGCGGTGCTGTCGGGCTCGGCGCTCGGCCAGCTCGCGATCAGCTCGTATTACACGTTCAGTCCATCGATCGCCGGGATCATCGGCGAGTCGGAGCTGCTGCGCGAGACCACGCGCGGCCTGCTCGAGCCGATGATCAGCTCGCTGCGTGGCCACGCGTTCTGAGGCCTTGCGTTCTCGGTTCCGAATCGAGAACCCGAGCCAGGAGGCGAGGGAGCGCTACCTACGGGCGCTTGGAGACCTTCACGGTCCCGGTCAGCGGTAGCGCGATCGAGTCCATCGTCGTGCCGCAGGTACGGCGTAGCGATACGTTGCCGTCGACGACGAGCTTGAACCCGGCGGGATCTTCGCCGTTGGCGCACACCCCGGACGCCGTCGCGTGGCCCGTCGGCGGACGCGTCGAGTCGAACGCAAACGTGCACCCGTTGAACGTTCCGGTGAGATCGATGATCCGGATGTCGGCCATCGACACGGTGCCGCCCAGCGTGCGCTCGCCCTCCATCAGGAGATCGGGGCGGGGGATGCAAAGCGTGATCAGGCCGGTGCCATCGGTCTGCATGCCCTCGATCGACAGGCTGACGACGCCCGCGGGCGCGTCCGGCGCGGGGCAATCATTGCCGGCGAGCGCCGACAGGTTGCCGTAGGTGAGCGTTGCGTCCGAGCTCGCCGCGGCCAACCCGACATCGGGCGCACCATCGGCGCCGCAGGTGTCGGCGCCGTCGCCGCTGCAGCCGCCGATGAGGTTAGTACTCGAAAGGCACAGTGATAGCGAGATGAGCAGTGATCGCATTGCCGAACCGGTTGTGCTGGACGATGTACTGAAGGATGCCTTCCAATCGAGCTCCTGCCCAGGTGCCACCGAGCCCGAATGCCTCGCCCAGGATACCCAGCTTGGCTTCCATCGTGTGCGAGTTGAAGGTGTCGAGCTTCACATCATCCGACAAGAAATCGTACATCGTGGGATCTCCGTAACGATCCCGGTAAAACGAGGCACCCTTTTGATGGTGGAACCGGTACCGCACGCCTGCATCCGCGGTGTGACCGAGCTCCTGGACCAGCCGGACCTCCGGGGTGTGAGCCATCACATCCCAGTTGTCGCGATAGAACCGATACGCCGCGATCACCGTCGTCTGTGACGGCGCGACGTAATAGCGCACCGACCCCGCGACCGCCTGGCGCAAACGCTCGTCGGGATGGCGCTCGGCCGGCGTTCCGGTCTCGGCGAGCACGGTGCGATACGGGTTCGACTGATAGCCGCGCAGCGCGGCGATGTCGTAGGTCACCGCCGCGATCGCATTGCGCGACAGGATCTGGCTCGCCGACGCGAACAGCGAATAGGTGTTGAGCTTGCAATCGAGCGACGTCGCATCCGAGTCGGGGTCACACTGGAGCATCGGCTGTGCGAGCCCCGGCGTGCCACCGCCGCTGATCGTGTCCGTGCTGACGCCGAGCCCGAGGCCGAGCACCGTGTTGCGTTGTGCCAGCTCGATCTCGCCGCGGGCACCGACATAGAGCGACTTGTAGTCGGGCTCCGACGAGTACTTGCCCTCGAACCCGACGCGCGAGGTCGTCATCTCGTGGGTGTAGCCACCGCCTGCTTCGTAGCGCCGTTCGGTGAACGGCTTGGCGTTTTCCGCGCCGGCCGACGCAGACGCCGAGGTGATCGAATCGACCAGGACATGCACGGCGACCAGCCCGCGTGCGCCGGCATCGAACATGCCGTCGAGCATCGGCTGCATCACGCGGGTCGCGCGCTCCTTGTAGTACGCCCCGCGCATCGTGACCGATCCGTCGGCGAAGGCCGACGACACCGCGACCGCGACCGTCAAGGTGATCACACCAGCGACTAATTGCAGCCGCATCCGCCGCCTGGTTGGCCTGTGCCGCCGTCAGCGCCTTCGCGCGAGCCCGTGGTGTGCTGTCCGAATCGAGCTTCGCCCGCGTCGCGATCACTGGTCATGGCGCGCTTGGCGAGGTGTCCTCGCTGATGCGCTTTGACGACGACGCAGCCGCTGCCGAGCCCCAGCGCAACGATGATCGTAGCGAGATACCTCACCGGGATGCCGACCATATCACGCGAGCGTGGCGAGCACGCGGCGATGTGTTGTACACACGGCTCATGAAAAAGCTGTCGTTGCTGTTGATCGGCGCTGTGGGCTGCGGTTCTTCCGCCGACGTCACGAAGGACACGCCCGGCGGTGGCGCGGCGAGCAAGCCGACTGCTGCGGGAGACGTGGCGATCGAGCTTCCGGGCATCGAGGTCAAGGGCATGGTGTTCGAGCCGGAGGCCCTCGGCCGCCCCGGTATGCCGCTGGTCGAAGCCAAGAAGAAGATCACGATCGAGAAACAGCGCACCGTGTTCTCGTCGACCAAGGACCCGGTTCAGAAGGAAGCCCAGGCGGCGATCCTCGCGACCATGCTGTACCAGAAGGCCAAGGATGATAAGGCCAACGAGAAGGCGCTGCTCTCCGAGGCGCGTCAGGTGCTTCGCGACGCCGCGCAGGGCTCGGGCGACAACGTCGACGAGATCACGCTACGCCTGCTCGGCAGCTACGAGCTGATGCTCGAGGACTTCGCCGCGGCGGAGAAGGCCTGGGGAGGGCTGGTTGCCAAGACGCCGAAGGACAAGGCTGCCGCGTACAACCGCGCGTGGTGGACGTTCTCGCTGCTCAAGCAGTTCAAGAACGCCGAAGCACTCGCGGTGGTCAAGGAGACTCCGGTCTCGGACAAGGATCCCGAGCTCGCTTACGTGACCGCATGGGCGAAGTGGCGTGCGCACGATGACGCCGGCGCCTGGGCCGCGCTCGCGATGGCCTCGAAGGGCTGGAAGGACAACGCTGGCCGCGATGTGGTCGACCGCGATCTGTTCTTGTTCGCCGGTCGGTCGCGAGCACCGCTCGCGGAGGTGAAGCCCCAGCTGTTCGGCGTGCTCGGCGCCAAGCAGAAGCCCCAGCAGTACGAGGTGCTCAAGAAGCTCGGATTGCAATCGTATGGATTCGCCGGGCGCTGGGATGATGGGATCGCCGCGCTCGACCAGGCGATCGAGCTCGCTGGCGATGCGGTGCCCGCGGAGGATCGGCCGTTGATCCGGTTCTCGCAGGCCGACTTCGCGGTGCGGCTCGGCGCGCCGGACGTCTCGGTGAAGTACGCGACCCAGGCGATTCAGAGCTTGCCCAAATGCGGTGCCAAGTGCAGCGACAAGGACAAGCAGGACTTCGTGCTCGGGGTGCTGAACATGGGCACGCTATTCCACGTGCTCTACGCGACGGCCAACGACATCAAGTACTACCAGCCCGCCCATGATCTGTACGCGCTGACCATCGGGTTGGTGATGGACAACGAGAAGCGGGCCGATGCGCAGAAGAACTCGGCCGCGCTCGAGACCACACTGAGGAACACCAAGGCCGGCACGGGAACCCATGACAAGGGTGCGGTGGGTACGCTGCTCGCGCGACACAACCAGGAAGTCCAGGCCTGTTACGAGGCGACGCTCACGCTCAATCCCAAGGTCAGCGGGGCGCTCTCCGTGGACGTCGAGGTGGATCAGTCGGGCGCGGTGACCGGCGTGTCGACCGAGCCCAAGGCAGGGCTCGCCGACATGGCCGCGGTTGCCGGCTGCGCCGCGGAGCACGCGAAGACCTGGAAGTTGCCCAAGCGCGGAATGCCGGGGACGACGCGGATCAAGGTCGGGTACGCCCTGTCGCCGCGGTCCTGAGGCCGCGGCGCCGGCCACGTCTAGGTGACGGCGGGTTGGGTCTTCTTCGTCGGTGCGCGACGGCGGCGGCGGCCGAGTGAGATCCCATTGAGCCGCGCGGTGCGCTCGAGCTCGGCGATCATTCGCGTGGCATGCGCGAGCCGTGCGGGTTGCTCGGGATCCGCGCGTAGCCCCGATCGATGGGCGCTGGCGGTCCCGCTCGTGGTCACGAACCGTCGCAGCGCATCGTGACAACCGATGGCATCGCCCTGCTCGTGAAGCGCGACGGCGTGGTTCCAGTGATGGAGCGGCCAGTCGGGTTCCATGGCGATCGCTTGCTCGAGTGCCGCAGCGGCCGGTCCGAACTGGCGCTGGGCGAGCAAGCACGCTGCGCGGGCGGCCGCGACGTCGGCGACGTCGGGGTCGCACTGCTCGAGCAACCCGAGCGCGCGTACGGGCTCGCCATCCGCGATCAGCTCGATCGCCCGGCCGAGCGCAGTTGCGGCCGGCGACACGCGCGTTGCGATGTGCGCATCGCCGAGCTCGAGCAGATCACGGCCCAGGTAGTACGCAGACGGCAGCTGCAGCGCGCCATCCTGGGTGCTCGCGGTTCGGCGCGCTGCGGCCATGATCGCCGCACGCGCGTCGTCGAGCTCGCGACTGCTGATCTGATAGCCGTCGCGGCACAGCGCGGTCAGCAGCGGCGCCGCATCATCGAGCGCATCGTCCTCGTGCACGCAGTCATCGATGTGTCCCATCGTGCCGATCAATACGGCCCACCGCCGCCACCGCCGCTCGCCGCTGTTCTTGCGGGTCGCCAGCACGACCAGCCGGCCCGTTGGATCGAGCAGGAGCACGACGTGGGTCGGGCGCGGCGGCCGGCCGGTGCGCGGAGCAGGCGGAGCGGCGACGCGCGGGCTCGCCTCGAGGATCGCTTCGATCCGATCGCGGGTTTCGATCGCAAGATCGAGCCGGAGCACCAGCTCGTTGCCCAATCGACGCGCGGCCGGAGGCGCCGTGTCTCGCATGACCTCGATCATCTGGACGATATCGTCATCGTCGAGCTGACGAACCATGAGGTCCGCAGCCTCGGCGACGTCGGCGTCGCTCGATAGCTGGGAGGCGAGGGCGATCGCCGAGCGTCGCTGAACTGCGATCGGATCCGCGAACTGCGCGGCACCGCGCGCTCCGAGCTCGGCGAGCAATCCGAGCGCGCAGACCTTGGCCTCATCCGTCGTCGCCTGATCGGTGACCTCACGCAGGCCCCGGATCACGCGATCGCGCACCGCCGGGCTGCGTGCCGCGATCATGGCGAGGCCCGTACGAGCCGCCTCCCGCCGGCGCTGATCACCGTGCTGAAGCTCACGCGTGAGCAGTGGGATCGCGCTAGGGCCGGTGCGCCCGATCAGCTGGCGAAGGTGACCTGCGCCACGATGCGTCGAGGTCGCAAACCAGTCCGCCAGCCGGCGAAGGCTTGCGAACGAGGTATCTGCCGGCATCCTGACCATACATTAGGTGTATGGTCACGAAAGGTCAATGAATTATCAGTAGGTTAGTCGCACGATGGGGTGGCGGGATCTCCGGGCACCACGCCGCTTGGCGCGTGGTTTTTCTGTTCGCGGACACATCGCTGCATGTCGACGCGGGCACTCGTCCGGTCATTGGGTTTTGCTTTACATCCCCGACCTGCTTGGCAATTCTCGCCAGCGCACTGGGCCTGGAGCACGCCATGGCGAAGAACGAATCGACCGCGGTGAACGAGCTGATCGAGCTGATGTCGAGCCGCCCCGCTCCGACACTTCCCGGGCAGGCGCCGGCGAACCCGCCGCGCCATGGCAACCCAGCACGCAACCCAGCACGCATGACCTCGCCGCTCCCCGTGGTGCGCGAGGTGGCTCCGCTACCTCGCACGCGGTCACCGCGGGGGACCTCCGAGAATCCGGCCCTGCCGCCGATTCCGCCGATCCGCGTGACGACTGCGCCGGTTTCGCGATCCACCACGATCCCGCCGCTCGCGCCTCCGCCGGTTCCGCCGCCGCGGCCGAGTCAGGAACGGCTCGCCACCACTCCTCGGCGGACGTTGCCGATGCCGGCACCGACACCGCCGGCGCCGCCGATGCCGCGGCGACACGCACAACCGTTGCCACCGCCATCGCGCCCCGTTTCCGAGATCGTAGCTCGCGAGATCCCCGCGAAGGTCGACCTGTCGAACCAGACGTGGTTTCGCGACACCGGCGAGGTCGATGCGTTCTCGTCTGCCTTCACGCTCGGAGTTCCTCGTCGCAGCGGACCGATCCGGCTGGCCACCAAGCTGCTGATTCCGATCGGGATGTTGATCCTTGCGGGCGTCCTGATCGGCGGGTACCTCGCGCTCGATCGCAGACCGATGGCGAGGGCGGCGCCTCCCGCTGCGGTGGCCACGGCGGCGACGCCGGTGACGCCGCCGGCTCCAGCGCTACCCGTCGCCGCAGCGCCGGCCGCGTTCCCGAGCAGCCCCACCGCGATGCCCGCGCCCGTCGCGCCGGCCGCATCCAGTGCCACTCCAGCGGCGCCGCGAACCACCGCGGACACGGCCGCAGCTCCAGCGACCGCACGGCCCACGTTCATCGACGTACGGATCGACAGTAAGCCCGCCGGCGCAACGGTGATGCTCGTCGATCGCGGAAAGACCACCCTGCTCGGAACGACGCCGTTGACGGCGGGCATCGATCCGAGCCGTGGTTACGACCTGGTGTTCACGTATCCGCACCGTCCCACGCACGTCCAGCACCTCACCGCGAACGCTGGGACCCGCGTCGAGGCGGTGCTCGAGCGACAGGTGCCGGCGCTTGCGCATGCGCGGGTCAGGCGTGCAAACGACTCGCGCCACGCCGCGCGCAGCGGCAAGGGAGTCTTGATGATCGCGAGCAAGCCGCCGTGCGACATCGTGGTCGATGGCGCCCCCACCGGCCTGGTGACGCCCCAGCGATCGCTGAAGCTCGCGCCCGGCACTCACACGATCACGCTCGTGAATGCGTCGCAGAACATCAAGAAGACGATCTCCGTCTCGATCACCGCCGGCAAGTCGACCAAGGTGATTCAAGATCTGATGTAGCTACTGCGGCATGCACGCGTGCTCGGACGCGGGCTTGCAGATCATCATGTTCATGTTGCAGGTCGCCGTGATGCCGTTGGACTCGGGGCACGGATTGTCGGTCATGTTGCAAGCCTGGGTGCACACCGTGATCCCAGCGCTCTCGAATTCGTGACAGTTGCCTGACACGCAGTCCTCGTTGTCGGAGCAGCTGTCGTAGAGCGCCATCGTACAAACGTTGAGGTTGCCGTCGTTGTTGTCGCCGCCGTCGTCGCTGCAGGCCGCGAGCGCGACACCCACGAGGATGAGAAGAATGCTACGCATGGTCGTCATCCTACACGCGGTCGCTGCGCCACCGCCGCCATGTCACCGCCGTGTTACGCCATCGCGTGATGACGATCGCGAGTCACTCGGCAGCGCCCACCGCCTCGATCGTTTGCCATTCGACGTGGCGCACGTTGCACGAGCCACCGGGGCGGGCGTACCGTTCCGGCCAGGAGGGACCGTGGCTCATATCGAGGTATTCAAGCGCTGGGCGGAGACGATTCGGCAGGACGTCGACGCGTTCAAGGCACTGCTCGAATCTCCCAAGGCCGACACCCACGCGAAGAAGCTCGCGGTGGGCGCCCTGTCGTATCTGGTCAGCCGCATGGATCTGATCCCGGACTGGAACGAAGGCATCGGCATGATCGACGACGTCATGGTCCTGCGGGTGTGTGCACAGCTGTCGCGGGCGGCCGATCGCGGCGGACTGCCAGCCGCGGCCGAATCGACGCTGGAGCGCATGGCCAGCGAGTCTGACAAGATCTCCGGGTTCCTCGGCGACAAGCTCTACGACAAGCTGAAGGCGTATTGCTCGAAGCTGGACGAGCAGAAGACGAAGGGCCGCATGCCGAGCGAGCTCCTCGAGGATGAGGCCGCCCGCAAGGCGCTGTACAACGAGGTCGACGACGAGCTCAAGAAGTCGGTGCCGATCGTGATCAACGATCCAGGTGACGCCGAGCTCCGCCTCAAGTCCTATCTCACACACAAGTTGCAATGAGCCAGCTCAACAACCTCTGGATCGTCGCTGGGATCGCGATCGGCGTCGCCGCGAGCGCACCGGCGCTCGCAGATGCGTCCTTCGAGGCGCTCGTCGAAGCGGCGCAACCCGCGAAGCATGTCGAAGACCTGGTGTGGGCGGTCACAGAAACCTGTGACAAGGGCGATGACGTCCAGCAGCGCCAGTGCCGGCTGACGCGCGATCGCCGGGCGAAGCAGCTCGCGAGCGCGACGCTGGTGATCCAGCCGGAGGCGAACGCGTTCGTCGTTGGTGCGTGGAGCGCGGCGACGAAGTCGGTGCCGATCATGCTCAATGGCTGCGTTCGCTGCGACGGCGTCAAGGTCTACGGCAAGCCGTGGTACGTCACCGTCGGCGCTCCGCGGGTCGACGCCGGCAAGGTCAGCGGCAACGCGATCTACGATAACGCGGTGCAGTTCTCCGACGAGGGAGCGGCCAACGCATGGATCAAGGCGCTCAGGACCGCGCGGATCGAGCTCGTGGTGAAGCTCGCGGACAAGCCGCGCTGGCAGGTCGGTGGCAAGGAAGGCGTGCAGGTCGAGCTCGTCGGTTATCGGGTGGTGACGCCGTGCGACGGTGCGGTCGTCATCTCCCATCCACCGGCGAAGGCTGTGCCAGCCGATCGAAAAGCCTGCGCCGCGCAATGAGCCGCTAGCCGCGGACTTGGTTGGCCAACTTAATGGACACCGAGGTACGCCTTGCGAATCGAGTCATCTTGCGCGAGCTCGGCGGCTGGTCCTGACTTGACCAGCGATCCGACCTCGAGCACGTGTCCCGTATTGGCGACGCGCAACGCCTGGTGAGCGTTCTGCTCGACGAGCAGGATCGTGGTGCCTTCGCTCGCGATCGTCCGGACGATCTTGAAGATCAGCTGCACCACGAGCGGTGCGAGCCCGAGCGATGGCTCGTCCAGGAGCAGCAGCTTGGGCCGGGCGAGCAGGGCACGCGCGATCGCGAGCATCTGTTGCTCGCCCCCGGACAGCGTGCCGGCATTCTGGGTCAACCGCTCGCGGAGCCGCGGAAACAGCTCGAGCGCGCGCTCGCGATCCTTGGCGATCTCGGCGGTGTCCTTGCGGAGGAACGCGCCCATCTGAAGATTCTCGTCCACGGTGAGGTTCGCGAAGATGCCGCGGCCTTCGGGCGCATGCGCGAGGCCGAGCGCAGCGATCCGATGCGCCGGCTCACCACTGATCGGCTTGCCGTCGAACAGCACCCGGCCGCGCGATGGTTTGAGCAGCCCGGAGATCGCGCGCAGCGTGGTCGTCTTGCCGGCGCCGTTGGCGCCGATCAGCGTGACGACCTGACCCTGCTCGACGGAGAACGACACCCCCTTGAGGGCGTGGATCCCACCATAGTAAACGTTCAGGTTCTCGACCTCGAGCAGCGCCATTACGACGTTGCCTCCGCGTGCGCCTCGGCATCGGCCTGGTCTTCGGGCGCGCCGAGATACGCTTCGATCACCTTGGGGTCCTGCTGGATCCCCGCCGGTTTGCCTGCGGCGATCGTGACGCCGTGGTCGAGCACGGTGATGTGCTCGCAGATGTCCATCACCAGCCCCATGTCGTGCTCGATCAACAGGATCGCGACTTCGAACCGCGTGCGCAGCGACTCGATCAGCGAACGCATCTCGTGCTTCTCCTGCGTGTTCATGCCGGCGACCGGCTCGTCGAGCAGCAGCACCTTGGGCTCGGTTGCCAGCGCACGCGCGATCTCGAGCCGGCGTTGATCGCCATAGGGCAGGCTCTTGGCCTGTTCGCCGGCGCGGCGCGCGATGCCGAGCACGTCGAGCAGATCCATCGAGCGCTCGATGATCGCTTGCTCCTCGGCGAGGTAGCGTGGCGTGCGAAGCAGACTGCGCCACAGCCCGCTGCGCGCGCGCACGCCCGCGGCCGTGCGAACATTGTCCAGCACCGACAGCTCACCGAACAGCCGGATGTTCTGGAACGTACGAGCGAGCCCTGCCTGGGCGATCTCCGATGGCTTCTTGCCGTTGAGCCGCTCGTTGCCAAGAGCGATCTCGCCGTGGTCGGGGCGGTAGACGCCGGTCAGCAGGTTGAACACCGTCGTCTTGCCGGCGCCGTTGGGACCGATCAGCCCGCACAGACCGCGCGGCGGCAGCTCGATCGAGAACTCGCTCACCGCCTTGAGCCCGCCGAAGGCGATCGACAGGCTGGTCGCACGAAGCGCTGCACTCGCGGTCGTCCCGCCGGCGGGCTGTCGAGCCGCGGTCACGGGTCCCCCTTGCCCGCGAGGTCGGCATCCGTTCGCTCGCTCGACAGTGCGCGCGCGACGGCTGCGGGCGTGCGTTCCTCGTACTTCGGGATCAGCCAGCCGCCTGCGACCTTGCGCCAGAGCGGGATCACGTAGCGGCGCCAGAACGCCAGGTCCCACAGCTCCTTGATCCCGAATAGCCCCTGGGGGCGCACGATCATCACCACGATCAGGGCGAGCGCGTACACCGGCATCCGGTACTCCGCGAACTCGCGGAACAGCTCCGGCAAGATCGTCAGGATGCTCGCGGCGAGCACGACGCCGGTGATCGAGCCCATACCGCCGAGGACGACCATGATCACGACATCGATCGACTTCTGGAACCCGAGATCCTTGGGACCCAGCGTCGTGCCCAGCGTGTGCGCGAACAGTGCGCCGCCGACACCGGCGAAGAACGCGGCGGTCACGAATGACACGACCTTCGTGCGCGCGGTGTTGACGCCCATCGCTTCGGCGGCGATCTCGTTCTCGCGAACCGCGAGCAGCGCACGACCCTGACTCGACGACTTCAGCCGGTACGCGACGACGAGCAAGATCGCCACCATCACGTAGGTGAAGAACAAGCCGGTGTGGCCGTTGGGAGCCGTCGAGACGTAGGTCGGAACGCCGGTGAACCCGAGCGAGCCGCCCAGCGACCACACGGAGTCGACGATGCCAGCATCCTTGGCCTGGGCGGGCGACAACACCGACGGTGTTTGCTGCACGAGGACGCGCACGATCTCGCCAAACCCGAGCGTGACGATCGCCAGGTAGTCGCCACGCAGTCGCAGCGACGGCAACCCGACCAGCAGGCCCGCGAACGCGGCTACCACCCCAGCGAGCACGCACGACATCAGGAACAGCTGGTCACCACTGCCGAGGAACCCACCATGGGGCGAGACGCTGACGTCCTCGGGCGTGATCCAGCCGAGGTGGATCGAGCCGTAATACGTGACCACCGCGGCGGTGTAGCCCCCCAGCATCATGAAGCCGGCATGGCCGATCGAGAACTGCCCCGCGAACCCGTTGACGATGTTCAACGACACGCCCAGCACCACCGCGATTCCGATGTCCACGACGATCTTGGCGTAGAACGGCCCGAGCGACGGCGAGATCACGAACTGGAGGATCATCGCCGCGACGATCCCGAACGCGAACGGCCACGCGGACCGACCGGCGGCGACCGCGGGATTGAACCGCAGCTCGCGGACCCGTGCGGCGAGCGGCCGAGTGGGATCGGAGCTCGTCATACCTTCTCCACCACCGCACTGCCGAACAGGCCGCTCGGCTTGAACAGGAGCACGCCGATCAGGATCGCAAACACGTACAGATCCTTCATGTGTGGCGACAGGTACGCCGCCCCGAACTGCTCGACGAACGCGATCAGCAGCGCGCCGGCCACCGCCCCGCGAACGTTACCGATGCCACCGACCACCGCGGCGACGAACGCCTTGAGGCCCAGCAACACCCAGCTGGCATCCGCCGTCTGTTTGATCCCGGGATACTTGAGCGCGAACAGCAGCCCGCCTGCCGCTGCGAGCGCCGATCCGATCGCGAACGTGATCGAGATGATCCGGTTGACGTTGATGCCCATCAGCGCGGCGACCCGCTCGTCGAACGACACCGCACGCATCGCGCGGCCGAGCTTGGTCCGGTAGATCAGGGTCTCGAGCACGAACAGCAGCGCGATCGTGAGCAGCACCACGACGACATCGACCAGCCGGATCTGAACGGTCATGATCGAGAACAGCGCGCGGTCCTCGATCAGTGACGGCATGCTCTGCGGCTGGGTCCCGAACGCCCACTTGAGCTGACCGATGTTCTGCAAGAACAGCGACACGCCGATCGCGGTGATCAGCACGTTGAGCCGCGGTGCTCGACGGAGCGGGCGATAGGCGAGGGCCTCGATCGTCACGCCGAGCGTGGCGCACACCGCCATCGACAACAGCAACACGAGCGGCATCGCGAACCACGGCGACCCTGTGGTGGCCCAGCCCAGGGCGGTCGCAAACGAGAACGATGCCCACGCACCGATCGTGAACACGTCGGAGTGTGCGAAGTTGATGAACCGCAGCACGCCGTAGACCAGCGTGTAGCCGAGCGCGGTCAGTGCGTACAGGCTGCCGTACGCACAGCTGGTGACGAAGGTCTGAAGAAGCGCGGCCTTGTCACGCGACAGCACGATGCCAACCACCACGATGGTGGCTGTCAGAAGCAGCTTGCTGGTGGTGCGATCCATGTCGCGGACGCCGTGCTGCGAGCTCTACTTGGCCGCGGCTGCTGCGGCGCTTCCGCCGTGGTCGGCCGAGCCCGAGCTCGGCGCTGCCGCTGCGCTTCCAGCGTCGCCATCGTCCGCACTTCCAGCTGCGGCTGGCTCGCCAGCAGGGGCGCCTGGTACCGCCGGCTCGGGCCAGCCCTTGGGCACGATGGTCGCGACCCAGCGCGGCTTGCCGCCCTTCATCTGCACGACGACCGCTTGCTTCTGCGCATCCCGGTTCGCGTCGAGCGTGATCTTTCCGGTGACACCCGGGAAGTCCTTGGTCGCGGCGATCGTGGCGGCGAGGTCCTTGCCACCCAACGACGGAGCCTTGTCCATTGCAGCGAACAACACTCGCGCCGCGTCGTAACCGAGCGCGGCGAGACCATCGGGAACCTCGCCGAACCGCTTCTTGTACTTGGTGACGAACTCCTGAACCTCGGGACGGGTCTCGTCGAACGAGTAGTGATTCGAGTAGTAGCTGCCCTCGATCGCGTCCTGGCCGATCTCCGCCAGCTTCACCGAGTCCCAGCCGTCGCCGCCGAGGAACGGGACGTTGTGGTCGATTCCGAGCTTGCGCGCCTGCTTCACGATGTTGCCGGCGTCGGTGTAGTAGCCGGGCAAAAACACCGCCTCGGCGCCCGAGGTCTTGATCGTCTGAAGCTGCGCCGACACATCCGCATCACCGCCGGTGTAGGCCTGGCTGGTCACCACCTTGCCGCCGAGCGCGGTGAACTCCTTGGTGAACACGTCGGCAAGTCCCTTCGAATACGCCTGCCCCTGATCGAACAGCACCGCGACGTTGTTCGCCTTCAGATGATCCTTCGCGAACTTCGCGGCGACGTAGCCCTGGAAATCATCGAGGAAGCACACGCGAGACACCATGCTGCGGCCCTCGGTGACCTTCGCGTTGGTCGATGACGGAGACACCATCGGAACGCCGAACTCCTGTGCGACCTTGCCACCCGCGAGCGAGCTGCTCGAGGCAACCTCGCCGATCAGCGCGACCACCTTCTCTTCACTGATCAGGCGCTGGACGACGTTGCCGGCCTCGCTGGCCTTCGACGCATCGTCCATGGTCTTGACCACGATCTGCTTGCCCTTCACGCCGCCTGCCGCGTTGCGCTCCTCGACCGCGAGCTTCACTCCGTTATCGGTGGAGACGCCGAACGTCGCCTCGGATCCGGTCATCGACGCGAAGTGACCAACCACGATCTTGTCGCCGCCTCCCTTGCCGCAACCCGCGCCCGCACCGGCGCCGAGCACGAGCGCAAACGCACACAGCGCAGCGAGCCCACCGCGTACCGAACTAGAGGTCCAAGTCTTCAAATTCACGGCATTCTCCTGGTTGGTCGGGGAGCGATATCCGACGAGGTTGGCGCTGTCAACTACGCACTGTCAGGAAGCGCGTGGGAGTGGGACGGCGCAGCAGTTGCGTGGGTGGATTCCGCGATCATGGCGTGATACCAGGGAACTGGCCCCGCGGCCGTCCCGTCCCGAATGAACGACCCTTCCAGATCGGACTCGACGGGCGCGAGCGGACTGGCGCACCACCCAAAGCCCGCGAGTCGGAAAGATCTGGCCTGGGTATCGCTCGGCGCGCTCGGCGTGGTCTACGGCGACATCGGCACGTCACCGCTGTACGCGATGCGCGAGTGTTTTGCGCGCACCAACCCGCACCACGCCGATCCGACGTTCGCCAACAACATCCTCGGCGTGCTCTCGCTGGTGTTCTGGTCGCTGGTGGTGGTCGTGGTGGTCAAGTACCTGCTCATCGTGCTGCGCGCCGACAACAAGGGCGAGGGCGGCACGCTCGCGCTCGCGGCGCTGGTGCAACAGAAGCTGTCACCTCATCGCGAGCGGCTGGCGATCCCGATCCTGCTCGCGCTGTTCGGTACCGGGTTGCTCTACGGCGAAGGCCTGATCACGCCCGCGATCTCCGTGATGTCGGCCGTCGAAGGCCTCTCGGAGCAGAACGAGAACCTGACCCACCTGATCATGCCGATCTCGGTGGCGATCCTGATCGGCTTGTTCTGGGTCCAGCGCTGGGGCACCGGACGGATCGGCTCGGTGTTTGGCTGGATCATGCTGGTGTGGTTCCTCGCGATCGCCGCGGCGGGACTGCCCGCGATCGTTGGCAACCCGCACGTGCTGGCCGCGCTGAGCCCGCACTACGCGGCGCAGTTCCTGCTGCACCACGGGATGGATGGGTTCCTGCTTCTGGGCTCGGTCGTGTTGTGCGTGACCGGATGCGAGGCGCTGTACGCCGACATGGGTCACTTCGGCCGGATCCCGATCCGGTACGCGTGGTTCTCGATCGTGCTCCCCAGCCTGTTGATCAACTACTTCGGCCAGGGTGCGTATTACCTCGAGCACCTCAAGGACAAGACGCCCGTCACCAACCCGTTCTACGGCCTCGTCGATGGGCCGATGTTGATCCCGATGATCGTGCTCGCGACCATGGCCGCGGTGATCGCGTCGCAAGCGCTGATCTCCGGCGCGTTCTCGCTGACCAACCAAGCCGTGCAGCTCGGCTACTTGCCGCGGGTCACCGTGATCCACACCTCGCACAAGCACGAGGGCCAGATCTACATCCCGGAAGTGAACTGGATGTTCATGGTGGCGTGCGTGTGCCTGGTGTTCGCGTTCAAGACCAGCTCCAGTCTCGCTGCGGCGTACGGCATCGCGGTCACCGGGCTGATGGGAATCACGTCATATCTGATCTTCCTGGTGTGCCGGCGCAACTGGGGCTGGTCGCTGGGCGCGGCGCTGTCGCTGTATCTACCGCTGGTCGTGATCGACGGTGCGTTCTTCTCGTCGAACCTGGTCAAGGTGGCCGCCGGTGGTTGGTTCCCGCTCGCGGTGGGCTCCGGCATGTTCATCGTGATGACCACGTGGTGGCGCGGCCGGACCGAGCTGTCGAAGACGATGGAGATGGGGACCGTGCCCGATGCGCTGTTCCTCGAGGACATCTCGATGACCAACGTGCCGCGCGTGTCGGGCACGGCGGTGTTCATGACGTCCGGAACCGACGGCATCCCCAACGTGTTGCTCCATCACGTCAAGCACAACAAGGTGCTGCACACGCAGATCGTGCTGCTGTCGATCATCACCGAGAATGTTCCGTTCACGATCGGCAACGCGTCGCTTGCGACCCGCGAGCTCGGCCAGGGGTTCTATCGGGTGATCGCGCGGGTCGGGTTCATGCAGCAGCCGAACGTGCCGCGGATCCTCGCGCGCTGCGAGAAGCTCGGGCTGGTCGCGAACCCCGCCGACACCACGTATTACCTCGGGCGCCAGACCTTGTTGACCAGCGGCAAGTCCCGGGTCGCGCGCTGGCGCAAGATGCTGTTCGCATTTCTCGCTCGCAACTCGCGCGCGCCGTCCGCGTTCTTCAATCTCCCTCCGAACCGCGTCGTCGAGCTCGGGCTGCAGATCGAGCTCTAATCGTCTCGGACCCCAGGATCATGGACGAGGATTGCGTGCGGCACATCGCGCCAACGAGCGCTGCGCGATATCATCCCCAGGTGAGCTGGGCCCGCCGGTTTGCCGGCAATCGCAGTGCCATGGTCGGTGCGCTGCTGGTGATCGGGCTCGTCGTGATGTCGCTGCTCGGTGTCGCGCCGCCGCACGATCCACTGGTTCCAGACATCCAGCACGGGCTGACCGAGATCGGGGCCCCTTTGCCGCCGCTGTCGGGGACGGCGGTGCTCGGAACGGATCACTTCGGGCGTGATGTGTGGTCGAGGTTGGTGACCGGGGCAGGGACGTCGCTCACGATCGCCGCGCTCGCAACCGTGATCTCGATGCTGATCGGCGTCGTGGTGGGGCTGGTGGCGGGCTACTTCGGCGGATGGGTCGACAACGGGCTGATGCGGCTCGTCGATCTCGTGCTGGCCTTCCCGATGCTGCTGCTCGCCATCCTGCTCGCCGCGCTGCTACGCGAGGCCGACCTGGCGTGGTCGAGCGCGCCGATCGTGGTCACGCTGGCGGCCGTCGGGTGGACCGCGACCGCGCGGGTCGTGCGCGCCAAGGCGATGGTGCTCGCGCGCAGCGAGATGGTGGTCGCGGCGCGCTCGATCGGTGCGGGCCCGATGCGGGTGATGGTGAACCACCTGGCCCCGAACGTGCTCGGCGTGATCGTCGTGCTCGCGGCGATGGGATTTGCCCAGAACCTGCTCGCCGAGTCGGTGCTGTCGTATCTGGGGCTCGGTCTGCCCGCGCCGCACCCCACGTGGGGCACGATGCTGTACGAGGGCCGGGCGTATTACCGAACGTCGCCGCACCTGGTGATCATCCCTGGGCTGGCGATCGTGATCGCCGTGATCGGGTTCAAGCTCGTCGCGGAAGGGCTGCGCTCGGTTGCCGATCCCGGTCGCGAGCTCGTCGACACGGGGGACCGCGCATGAGACCAGGGCCGCTGTGGTTGATCGTGCTCGCAGCGTGCAACGCGCCGGACGATGGTCCGCGCTGGCGTGCCGCCGGCGCGACGGCTCCCCACCGCGGCGGGACGCTCCGCTTCTCGTCCGAGGGCCAGATCTCGACGCTGGATCCATCGGTCGCCTATGACGAGTCGCTCAACGCGCTGCACTTTCTGTTCGACACGTTGATCGACTACGAGCCGGCCGGCACACGCATCGTGCCGCGGCTCGCCGAGCGCTGGGAGATCTCCGACGACGGCAAGACCTACCACTTCTGGCTGCGCCCGAACCTCAAGTACGCCGACGGCCGGCCGATCGTCGCGGCGGACTTCAAGTTCAGCCTCGAACGCGCGCTCACGCTTCCCGAGTCGCCGTTCGGGCCGATGCTCGTCGAGGTCGTCGGCGCGACCGCGCTGCAACAGGGCAAGGCGACCGAGTGCGCTGGGGTCACGGTGCAAGGCGATCGCGAGCTCACGATCCAGCTCCAGCAACGCAGCGTGGCATTTCTTCACATCCTGACCATGAAGTTCACGACGCCGCAGCGAGCGGATCACGTCACCGCCGCGGGCGACCAGATCCGGCGCCGCCCGCTCGCCACCGGCCCGTACGCGCTCGACGAGTGGCTCGAAGGCGAGCGGTTCGTGGTGAACCGCAACCCGTACTACTTCGACGACCATCGCGGCTACCTCGACGCGATCGTGATGTTCGAGAACATCCCGCGCGACGTGCAGCTGCTGATGTTCGATCGCGGCGAGCTCGATACCGCCGAGCGACTCTCGCCACCGGACGCGCTATGGCTGGCGAATCAGGAGGCGTGGAAGCCGTACGTCCATGTGCGCTCGCTGATGAACGCGTACGGTGCACGGATGAACGTGCGCGCCAAGCCGTTCGACGACGTACGGGTTCGTCGAGCGCTCAACTACGCGCTCGATAAGAGCTCGACGGTCAAGATCCTCACCGGCTCCTCGACACCCTCGCATGGGTTGCTGGCACCCGGCGTGTTCGGACGCGACGACACGATCGAGCCGTATCCCTATGACCCCGCCCGCGCGAAGGCGTTGCTCGCAGAGGCCGGATATCGAGATGGCCTCGATCTCGAATACGTGACGATCAAGAATCATGACAACGATAATCTCGCGGTGGTGATGCAGGCCGACTTCGCCAAGGTCGGGGTTCGCGTCCGCATCACCTCGCTGGGGATTCCGTCGTACATCGCGTTGACCAACCGGCTCGACGGACCGCCGTTTTCGATCGGCTCGTGGATCGGGGACTACCCCGATCCGACGACGTTCTTCGACGTGATGTTTCACTCGCGGATGATCGGGACCAACAACGCGTCGCAGTACGCCAACCCCGAGCTCGATGCGCTGCTCGATGCCGCCCGTGCCGAGCCCGACGTCGACAAGCGCGCCGCGATGTATCGCCGCGCCGAGCGGATCCTGTACGACGACGCACCGTGGGTGTGGAACTACCACTGGCGAATGACCGAGGTGACCCAGCCGTACGTACGCGACTACGAGCCGCATCCGGTGTGGCTGCGCGACTACACGACGACCTGGCTCGACCTCGGCCCTGACGGGGCGCCGGTGGCGCGGTGATCGGTCTGGTGCTGCGCCGGCTGGGCTGGACGCTCGTGGTGGCGTGGTTCGTGGTCACCGCGACGTTCCTCATGGCGACCGCCATCCCCTCGGATCCGGCGCGCGCGATGCTCGGGCCGCACTCGACCGAACAGACCCGCGCCAGGCTGCGCGAGCACTACTGTCTCGATCGCGGGGCCGTGGCCCAGTACGCGTGCTGGATCGGCAATGTGGCGGCTGGCGACCTCGGCGAGAGCTATCGCACCAAGCGACCCGTGATCGAGCTGATCGGTGATCGGATCTGGCCGACCGTTCAGCTCGCGCTCGCGGCGATCGTGTTGCAGCTGATGCTCGGTATCCCGCTCGGCCTGGCTTCGGCGATCCGTCGTGGTCGGTGGTCCGATCACGCCTCCAACGTTGCGGGGCTGGTCGCGCTCAGTGCACCGACGTTCGTGGTCGGTACGCTCGCGATGTACGTTCTCGCGTATCGGTTTGGCTGGTTTCCGATCAGCGGGTACGGCGAGCCCGGCTGGGATCGTCTGCATCATCTCGTGCTACCAGCGCTCACCCTCGCCGCTGGGGGGACCTGGTACTACGCGCGCGTCACTCGGTCGGAGGTGCTCGACACGTTGCGCGAGGACTACATTCGAACGGCACGCGCGAAGGGGCTCGACGAGCGAACGGTGATCCTTCGCCATGCGCTGCGTTCCTCGCTCGGACCACTCGTGACCTTGATCGGCCTCGATCTCGGTGCGTTGCTCGGCGGCGCGATAATCATCGAATCGATCTTCGCGTGGCCAGGGCTTGGCCGCGAAGTCGGGCGAGCGATCTTCGAGCTCGATCTGCCGCTGTTGCTCGGCGTCGTGTTGATCTCGGCGATCGCGATCGCGGTCGCGAACCTGATCGCAGATTTGGTCAGCATGCGACTGGATCCGCGACTACGCGGTGGTACGACCCGGCGATGACCAGCTCTCGTCGTCATCCGAACGTGATCAACAAGGACGAGCTCGATCCGCTCGAGCTGCGCAAGGGCCGCCACCACACGATCAATCGCAGGTTCGGGCCGCCCAGCGGCGCGCAGCAGCTCGGCGGGACCTTGACCGAGCTGCCACCGGGAGCTCGATCGTTTCCGTTTCATTTTCACTGCGCCAATGAAGAGGCGTTGTTCGTGATCTCCGGAACCGGCTCGGCTCGGCTCGGCAACACGACGGTCGCGGTGCGCGCGGGCGATTGGATCTCGTTTCCCGCGGGTCCTGATCACGCGCACCAGATGATCAACGATGGCACCGAGCCGCTGGTGTATCTGTGCGTCTCGACCCAGGCCAAGTGCGAGCTCGTTGGTTATCCCGACTCCAACAAGCTCGGCGCGAGCGCCGGACCGTCCTGGGACAAGCCGTGGCTCCGCCAGATCGTGAAGCTCGGCCCGTCGCTCGATTACTGGGCCGACGAGCCCAACGCGAGCGATGAGTGACATCCGTCCGAGAGTCGGACGATGACCCGCGCGCGAGAGACCACAGCTGAACGCTCGCGCAGCAGCGGCGTGATGCTGGCCAAGGGGGCGAATGCACCGGCTTCTCCCCCGGCCGTCAGTCGCTGCTGGCTACCGATCTAGCCACTTCTAACTGGCCGAGATTGCGTATGTCGCGCGTGGCGCGACGCTTGCTTTTCAACCGCGCCAGTCATGAAAAATTTTCACTTAGCGCTGTTGGCACCGCTGGTGATGTCCAGCGTCAGCTGTACCACCACGGAGGAGATCGCTGACGATGACGTCGCAGGGTGCGAAGGCAAATGCGATGACACCAGCAATCCCAAGCCGGATCCGTTCAAGGAGCTAGGTGACATCGAGACACGCGAGTTCGAGTACATCGTCGTCGGCTCCGGCGCCGGCGGCGGTCCGCTCGCGGCAAACCTCGCGCGCCAGGGCCACTCCGTGCTGCTGCTGGAAGCAGGCAAGGAGACCGGTGGACTGACCGATTCCCTGGTCCCAGCGTTTCACGCGGTCGCCACCGAAACGGCGGATCTGGCGTGGTGGTACTTCGTCGAGCACTACACCGATCCGACGCGGCAGAAGACCGATTCCAAGCGCACACCGCAGGGCATTCTGTACCCGCGTGGTGGCGGGCTCGGGGGCTCGACCGCTGTGAACGCGATGATCACGGTCGCACCGAAAAACAGCGACTGGGACAACATCGCCACGATCACGGGTGACACGTCGTGGCGCGCCTCCAACATGAAGCAGTACTACCAGAAGATGACGCGCTGGCTCGGCCCCACCGAGCGGCCCGACGTCCCCCCGGCAGCCCTGTTCGATCACAGCCTGCTCGCGATCCTGACCGGAACGTTCGGTGAAGCCGCGGCCAACGGGCTCGGCGGACCCAGCGTGAGTCCGTTCAACCCATTCGGCAACCTCCACGCGATGCTGGAGTTCTTGCAGAACGACATCAACAAGGCGCTGCTCGAAGGCAACGCCAAGGGTGTCTATCAGCTCCCGCTGGCGACCAAGGACCACGTCCGCAGCGGCACCCGCGACTACATCCTCGACACCGTCGCCGATGAGCGCGAGTTCCCGCTACGCGTGAAGACCCAGGCGCTGGTCACCAAGGTGGTGTTCGCCGACGAGCCCGACGCCAACAACAACTGGAAAGCCGTCGGTGTCGAGTTCCTCGACGGTGGAAACCTGTACGGCGCCGATCTGCGGTCCGAACAGGGCGCCACCAATCCGCGCGCGATCGTGGTCAAGGCCACGCGCGAGGTGATCCTCTCTGCCGGCGCGTTCAACACGCCGCAGCTGCTCATGCTGTCGGGTATCGGCGCCAAGGAAGAGCTCGAGCCGCTCGGCATTCCGGTCAAGGTTGACCTGCCCGGCGTGGGCAAGAACCTGCAGGACCGCTACGAGGTCTCGCTGCAGACCGAGGTGTCCGGCAACTTCAGCGTGTTCGGCTCGTGCACGTTCAAGGGTGACCAGAGCGACCCGTGCTACCGCGACTGGAAGAATGGCCGCGGCGCGTACACGTCGAGTGGCAGCGTGGTCAGCATCCTGAAGAAGTCCAGCCCCGATCAGGCCGAGGCCGATCTCCACATCTTCGGCGTGCCCGGTAACTTCCGCGGCTACTACCCGACGTACTCCGATGACGCCTACGCCAAGCGCAACATGTTCAGCTGGCTGATCCTCAAGGGCCACACCAAGAACAAGGGCGGTACCGTCAAGCTCAAGTCGTCCAATCCGCGCGAGCGTCCGATCATCAACTTCCACTACTTCGATGATGGCGACGTCGACCAGGGCCAGGACGTGAATGACCTCACTGCCGTGGTGAACGGCGTCGAGTTCGTGCGCAACATCGTCAAGCGCAGCGACGGCGCGGATGTGTTCCACACGCACAAGGAAGTCTGGCCCGGCCCGAGCGCCAACACGCGCGAGAAGATCGGCGCGTGGGTGAAGGCCGAAGCGTGGGGCCACCACGCGTCGTGCAGCGCGCCGATCGGGGCCGCGACCAACCCCAAGGCCGTGCTCGACTCCAAGTTCCGCGTTCGCGGCACCGAAGGCCTCCGCGTCGTCGACGCCTCGGTGTTCCCGAGCATCCCCGGTACGTTCCTCGCCGTCCCGACCTACATGATCAGCGAGAAGGCGACCGACACGATCCTCGAAAGCCTCGGCGAGACGCGCAATACCTCGACGTTTCCGTGAGTCGAACTGCCTCCTCGAGCTCGAGCTCGAGCTCGAGCGGAGGTCACATCGTTCAGCGAGTCAGTTGTCAATGAGCGGCGCGGGCATGGCCGCCGTACCAAGCCTTCTGCGAGCGCTCGCGGTCTACGTTCCTAACCGTCGTACGAGCACCCGTCGTCCGCGCACCTCGGGATCCACGACACACGTCCCATTCCCGCGTAGCTCTCGGCCAACCACGGCGATAATCGTCACAACTTCATCTCATCCAACTCCTTCTCGAACGCCGCTGCAGCCTCCGGATCCATCGCCTTGAACAGCTCGAGCTCCCACGTCGCATCACGGTGACTGCGCTCCGTCCCATCGAATGTGATCTCGTCCTCGGTCACCGTGACCTTGCAGACCTTGCCGTCCTTTGCGAGCTCTGCGCGGTAGCGGAACTTCATCACGCTCTTCGAGTGAGAATCGCCATTGTTGATCCTCCACTGCGTGATCAACGCCGCCTCCGTCGAGCTCGCGCTGGGCTCGTTCTTCCACTCCGCAAAGATCGCCTTCAGCTTGGTGTACGCGTCATCACACGCATAGCGCTGCTCGCCGAGCCGCTGCTGCTTCACGGTCTCGCGCTTCGCAGCCAGCTGTACCCGCTGCTGCTGCTCGACGCGCTGCTGCTCGAGCAGCTGTTGTTCGCGCGCTTGCTGCTGCTCGCGTTCTTGTTGCTGTGCTCGCGCCGCGGCGATCTCTTGGTCGTGGGCCGTGCTGGGACCTAGGAGGCAACCAGCGACCAGGAGTGAGGTGAGGGTGAATGGTGATGCCTCGAGAATCGTGCTAACGATCGTCATGCTGGGTCCGGACGACTCAGCTTCGACGGTGTTGCGTCGACGACCTACGGCCTAATCGCGAAGTCCGCGCATGTCTCGGCCATGCGCGAAGCGTTACCGGCCAACTTCGTCAAGCGCCCGGTCTTCTCGTCCACCGCGCTTCTTCTTCTGGCCGATGCCGAGGTTCGCGAGCTTCTTGCGCAGGGTATTGCGGTTGAGCCCGAGCAGCTCGGCGG
The DNA here is from genome assembly GCA_050187075.1 of Kofleriaceae bacterium. Lineage (GTDB taxonomy): Bacteria > Myxococcota_A > Polyangia > Haliangiales > Haliangiaceae > JABFXX01. Next base: position 31,910 of record JBFWXW010000046.1, on the reverse strand, counting down.
CCTTGAGCTGATTGCCCCCGGTCCGCGCGAGCACGAGGTCGAACAAGGGGCGTTCCACGCGCGCCAGCACCTTGTCATAGAGGTCGTGCACCGGATAGCCATCGACGCGCGCGAGCAGCCCCGCGAGCTTCGCCTTCACCATGTCCTCGAACGCGAGGTCCTCGAGCGGAACCCGCGATGCGACCTTGGGCAGGATCTCGTCGACATCACCGGCTTCGATCGTGCTGCGGGTGGTGCGCACGGCGAGCCGGCGGGTGAGCGACTTCAGCTCCGCGACGTTCCCCGGCCACGGATATTCGGCGAGTCGCTGATGGACGCGCGTCGAGACACGGAGCTGGTTGCGTCCGATCTCCGCGGCGTAGTGCTTGAGCCAGCGCTCGAACAGCACCGGAAGATCCTCGACCCGATCGCGCAGCGGCGGCACCTCGATCCGGCGCGAGCGGAACAGCTCGTAGAGCTCGCGCGAGATGATCGACGCGTCGACCGCATGATCGACATCGACGTCGGCGGTGGCGACGACATGGACGTCGAAGGTGTCGCTGGTGTCCTTGGCCGCGGCGCGATCGCGAATCGCACGCTTGATCGTCCGCTGCGATGGCCGCGACAGGTCGCTCATGTCCTTGACCAGCAGGGTTCCACCGGTCGCCGAGCGCAGCGCGCGCCGCGCCCGTTCGCACGCGTCGTCGGTGGGCGCCTGGTCCTTGGTGACCGGAGCGTCCTCGAACGTCGGGCGCACCGCGACGAACTTGCCGGTGGCGCGCGGGCTACGCTGGTGAAGCACCCGCGCGACCAGCTCCCGCCCGGTACCATGCTCGCCGCAGATCAGGACGGGGCTGTCATCTCGTGCAAACCGTTCGACGTCGGCCACGACTGCTTGCATCGCCGGGCTCTCGGCAACGAGGAAGTCCTTGGCTTTGAGCTGCGGGCGGAGCATGCAGGCCTAGGCGGCTTCGGTCCCAAATCCGCGGTCCATCGCGCCGCGATCGGCTTCCGGCGACAGGCCGAGTCGGCGCTGGCGCTCGATGAGTTGTGCAAAGTAATCCTCGACCAGGGTGCGTGCTGCCGCGAGGTCTGGCGCCTCCCACACCGCGAGTCGCAGCGAGTTGCAGCCGTACAGACCTCGCGCGTACCACGCACACGCCTTGCGCACCTCGTGGAGCGTTCGCGGCCCATGCTTGAGCTGCTCGATCAACCCGACGTGACGGCGGAACACCGCGAGGCGCTCGTCGAGGCCGGGCGGCCCCGGATCCGGTCGCCCTTGCGCGACCTCGCCAAGTCGCGCGAACAGCCACGGGTTTCCGAGCGCACCGCGTCCGATCATCACCGCGTCGCAGCCCGTGTGCTCGCGAAGCCGGAGGTAACCCTCGACGTCGATCACGTCGCCGTTGCCGACCACCGGGATGTGAGCTGGCAGCGCGTCGCGCACCATGCGGATGATGTCGGGGTCGCTCTTGCCCGAGAATCCCTGGGTCCGTGTCCGGCCGTGGACCGTGATCATCTTCGCGCCGGCTTCGACCATCGCGCACGCGAACTCGGGAGCGTTGCGATGCCCCTGATCCCACCCCGCGCGATGCTTGACGGTGACCGGCACGGTTGGGGGCACGTTGTCGACGACGACGCGAACCAGCTGCTGCGCGATCTGCGGCTCGCGCATCAGCGCCGATCCGCATTCGCCTGCGACCACGCGCTTGGCCGGGCACCCCATGTTGATGTCGACGAGGGAGGCGCCGATCGCGACCGCCATCTTCGCCGCTTCGGCCATCGCCTCGGGCTCGCGACCGAAGATCTGGACGCCAAACCGGCGGCCATCGAGGGAGGCAGTGAGCTTGCCGCAGGTCTTGGGGTCACCTACCGCGAGCGCATGCGCCGACAGGAACTCGGTGATCGTCAGGCCGACGCCAAACTCCTCGCACACGGTCCGGAACGGAAGATCCGTCACCGCAGCCATCGGTGCCAACAGCACCGGCGGGTCCACTGCGAGATCGCCGATGCGCACGACGGCCATACATACAGCATCCCTCGCGCAGTGCAAACCCCTCCCGATGACAGCCACAACCGCGGTGATAACCGCGCGGATCAACAGGAGCGAATGTCGCCTGGGGTATTCACATTTCGCAGGACGCGCAGCTCCGGATCGATGGCTCGCACGTCGTTGTCATCCAGCCATGCGACGCGCAGCCCGGCGTCGGTCAACAGCGCACTGGCCTTGAGCTCGCCTGCGGCAATTCGCCGCTCGACCACCGGCAGGCACGTCGGCACATGCAGCAACGCCACCAGCGGCTCGGGTGCATCACCCATGCGAATGCCGACCGCATCGATGTCGGAGCTGGCGCGCTCGAGCATGTGATCGATCAACGCGCCCGTGATGTACGGCATGTCCCCGGCGACGATGAACAGCCATCGCGTACGCGACGCCGCGAGTCCTGCTGCAACTCCCGCGAGCGGTCCGGCGTTCGATGCCGCATCTTGCACGGTTCGATATCCGGAGATCGAGCGTGAGGTCGAGACGATGATCTCGGCAACGCGCGGGAGCAGCACCGCGCACTGTCGATCGAAGATCGTCGCGCCATCGATCACGATCGTTCGCTTGTCGATGCCGCCTAGCCGTGTCGCGCGGCCTCCCGCGAGAATCAGCGCGCTCAGCTCCTGCGGCCCGACCGTCACGACTCGGCGCTACGGCTTGAGCAGTGGTTCGATGGCGTCCTGCACCTGCGTGGTGACCTCAGGACCGGTCGGCGCGTAGTAGACGGACACCTCGGTGCGTACGCCAAACTGTCCCGCGAAGTAGACGCCCGGACCGATCGTGAAGCCCGTGCCCGGCGTCAGGATCCGGGTGTCCTTCACCTCGTAATTGTCGAGGTCGGCACCGCCACCCTGCAGATCGTTATCGAGCGAATGGCCGGTGCGGTGAAGGATGCGATCGCCCAGGCCGGCGGTCTTGATGAACAGGCGGGTCGCGTCGTCGACCTCGGCGCCGCGGATCGGTCGCTTCTTGCGGGTGCGTTCGGCGATCAGGGCGAGTGCTTGATCGCGCGCCAGCGTGGCCGTCTGAAACGCGCGCGAGATGTGCTCGGGCACCGTCGCGTCGACCATCGCGCACCACGTTTGTGCCGCCCAAATCCCCTCGGGCTTATCGACCTTCGCTGCGAGCGAGATCACCAGCAGGTCACCACGGCGGATCGGCGCCGTCTTCGCGGCCGTCGGCACGTAATACGGATCGGCGGTGTTCGCCCCGGCGGCGACCACCGGGGGCGTTCCGACGAGACCGCGCATCTGAAGTCCGCGCACGAGTCGCTGCTGGACATCGTACTCGGTGATCGACCCGCCGCCGTTGATCTGCTTCGCCACGAACGCGAGCGCGTCCTTGCGGAGCTCCGACAGGTGATGTGCGGCGACATAGTGAGCGGTCCGGCCGGCATCGCCCCAGATCGCCTTGGTGTACTGGACCAGGGTGTCGGACGACTTCACCGTGACGCCGGCGCCGCGGATCAGCTCGAGCGTGCCGGCGTCGACGAACGACACGTTGGGGACCGCCGCGCGGGTCGAATACTCCACCGCGACCGAGCGAACGCCCTTGAGCACCACGCGCAGCTGCTTGTCGAGCTCGCGATAGCCCTGGTAGGTCAGCTTCTTGCCAGCGAGGTGGTCGAAGCTGCGCAGCTCGGACGAGTGCACCAGCGCGACCGGCTCGCCGCGCGCCGGGATCAAGTAGAACCACGGCCGTTGCGGGTGGCCCTCCGGATCGACCAGCCGCGCCGCGATCGGGTTCTCGCCATTGCGATCGACGAGCAACCAGCCGTCCAGCCGCTGCACTGCCAGCAGGCCTTGTACGGCCGTGACGTCGGCGATGCCGACGCGTGCCGGAATCGGATAGGGGTCAACCGGCGCCGATGTCTCCGCTGGAGCTGCTGGAGCTTCCGGCGGTTGCTTGGCGGGTTTGCCCGACCGGCCGGGCTTCCCCGGCTTGGCGGGCGGCGCTGCTCGCGCGGCGGGCTCGGCGTAGGGGTCGATCGGTGCCTGGTTCGCGGGCTTCTTGCGCTTGGCCGGCTTCGCAGGCGCCTCGGGCGGCTTCTCGGCAGGCTGCGCCGCCACCAGCGACGCGTGCAACGAGAGCGAGAGGAGGAGGGCGAGCCGCTTCATCGTGAAGTGTTCAGGACCGAGCGGGGCGGGGGACCCGACCGAGCTCCCGGATCAGCCCTTCATGAATAGCACCGTTCGACGCCACGACCTCCCCCAACTCGGAGCTGAACGTGCCGCCATGTGTGTTCGTCACGGTTCCGCCGGCTTCCTTCACGATCAAGGCACCTGCCGAGACGTCCCAGGGCTTTAGCTTGCGCTCCCAGTACCCGTCCATCCAGCCGCGGGCGACCAGGCAAAGATCGATCGAGGCGCAACCGAGCCGCCGACATGCACCGGCAGTGCGCTGGAAGTGTTCCCATTCGGCGAAGTTGTTGTCCGGTGACGTGGCGCGATCGTAGGGAAACCCGGTGACCAGCAGCGCGTGATCGAGCGCGGACGTGGCGCTCACCGCGAGCCGTTCGCCGCCATTGGTGAACGCGCCATGACCCGTGGCGGCCTCGAACCACCAGCCGAGCGCCGGGGCTGCGACGACCCCGACCACCGCACGGCCGTCACGCTCCGCCGCGATCGCCACCGACCAGATCGGAAGCCCATGCGCAAAGTTCACGGTGCCATCGATCGGATCGACGACCCATCGCAGATCGGAGCTGCGATCCTCGCCGGTCCAGCCCGCTTCTTCACCGAGCACCGGCACCTCGGGGACGTGGCGGGCGAGCACGTCGCGGATGGCCTGCTCCGAGCGCAGGTCCCATTCGGTCACCAGATCCTTGGGATCGGTCTTGCTGCGGATGTCCGCGGGGCGCGCGGTGCGCAGCAGATCCGAAGCGGCACGCGCGGCATCGCGCGCGGCATCGAGCAGGCGTCGTAGCTCACGATCCATGGTCGATCGCGGGTGCGGGCCTCACAGGTCGAGGCGCATCGCCACGAGGTTGGCGCTGGTACCGCTCACGAACGTCTCGCTTGCAGCGACCTTCTTCGACAGCGTCGAGCGATCGACCACGCGAAACCCGAACTTCGCCGCGAAGAAGTCGCTCGCCGACTCGGTGAGCAGGTAGATCCGGCGGACGCCGCGATAGCGTGCCTGACTGACCGCCATGTCCGCGAGCATCCAGCCGTACCCCGCGCCGCGGAACTCCGGGTCTACCGCGAGGGCACGCAAGATCGCGTCGTCGCCGAGAACCTCGAGCGCGACGCAGCCGACGCTGCCCTTCTCGTTCCGCAGCACGAAGAAGCTGCCGGCCTGTTCGTCGCGCGCCGGCTCCTCGAGACCCATGCTGGCGAGCAGCTCGCGCACCACAGGCATGTCGCTGCGCTTCGCGGGACGCATCGCGTCGCCGATCTCGTCGAGTAACTTGTCGTGAATTCCGTCGAAGCTGCCGGATGACAGCACGCAGACGACATCCCCGGGGGCAGCGCTCTGCGCGAGTTGTTTGACGATGGTGTCGACGTCCTGCACGTACGACGCCTTGGTTCCGGCGCGGTGGAGGTCGAGCGCCAGCCGCTCGGGATCGAAGCGCTCCTCGACGGGGATCTTGCCCGGATCGAACAGCTTGCCGACGATCACCTCGTCCGCCTGCGCGAACGCATCGGCAAACTCTGTCTGGAATGTCTTGCGCCGGCTGGTCGCGGACCGTGGCTCGTAGACGGCGATCAGCCGCCGCTTCGGGAATCGCTTGCGCAGCGCCTTGAGCGTCTCGCGTACCGCCGTCGGATGGTGCGCGTAGTCATCGAGCACCACCACGCCACTCGCGACGCCGCGCAGCTCCTGGCGACGTCGCACGCCGGCGAAGCTCGCGAGCCCGGTCTGGATGTCCTTGATCGAAACGCCGCGAGCGTGGGCGACGGCGATCGCGGCGACGCAGTTCGCGACGTTGTGGCGGCCCACCAGCAAGGTCTCGAACCGCTCGACGCGCTCGCGCGCGCCGCCGTTGTTGTGATGGTAGACGTCGAACGAGACGCGCCCGCTCTTTCCGACCTCGAGATGGCTCGCCCACCAGGTCACGCCCGGCGGCGGCGCAGCATCTTGTGAGCTGTCGCCGTCATCGCCGATCACGCAGTACTGTTCGACGCGGCAGGTAGCGCTGCGCGAGACCACCACCGCCTCGTCGGATTCGGCGGACACCACCAGCAGGCCATCGCTCGGGATCAGCGCCACCAGCTTCTTGAACACGTCGCGGATGGCGTCGAGCGACGGAAAGATGTCCACGTGGTCGAGCTCGATCGACGTGAGGATCACCGTGCGCGGCCGGTAGTGCAAAAACTTGGGTCCCTTGTCGAAGAACGCGGTGTCGTACTCGTCGCCTTCGATGACGAACTCCGGGCCGCTTCCAGTTCGGTAGCCCTGGCCCAGCGCGACCGGAACGCCGCCGACGAACACCGACGGATCGCGGTTCGCTTCGGCCAGGATGTGGGCGATCAGCGACGTCGTGGTCGTCTTGCCGTGGGTGCCGGTCACCACGATCGCATGTTTGTCAGCGATCAGTTGCTCGCCGAGCACCGCCGGAAACGAGGTCAGCGTCATCCCTGCCTGCTGGGCCGCCTTGACCTCGAGGTGGTCCTTGCCGTGGACGTTCCCGACGACGACGAGATCGGGGCCCCACGCGAGGTTGCGCTCGCTGTAGGGTTGCATCACGGGCACGCCGAGCGCCGCCAACTGGTCGCTCATCGGCGGATATACCGCCGCGTCCGAACCACGCACCTCGTGCCCAGCGGCCACGAGGAGCCCCGCGACGGCACCCATCCCGGTGCCCCCGATGCCGATCAGATGAACTTTCACGAGACGCGCGCACGCTACCTTTCCGCTAGCGGCGGGTAAAGCGATTCCGCCCGCGGTTTTCCCTCGCGTTTTCTGCGACCTGGGTGAGACCGGGACAAGCCAGCCAGGGGATCGTCTATTCTGGTGAGGTGGACGATCCTCGGCACGAGCGACGTCACCATTTTCGCGGCAAGCCGCGGCGCGGCCGCGTGATGGCGGTGCGGTTCTGCTCGTCGGCAGCGCCGTCGTGGGTTAGCGCCGAGACCCGCAACATCGGCGTCGGTGGCGCGTTCATCGCCGCGGCCGAACCGCCACCCGTCGGGACCCAGCTGACCATCGAGCTGTCGCTGCCGGCCCGGGACGAGCCATTCAAGCTCGGAGCGGCGGTGCGATGGGTGGGCGCCGATGGCGGCGATCCCGGGATGGGCGTTCAGTTCGTCGGTGTGGATGTCGACATCCTGCTCGAGCTGAACGATTTCTTCGCCTCGCTCGGATAGCAGCGAGCCCTCCCCATCTTGGCCATTGCCCGAACCCGGGGCGTCGGCCAGTATGCGCGCCATGAGAGCCATCCTCGTCGTTGCCGTACTCTGCGCCGCCGCCTGTGGTTCGACATCGTCGACGGCGCCGGCGCCGACCGCGCCGACCCCCGCCGCCAAGCCCGCGCTTCCCGACGTGCCGTTCGATCAGCTCGACCACGACCAGCGCGCGCAGTTCATGGATGAAAAGGTCGTCCCCGTGATGGCCGAGATCTTCAAGGCCCACGATCCCCAGAAGTACGCCACGTTCGGCTGCAAGACCTGCCATGGTCCCGGCGCCGAGAAGGGCGAGTTCCACATGCCCAACCCTGAGCTCCCCAAGCTGAACTTCTCGGACATGAGCAAGTTCAAGCCGGAGGCGCTCGAGTGGATGAACAGCAAGGTCAAGCCGGCGATGGCGGCGCTGCTCAAGCAGCCCGAGATGACCAAGGAGAACCCCGACGGGTTTGGTTGCCTCGCGTGCCACGAGATGGAAGGCCAGCACTGAACATGGACGCATTGTCCGGCAGCCAATGGACCGCGATCGCGCGACTCGACGCGCGGAGCGGTGAACCCGCCGCTACACTGCACCGCAAACGCTCACGGCTCGCATGACATCGCCTCAACGCCATAGCCAACCCCACGGGTTGTCGGAGCACGTCCATCACGAGGACCACGGCGACATCAACCGTGGCGGCGAGCGCAGGACCAAGTGGGTCGTGATGCTCGCGGTGGTGATGATGGTGGGCGAGCTGACCGTCGGTTGGCTCACCGACTCGATGTCGCTCACGGCGGATGGCTGGCACATGGGCGCTCACGTCGGTGCGCTCGGATTGACCCTGCTCGCGTACTGGTACGCGCGCACGCGATCCGGCAACGACGCGTTCAGCTTCGGCACCGGCAAGGTCTATGCGCTCGCGGGCTACACCAGCGGCGTGGTGCTGGCGCTGGTGTCCTTGCTGATGGGGATCGAGAGCATCGAGCACCTGATCGAGCGCAAGACACCCGACTATGGCGACGCGCTGCCGGTGGCGGCCCTCGGCTTCGTGGTCAACGTCGTCTCCGCGATCTTGCTCAGCAAGAATCACCACTACGGTCACGGGCATCACGGTCACGATCACGGTCACGCCCACCATGGCGACGATCACGGCCATCACAACGACGATCACGGCCATCACAACCACGAGCCCGCGAAGCCGAGCCCCGGCACGCTCGACTTCAACATGCGGGCCGCCTACATCCACATCCTTGCCGATGCTCTGACCTCACTGATGGCGATGATCGCGCTGGCGCTCGGGATGTGGGCGGGGCTGTGGTTCCTCGACAAGGCGATGGGCTTGATCGGTGGCGTGGTGATCGCGTGGTGGGCCGTCAGCCTGTGTCGTCAGGCAAGCGGCCAGCTGCTCGACGTGGTGTCGTCACCGCGGCACGAACAAGTCGTTCGCCAGAAGCTCGAGGCGATCGACGACGTTCGGGTCGCGGACCTTCACGTGTGGGAGCTCGGTCCAGGACGCCGTAGCTGCATCGTCTCGCTGGTCACCGCCTCACCGCGAGAGCTCACGTACTACCGCGACACCGTGCTCGCGGCGTTGCCGGTCGCCCACCTCACCATCGAGATTCTTCAATGTGGACTGCCGCTCGAAGAAGCGGCGGTGGCGGTCGTCGAGCAGGCGCTCGGGCACTGATCGCCATTCCCGGCTCTGCGCACGACATGCACCGAGGGCGGTTACTCCGTCGATCGTGCCGACGGGCGTCGCTTGCGAGTCCGTCCGTGCGCGGTCGGCTGCGCGGCCGCGTTGAGCGTCGGTGCGCCCACCATCAGGTGCCCCGCGTCGTTATCGAGGTCCTCGCCGCGGATGTTGTTCTTGCCCGACGCCGCAACGGTGTGCGCAGTGCGGCTGACCTCGGCGACGAGCTCGCGTGAGTTGCCCGGCCACGGCCGGAGCAGACACGCCTCGACCAGCGTTGAATGGATCGTCAGCCCGGGCTCGGCGAGTCGAACGGCTTCCTGGACCAGGTACGACATCTCGTCGGGACGATCGCGGAGCGGCGGCAACACGATCCAGGCTGCCGAAAGCCTCCGTGCGAGCTCGGGCGGCAGCCCCAGGTGCTCGAGCTGCATCACCGCCGTGGTGACGAATCGCAGATCGGGGCGCGTCTCGAGCAGCTTGCCAAGCGCGGCCAGGTTGTTGGGCCCGAGCTTGCCCACCTGCTCGAGGATCAAGGTCTCGATCTTCGGTCCTGCGACCCGCTCGAGCGGCACCGCCTGGATCGTCGGATTATAGACCGCCTCGGCACGATTGCGACGGCGTGCATAGCCGCGAGCCATTCGGCCCTTCCCGGTGCCCTGCTCGCCGAGGATCAACAGGTTCGATCCAGCATCGGCCGCGCGATGGACGTCGTGCCATAGCGCTGCGGTGCTCGCGCCGATGATCGCGTCCTGATCGATCGTGACGGTCGCGCCCTCGAACCGCCGGATATCCTCCATCAGCACCGCGACGGTGCGGCCGGTGCGAACGACCGACGGCGCGGTCATCGTGACCTCGCGCTCGATCAACGCTTGACCTCCGGCGTAGGTGCCATTCCGGCTTCCGAGATCGGTCACGACGAACCGGTTGTCGCGCCACAACACCCGCGCGTGCTGCCGGCTGATTCGATCGTCGGTGGTGTCGATCAGCAGCTCGCGCCCGAGCACCAGGCCGTCGGCAGGAACGCGGAACGCCTGGATGGTCGGGGACGCTCCGGTCCAAACGACAACAACCCCAGGTACCTGCGCGCGAGCGGCAGGCAGCGCCTCCGGCATCTGGCGAGTATACCCTTCGGCCGTGTGCGCCAGGTGGGTGCGGTCCACCTACCTCTGGCGCTGGACAGACGTCGAGTGATCGGAGCTGGCACGGGCCGATCTGGCACGGGCCGATCTGGCACGGATCGACGCGAGTGCGATCGCGGAGATCGGCGCCGTGATGACCAGCGCGATGAGCGCGAGCCACATCGAACGCTGAACGGCTGCGAGCTGGGTGACAGTTGGTTTCTTCGGTAACGGGAGTGGCGCGCCAGATCGCTGGCTCAGGTACACGATCACCAGCTGCGTGCCGATCGTCAGCGCGAGCACGATCGCGATCGGTCGCCACGTGGTACGGGCGTGCGCTGCCGTGGCTGCGAGCCGATCCAGCGACGCGGCATGATCGGTCGCCCCAACGGTCGCGAACAGCACCAGCAACATGATGCCGGGGACCCCGAACGCGGCGCCGCCGATCACGATTGCCGCGCACGCGGCCGCGCTTGCGGGAACGGACCGGAGCAGCTGCCGTGCACCGTCGCGGAGCGCCGTGAGCTGGGACCTCGGCGCCGCGATCGCGATCGCGGCCGCGGCGACCAGCAGCACCACGGGCATCCATGCCACCGCCGCGAACAGCCAGGTCGTGCGGATCGCGGCCTTCGCCGTGGCCAGGTCGTGCGGCGGCGGCCTGGTGAGCGCGAGCGCGAGCAACGGCAGGAACGCCACGACGGACAGCGCGGTCAACGGCACGACATGACGCACGTAGGCGCGAACCGCGGACCGGGCGGTGGACATCGACGTGAGCCTACCGCTTGTTCCAGCGCTCGAGGCGGCCGCGGACGCCGCCGAGATCCACGGCCTGCGCATGTGCCAGCATCAGGCCGTGGTGCTCGGCCACCGGGCTGGTCTTGCGGTGATTCGGAGTGATCCAGACGAGGCGACCGCCCGCCGCGAGCCGCCGCGCCAGCGCCGGCAGGGCGGCGACCAGCAACGCGCCGGCATCGACGTGCACGCGGCTTCCCAGCGGTGGATTGGTGATGATCGCATCGACCGGATCGCCCACCGGGTCGCGCGCATCGCCAACGGCCAGCTCCGCCGTGACCCCCGCGGCGTCGAGGTTCTTGCGCGCAGCCGCCAGCGCATCGGCGGATAGATCGCTCCCCGCGAGCGATCGCAGCGGCCCCAGGCGCGCTCGCTCGACGAGCTCGAGGCCGGATCCGCAGAACGGATCCCACACGCGATCCGTGGCGCGCGGCTCGGAGACGAACGCGAGCGCGGCGGCCACCGCCGGCTGCGACGCCGCGGGCACCTCGGCCACGCGATACGAAAACCGCGGATCGGCGGCCCGGCGTGGGACGATCGACAGCGCGCTCGCCTCGAGATCGAGCACGATGTCCCACGTGGTCTGCGCGGGATCGTTGATCAGATCCGGAGCCTGCGCGGTCACGTCTCGCGCGACCCGCCATACCAGCGACTTGCGCTGGCCGCGCGCGAGGTCGAGCCGCCACCGGATCGCGCCGGTGGTCCATGCGCGAAGCAGCTCGGGAAGCGCGCCGGTGGTGAGCGCATGCGTGATCGCCGGCGCGAGCTGATCCGAGCTCGCACCGGATCGTGCGAACGGCATGTAGATCGCAGCGCTCGCCCAAAGCCGCGACCGAAATAGCCCCTGCCACGGTCCGACCAGGCGAATCGCGACGGTATCGGGTGCGATCACCCGCGGTGCGCCGCTGATCGTGTTCGCGAGCTCGACGGTGAGCAGCTCGCGGTGCAGCAGCTCGGCGAGGCCATGACGGCAGCGCAGCTGCACCTCGATTGGGTGGGGCGGTGGCAAGCTCGTCGCGATCGCCGACTCGGCGCCCCGCTTCGCCATCCGATCGGCCATCAGCACGGCGCGATCGCGGCGCCGCGCGAGCTCGGCATCGCCGCCCGGATCCAGGCCGCGAAGCCGCTGCAACGCGTCGTCGCCGCCGATCTTCCCCAACGCTTCGGTGAGCGCGCGGCGTTCGTCGGGCGCGACATCCGGTGCGTCCCATCGCGCGATCAGCGCCGTGGCAGCTGGCGTTCCGCCGAGCTTGCCGAGCGCCAGGATCGCCGCTCGCCGGACCCGCGGTGCGGGCGCGCCAACCTGCGCGATCAACTGCGTGGCGGCGTCGGCATCTCCACGCCGCGCGAGCAGCCCCAGGACACTGACCAGCCGTGCACGCGCCGGCTCATCGGTTGCGTCGAAACGCGCAGTGATCGCTGATCGCGCCGCGGCACCCAATCCGGCGAGCGCCGCGCCGGCGCGCGTCGCCTCCTCCTCATCGCCGCTGACAACCAGCTCGGCCAACGCCGGTGCATCGCCGCGGGCCGGTGTGAAGCTCGGCTTCGCGAGCTCGCGAGCGAGATCGAAGTTGGCAGGGCGGGGCACGCGCGGGGCATGCTATCCCGGCCTCGACTCCCCTTCGAGGTTCAACCGCCGCGCAAACAACTCCAGTACCTCGACACGAGGAGATGGCGGGTGAGGGGTCGAGGCGATGGCTCGGCGATCTAGTGACGATGCTTGTGGTGTCCCTTGTGCCGTCCGTTGTGGACGCAGCCATGACCGTTCCAGTGATGAGCTGGCGGGCAGCTGCGGGTTCTGCTCACGGTCTGCGCGCGCGACTTCGAGCGAACGATGCAGCCCGTAGCGGGCAGGGTCATGCCGACGACCATCACGATCGAGATGAGTTTCCGCATCCGCTGATGGTAGCCATCAGGGTCGGTGGGAGGCCACGGACCGGTGTGCTCCGCGTCGGCACCAGGCGACTGTGTGAGTCTGCACGGTTGCGACGTGAAATCTCGTGTGACGATCGCGAACCCTGATCCCACAGATCGACGCGCCGCAAGCCGGATCCAGGCACCGGCGACGATTCTCGGGTTCCGGTTTGGGTCTTGTTCCGAGTCCCGCCCGCGAGCTCAGCGCCGGTTCTTCTTGCGCGCGGCCTTCTCGGCCTTGCGCTTGTCCTTGGCCCGCTGGCGATCGATGCCGCGTTGCTGGCCAACCAGGCTCTTGGTGCCGGGCGGCGTGTAGCCCTTGGGCATGCCCGGCATGTTACCGGGGAGCCCAGGCATGCCTGGCATCCCGGGCATGCCCGGCATCGCGGGCATCGCACCACCATCGCCACCCCCGGCGGCCATCAACGCGTTGATGTCCATGTTGGCGAGCTTCTTCATCTGCGAGAACTGCTTGAGCCCGGGAATCTTGCCCATCATCCCGGTCGAGGCGCCGAGCTGCACCATCATCTGGCGCATCTGCGCGAACTTCTGGAGCAGCTCCTTGACCTCGATCTCGGAGCGACCTGAGCCCTTCGAGACCCGGCGCACGCGACCGGCGTCGAAGTCGGCGCGGCGGCGCTTGGCGCTCTTGCCCGACGTGGACATGAAGTCTTCCCAGGTGGTCGCGACGAACACCTGCGGGTTGACGCGCTCCTCGAACGTCATCGACGAGATCATCGCCTCGATCTTGATCAGCTCGCGATCATCGAGGTTGACGCCCTCGGGCAGGCCGCCGCCGAAGAACGGCAGCTTCTCGAACAGATCCTTGAGCGATCCCATCTTCTGGATCAGCCGGATCTGCTCGAGGAAGTCCTGCATGTCGAACTTGCCCTTGAGCATGCGGATGGCGTCCTCTTCCGCCTTCTCCGCGTCGACGACTTGCTCGAAATCTCGGACCAGGCCGACGATGTCGCCCATGCCGAGGATGCGCGATGCCAGACCCTCGGGCCGGAACTCCTCCAGCTTGTCGAGCGACTCGCCGATTCCGAGGAACTTGATCGGCTTGCCCGTGATCTCCTTGACCGACAGCGCTGCGCCACCGCGGGCATCGCCGTCGAGCTTGGTCATGATCACGCCATCGAGATTGAGGCGTTTGTTGAACGTGTCGGCGACATTGACCGCGTCCTGACCCGTCATCGCATCGAGCACGAGGAAGATGTTGGCGGGGGTCGCCGCCTTGTCGATGTCCTCGAGCTCCTGCATCAGCGGCTCGTCGATCGCGAGCCGGCCGGCGGTGTCATAGATGATGACGTCGCAACCTTGTTGCGCGGCGGTGACTCCTGCCTCGCGGCAGATCGTCACCGGATCTTTGTCGGCCAGCGAGAACACCGGCAACTCGAGCTGACGGCCGAGCGTCTTGAGCTGCTCGATCGCGGCCGGGCGATAGATGTCAGCCGCCACGAGCATCGGCTTCTTCTTGTGGGTCTTCTCGAGCCAGCGAGCGAGCTTGCCGACGCTGGTCGTCTTACCCGAGCCCTGCAGGCCGACCACCATGATCCCGGTGGGGCCCTTCTTCGCCCACCGCAGCTCGGTGTCGACCGGGCCCATCATCTTGACCAGCTCGTCCTGACAGATCGCGATGAACGCTTGCTCAGGAGTGATCGTCTTGGTGCCGTACTCCTTGCTCTTGGCCTTGAGCTCCACCTCTTTGCCGCGCGCGGCTTCGCGCACGCGCTCGAGGAATCGCTTGACGACGCGGAACTCGACATCGCCTTCGAGCAGCGACAACCGGACGTCCCGGAGCGCCTCCTCGATCACCTCATCGGTGAGCTCTGCAACACCTGTCAGCCGCTGGCGAGCGGCCTTGAATCCCTTGGCGAGGGTTTCCAGCACGTTGCTCCTATAGCACGGCAGCAATCCGCCAGGTGGGCCGCAGGCTGGGTCTGGTGGCCCGAGTCAGCGTCAGGTGCGGTCAGCTGTCGCGCAGAGCCCGCAGCGCGACGTCGCGCACCGTCGGGTCGGGATCCTCGCGCAGCCGTTCGAGCACGCCCGGATCGCCGCCCGTGCCGCGGCGAGCCCAGGCAGCCCGGGCGGCCGCCATCCGGATCTCGGGGTCCGGGTCCTTCGCCAGGTGCTCGATGACCACGGCATCGCCGACGAGCGGGAACGTCCATTCTAGCGATCGCGCAACCGCGAGGCGTCGCATCGGATCTTCGGACAGCGCCCACGTCGTCGCAAGGCGGGTCGAGATCAGCGGCCGCGCATGGGTCAAGGCCAGCGCCAAGCTGCGACCGAGTGCCGCGGCGGCATCGGCCGGGTCGAGGTGCTCGCGGTCGATCGGGGCATCACCATCGAGAACGATGTCGAGATCCACATCGAGATCGACGTCGACCGGGTCGGGACGCTGCGACGCGACCGCCGCACCGGTCGGTGCCGCGGTCAGTGCGACAGCGGTCAACTTCGTGAGCAGGCGACGGAGCGAGATCGTCATGGCGTGGGGTACTCGGTGTGTACGTTGAGGGTCCCCGTCAAGGTACAAACCACCGAAACGCAGCTGCCATTCCCGCGGACGACAATCCCGTGGACCCCGTGATGTTCGGCGCGTAACCTTCGCGGTCATGAGGGGGCTCGGGATCGCGCTTGCGATCGTGCTGGTACGCTCGGCGACCGCTGCCGCAGGCACCACGACGGTGCGCTGCGACAATCTGTCGACGGCGGATCTTTCCATCGACGGCATGCTGGATGATTGGCCGCACCCTGCGCTCGCGCGGGTCGGATCGGCTCCCGAGGGCCAGGTCGAGCTGCGCTGCTCGTGGGATGGCGCCGCGTTGGCCGTGTCCCTCGACATCACCGATGACCGGTTGATCCGGGTGCGCGGCAAGGGTCATGAGGATCGCGTCGACATCTCCGTGGCCGCAGGTGCGGCGCCGCTGAAGATCAGCGTGCTTCCCGGCAACGCGATCGCGCCTCCGAAGATCGCCAAGCCGGCGAAGGTCGTCGTCGCGGATTCGTTGCAGCCCAAGGGATTTTCGGTCGAGCTCCGCATCCCGGCGAATCAGATCGCCGGGCTGTCGCGGGCCACGTCGTCACTCGACCTTCGCACGGTGTTTCACGACTCGGATCGCGCGGTCGGCGGCGACGACTTCGATTTCGAGCTCGCCGCGACGATCGAGCTGGGCGATCGCAAGGATCTGCTCGACGATTTTCTGCGTACCGCCCGGCTCCGCCGCAGTGACGTCAAGCTGGACGTGCTCGCCAACGTCGATCCGGTGCGCCGCGGCAAGGAGCGGCTGGTCGCGGGCGGCACCGTGATCGGCGTGCTCACGGATCAGTTCGCGTACGTCTCGCTACCGGCCGCGCGTGCGGCCGATGTACTTCGCGTCGAACCGCTCGCGCTTGGTCCAGGGCATCAGGTGATCGCGGCGGTGGTCCGCCAGCACGGCAATGGCGGCAGCCGCGATCTGCTCATGATGTGGGCGTTCGCGAGTGGTCAGCTGCAACCGCTCGGCCAGATCGAGGTCCGCAAGCAGATGGGTAGCAATCTGCTCGAGGCCGAATGGAAGCTGATCGCCGGGACCAAGCGATCCGAGCTGCACGTCGAGCCCAAGCCGGCTGTCGGCTGGACCGCCGCGACGTGGAACGAGACGCCCGCCGATGATGTCGATTCGATCGTCTTGCCGTGGGATCGATCGCGCCGCGGTGTCGCGTACGTGATCGACAAGGGCGCGCTCACGCGCCGCGACCTGCCGGTACGCAAGGCGGTGGCGAACCGCAAACGCCGGCGCTGATCATCGATCATTTTCCGGGGGCCGAGGCGAACCACCGACCACGGACCGCAGCGTCAACGCGTTGCGGTGCGCAGCGGCGTGCTCAGGTCGACGACGCAGCCTGATCGTCGTCGAGCGGAATGTTGTCGTATTCCTCGCGATACAGCGTGCCGAGGTGCTTGCTGACGAACACCTCGATGAGTCCGGGGTCATACATCTTCCCCCCGGTCTTGCGAAGCACGGCCTCGCACTCGTCGAGCGGTAGCGCCTTCTTGTACGGCCGGTCGGTCGACATCGCGTCGTAGGCATCGGCGATCGCCACGATCCGCGCGGCGATCGGGATGTCCTCGCCCTTCATCTTGTCGGGATAGCCGGTGCCATCCCAGCGCTCGTGATGGTTGCGCACCGCCGACATGATCGGATGCAGGATCTCGACCTTGGACGCGATGTCGTAACCCTTCACCGGGTGCTCGCGCATGTGGGCCCACTCCTGCTCGTCGAGCGGACCCGGCTTGAGCAACACCGCGTCCTTCACCCCGATCTTGCCGATGTCGTGGAGGAACGCGCCGAACTCGAGCGTCTCGAGCCCGTCCGCGGGATAGCCGGCCTCGCGCGCGAGCACGAGCGAGTACGCCGCGACGCGGCCGCAGTGACCTTTGGTGTATGGGTCCTTGGCTTCGATCGCCTCGGCGAGCCCGAACAGTGCCTGGCGGTTGGCCGCCTTGAGCTTCTCGTAGCTCTCCTCGAGCTCCTTGGTGCGCTCCTTGACGACGACGTCGAGCAGGGTCTCGCGGCGCTGCAACTTGCTCTGATCGAGTGACAACCGGCGCACCAGCTCGCGCTGCTCTTCGACCAGCGTGAGCAGCTTGATGGCCTCACCGACCAGCGCGACGAGTCGGCTGCGTTCGCTCGGCTTGGCCACGAGCCGGATCACGATGCCGCCGTGCGCCGGGCGATAATCGAGCTCGACGGCTTCGTCCGGAGACGACACCAGGGCGATGCGGAGTGCGTCGGGCGCATGCATCACGCTTGCTTCGAGCAAGCTGACGCCATCGAACCGCCCGGACGCGTGATAGCCGACGATCACGTGCGCCGGTTGAGCGCGCAGCTTGTTGAGCGCTTCCACCGTCGATCGTGCGGTTTCGACCTGGAGCTCGAGACCACGCAACAGCTCGGCGATCTCCCCGAGGGCCTCCACCTGGGGATGCGCGACCAAGGCCAAGAATCTCCGGGTCACGTCCGCCACTATATCCGTGGCAAACCCCTCTGCAATGGGTAGATTGCCCACCGAATCGAGACGATTTTCGAAAGAAACCTGTCACCAAAATGCAAGCACAACTCACAGGCAACCTCAGCGGCCTCAAGGCGAGCGAGATCAAGGCGCTGGAGCGGTTGTACCGGCGGCGTGTTGCGCCCACAGAGGTGGTGTCGTCGGAATTGGCAAGCCAGCTTGCTACCCACAGCGCCGCCATTCATCGCCAGATCGGCGTGCTGATCGATCGGCGCGGCGCGATCGAGCACGTGTTCGTGGGTGATGCGTCGAAGATCGTGCTGCCCGACGTGGGCCGTCTGCGTGGCGGCAAGGGGCGGTTTCGTGGGCTGCGGTTGGTTCACACGCACCTTCGAGGTGAGGCGCTCACCCGCGACGACCTCACGGACCTCGCGCTGCTTCGGCTCGACATGGTCGGAGCGATCACCGTCGACGCGTCCGGGCGTCCGGGCAAGCTCTACCTCGGGCATCTGCGCGTCGGCGATCTCGGCGCGCATGGGTCCATCGACCGGCCGTGGGTCGAGCTGCCGCCCGAGTCGCCCACAGCCTCGCACACCAATTTCCTCGAGCTGATCACGCAGCTCGAGGCCGACTACGGGCGCGTGCGTCGCGGGGCGGCGACCGATGCCGGCAAGGATCGAGCGCTGCTCGTGCACGTTCAGCTGGGACGTGCGCGCGACTCGGAGGCGCGGATCGCCGAGCTGCGCGAGCTTTGCCGCACCGCGGGCGTACGGGTGCTCGACGTCTTGGTCCAGCGCCGCGCGGAGGCCGATCCGAAGTACCTCGTCGGGCGCGGCAAGATCGACGAGATCCTGGTGACCGCGATGCAGCTCGGCGCCGAGCTGGTGATCTTCGATCCCGATCTCACCCCCGGCCAGGCGCGCGCGATCAGCGATGCGACCGAGCTCAAGGTGCTCGATCGAACGATGTTGATCCTCGACATCTTCGCGCAGCACGCCACGAGCCGCGACGGCAAGCTGCAGGTCGAGCTCGCGCAGCTGCGCTACGCGTTGCCGCGCTTGGTCGAGAAGAACACGATGATGTCGCGGTTGACCGCCGGTCCCGGTGGTCAAGCCGGCATCGGTGGGCGAGGTCCGGGTGAAACCAAGCTCGAGATCAATCGCCGGCGCGCGCGCGAGCGGATCAACCTGCTCGAGAAGCGGCTCGAGGATCTCGCGGGCGATCGCCGGCTCCGCCGCCAGCGCCGCACCAACCGTGACGTGCCGATCATCGCGATCTGCGGCTACACCAACGCAGGCAAATCGACCCTGCTCAACTCACTCACCGAGGGCAACGCGCTTGCAGCCGACAAGCTGTTCGCGACGCTGGATCCGATCAGCCGCCGGCTGCGGTTCCCACACGAGCGCGAGGTCGTGATCACCGACACCGTCGGGTTCATCCGCGATCTCCCCGAAGAGCTCACGCGCGCGTTTCGCGCGACCCTCGAGGAGATGTCGGATGCGGATCTGCTGCTGCACGTGATCGATGCATCCGATCCGGATCGCGATCAACAGATCCGGGCGGTCGAGCAGATCCTCTCGGATCTCGGCGTCGGCGACAAGCCGCGGATCGCGGTGTGGAACAAGGCCGATCTGCTGGAGCCGGCCGATGCCGATCATCTCGCGCGCCATGGCGACGGTTTCCTGGTCTCGGCGCTCGACCGTTCGACGTTCGGGCCGCTGCTGCTCGCGATCGAGCGCGCGCTGTGGCGGCAGGGCAAGGACGCACCGATCGCTCGCGTGGGCGAGCGAGCATTTCAGCAGCCGTCGAGCGAATCGTAACGCTCCATCACGCTGTGACGGTTGCACGCGCTGTGGAGCCACCGGTTGCCGGGGCGTGAATGGAGGACCACACGTCGACGTGGCGATCTCTCTGGTTTCACGCAGGTAGGCGACGCAGGACGTGGCATCGCCATTGCTTGGAGGGCCGCCCATGCACGCCCTGTTTCGCTTTTCACTCCTTGCGACCGTGCTCGGGTGCGGTGGCTATCATCACGATCAGAACGATCAGGTCGATGCCAGCACCGCCAGTGACACCAATCCGCCCGTCCAGGGCACCACCCGCAAGCTCGATGTGCTGTTCGTCGTCGACGACTCCAGCGGGATGCTGTCCAAGCAGCAAAAGCTGGCAGCCGGTATCTGGGAGCTGTTCGAGCGGCTCGAGGCGTTCAACGGCGACGGCCTGCCGGATCTTCATGTCGGCGTGATCAGCAGCGACGTGGGTACGCGCGGAACCGATGGCATCTCCGCCGGCTCGATCGGTACGCCCGGCATGGGTGGTTGCATCGGGTCGGGCAAGGCAGGAATCCTGCAGACCACCGGCGCACCCGTCCTGGGAACGTTCATCACCGACACACGCGAGCCTGATGGCTCACGCAGGACCAACTACACGGGCGAGCTCGCGGACGTCGTTGGACAGATGGTCATGCTGGGTGAAGGCGGCTGCGGATTCGAGCAACCCCTCCAAGCAATGCGACTGGCGCTCGATGGCAACGTCGAGAACGCCGGATTCTTGCGCAGCGATGCCGCGCTGGCCGTGGTGTTCATCACCGATGAGGATGACTGCTCGATCGCGCACGCATCGCTGCTGGGTAGCGACCCTGCACTCGGGCCGTTGCAGTCGTTTCGGTGCACGCGGTTCGGCGTGACGTGCGACGATGGTGGCGAGACGCCCGATGAGATGAACGAGCTCGGCGCCAAGTCGGGGTGCCGGAGCAACGCCAACTCGCCGTTTCTGGTCGATGTCGGCACCTACGTGGGGTTTCTGAAGTCGCTGAAATCCGATCCGTCGCTGATCGTGGTGGCCGGCCTGTTTGGCGATACGTCACCCGTGCACGTCGAGGCACGCGTGCCTACGGGCAGCTCGAGCTCGATCCCGGCGCTCGCCCACTCATGCAGCGTCATGGGTTCGCAGGGTGTGGAAGTCGCAGACCCGGGCATTCGACTCAAGACGCTGTTCGATGGGTTCCCGGGACATCAGGCGGTGCACTCGATCTGCCGGGGCGATTTCGGCGACGCGCTGTACGAGATCGCGAATCTGATCACCGTGGTCGCGCCGGACTGAGGTCATTCGACGACGACGTGCGCGAGCTTCGGCGCACGAACCCGACCGCGATCCCCGCGACGACGATCGCACCGCCGAGCGCTGCGTGTGCGGGCGGCTGCTCGCCGAACACGGCCCACGTGATCAGCGAGCTACCGATCGGCTCGCCGAGCACGGCCAGCGCGACCAGATGGGTCGGTGTCGTGCGAACGGCGGCGTTGAGCAGGCCATGACCGATCAGCGAGGCCACGATCGCAGCGCTCGCCGATGCGATGTAGCTGTGGCTCGGGAGGCCGGTGGGTGGCGGGCCGAGCGCGACCGCGGCCGAGATCAGCAGCGCCGCGGCGATCGTGTTGACCGCGGCGAGATAGGGCGCGAGCGGCATGGCATCTCGAAGTCGCCGTCCGACGACCAGGTATCCGGCGGCAGTCGCGGCACCGACCAGCGCGAGTCCATCACCGATCAAGGCGGTTCCTCCGGTGCTCCAGTCACCGCCGGCCAGCACGGCACAACCGGCGGCGGCGATCACGATGCCGAGCAGCTCGCCTCGCGTGACGCGATCACCGAGCGCGAGCCCGAACACCGCGGCGAAGATCGGACTGGTGCACACCAGCGCCACCGAGGCGGCGGTGGACGTGAATGACAGCGATGCGATCCACGAGCCGAAATGAACCGCGAGCAGCGCACCCGAGAGCGCGATCAGCATCCGCTCTCGCCTGCCGAGCCGGGCCAGGCTCGCGAGCTGAGACCGTGCGATCACGAGCAGTCCGATCGCCGCGACCGCCACGCGGAGCGCTGCGATCGCGATCGGCGGCGCGGGTTCGGCCCAGCGAGCGAACGGTGCACCTGTGGAGATCGCGGCGATCGCGAGCACCAGCGTGACGGTTCGCCGGCCGCGCGCCTGGGTGGTCACGGCCACGCGAACCGATCAGCTCGGCTTCGACGGGCCTGGCTCGTCGAGCACGGTGAGCGCGATCGCCATGGCCTTCTTGGCGCGCGCGACCATCGCCTCGTCGGTCTTGATCTTCTGGTACGCGAGCAACACCTGTTCCTGGTACTTGGTGTTCTCGCCTTCGATCGCCTCGATCTCCTTGCGGAGGTCGGCGATCCGCTGATCGCGCTCGGCGATCGCCTGGGCATGCGCGTGGAGCTCGGCGTTGCGATCCGCGATCGTCTGGACCGCCGCGGTGAGCTCGCCCTCGGTGCGCTTGTGCGCGTCCCGAGCGGACGACAGACCGCGCCGGAGCTCGTCGCGCTCGTGCGTCAGCTCCTTCAGCTGACGTGCATGTTCGGTTGCGGTCGCTGCCAGCTCGGCATCCTTGGCGGCGATCGCGCGCACGCGCTCTGCGTCGGCGGCTGCCAGTGCGCTGGCCGATTCCGCCTTCGTGTGTTCGAGCGCTTGCTCGTGCTGGTCGCGCAGCGCCGCGAGCTGCTGCTCGTGCTCGGCCGTGATCGCTGCCTGCGCCTGTGCGGCTTCATCGCGTTGGGCGGCCAGTGCCTGCGCGCTCGCGTGTTCTGCGGAGTCACGTTCGCTGGCCAGGCGCTCGCGCAGCTGCTCGAGCGCCTGCTCGTGGCGCTGGCGCAGCTGCTCGATCGCCTGGCGCTGTTCGTCCTGCAAGCGAGCGACCTCGTGTTCGCGCTGGCGGTTGGCCTCCGCGATCGCCGCGCGGTGCTCTTCGTCGGCCTGGGCCGCCGCCGCGGTGAGCTGCGCCAGCTGCTGCTGGTGCTCTTCGTCGGCCTGGGCCGCCGCCGCGGTGAGCTGCGCGAGCTGCTGCTGATGCTCTTCGTCGGCCTGGGCCGCCGCCGCGGTGAGCTGTGCGAGCTGCTGCTGATGCTCTTCGTCTGCCTGGGCCGCCGCCGCGGTGAGCTGCGCGAGCTGCTGCTGATGCTCTTCGTCGCCCCGCGCGGCCTTGGCCTTCACCTGTGCCAGCTGTTCCGCGTGCTGTGCCGCGGCGCGCTCGGCGGCCGCGCGATGCTCTGCGGCGATCCGCGCGAGCTCTGCCTTGTGCTCGCGGTCCTGTTCGCCGGCGGCCTGTTGATGGGTCTCGGCCAGCTCCGCGAGTTGCGCGGCATGCGCATCGGCAAGCTGCTGCGCGGATTCACGATGCTCGACCACCGCGCGCTGCAGCTCCGACGCCAGCCGATCAGCGGCGGCGCGCTGCTCGGCGAGTGCTCGCTGGAGGTCCGCGGCGGCGCGCTGGGCTTGCTCGTCGCGCGATGCCAGCTCCTCGCGATGTTGGGCGCGCAGCGCTTCGATCGCGCGGGCGTGCGCTTCGGCCGCCTCCGCCTTGTCCATCGCATGTTGTTCGATGAGCTGCTCGGCCTCGAGCCGTGCATCCTCGAGCTTCACGGCGGCGCCTGCTTCGGCCTGCTGGATCGCCGCGGCGTGGGCGCGCTCGCGCGTCGCGAGCACGGCTTCGTGCTGCTTGGCCTGCTGTGCGATCGAGGTCGTGAGCTCCGCGACGTTCTTCGCGAGCTGTTCGGTCGCGGCGCGGGCGGCCGTGCGGTCGTTGCGTAGTTGCTCGATCTCGGCGGTCAACGCGCCGAGCTTGTGGGCGTGCTGCTCGGCCGCGACCGCGATCTGGCCACCCAGCTCGGTCCGCGATTGCTCCAGCTCACGCTGATGCGTCGCCTGCGCCGTGGCGTGCTCGCGCTGGAGCTGCTCCGCACGCGCAACCGCAGCGTCGCGCTCCGATGTGAGCTGCGCGAGAGCTGCGCGTGCGCGGTCCTCGGCCGCAGCGAGCTTGGTGTTGGCATCCTTGAGCTCGTTCGAGACCATCTCGACGGCGACCTCGCGCGCCGCCTCGGCTTCGGCGCGGACCTCGTCGAGCGCGGCGCGGTGGCTTGCGACCAGCTGCTCGCGCTCCGCCTTGAGCGCAGCCTCGGCCTCCGAAGCGGTCGATGTGCGCAGGGCGCGTTCGCTGGCAAGCTCGCTCTCGAGCTGTGCCCGCGCGGCCTGGTCAGCCTGCGCTCGAGCCGCTGCTTCGTGCTTGAGCTTTGCGAGCTGTGCGGCCGCGTCCTTCTGAGCCTTGGCCAGCTGCGCCGCCGCATCCTGCTGAACCTTCGCAAGCTGCGCCGCCGCGTCCTGCTTCGCGCTGGCGAGCTCCTGGTGAGCTGCCGCGAGCTCCGCACTCGCCCCTTGCTGCGCGTTCGCGAGCTGGTCCGAGGCTTCCTGTGCTGTCCGAGCGAGCGCCGTGGTGAGCTCTCGCTGCTTCGCCTCGAGAGCGGCGGCATGCTGCTCGAGCTCGGCGAGCTTGGTGTCGAGCGGCTTGCGTGTCTGCTCGAGGTCGCGCAGTTGATCGCCGAGCCGTGCGATGTCTTGATCGCGGCTTGCGATCTGCTCCTTGAGGCGCTGCAGCTCCTTGTCCTTGTTGGTCAGCTGCTCGCGCAGATTCAGGAACTGGTTCTCTCGGCCACTGCTCTTGGCAGCCGCGTCCGCCTTGGCACGCGCCCGCTCGAGCTCCGACTTCAGCTGTGCGACCTGTCGCTCGAGGTCGTCGACCTTGCGTAGCGAGCGCCGATCGAACGCGCCCGATTGCTCGCGATCCGCGTCCTGGGCGATCGCGTCCAGACCAAGATCGACCACCGCGGCCGCACCGATCGGAGGCGCGGTCGCCACGCGCTGGCGCGCCGAGGCCACCGGCGCCGGCTCGCGAAGGATTGCCGGAGGTGGGGCCGTCGCTCGTGCGGGAGATGACGTCGGAACAACGGCCGCTACCGCCGCGGCCACCGGCGGGGCGGGCGAGGGCGAGGGCGCTTCGCGTGCGACGACCGGCGCGGGCGCAACCGGTGCAGGTGGTTCCCGTGAAACCACCGGTGCCGGCGCAACCGGCGAGGGCGCAGGGGCGGCGACGTCACTGCTCGCGGTCGCAGCGGCGGCCGGCGCCGACGACATGGGGTGCGGCACCGGCTCGGGGATCGCACCGGCGTCCTCTTCGATCGGCTGCAGATCGTCCACGTCCAGCGCGATCGCCGCCGATGATTCGAGTCCCGGCGGCACCGATCGCCCGTTGGTCGGGCGCTCGGAGATGCGGCTCGCGGATTCGAATGCCGATTCCTCATCGGGCCGACCACCGTCCTCGATGATTCCTGGAACGGCGTCGACCATGCTTGGTTCGGCGTCGACCGGCGGCGGCGCGTCCGGCTCGTCGATCTCCACCGGTAACGGGATCCCTGCAGCGGATTCCTCGAGGTTCTCGGCCGCGGCCAGCGCCGGCGGGATCGTGGGGACGGTGTGCCGTGTCACCGGCGCCGGTGGCATCGACGGCTCGTCATCTCCGAGCAGCGCCGCGAACGCCGCGTCGGTCTCCTGATCCAGCGAGCCGTCGACGGCGTCGTGGAGCGAGGTCATGGCCGGCTCGGGTGCAGCGTCGTAGACCTCTTCGGCGGCGATTTCCTCCTCGAGCACCATGTCACCATCGGCGAGGGCGATCTCGTCGACCTCGACCGGGATGTCCATCATGTCATCGTCGCTGGCCTCCTCGAGGCCGATCAGATTGTCGAGCTTTCCGACCAGCTCGTGATCCGTGAGCGTGCGCTTATCCAGGTATTCGTCCGCGTGCGTCTTGAGCCCGCGATGCTTCGCGAAGCTGTCCTCCGACACCGTCGCGGTCACCAGGATGGTGGGAATCTTTCCGATCGCAGCCGATTTCCTGCACCGCTGGAACACCTTGAAGCCGACCTTGTCCGGCTCGTCGACGGCAATGATGATCACCACAGGCGGCTCCGCGGCCGCCAGCCCGATCGCCTCGTCGGCGTTGGGTTCGACGATGACGTCCAGCCGATAGCGGGTCAGCTGCTCGGTCAGGGTCGCGTGAAACCCGGGATCGTCGTCGATCAACAGGATGCGTCGATTCATGCCCCATGGGCATGATACCCGAGTCAGCGAATCTGTTGTTGCGCTCGGCGGATCAAGTCCGACCCGGTCACGAGCTCGAGCAGCTCTCCCGACGACAACCGCGGCGAGCTGAACAGGTACCCGATGTGGTCTGCGTCGACGTACGACACGGCCGGAATCCCGCCGATATCATGAACGTGCAGCGTCAGCTGGCCATAGCGGACAGGCTGGCCCGCGCTCAGGTCGTTGGGGCCGATGTCGCTGATCAAGTGGACGCGAAGCTCGACCCGGTTGTCACCCACCGAGGCCAGGTAACGCAGCTCGACCGCGTCATGGCCCTTGATCGGCGCCGCGCGGCCACCGATCAGCTGAACATTCGGCTCGATGAACTGCGGCGGCTCGACCGCGGCAAAGTGCTGGCGAACCCACGATTCGGTGCTCGCACCTTGCACCTCCAGTGGAGGTGTAGACCGGGTCTTGGTGCCGACCGCCTCGGACGCGACCGGGGTGCTCATCGGCGCCCTCGGCGGACGGATCGCTACACCGAGGAACAGCAACAGCGCAGCTGCGGACGCGGTGATCGCGGAGCCGGGCAGCATCCAGCGCGTCCAGCGCTGCCGGCCCTCGTGAGCGTCGCGGCGATCCTGTTGGTCGAGCGCGCGAGAGATCTTGGCCCGTAGCAGATCCGGGGCGGGGGGCGGCGCGAGCGCGCTCCGCAACATGTTCAGCTCGGTGCGTTCGGCCTCGAGGTGGCCACGACAGCTCGCGCACTCCACGAGGTGCAGCTCGAGCTCACGGCGCTCCTCGCCGGCCAGCTCGTCGTCGAGGTATGCCATCGAAAGCGTGTCGATACTCGGACACAGACTCATTGCGAACCCGTTGGTTTGTTGGAAGCTTGTTTCTGGTTACGGTACTTCTCGAGATCGATCGTCTTGTCGTCGGACGGCGTGGTGGTTGCGGCGGTGTCACGCACGTAGCCATGTCGCGCCGCGAACTCGCGCAGCGCGGTGGCCAGTAGCTTGCGACCGCGGAACAGCCGGCTCATCACCGTGCCGACCGGCGTCTCCATGATCTCCGCGATCTCTTTGTAGGACAGGCCCTGCACATCACACAGCACGACGGCGGTGCGGAAATCGTCGGGCAATGCATCGAGCGCACGCTGGACATCGTCGGACACGCTGCGGTCGAGCATCGCACGCTCGGGAGTTTGGCGATCGCGTGCGTCCTCGTGAACGAGCACGCCGTCGGTGGCGTGCTGCTCCGCGCTGGCCGCGTCGAGCACCTCGCGCGTTCGCTTCTTGCGCTGATACTCGTTGATGAATGTGTTGGTGACGATCCGCAGCAGCCACGCCTTGCAATTGGAGTCCTGCTCGAACGATTCCCAGAACCGGTAGGCACGGAGTAACGAGTCCTGGACCAGATCCTCGGCGTCGCGCGCATTGCGGGTCAATCGATAGGCAGCGCCGTAGAGTGCGTCGGTGTGGACGAGCGCTTGACGCTCGAATTCCGCACGCTTTTCTCTGGCTGCCAGCATGCCGTGGTTACCGGACCGCACACGCCAATTGTTCCCGACCTCGAGAGATCGCGCCGGTCGCAACGTGCCATATGTAACCAGTCGGGATCACTGGGATGTGAATGGTGACTGCCGGCACATGCGCGATCAGGTCCGATCAGGCCACGCAGGTGAGTGGTCCTGTACCGTCACCTCCGCCTCACGACGTGCCATCAACCTGGCAGGTCGTTCGTGATCCTCGCGACCACGATCCTGGCCAAGTGCACGTGATATCTCGCAACTGCTGTGGCTCGGGCTCCTGCATGTGCAAACCACCGGGCCTGCTGCAGCTTCAGACCTTGAACGGCGTGTGCGGGACGCTCAGCGCTTCCGCCACCGCAGCGTGTGGAACCGTGCCGCGGTAGGTGTTGATCCCGCTGACCATGTGCGGAGTGTCGGCGACCGCCTTCTCGAGGCCCAGGTCGGCGAGCTTCACGACGTAGCGGATCGTCGCGTTGGTCAGCGCGTACGTCGACGTCCTGGGCACCGCGCCGGGCATGTTGGCGACGCCGTAATGGATGACGTCGTGGACGAGGTACGTCGGGTTGTCGTGGGTCGTCGGGCGCGCTGTCTCGACGCAGCCACCCTGATCGATCGAGACGTCGACGATGACCGAGCCGGGCTCCATGTTCTTGACCATCGCGTCGGTCACGAGGCGCGGCGCGCGCGCACCGGCGATCAGGACGGCGCCGATCACCAGGTCGCTCTCGAGCACGGCGCGCTCGATGCTGAGCGGATCGGAGTACTGGGTCGAGATCCGGCCGACGTAGACGTCATCGAGGTAGGCGAGGGTGTTGAGGTTGACGTCGAGCACCGTGACGTTCGCGCCGATGCCGACGGCGATCTTCGCGGCGTTCGCACCCACCACGCCACCACCGATGATCGTCACGCGCCCGCGCTTCACTCCCGGTACGCCGCCGAGCAGGACACCCTTGCCGCCGCGCTCGCGCTCGAGGTACGTCGCGCCAGCCTGCACCGCCATCCGGCCTGCGACAGCGCTCATCGGGGTCAGCAGCGGCAGCTCGCCCGGGGTCGGCTCGATGGTCTCGTACGCGACGCCGTTGACGCCGCGGTTGAGCATCTCCTTGCCGAGCTCGTGGGCCGCCGCGAGGTGGAGGTACGTGAACAGCAACAGGTCCTTGCGCATCAGCCCGAACTCGGGCGCGATCGGTTCCTTGACCTTCACCACCATGTCCGCGGAGCCCCACACCTCCTCGCGGCTGGCGACGATCTTCGCGCCAGCTTTGACATATGCCTCGTCCGGGATCGACGAGCCAACCCCTGCACCTTGTTCGACCAGCACCGTGTGACCTCGTGCGGTGAGGATCGCGACGCCGGAAGGGGTCATTCCGACGCGAAACTCTTGAGTCTTGATCTCTTTCGGGACGCCGATGCGCATGTTGAATAAGCATCGTCCCAACGCTCCACGAGCGTCAATGTTTGCACTCGCGATTCACGCGTGGGCCGCGCATGGATCCATCGATCGATGATCGTGGTCGAGCCCCGCGGGCGAGGCGCGTACGCGACCGACAGCAACCAAGCCTCGGGGATGAATGGCCGCGGGGCCATGTACCGGTGACGGTCTCGCGCTGACGCTGTGAGTCGGAGCCGCCGCGATCAGTCTTGCGCCGCGGCTTCTTCGTCCTTGCCGTGGCACTTCTTGTACTTCTTGCCGGACCCACACGGGCATGGATCGTTGCGACCGACCTTGGGGCGCTCGCGGCGAACCGGCTCTTGCTTGCCATCACCGTCCCCGGTCCTCGCGGCAGCTCCGCCGCGCGATGGCCGCCGCGCGCGCTGATCCTGGTCCTGGGCAGCCAGCTCGTCGTCTGACTTGTTTGCAGCGCCGTGCTCTTCCATCTGGCGCGCCTTTTCCTGGACCGCGGGAACCGCCTCTTCTTTCACGCGGACCTGCGCGCGGAAGATCTTCGTCACCGCGTTGGCCTGGATCCGGCTCATCATCTCTTCGAACAGATCGAAGC
This sequence comes from Kofleriaceae bacterium, assembly GCA_050187075.1. Classification (GTDB taxonomy): domain Bacteria; phylum Myxococcota_A; class Polyangia; order Haliangiales; family Haliangiaceae; genus JABFXX01. The sequence continues at coordinate 2,595 of JBFWXW010000046.1, read as the reverse complement.
CGATCTTCTTGTATTCCTTTTTCGGATCCTTCTGACCGTAGCCCTGAAGCCCGATGCCCTCACGAAGCGCATCCATCGTCTTGAGGTGCTCGATCCATTGCTGGTCGATCTCTTCGAGCGTGAAATGGCGCTGGAAGTACATCAGCCACGAGCGGCCGAGCTCGGTCTCCCGCTCCTTGAGCCGCTTCTCGATCAGAGGCCATGCGTGTCGGCCTACCTCGTCGGGCGTACCGGGGCTGATCTCGAATTCGATGTTGAACTGCTCGCCGAGTGCGTCCTCGAGCTCGTCCCAGTCCCACTCGTCCTCGTTCTTCTCGACGGATAGGACCTGATTGATCACCGCGGCCATTCGGGCGTCCGCGAGGTCGTAGAGCCGCTCGCGCTGCTGCACCAGCGACGCGGCGATCTGCTCGACGCACCAGTCGACCAGCTGCTCGAGCGGGAGATCGTAGCGCTTCTCGAGATCGATCAGCGCGCCGAACTGGATCCACAGCTCGGCGCGCAGGATCCGCCAGCCGGGCCGCGTATCCACGGCCATCGCGCCGGTCGCCACCTTCTGGTCGCGCTCGGCCACCTTGGTCCGGATCACGTCGATGATCTCGGTGAGCTTGGCGGTCAGGTCCGGGCGCAGCGACTCGAGGCTCCAGTCGCCACTCGTCGTCACCGGTTCCGGGGTGATGCCCTTGGCGGCCTCCTCTTCGGTCGGCTCGCGGTGATAGCGGCCGTCCAGGACCTGGCGGCGCAGCGCATAGATGGTCTTGCGCTGCTGGTTCATGACGTCGTCGTACTCGAGCACGTTCTTGCGCTGATCGAAGTTCCGGCCCTCGACCTTCTTCTGCGCACCCTCGATCGAACGCGTCACCATCGGCGACTCGATCGGTACGTCCTCCTCGAGACCCAGCTTCTCCATCAGCCCGGTCATCCGATCGAGACCGAAGATCCGCAGCAGGTCGTCCTGGAGCGATAGGTAGAACCGCGAGCTACCGGGGTCGCCTTGGCGGCCCGCGCGACCACGCAGCTGGTTATCGATGCGCCGCGACTCGTGGCGCTCGGTGCCGACGATCTTGAGGCCGCCGGCGGCGAGCACTTCCTTGCGCTCGGCATCGCACTGCGCTTTGAACCGCGTGAACAGCTCGTTGTAGAGCTTCTCCTCTTCCTGGGGATCCATGTGCCGCTCGGTGGCACCGCGATACGGCATCGTTCCGTCGCTCGCCTCGGGCGGTGCGGCATCAGCCGGGGTCTCGGCGAGCTTGGCCTTCTCCTCGGCAAGTGCGTCCTTGGCCATCGCCTCGGCATTGCCGCCGAGCAGGATGTCGGTACCGCGACCCGCCATGTTGGTCGCGATCGTGATCGCGCCCTTGCGACCGGCCTGGGCGACGATCGACGCCTCTCGCTGGTGCTGCTTGGCGTTGAGCACGTTGAACGGAACGCCCCTGGCCTTGAGCAGATTGGCGACGACCTCCGACTTCTCGACCGACACCGTGCCGACCAGCACCGGCTGTCCGCGCTGATGGCAATCGAGCACGTCGTTGACGACCGCGCGGAACTTGCCCGCCTCGTTCTTGTAGACGAGGTCCGGCATGTCCTGACGGATCATCGGCTTGTTGGTCGGGATGACCATGACCTCGAGCTTGTAGATCTGATGAAGCTCCTGGGCCTCGGTGTCGGCGGTACCGGTCATGCCGGACAGCTTCTTGTAGAGCCGGAAGTAATTCTGAAACGTGACCGTGGCGAGGGTCTGGTTCTCCTCCTCGACGGTGACGCCCTCCTTGGCTTCGATCGCCTGGTGGAGGCCATCGGACCAGCGCCGGCCCGGCATCTTGCGGCCGGTGTCCTCGCTGATGATCACGACCTTGCCGTCTTCGACGAGGTAGTTGACGTTGCGCTTGTACAGGGTGTGCGCACGCAGCGCCTGGTTGACGTGATGGACGAGCTGGATGTTGCCGGCGTCGTACAGGTTGTCGACTTCGAGCAGCTTCTCGATCTTCTCGACACCATCGTCGGTCAACATCGCCGAGTGCGCCTTCTCGTCGACCGTGTAGTCCACCTCGCGCTTGAGCCGCGGGATCAACCGGTCGACCTTCACGTACAGATCGGCGGACTCCTCGCCGGAGCCGGAGATGATCAGCGGCGTTCGGGCCTCGTCGATCAGGATCGAGTCGACCTCGTCGACCACCGCATAATGGAGCCCGCGCTGGACCATGCGGTCCGGCGAGCTCTTCATGTTGTCGCGCAGGTAGTCGAAGCCGAACTCGTTGTTCTGGCCGTACGTGATGTCGCAGTTGTAGTTCTGCTGGCGCTCGAGATCGTCGAGGCCGTGCACGATGACCCCGGTGGTGAGGCCGAGGAAGCCGTGCAACCGGCCCATCCACTCGGCGTCGCGTTTGGCGAGGTAATCGTTGACCGTGACGACATGCACGCCCTTGCCGCTGAGCGCGTTCAGATACGTCGGAAGCGTCGCGACCAGCGTCTTGCCTTCGCCAGTGCGCATCTCGGCGATCTTGCCAGAGTGCAGCACCATGCCGCCGATCATCTGGACGTCGTAGTGCCGCATCCCGAGGACACGAACGCCGGCCTCGCGCACCGTCGCAAACG
>JBFWXW010000045.1:0-58991 GCA_050187075.1 Kofleriaceae bacterium | reverse complement strand
CGGATCCCGGATCACCACATCGTGGGCAGGCGGCAGGTCGGGGCGGGGCGCGGCGCCGGTGCGCAGGCCACCGCGCAGAAGCCCGACCAGCGTGTCGAGCTTCGTGCCGTCGTCGGGGCACAACACAGTCGCTGCCTTCGCTGTCACGTTGCTCGCGCGTGCGAGCTCGAGGAGTCGCGCGATCGCCGCCTGGCCATCGCTGCGGCCGAGCTCCGGCAAGATCACCAGGTAATCATCGCCCGCATCCTCGGCGATCATGTCCATGGGCCTGAGCGTGCGTGCAACCGCGTCCATGACGTCGTCACTCGGCACCCTGACCAGGGCGATCGTCACCGGCCGGTGATAGCGCACGGCGCGATCCACCTCCGCAGCGAGCCGTTGCTCGCCGGTCGTGACGTCCGCGATCGTGTTCGATCGTCGAATCGGTGTGATGTTGCCCACGATCGCAACGATCGGACCGATCGCGATCTCGTCGCCGCTGACCAGCCGGTGGACGCCTTCGATCTTCTCGCCGTTGACCCGCGTGCCGTTGCGGCTCCCGAGGTCCTCGACTTCGATGGCGTCACCGGTGCGCTTCACGCGCGCATGCATGCGCGACACCTTGTCGTGGTCGACCATCACGGTCGCGGTGCGCGAGCGGCCGAACGTGAAGTCCACGCCCTCCGGGAGGTCGTAGACCCGGGACCCACCATCGACGTGGATGACGAGGAATGCCCGAGGCTCGGTCGGCGCGGCAAGCTCGGTTACACCCGCGAGGGTCTGTGATTCCATCCCCATTACGTTGTACGGATCCTGCACAACTGACGGTTCATGCGCAGCGGCAGGTCACATAATTCGCGATGTTGTCGTGTCACGATGACTGGTACCGTGTGTGCACCACGAAACGTGCCATGAAAACCTTGATCGGTTGCCTCGTGCTCGTCGCCGGATGTTCCGGTTCCGGCACCGACAAGGCCCGCGATCCCGATGCGTCTGTGGTGGGGACGGTGGATGGGCCGCCCGGTTTTCCAAGCGACGCGCAAGCGGCAACGGGGCTCGCGGTGGTCTGGGAAACGGACCCCGTGTTACCTCCGATCCTCATCGAAGGCGGCGGGACCCTGTTGACTGCGATGTTGAAGGTCGCGCGCTGCGAGGTGATCGGAGATTCGACGTCCGGCGACGATCGGACCACGGCCACGAACTTCGTGCTCGGATGGTCGACGACAGCGGCTGCGAGCTCGACGTTTTTCTGGTCCGCGCCCCCAGGGCGGTACTCGAAGCTGTCCGTGACGCTGAACGCAACTGGCAGCGACTGGGTTTACGAGATGACCGGGAACGTGAACGTCATGGGCGTCGAACAATCGTTCGTGGTCCGTGACACCAAGCGGGTGGATATCGACGAGACGTTCGATCTCACCTTGGCGCCCGGTGGTGTGGATACGATTCGCGTCAAGGTCGACCTGGCGGATGCCTTGAAGAACGTCGACTGGGAGAACGTCCCGGTCCAGAACAACGTCCGCGAGCTGGTGTCCGGCCCGGAGCTCGACGAGGTTCGCAATCGCCTCAAGAACGCGTTCGACATCCAGTAGTCCGCGGTCCAGCGCCCGTGTAGAGTCCGCGCGTGCCAGCGCGATTCACCATGCCGATCACGGCGGTCGAGGCTGACATCGACGAGCTCGGTCACGTCTCGAATCTTGTCTATGTGCGGTGGGTGCTCGACACGGCGCTCGCGCACTCGCGATCCGTCGGGTGGGACATCCCGCAGTACCGAGAGCTCGGTGCCGTGTTCGTGGTGCGCCGCCACGAGGTCGACTACATCGCGCCGGTAACCGCCGGGCAGACGATCACCGCGGAGACCTGGGTGAGCGACTGGAAGACGGCCTCCTGCACGCGCAACACCGAGCTGCTGCGCGACGGCAAGGTGGTGGCGAAGGCAGCGACGACGTGGGCGTTGATCGCGCTCGCGTCGGGACGGCCGCAGCGAATCCCGCCCGCGCTACGCGCGACGTTCGATCCGGCGTACCAGCCGACGTAGCGGCGGATCAGCGGCTGAGCAACCGCGCGATTGCCTCGCCGAGTCTGACCGGTTGCTCGAGCGCGGGATCGTGCCCGGAGCCAGCGATCAGCTCGAGCGGGGAGGACAGCGCGCGGGCGATCGCCACGTACTTCGGGTCCTCTGCCCCGGCGACGAGCGCGAATCGATCGCGGGTGATCGAACGGCGGTAGTCGGGCATCTCGGCCAGCCCCATGACCTCGAGGCTGCGCGCCAGCTGTTCCGGATCGTGGCGAAGCCGCCTTGCGCGACGCGTGGCGAGCAGATCTGCCGGGACACGCGCCTGCGAAGCGAACAACGGTTGTGCCTCCCAGGCGGTCAGGAATTCCCCGATGGGGCGGGTGCGGAGCTGCTGAGCCCACGCGGCATCGCTTGCGCGTCGGTCGGCACGGTCGGCATCGTCGATCCCGGGGTTGACCGAGATCAGGATCGCGCGTGGAACGTGCCCGGCGACCACCAGCCCCGTCGCGACCCGTGCCCCCAGCGAATACCCGACGACGACATCACACGCACCGATCGCCTCGGCAACCGCCGTCACATTCGCCGACCACGAGCCGAGGACCGGGCCGCCGCCGTGGCCCGGCAAGGCGATCGCCCGGTGCTCGGGACCTGGCGGCGCCACCCGATCCCAGGTGGCGATGTCGCCCAGGAACCCGTGCAGGTAAGCCACTCGCATCGTGTGTTTTGCCGGGCCTCGCGTTAAGACTACGCTACCGCACGCCGGAGACATTCAATGTCGTCGACTTCATCGTCCATGTCCACAGATGGCCAATCGGCGCCGGTTCGCCGGCTGGTGATCTATCGCCCCAAACCGGGCGCGTATGCGCTCCTCGCCAGCGTCCTACGCCGACATGGGCCCGCGCTGCGAGCCGCGGGGCTGATCACCAGCGAAGGTGTGCGGCTGTATCGCGCCGTCGATGATCCAGGTGAGGGCGATGGCGAGCCCTATTTCATCGAGACGTTCAAGTGGCGAGACGAGCGGTCGATGGAAGAAGCACACAACGTTCCCGAGATCGTCGCGATCTATCGCGACATGGATCCGCACCTGCAGAGCATGACCATGACCACGCTCGACGGGCTGACCGTCTAAAATAGGTCCGACCTAATTAACGCGGTTTTGTCCGTATGCCGGACAAATTTCGCGTGGACGGGCGCTAAAGGCGCATTCCTTGGTCAGGGCTGATGGTTGTGGGTATGACAGCGATGTCGTGGTTTGGCGTTGGGCGATCCATTGCGCAGTCATTCATCTCGCGTGTACCGGCTCGCCAGCCGGAAAAGCACGCACCAGAACAGCCACATCCCGGACAGGGTCGCTCCGCAAACCGCCCAGAAATTGCTCGCGCTTCCTTCCGCGACGACGTCTTGACCGGGCGACGACGGAGAGCTCGTCATGAGCACGAGCATTGAGCTCACCATTCCGGTGACGCCGATCAACCAGCTGAGCATCGAGGGTGATGATCGCGGACGTGGTTGGTCGGCGTTCGCGCCGACGATTCCCCAGAATGGTGTGAAGTCGAGGCCGCCACTGTCGAGTCCGAGATTCAGAGCACTCATGCACCCGCCGCTTGCGACTCGGAGGGCGCCGCATGTGCGAACACCATCAGCAGCGAGCCGGCCGAGCCGGCGAGCCCGATGAGCCACAGCACCACGTGAGAACGGCCACGTGGGGTGTGGTCGTAGGGACGGTCGCTCGGAGCGTCCACCACGGTGGCGCCGGCGCTCGATCGCACGATGCCCCCACCGAAACCGACGATCGCGGACAGCACCGCGACGAGCCCGAGTCCAATGACCGCACCACCAATCCACATGGTGGGCGTTCAAAGCAATGGTCGAACCAACGCGCGCGACGGCGCAACGACCGGTAACCACGATGCGAAGGGGTGAGCACGTGAAGAATCGGTCACGCGCCGTGACCAACCCTTGTCGCCATGCGTTTCGCGCGAACGCTGGTCAGAGCACGGTCGTCTGCGGAGCGACCACCAGCTTGATGAACTCCTCGCGGGTCGCGAGGTGCTCGAGGAACACGCCGCGGACACCGCTGGTCACCAGCCGCGCCTCATGCGCACCGACCCCACGTGCTGCCATGCACATGTGCAGGCCTTCGATGTAGACCGCCGAGCCCTGACTTGCCAGATTGACGTGGAGCAGGTCCGCGAGCTCGTGGGTGAGGTCTTCCTGGAGCCGCGGGCCGCGCGCGATCAGCCGAGCGAGTCGCGAGAGCTTGGAGAGCCCCAGGACCTTCTCCGTCGGGATGTACGCCATCGAGATCCGATAGATCACCGGCAACAAGTGGTGCGGGCACACTCCGAAGCACGTGTTGTGCTTGGAGATGACCATCTCGTTGTACTTCGCGGGAAACGTCTTCGCGAGCAGCTCGTCGATCTTGGCTCGCACCTGTTTCTGATCGTGGATCAGCTCGTGGATGCCCTTGGCCGCGCGCGCTGCCGTGTCGCGGAAGTTCTCATCTTCGGTCGGGAACCCGAGGAGCCGGATGGCTTCGAGGATCTTGTCGTAGCCTTCAGTGAGGAGCGCGAGGGCCTTGGGGTTGAGGTCCATGGAGTGTCCCGATACTTCGTGAGGATCGCGGTGGTTGCCGCTGCGATGCCGAGGTGTGTCGCGTCGACGATCCGCACGCGAGCGATCGCGTCGTATCCCGGATCCCGAGGTTCGGCAAGCCGCGACGGCAGGGTGCCGCGCACTACGGCGACGGTCATTCGGCGGTGCGACAGCACCTGGTCGTGGTGGGCGATCGGTGCAGGATCGGCGATGGTTCCGCCGAGCGCCTCGACGAGCGCCACCGGAGGTAGCTCCCACAATCCTCCGAACAGTCCATCGGCGCGGCGCCGCACCAGGACGATCGTGCCGCGCGCCTCGACCCACACCAGCGTCCGCGCGAGCAGCGGTAGCTCGTGCTGTTTCTTGCGCGCTGTGACCACGGGGAACGCGGCCTGTCGTCCGGTGCGAGCGGCGTCGCAGTGCGTGGCCAGCGGGCAGATCAAACAGCGCGGTTCGGCGGGCGAGCACACCGTGGCGCCCAGCTCCATCAACCCTTGATTGAGCTCGCCGGGTGCCGCGCTCATCGGCAGCGCGGACATCAGCTCACCGGCGCGGGTCCACAACGCGCGTTGTCCCGCGGTCGACTTGATGTCATCTCGGATCGCGAACACGCGCGACAACACGCGCGCGACATTGCCATCGACCAGCGGCGCTCGCTCGCCGAATGCGATCGACGCGATCGCGCCCGCCGTGTACGGCCCGATGCCCTTGACCTTGCGCAGCTCGTCGGCGCGTCGCGGCAAGGCACCGTCGAATCGCTCGCCAACCTCACGCGCGCCCGACCACAGATTGCGTGCGCGCGAGTAATAGCCGAGCCCCGCCCACGCCGCGAGCACGTCATCGAGAGGCGCATCGGCGAGCGCCGCCACGGTCGGGAACTTCGCCATCCAGCGCTCCCAGTACGGGATCACGGTCGCGACGCGCGTCTGCTGCAGCATGATCTCGGACACCCAGATCGCGTACGGATCGCGGGTGCGGCGCCACGGCAGGTCGCGCTTGACCTTGCCGTAGTGCTCGACAACCGCGGTCGCGATCAGGCCATGGCTCACCGACCCGTGCATATCGTGGGGAATCCGCCGCTGCAACGTAGCGCGCGCGTGATGTCACGCGCGAACGTGCTGGCGGCGTCGCCCGCGACAGGGCGCGATCAGTTGGCCGTGATCTGCCACAGCCGCCACGCGACACCGCCGAACGCGTCGCGCACGACGAGCGCGAACGTGCCCGCCATCATGTCGTCCTTCTCGACACGCAAGTAGGCGCTCGGCAGATCGTAGTCGTGCATCGTGCCGCACGAAGTGAGCCAATTGATGTCGAAGTTCTCGTCGTCGAATGGCACTTCGAACCGAACATCGACCTCGATCCCCACGCTCAGCTCGGTGGCTCCCGTGATGTCGGCTGCGTTCATCGTGACGGTGTCGAGTGATGGATTCTGGCGTTGCTCGCCGATCCACACCATCTTGAGGCCGAGCAGCTCGCCGGCGTTGCTGCTCACGCCGACCTGGACCGGCACCGGAGCATCCGCGGGCAACGCGAGCTCGGTGCGTGCCATCGCGAGCTCATCGTTGGTAGGCGCGGTGACGATCCACTCACCATTCTCTCCGCTGAGTGCGCCCGCGAGGGCCATCGGCGACACGACGGTTGCCGCTTCGGGACTGATTTCGATCGGAACCTGTCGCCCGGTGCGCCCGAGCAATAGATCGATCTCCGAGCGCTCCCCGGTGATGATCCGCGGCGGTGTCGCGCGCACGGCGATGATCCGATCGTGGTCGAGCTCCCACGCCTGATCGACATCGTCGGTGCAGCCGATCGCGAACATCACGCCGGCGATTGTAGCGACCATCGCGATCGGGCTCTTCCCCTCGTTCATAGGACACCTCGCAGACCGATCGACGGAATCAGCGGCAACGACTTGAACGCGCTGCGCTCCGAGTAGTCGTAGCTGTAGAAATAGGTCACGACGCTCTCGTTCATGTAGACGTTCTGGACATCGAGGAACGCGGTCATCTGCGTCGGTCCCCAGTTCCACGACACATCGACGCGGAGGTCGAGCTGGTGATGGAGTGGTGCGCGCTCGGAGTTGGGCTCGGCGCTGACCGGCAGGTAGATGTTGCGGTCGCTGTCGAAGACCGAGTCGATGATCGGTGTGTAGGGCAGGCCAGAATACAGCTGATAGCGGCCACCGAGCTGCCAGCGCCCGCGCTTCCAGCTCGCCGCGGCATTGAGGCTGTGCGGCTGATCGAAGTCGAACAACCGGCGCTTGGCCCCGGGACGATCGACGCGCGTCGAATGCGAATACGAATAGCTCAGCCACGCGAACCACGGTCCGCGGCGATAGGTGCCGAGCGCCTCGGCGCCGGTCGTCGTGCCCCAGCCATTGTTGCCGAGCGTGTCGTCCATGTTGTGGGTGATCAGCGCCGTGCGATCGGTGTAGTAGACCGAGCCCTGGAGTCGAATGCCTTCGCGCGGCTCGTACTGCAGGCCCAAGATCGTCTGCTTCGAGCGCTCCGACTTGAGGTGCTTCTCGAGGTACTCCGACTGGTACTCCGGCGGCCGGCGATATGCGCCCGCCGCGAGCCTCAGCGTGACCGGCTTGGCGAGCTTCACCGCCAGCTCGCCGCGCGGCTGGAGCGAGAATTCTTCGCCGCGGCCGAAGTACTCGGCGCGGACACCGGTGGTTAGGCGGACGCGCGGATCGAAGTTCGCGGCGATCGCGGTCCAGGTCGCGAAGTTCGGCGTCCAGATGCTGCCGTTGAACTTGACCGCGGTGTCCTTGAAGTCGATCGGCGGATACGGCTCGCCTTCCCGACGCTCCACGGGAAGCGCGAGATCGATGTCGGCGTAGCCGATCTGCGCCTCGGCGCCGGCGCGCCAGACCACGTCGGTGAGCCCCGCGGCCTTGGGCATCGACTTCGAGATCTCGGCGCGCGGGGTGACAACCGGGGTCACGAACTGCACGCGCTGGTAGATGCCGGCGTCGAACCGGAACTCCTGGAGCAGTCCCGACAGCGCCAGGTTGGCCTGCCACGGTCCATCCTTGTAGCGAGCCGCGGCGGTGAGCCGCATGAACCGGGTGCGGTTGTAGAACCGCTTGGTGTCGGCGTCCTCGTCCTTGGTCGCGTAGAGCTCGAAGATGTCGTCGGTGCCGACGTTGGACAGCGTGAGGTCCCACTTCGAGCTCAGCTGGTGATCGATGCGCAGCTGCTCGTCCCAGTAGCGCGGCACCGTGGTGAGCGAGAGATCGACGCTGTCGGGGATGATCGACGGCAACAAGAAGTCGATCACCGAGCGCCGCAGGCCGATCATGTAGCGCGTGCGTTCGCCGAGTGTGCCTTGCGCCAGCAGCCCGCCATCGATCACCGAGATCTCGGCCTGCGTCGTGCGTTGCTCGCTCCCCGGGCGCGTCGTGAGCAGCACGATTCCCGACGATGCCCGGCCGTATGCGACATCGAATCCGCCCGGAATGTAGTCGAGCGAGGCGATCGTCTCGGCCGGCACGATCGCGCGGAATCCGATGTTGTGGAACAGCACCGGCACTTCGAACTCGTCGATCAACACCTTCGAATCCTGCGGTGACGAGCCGCGGATCACGACGCCGGAGTAGCCGAGCGGGATCTGCAGGTTCACGACGCCCGGCATCACCGTCAACGCGCGCACCACATCGCCGCCGGTACCCGGGACGCGCTGGAGCTCCTGGCGATCCAGTTGTGCGGCGCCGGGAGACGCCGCGGGCGCTTCGCTCTCGACCTCGATCGTCTCCGACGTCTGTGCCTCGGTGAGCAACACGATGTCGTCGAGCGTGCGGCCGGTGACATTGGCGAGGCCGACGCCATGACCGCGCGATTCGACGATCAACGTCGCCCCGATCGGCGCGTCGATCACGAACTGCCCGTTGCGATCCGTCTTGGTCGCGACGTCCGTGCCCTCGACGGTCACGGTCGCGCCGCGCATCGGCCGACCCATCGCGTTGATCACGCGCCCCGCGGCCGAGATCGTCTCGCCGAGCGCTTGCGGCGCTGGTTGTTCGGGTGCTGGTGGCTCTGGAGCGGGTTGCTCGCGACCCGGCTCGGGCGGCGGCTGTGCGGTTGCGATGCTACCGAACGAGCCCACCAGCACCGCGGCGACTACACAACGACGTGTCGACAGCATGCTAGGCGGCCAGGTTAGCAACCCCTGTGCCCCTGATCGCCGGCTCGGGCGGGCAAACATACGCGTACGTGCTGCGCGGGGATCCGACAGCTGTCTCCAAACACGACACGCGACGCACTGTCGCAGCAGATTTTTTGAACGATCTAGGCCTAGCACCGAAAGCGACAGCGGACCGACGTTGTCGCCGGTCCGCTGTCATATCGAGGCGCGGGTGCACCTCGTTGGTTATCTATCTACGATGCGAGCGTTCAGTTCGCTCCCTCGATCAACGCGTCGATCTCGGCATCGCTGATCATCAGGCCCTGGCTCCGGGCCGTCTCCATGATCGTCCGTGCCTCGGCCTCATCGACCAGGTCGGCGGCGAGCGCGGCGGCGGCGGCTTGTGCGTAGTTGGTGACCATGTTCATGCCGACCACGCGGTTGGGGTTCACGGTCATGTTGACCTTGTGGATGATGATCGTCGCGACCTGGTCGGGATACTTGGTGCGGATCTCGCCATAGACCTCGGGATCGCGATGCGCGGTGTCGCCGAGCAGCGCGAACTTCTGATCGGGGTGAGCATCGAAGATCCGCGAGATGTCGGCGACCTTCTCGGGTTGCGCGATCCACGGCTCGCCGCCGACACCGGTCTCGATCGGTCCCGCGGGCACGCCATACATCGCCATCCACTCGGGGACGCCTTCGATGCGATCCGCATCGCGCGCGGTGACGTAGTAGACGTCGCCGGCGACGCCGTTCGCGCGTAGCTCGAGCGTGGCGAGCAAGGCCGCCACGCCGGGGTAGGGCGGTACGAGGCCGGCGGAGGTTTCGGGTGGCATCACGGTCTTGTCGATGTCCGAGACGATGCCGAGCTCCGCGGTGGCGGTGGCTGGCAAATCGACGAGCAGCGTGCCCTGAAGCTGGGCGTCACCGAGGTTATCGACGCGGATCGTCCAGGTGCGAACGGTTCCATCGCCGGCGATGTCGAGCGCCGGGTGAGCCGTCACATCGCTCGCGGTCTCGAGCTCGAGACTGATCGCGGTGAGCTGCGCCGCGACGTCACCGGATTGGGTGAGGCGCGCGACGAACGCCGCGGTCTTGACGCGGATGCGCTTGGCTTCGCCCGGGGCGACATCGATCACAACCTCGCGCGGCAGCACGGTATCGGCCTTGCTGTCGCCCAGGTCCCCCAGGTCCTCGAGATCGTCGTTGCTACGGTCGGTGCAGGCGAATGCGCCGACCGAAATGCTCACGATGAGCGACCAGGTACGCAGCGACATGCGCTGTGGCGTCGCAACAAGTGAGCCATGGCAGCGGGGTAGTCGGTTCCGCTACTTGGCTGCGTTCCGGCCAGTGGGCTAGCCGGCAACTGGTCTCGTGAAAAGCGACACCTGCGCTGCACGCACGGACGTAATCTCCAGCTCGCCGTCGGTTTGTGCCGATTCCGAAACCGAAGACGGGCCAGCGTCGCCGCCAGCCCGTCTGCAAACGAAGCGCGTGAGCGCCGCGTTTCGTCGCTCGATCTCGGTTAGTCCTCGAAGTCGTGACCGTGGCCCGCGTGACCGCCGGCCGCCTTGTCTTCCTTCTTCGGCTTCTCGGCGATCAGCGTCTCGGTGGTGAGCATGAGGCCCGACACCGACGCCGCGTTCTGGATCGCGGTGCGGACGACCTTGGCCGGGTCGATCACGCCTTCCTTGATCAGGTCGCCGTACTGGAGCGTCGCGGCGTTGAAGCCGAACGAGTCCTTGCCCTCGCGGACCTTGGCGACGACGATCGAACCATCGACGCCCGCGTTCGCGGCGATCTGGCGGATCGGCTCCTCGAGCGCGCGCTTGATGATGTTGACGCCGTAGCGGCGGTCATCATCGAACGACAGCTTGTCGAGGCCGTTGAGGCAGCGGAGCAGCGCAACGCCACCGCCGGGGACGATGCCCTCTTCGACGGCCGCGCGCGTCGCGTGCATCGCGTCCTCGACGCGAGCCTTCTTCTCCTTCATCTCGACCTCGGTCGCAGCGCCGACCTTGATCACGGCAACGCCACCGACCAGCTTGGCGAGCCGCTCCTGAAGCTTCTCGCGGTCGTAGTCCGACGTGGTCTCCTCGATCTCGCGGCGGATCGTCTTCACGCGCGCTTCGATGTCCGCCTTCTTGCCGGCGCCCTCGATGATCGTGGTGTTGTCCTTGTCGATCGCAACGCGCTTGGCCTTGCCGAGGTCATTGACCGTGAGGTTCTCGAGCTTGAGGCCCAGATCCTCCGTCACCGCCTGGCCGCCGCTGAGCGCCGCGATGTCCTGCAGCATCGCCTTGCGACGGTCACCGAAGCCCGGCGCCTTGACCGCGCACACCTGAAGGGTGCCGCGCAGCTTGTTGACGACCAGCGTGGCCAGGGCCTCACCGTCGACGTCCTCCGCGATGATCAGGAGCGGCTTGCCCTGCTTGGCAACCTGCTCGAGCACCGGGAGCAGCTCCTTCATGTTCGAGATCTTCTTCTCGTGGATCAGCATGTAGCAGTCGTTGAGCACGACTTCCATGCGCTCGGTGTCGGTGACGAAGTACGGCGACAGGTAGCCGCGATCGAACTGCATACCCTCGACCACGTCGAGCTCGCTGTGCAGCGTCTTGGCCTCTTCGACCGTGATCACGCCTTCCTTGCCGACCTTCTTCATCGCCTCGGCGATCATGTTGCCGATCTCGGTGTCGCCGTTGGCGCTGATCGTGCCGACCTGGGCGATGTCTTCCTTGCCCTTGGTGGGGGTCGCCATCTTGGTGATCTGCTCGACGATCGACGCGACCGACGCATCGATGCCGCGCTTCAAGTCCATCGGGTTCAGGCCGGCAGCGACGAGCTTCGCGCCCTCGTTGTAGATCGCCTGCGCGAGCACCGTGGCGGTCGTCGTTCCGTCGCCGGCGACGTCGGAGGTCTTCGACGCGACCTCCTTCACCATCTGCGCGCCCATGTTCTGAAACTTGTTCTCGATCTCGACTTCCTTCGCGACCGTGACGCCGTCCTTGGTCACCGTCGGGGCGCCCCACGACTTCTCGATGACGACGTTGCGACCACGGGGTCCGAGGGTGACCTTCACCGCGTTGGCGAGCATGTTGAGGCCCTTGGCGATCTCGCCGCGAGCCGAGGAGGAAAAGATGATCTCTTTGGCAGCCATTGTTCTGGTTCCTTGTTTTCGAAGTTGAAGAGGTTCGCGGTGGTTCAGTCGAGGACGGCGAGGAGATCGTCCTCGCGCATGATCAGGTGCTCTTCACCATCGATCTTGACCTCGGTGCCGCTGTACTTGCTGAACAGCACGCGGTCGCCAGCCTTGACTTCGAGCGCGACGATCTTGCCGTCCTTGTCGCGCTTGCCAGCGCCGACCGCGATCACCTTCGCTTGGATCGGCTTCTCCTTGGCGGAGTCGGGGATGAACAGGCCACCAGCGGTCTTGGTCTCCTCATCGAGACGCTTGACGAGAATGCGATCGTGCAGCGGACGGATCTTCATGACGTGCCCTCACTCGTAAATGGTTTGCGGCCCTCTATAAACACCGGCCGCGGCGTTGGCAACCCCCCAGGGCGAGTGCTAACAACTAACTTGTTTATCATGTAAAATCAACATGTTATAGACTTGGTCAATCGGCCGCTAAGCGACCACGGCCTCACCAGGGACCCGCGTCTGTCACGGGGTATGCGCAAGCCTAAGCCCCTCCGCGTCGAACCTCGACCCGCCCGGTTTTTGAGGGCACGCAGCCAGTTACCGCCGAGCGAGGGCGTGTTTCGCTAGCCGGCATCTGCCGGGACAGTCGGGCTCACGGAGCGATCGTCTGATCGAGCGTCGTCCACAGCGGCTTGGTGCGCGGGACCATGTCTTGGTGGAAGTACCACCAGAACGATCCGCCGATGTAGCGAGGCTCGGTGACCTCGAGCGAGTAATAGCGCTCGATGAATTCGGCCTTGTGCGGGGCTGAGTCGGTGCCGCACTCGCCGACGCCGAGCTTGGCCGTCGGGAACATCACTGCGAGCTGAGCGAACACGGCGTTCCAGTCGGGCTGAAAGTCGTTGCAGTCGTCCTCGTAGTAGCTGACGAACACGTAGTCGAGGCCCTGCTTCATCGCAGGTGGCACGTTGGCGCCAGCCCACGCGAACATCTCGTGGTCTTCGTCTTCCCAGCAATCGGGGTTGAGATACAGCGTGAGCGCGGTTGCGCGTCCCTGCTGCTCGGCGAGCTCGTATGCAGCCGTCATCTTGGCCACCACGTCCTTGGTGTCGCCAAGCCACTCGCCGTTGATCTCGTTGCCGATCTCCCAGATGTCGACGTGGTCGCCCAGCTCGGCGAAGTATTCTTCCGCGCGGTCCCGGTACTCCTCGACGCTGTAGTCGCTCACGTAGAACGAATCGAGCAGCTCGCCCATGACATGACTGACGTCGTGGATCGCGATCGTCGCGCTCGTGTAGTCGGTGGCCGGAACGTTCTCGTCGAACACGATCCGCGTCGTCGGCTTGCGAGAGAGATGTGCGAGCGAATCGACGATGTCATCGAGGTCGTCGATGCTATCGATCGTGACGCCGTAGATGTGCTCGGGATCGGTCGTGATTGCGTCCGAGACCTCGGCGGCGTCTGGCGTACCGGAGAGGTCGACACCGGCATCGACACTGGCGTCATGGCGTCCCGAGCAAGCGGCAGCCAGGATGAGCCACGAACCGACGACGACCGTGCCACGCATGCGGTCATCATCGCGTGATCGACGGTGAAATCAAACCCGATCGCGCGCGTTACCGTTGTTGCGCCACAGTCGCAGAGTGATCCATCGCATGTCAGAACGTGCCGGCGACGCCGACGCTCTGGCCCGTCACGTACGGCTGTGCCGGACCGACGTCTGCGTATGGCAGCGCCTGGCGCATCAGCCAGATCGAGCCGGCAAGCGCGACGCCTCCCGACACCATCGAGATCACGCCCGCCTTGCACACCGTGTCGCGATCGCCGGAGCAGCCGACGGCGGTCAACGTGATGCCGGTGACCACCGCCATGCCGCTCAGCGCCGTGAACGTGATCCCCGTGGCATACATGCCCTTGCTCAGTGGCTTGGCGGCAACCATCAGGTTGCCCGCCGGCAGGTACCCGACGTCGAGCCGGATCGGCCGGCGCTCCTGGGTCCGCAGCGAGACGAACTGTAGCGGTGCGATCCATAGCGAGCACGGCGTCTCGCACGCAGGCTCGCGATCAACGACCACCTCCCAGCCCTCGGCGGTCGTCGACACGAATGTCGCGTGGGATGATCCCGGCGGTGGTTGCGGCGCCGGCTGCGCGGCGGGATAGCCCGGAGGTTGCGGTTGCGGCGCGTACTCCGCCGGTTGTGCCGATGCCGCGCTCGCCGCGGTCAGGATCACCGCCACGATCGACACACCCCATCGCTGGCCGTAGCTCATGGATTCCTCAGGCTCGGACGGGCCACGATTCATCGTCTCGCGCCGGTTCGAGAAGCGCAATCGCGACGCGTGCGCTGCAAAGGTCGTACACCGGCGTGTCAGTGCGACCAGCCGGCCGTAGCGCCGTGAAATCCCGGGTGATCCAGTGCGGCGCCGTGGCACTCCGATGACGTGGAAAGACGTGGTAGGAACCGGGCGTGGCGCTCACCGACTATGAGAAGTACATCCGCACCGAGGAGCTCCTCGGCCTGCAAAAGGCGCCCGACGCGCTCACGTGTCACGACGAGATGCAGTTTCAAGTCGTGCATCAAGCGCACGAGCTGTACATGAAGCTGATCGAGCACGAGCTGCGGTTCACCTGCGCGCAGCTCGATGCTGGGAACCTCGCCCGCGCGACGACGACCCTGCGCCGGGTCGCGGCGATTCAGCGAGTGCTGCTCCACTCGATCGACCTGCTCGATACGATGGCGCCGACCGATTACATGACGATCCGCACCGGGCTCGGGCGCGGGTCGGGGCAAGAGTCGCCGGGATTTCGCACGATGCTCCGCCTGCCGGGCGAGCTGGTGTGGCCGACGTTTGCGAAGTTCCTCGAGACCCGCGGCGTCACGCTTCGCCAGATCTATGACTCGCCTCACGATCACCATGACGTGTTCCAGCTGTGCGAAGGGCTCGTCGACTACGACCAGCTGCTCCAGAGCTGGCGCCAGCGTCATCTGACGCTGGTCTATCGGATCATCGGGACCGGCACGCCTTCGCTCAAGGGCAAGCACTCGGACCTGCTCGCGCACGGCATGAAGCAGAGGTTCTTCCCGAAGCTGTGGGACGTCCGCGACGATGTGTTCGCGGAGTGGACCGCGCAGCAGACCGCGAAGGGCAGAGACACCGGTTATCACCACTGATGCGGGCGATCGCTCTGGCATCGATCGTGAGCCTCGCGTCCGCGAGCGGGTGTGGGTTTGCCGTGAAGCATCCCGCGGTGACCACCGGCATCGTCGGCAGCGTCGTCGGCCTTGGCACCTGCGAGCTCGCCGAAGCGGAGCATACGTCGTGCTTGATCGTTGGCGGCGCCGCCGGGGCCGGGCTCGGTCTGATCACCGCGCTCGCGCTGCTGATCGGCGGTGAGGGCAACGACATCCTGAATCCTCCCGTCGAGGACGAGCAGATCAAACCCATCCCTGACGCACCAACAAACCAACCCGCACCTACCTCGATCCCCGGGAGCCCGACTCCGGCGCCGAGCCCGAGCCCGAGCCCGACGCCGAGCCCGGCTCCGGCGACGAGCCCGGCTCCGGCGACGAGCCCGAGCCCGACGACGAGCCCGGCTCCGACGCCGAGCCCGGCTCCGACGACGAGCCCGAGCCCGACGACGAGCCCGAGCCCGAGCCCGACGACGAGCCCGAGCCCGACGACGAGCCCGGCTCCGACGCCGAATCCGAGTCCGCCGCCAAACCCGAGCCCGGCTCCGAGCCCGACGCCGAGGCCCAGCCCACCGAGCCCGAGTCCGACGCCGCACTAACAACCGAGCCTAGAATTCACGTCTCCGTTCTCGGTCGGCTCACGATGCACGGCCGCTGCGTGACGTGCGCCGAGCGCTGCGCAACGTTGCTACGCAGCTGCGACGCCGGGCGTTTGCGATTCAGGCGTCGCGACAGCGTTCACAGCATCGGCAGCGGCCACGGCCATGGCCACGTGAAATACCCAGCCGCCACCGCTGCCGCCGCGAGCATCAACAGCACCCATGGCCAGATCACCGGCGCTGGCGCATTGGGCAATCTCGGTGAGGCCACGCGTTCGCTGATCAACAGATCATCACCGACCTGAATCGCATCGCCACTCCCCGGCGGTGGTGGCGGCAGGCGATGTCGCCGGCGTTCCTGTGGAGGTCGGCTGCGCGTTCGCGCCGACGCCGGCGCGCGCGAAGGCGTCTCGTGGCGCGGCGCGATCGGCTCCTGGATCTCCGACCGCAACGTGCCACGTGCAGTGCGCGGCGCACCGCGGCCCGCGTCGCGGACGATCGCTTCAGTCGCGGGTACGGCAGGCGCAGGCGTCGCCACGACGACGTTCATGCCGCGCGGTGGCGCCGGCGATCGTCGCGCTCGCAGCACGTTCCTGTTGGGACGATCGATCACGATCGCCGGTGACTCCGACCTCACCGTGATCGTGGGTAGTACCGGTGCGGGCTGCGTGTCGGCGCGCACGCCGATCGGCACGGGGATCGGTTCGCTGATCTGGTTTGCGTTTGCGGGCCCATCGAGCAGGTCGTTGAGATCGACCTCGTGGGTCCCGCTGGGCTCGAGCGTGCCGATCACGCGGACCAGCTGGCTGGGCTCACGGTTCGGCTTGCGGGTGAACGCCCATGTCACCCACTCGCGAACATCGGCGCCGGTGACCGGGATGCCGATGTCCTTGGCAACGTTGGTCAGCGCCGTGCGCATCGCAGCGGCGCACTGCCACCGCAGCGATGGGTCACGCTGCAGCGCGGTCATCACGATATCGTCGAGGTCGCGCGACACGTCCGGGTTCCAGCGCGACGGGGGCTGGACGTGCATCGTGCGCAGCTTGTTGACGGTTTGTGCATGCGTCTCGCCGAGGAACAACCGGCGATTGGTCAGCAGCTCGTGCGAGATCACGCCGAGGCCGAACAGATCCGCACGCGCATCGAGCTCGCCGCGGATGTACTCGGGCGCGAGATAGGCGTACTTGCCTTTGATCACTCCGGCTGCGGTGTGAATGCTGGAGTCCGCCGCCTTCGCGATGCCGAAGTCGATCAGCTTCACGATCCCGGTGTTCGACACGATCACGTTGGCCGGCGAAACGTCACGATGAACCAGCCGCAGTGACTGGCCCTCGTCGTCGCACAGGCTGTGCGCATAGTCGAGCGCATCGCAGATCTGGATCAGGATGTTGATCGCGATCGGAATCGAGATCGGACCAGCCGCGCCGGCGCATTGCTGCATCAGCTGCTGCAGCGTCGGTCCCTCGATCAGCTCCATCGCGATGTAGTAGGTCCCTTCGTAGCGGCCGAGCTGATAGACCTGCGCGATGTTCTCGTGTCGCAGCCGGCTGGCGAGCTGTGCCTCGTGCACGAACGACCGCACGAGCTCGAAGCTCTCCCCCACATGCGGCAGCAAGCGCTTCAGCGCGATCGGCCGGCGCACACCGCCGATCGAGCGGGTCTCGGCGCGATGGACCTCGGCCATCCCACCAACGCCCAGTCGCTCGAAGACGTAGTAGTCGGCGAACCGCTCGGGGACCTGGTTGTGATTCTGGTTGGCCGAGCGAAGCTGCAGGACGTTGGTGACCGCGCTGCTCTCGGAGCGAGCTCGCGACCGACTGCCGGCCGGGGTGTTCGCGAGGACGGCCATCCAAACATCCTAGGCCGCGATGTCGACGAGCCCGAGCGTTTTCTGTTTGTGTCCGACCGGGCAGTCTGCTGCGTCACAGTCCTCGTCGGGTGCGAGATGTAGGTACGGGTTCGCTCAGACGTACCACGCGGCGGTCACCGCGCCGATGAACATCATCATCAGCAGCCACGGGCGAGCGGAGTCGCGAGGGATCTTGGTGGTGACCACCGTGCCTTCGGACACCGGCGGCTTGCCAGCAAACGGTGGTGGCGGAACAGCGCGCCGACGCGGCGGTGGGATCGGCGGCGGCTGAGCTGCCGCACGAGGCGCCGCTGGACGGCTCGGCGAACGCGGCGCCGAACGGCGCGACGGCACGGACAGCGCACGCTTCGAACGGCCAGCGGGAAGCCGCACCACGCGGTTGCGCGACGTGTTGCGCAGTGCCTTGTTGCGCAGCGATCTGGTCCGCAACATCTGAGCGGGGTCGTCTGGATGGATCGGTGGCGGTGGTGGCGGAGCCTCGGCGCTTGGCTCGAGCCCGACGTCGATCAGCGCGCCGAGCTCGGTGCCGAGCCGGCGCGGCTGCTGCGAGAATGCCCAGACCAGCCAGTCGACGACCTGCTGATGTCCGACCGCGACACCGAGCTTCCATGCGACCTGCAGCAGCGCGGTGCGCATCGCCGCCGCCGTCTGCCAGCGCTTCGCAGGATCGCGCTGCAGTGCGGTCAACACGATGTCGTCGAGCTCCGCGGGAACGTCGGGATTGAACCGCGACGCTCGGGGCACGCGCATCTCGCGCAGATTGCGGAGCGTCTCCAGATCGTTCTTGCCGCGGAACAGCCGCTCGTTGGTGAGTAACTCGTGCGCGACCACGCCGAGGCCGAACAGATCGGCACGCGCATCGAGCTTGCCGGCCACGTATTCAGGCGCGACGTACGCGAACTTGCCCTTGATGAAACCGGTCTGGGTCTGCGCTCGCGCCGTTGTTGCCTTGGCGATGCCGAAATCGATCAGCTTCGCGACGCCGGTGTTCGAGATGATGATGTTCCCCGGCGAGATGTCGCGGTGAATGATGCCGAGCGGCCGGCCATTCTGGTCGCGCAGCGAGTGGGCGTAATCGAGCGCGTCGCAGATCTGGATGAGGATGTTGACCGCGATCGGAAGCGGGATCGAACCAGCGGCGGCACTGCACTGCGCCATGACCTGCAGCAGCGTCGGGCCGGGGACCAGCTCCATCGCGATGTAGTAGCTGCCGTCGTGCTTCCCGAGATCGTAGGCTTGGGCGATGTTGTCGTGCTTGAGCTGGCTGGTCAGTCGCGCTTCATGCACGAACGCGTCGACCAGCGAGACATCCTCGGCGACGGAGCTCAACATGCGCTTGAGCGCGACGGGCCGGCGAAACCCGTCGATGCCGCGCAGCTCCGCGCGATGAACCGTGGCCATCCCACCAGCGCCGAGCTGTTCGAACACGACGTAGTCGCCGAACACCTCGGTCACGCGATCTTGCTCGGACGGAGGCGTCTGCCAGATCTCGGTCGCCGCTCTGCTGCTCGCTCGCATGGAATTCTTTCTAAATGCGGAAAAAAGCTAGTGGCGGGAAGTGTAGTGAGATGTGTCCACCCCACGAACAGCGACCTTCTAACCGGCGTTGACCCGACCTCATCGAGGCCGGCTCGGTTCCCTGTAAAACACTGTAATCTAATAACTATTTTGCTGGCTGGTCCCTGGAGAGGCAGCGTTCTCCAAGGCCAACCCCTGGTTGCCCGGTGAGCGCACGAGATCGGCCGTGTCGAACGCCCGTCGCTCGGTTCTCGGCTCCCCTGTCCCGATCGGATTGCGCGCGCCTTCGCGGGTCTGCTGTTCTGTGCTGTTCAGCGCGGCAGGGTACGCGCCTTATCGTCGTCGTCGAGCATGAACTCGTACGGGTTGAGCTCGGTCGCCGCGGGCTGCGTCGGTCGCGAGTGCGCCGACGACTCGAACGGCCCGATGTCGATCGAGATGCTGGGCTCGAGCTCCGCGATCACGCGACTGATCTCGCTGCTGTTCTCGCGTGGCTGCTGCGAGAACGCCCACATCACCCAGTCGACGATCTGACGCGGACACACGACGATGCCGAGATCCTTGGCGACCAAGGTCAGCGCGGTCCGCAACGCGGCGGCGTTTTGCCAGCGCTGCTCGGGATCGCGCTCGAGCGCGGTCATCACGATGTTGTCGAGATCCGACGGGACGGCTGGGTTCCAGTGCGACGGTGGCTTGACCGCCATCGTCCGGATGTTTTCCATGGTCTCGTATTCGGTGGGGCCTCGAAACAGCCGCCGGCTGGTCAACAGCTCGTGCGCGATCACACCGAGCCCGAACAGGTCGGCGCGCGCATCGAGCGACCCTTGCAGGTATTCAGGCGCGACGTACGCGATCTTGCCCTTGATCATGCCCTCCCGGGTCTGCATCCGCGAACGCGCCTTCGCGATCCCGAAGTCGATCAGCTTCACGACGCCGCTGTTCGACACCACCACGTTGGTCGGCGACACATCGCGATGGATGATGCCGCGCGGGCGACCCTGGTCGTCGCATAGCGTGTGCGCGTAATCGAGGGCGTCGCAGACCTGGATCAGGATCGCGACCGCGATCTCGATCGGAATCGGGCCGGCGGCCAGCGAGCACTGCGCCATGATCTGCAGCAACGTCGGTCCCTGGACCAGCTCCATCGCGATGAAGTACGTGCCGTCGCATTTTCCGAGGTGATACGCGTGCGCGATGTTCTGGTGCTTGAGGTCTGCAGCGAGCTGGGCTTCCTGCACGAACGACTTCACCAGCGACGGATCGTCGGCCACGTGCGGGTGCATCCGCTTGAGCGCGACCGCCCGTCGAAACCCCGCGACCCCGGCGAGCTCCGCACGATGCACCGAGGCCATTCCGCCGCGGCCGAGACATTCGAACACCTCGTAGCTGCCGAACCGCTCGTGCGGGACCTCGATGTTGTCGGTCGCTGGTCGCCCGAGGTCGCTCGGTGGCAGGCGCGCAGCGACCGGGCCGGGCGGCAGATCGACGCTCGCATCAGGCAGCCGCAGCGGGGCTGGTACCGGAACCGTGAAGTTGTCGTCGGCCGCCGGCTCCGGAATCGAATCGTCGAGCTCCGCCGCAGTGCCGAGTGGCCTTGGCGGTGTGATCGCGGTATCCGCCCGGCACCTGCCACGAGGCGCGGCCGGCTTGTCGACCTTGGTGGCCGACGTGCGGGCGCGCACTCGCGTCGCTGTACCGGTGTCGGTCACTCTGGTCACCAATCCGAGAGTAGGTTTTCGGGCGAACTGAATGAAAGTGATTTCGTCCGCGCGACGAGCCTCACGGTTTGCGTGACGACGATGTGTAGCGACGGCCACCGAGCCTGGTCGTGACGATCACGATGCGGATCACACTCGCGACGGCGTGGTGAACGTTTCGCGTCAGATCGACGATCGCATCCGGCGACGCGTGCGAGGTGCGCCGATGTAGTAGACGCGCACCCGCAGCGGCTGGTACGCCACGGGCATGGCTGACCCGGTCGCCGAAAGTCTGCTCGAGTACCGCTCGAAGTTCCCCGCGCTCGAGAGCTGCATCCATCTGATCTCGCACTCGCTCGGGTGTGTACCCGCGCAGGCGCAGGCCGATCTCGCGGAGTACCTCGAGCTGTGGCGGACCAAGTCGATCACCGCATGGAGCGATTGGTTGCCCGAGGTCGATCGCGCGGCCGAGCGGATCGCGAAGATCATCTCGGCTCCCAGCGGCACGGTGATCATGCATCAGAACGTGTCGAGCGTGATGTCGGTGCTGGCGTCGTGCTTCGACTACGCGCCCGAGCGCAACCGGGTGGTCTACGAGGCGCTGCAGTTCCCGACGGTGTCATACGTATGGCAGGCCGAGCAGCGCCGCGGCGCGCAGTGCGTGCTGGTGCCCTCGGCGGATGGCTCGACGATCGACACCGATGCGATGTGCGCCGCGATCGACGAGCGGACCCTGGTGGTTCCGATCTCGCACGTCGTGTTCTCGTCGGCGTACATCCAGGATGTGAAGAAGATCTGCGACCGCGCCCGTTCGGTCGGTGCTCACGTGATCCTCGATTGCTACCAATCGATCGGCACGGTTCCGCTGGACGTCGTCGATCTCGGCGTGTCGTTCGCGTGCGGAGGCTCGGTGAAGTACCTGTGCGGCGGACCAGGCGCAGCGTGGCTCTACGTCCGCAAGGACCTGATCGAGCAGTTTGCTCCGCGCGTCACGGGCTGGTTCGGCAACGAAGCGCCGTTCGCGTTCACGATGCCCGACCAGAGCTACGCCGACACGATCTGGCGTTACATGGGGGGCACCCCGGCGATCGCGGCGCTCTATCAGTCGCGTGCCGGCCAGACCATCGTGGGCGAGATCGGCGTCCGCAAGATCCGCGACAAGAGCCTGGTCATGACCCAGAAGTGCATCGAATGGGTCGACGAGCTCGGGATGAAGCTCAACAGCCCGCGCGCGGCGGATCGGCGCGGTGGATCGGTCGTGTTCGATTTCGTCGGGTCCGCGGAGGTTTGCCGCGAGCTCAACCGCCGCAAGATGTTCTGCGATCATCGCCCGGGCGTCGGGATTCGCATCGCGCCGCACTTCTACACGACGCCGTCGGAGATCGATCAGTTTTTCAACGAGCTCAAGCGGATCCGGTCCGGCTCCGCGGCCTGAGCAGCGCGCCGGCCACGACGATGATCAACAGCGCGACGCCCGACGGTCGATTCGACCCGCAGCCGTCGCAGGCGTAGAAGCTGGTGCGCGCGAGTGGCGGCGGTTCGACGCCGGCGTCGGGACCACCGCCATTGTTGGCGACACCATCGCCGGACAGCATGACCACCAGCGGTGAGCTCAGCTGCGGAGAGTGGATCGTGAGCGCGCCGCTGTGTGCGCCGACCCGCGTGGGGTGAAACCCGATGCTGATCGTCACGATCTCGTTTGGCGCCAGCACGTCAGGAACGCTCGGGCTCTCGATCGTGAACGGCGCGGTGATCTGCGGGTCGAGCGTGAGATCGGTGGTGTCGCAGTTCTGCAGCGTGACGGTCTGTCCGTTCTTGATCACGAGATGAACCGGCGACGGGCCAAACGCGAGCGATGGTGGTGCGATCGCTCCGCCATTCTCCACGAACGTGGCCGAGATCGTCGCGCGCGCGACCGGGTCCGGCGCGAGGTCCGTGGTCCACACGACATCATCGGTCTGCACACCCGCGGTCGCTTGGCGCCGCGGCGTGAGCTCGACGGTGGCTTGCTGTTCGGGCTCGAGCGTAGCGGGGTACAGCGACGGCGAGGCTGCGATCAGATCGAACGGCGACGCGGTGCCAAGCGCGAGCGTTGCGTCCACCACGCGGATCGCAGCAGTGCCGCTGGAGGTCAGGGACAACTGACGCGGTGTCGTCGGCTGGTTGACGCAAAACGTTCCCAGCGACGTGGGCAGTGGCTGCTCGAGCGCTGCCGTGCGCACGGATCCGGCGATCGGGATCCGCAGCTCATCACCGGTGGCGCTGGTCACGATGATCGCGTTGGCGAGCTCTGCATCTGTGGTGGTCGCGATGTGCAACTGGAACGAATGCGGCGTCGATACCGGAGTCTGCGCGCCGGTCAACGATAGCGCCGTGCTCGGTGACTCGAGCGCGATGCTGGTGATCATCTGCGACGCGGCCGAGCTGGTGAGCGCGATCGTGGTCGGAGCGGGGCTGGTTCCCGTGCGGAGCTCGCCACGGCGGATCGTCGTCGGGTTCGAGGACAGCGGTAGCGACGAACCCTCGCACGTGGCCAGGATCGCGATCGGTGCGCTGTCGAACGCATCGGCCGCAGTCACCTCGAACGTGGCGGTCGTCTGGCCCGCGTTGGTGGGCTTGCACGCGGGCGAGACCATCGTGATCCCTCCCGCGATGATCGACGTCATCGCGGGAGGTGTGAGCGTGAACGGCGTACCCGAAGCCGGTGCGATCGCGAGCTCGACGTTGGACACGTCTTGATTGCCGTGGTTCGCGAGCAGGAACGTCGTCTGCGGCATCGCGCCCAGCGGTACGCGGCCGAAGTCGATCGAGGGCGGGCCGATCAGCTCCACGGTCGCGCCGCGGCCTTCGCCACGTAGCGCCAGCGACATCGAGCGTGGCGCGGTATCGACGAACGAGATCAACATCATCGCATCGCGCCGCGCGATCTCGAGCGGCTTGAACGAGATCGACAGATCGACGCGGTCCCCGGGATCGAGCGTGCAGGCCACGCCCGGCGTGATCGTTCCGAAACAGGCGCCGGTCGCGTCGTACGACCAGTCGCTCGACGCGCCGCTACCGGCATCGATGATGTTGATGCTGGTGACGGCCAGGGGAGCACCTCCCACGTTGCTGAGGTGCACGATCGACGTCACCGGCAAGCCGATCACGCTGGTCGGTTGTGCGAGCACCGGCCCCGGACTGATCGAGATCGCAGGGGATGCCGTCGCGGTGCCGGTGCAGCTCAGATCCACGGCAGCCGGCGATCCGGTGAGATGCTGTCCGCCGCCGCCGACGACATAGAGCTTCGCCGTGTGTACCCCGGCCGACTGTGGCGTGCACTGGATCGTGAGCGCGACGCTGGCGCCTTCGCCGATCGGCGCGGTGACCGGATCGCACGCCCGGACGTTGGGATTGCAGGGTGCAGCGATCCGGAAGTTGCCCTCGAGATCGTCGATGTGAAGGAACAGCTGCTCGATCGGGGTGGTGCTGGTGTTGGTGAGCTGCAGGGGGAGCGCGGTGGTCGCGCCGACGGCGGTGTCGGCATACGCGAGCTGGGATGCGCTCGGTGTCAGCAGCGCTGCCGAGCCATATCGACACACGCCCTCGAAATCGACCAGCGAGCTGTCGCTGCTGTCGACACCATGAAACACGCACCGCTTGATGCCGGCGGGCATCGCGGTCGCACAATTGATCGTGATCGAATTCATCCCGCCGTCCGCGATCGTGAACGGCACGCCACCCGTGGACGCGGTCACCGCGGGATCACAGCTGGCATCCCGCGTTACCTGCTCGATGGTGACCGGAGCGTCGCCGTCATTGTGCAGCGTCAGCGTCGCGTTGCCGCCGCCAGGCACCGAGACCTCGACGACTCGGACCTGAGGATTCGCACGGACCGAAGCGGACGGGGGGCCCGCGCTTGCGGCGCGCACCATGACGATCACGATCGCCAGACCAGTCCAGCCTCGCGGGGTCATAGCGTTCCGACCACGCCGATCGTTGGGACGATCAGGTCCGCATCGATCGCCCGATTGTCGAACAGCGAATCGCTGACCTTGAAGAAGTGCTCGTACCCGATGTCGCAGTGGATGCCGAGCTGGTCGTGAAACCACAGCTCCAGGCCGAGCGCGACGCGCGCCCCGACCGCAAGCTTGCGCGACGATGCGCCGGTCATGTCGTCTTCTTCGAACACGAACGCGGGAATTCCGGCGGCACCGTACCAGCGCACGGTGCCGGTGGTGATCCGATAGCGTGCGCCGACGTAGCCACCCGTGGCTTGTGCACGAACGACCATCGCTTCGATGCCGAGCTGGCCGCGCGACACCGCGACCCCGACTCCGGCAGCGAACCCCCGCCGTTCACCGTCGATCCGCGCGACCGCGATCAACCCGGACGACAGCGCTGGCGACGAGCCGCGCTGGACTTCGCCGTCGGACGGCTCGGCACGGCGGTCGGGTGGCACCACCGCGGCGATCTCGCCGCCCGAAAACCCCCTCCGAGCTCGCCGATGGCCGCCAGGACCCACCGTGTACTGGGTCCCCGCGATCAACCAGCCGTGGATGGGCTCAGCGTTCGCTGGAGACGCGCTGCCTTCGACTGCGACGAGCTTGCGCTCGCCCTCGAACCCAACGATCGAGAGCTCGTGCGTCGTATCCCCCGAACGGATGCGCACGAGATGAGTGCCCGCTCCAACGCGCGTGATCAGCGTTGCGGGCACCGGGACGAACGGACCTCCATCGATCGAGACCTGATCACCGGGCGCCGGCACGCGAACCGTGAGCACGGTGAGCTGAGCGTCGAGCTCGGCGAGCAGCGCGTCGAGCTCGGCGATCCGCACGACGTCGTCGCCAGCTGCGGGTGACCGCAGATAGCGCTGATAGGAGTCAGCTGCGTCTGCGATGCGGCCCATCGTTCGCAGCGTTGCCGCGATGTGGAGCAAGATCTTGGGGCTGGGCAGCGCGCCGTACGCCTCGAGCAGATTGGCGAGCGCCTGGTCGTACGCCTTTGCGTCGAGCTGATCGGCGGCGGCGAGCAACAGCGCGCGGACGCGCCCCCGCGTGGTCGAACCTTCGAGCTTCACCGACGGATCGCTGGCGATCGCCGACAGCGCTGGTTCGTCGGTTTTGCCGCCCCGCCAGCGCACCGACTGCGCGCTCGCCGGCTCACTCGCCATCGTGAACGCCACCGTCACGGCCGCGACGAGCGAGCGCGGCATCACTGGGACTCTGGCGCGGGCTCGGGCGAAGCTTCGGGTTTCTGGGGCTGACCCGACGGATCGGTTGCGGGCGCCGGTGCCGGTTCTGGCTTGGGTGCCGGTGGGTCAGGTTTCGGCGGTGGGGGCAGCGGCGCGCCACGATCCGGAATCGTCACCGGACCGGCCTGTGGCTTCGTCACGGGCCCGCTCTGATCGCCTGGTGTCGTGGCAGGATCACTCGACTTCGATGGCTTGTCCGACTTGTTCGGCTTTTCGGCTCGAACCGGCTTATCGGATTTCGCCGGCTTGTCCCGCTTGTCCGACGTGGCCGGCTTGTCCGGCGCGGCCGTGGAGCCGGGCTTGACGGGTGGGGTGTCGTGCGGAGGCTCGGCGGGTTTTGCTGCCGCAGGCACCGGCTGTGTGCCCGCAGGCTGGGTGGCCGGCGTTTGCTCGGCACGATTGGTCGCCGGTGCGAGTGCGCTATCGGGCAGCGCGGCTGCAGGCGCGGCATCCGGTGCGGCAGCGGCATTTGCGCCGTCATCGCCGCCGCCCAGCACCAGAGCTCCAACCAGCGCGACCAGCCCCACCGTGATGATCCCCGCGACGATCGGCAGCGCGGTTCGCTTCGGCGGGGGAGGTGGGCGCTCGAACAGACCGCTCGCCTGAGGCAGCACTGGGTGGCCGCCCATGGTTGGACCGCTGTGTCGATCGTCGCTCATCCCCGACGAGGAGCATGCGATATCCTCGCGGCGCGTTCAACCTCGACGAACCGCTCGCGGCGCCCCATGAGCGGCTTCCCACGTCGCGTGTTACGGTTGCGCGGGATGCCGAGCTTCCAGCGCCATGTGTTCGTGTGCATCAACGAGCGCTCCGCCGACAACCCCAAGGGTTGTTGCAAGGCGAAGGGCGGGGTCGAGGTCCGCGATCGCCTCAAGATGGAGCTCAAGAAGCGCGGTCTGTCGAAGCTGATTCGCGCCAACAATGCCGGCTGCCTCGATCAGTGCGAGGCGGGCGTGACCGTCGTGGTCTACCCCGAACAGGTCTGGTACGGACACGTCACCGTCGACGATGTTGTCGAGATCATCGACAAGCACCTGGTCGGTGGCGAAGTGGTGACCCGTTTACTGTTGCCCGATCAGCCCCACCTCGGCGATCGGCGCCGGCTCCCGGTGATCCAGAGCGCGGGCTGACCGTGAGGTGCGCGGCGCTCGCGATGTTTGCCCTCGTGCTCGCGGGCAGTCACGCGCACGCGGACAGCCCTGCGCCGCAGATCGATCCCGCGGCCGCGCGCAGCAAAGACGCCAACCTCGAATCGCTCGAGAACCGGCGCGGCGTGACCTTCAGCCTCGCGGTCGGGCCGTCGTTCACGCTGGTGCGGCGGTCGATCCCCAACCAATCGGATGTCGAGGGAAACGTCGAGAACGGCGGCGCGCTGTCGCTCAAGCTCGGTCATGTCGCCACTCCGCGGACCGTGATCACGGTCGAGCTTCGCGGCAGCACCCACTTTCACCGGATCGGCATGTCCAAGCTCGAGCGCAACATCACCTCGATGGTGCTCGCCGGCGCGCAGTACTGGGTCGCTCCGTCGCTGTGGCTCGGTGCAGGGATCGGTGCCGGGCTGTATCAGGGGCACAGCGTCGAGATCGCACCGTCGGTGCTCGGAGACATCACCTTGCCCGGTCCTGCGGGGGGCGTGGGCCTCGGGGTCAACCTGGTGCGCTGGCGCAGCGTCGTCCTCGCGCTCGACGCGTACTCGTCGCTGATGGTCCATCGCAAGGGACTGCTGTCGACCACAGGGATCGCGCTCGGCCTCGCGTTTGATTAGGGCCCTTAGTCCTGGACCTCGATGACCACGGCCGTGATGTTGTCCTTGCCACCGCGCTGATTGGCGAGCCCGACCGCCGCTTCGGCGCATTCGTCGAGCGAGCCATCCCCACACAGCTCGAGGATCTCCTTGTCGCCGGTGAAGTAGTTGTGAAGTCCGTCGCTACACAGCAGGAACCGATCGCCGGCCGTGACATCCACGTCGACGGTATCGACCTGTACGTAGTCCTTGTGGCCGACCGCGCGCGTGATGACGTTCTTGCCCTGCGCACGCTCTGCTTCCTCGGGGGTCATCATCCCGTTCTTCAGCTTGTAGTTGATCAACGTGTGGTCCTCGGTCAGCTGAAGCACGGCTTGGCTGCGCACGCGATAGACCCGGCTATCGCCGACGTGGACCGCGAATGCGAGCCCCGTACGGCCGACCTGCGGTCGGATCAACATCGCCGACAGCGTGGTCGACATCCCTTTCTTCTCGGGATCGAGCTCGGCCATGCCGAACACCATGTAGCAGGCGCTCTTGACTCCGCTTTCGAGGAGTCGGCGGATATCCCACACGCAATCGGTCTCGCCCTCGGCGACGCGGTGAACCAGGTGGTCGAGGTCGTGGGCCGCCCCGTACACCCACATGCGGAGCTGCTCGACGGCCTCGCGGCTGGCGATCTCGCCTTTGTTGTGACCACCAACTCCGTCGGCGACCACGTAAAATCCGCGGTCGTCATCGCGGAAGAACGCATCCTCGTTGATCTGACGCTTGCGCCCGACGTCAGAGCGAGCAGCCGATACCAGCTTCAAACCGCGACCATCCTAGCATGGCGAGTCTGCTACGATCGACGATGTGAGTGATGGGTCTGGGTTAGCAGCCGTGATTCGCGAGCGCTCGGGCGAGATCCTCGCGGCGTGGATCGTGCGCTTCGAGCGGTCGGCGCTGCGGTTTCGCCGCGCGAGCAAAGCAGCGGCCCATACCGCGCAGGTCGCGAACCTCGTGGAGGCGCTTGGCGTCGCTGCGGCGAGCGGTGAGCTCAAGCCCGGCACCGACGCGACGCGAGAGCTCGAGCGCAGCGCCGCATTTCTCGGCGCTCAGTTCTCGAGTGAAGGCGCGACCGGCTTCGATATCGCAGCGCTGTTGCTCGAGCTTCGCGACGTCCTCGAAGCCATGGCTCCTCACGAACAAGGGCCGTCACTGAGCCGGTTGTTCGAGTGGCTCACCGTGGTCGCGCTCGACACATTCGCCGCGTCGGGGCTGCAGTCATTGCGCGAGCGAGTGAACGATCAACTCGAGGTGGGGACGCCGGTCGTCGAGCTGTTACCGAAGGTGCCCGCGGTGCTGCTGGTGGGCGCGCCCACCGCACATGTGATCGGTGGGCTCCTGGCGCGCGCCTGGATGCTGGCGATCAGCACCGGCGCACCGTGCTTGATCATCGATTGCGGTGGGTTGGCCGAAACCGCCGAGACCGCGTTCGAGAACGGCTACGCCGGTCTACTCGAGCAGGCGGGGCGCAGCCCGGTCCAGTTGCTGGTCTCCAACGCACGCAGGCCGTTGCGCGAGCGAATCGTCTCGACGACCGGTGAGCGCGGTGTGTCGCTGCAGCTGTTCGATCGACTCGACAGCGCGGTCAGCCATGCGCTCGAGCGCGCAGGGCAGTTATTGATGCGGCGAAGCTAGGCTCCGAACCTCCCCTCCGGCGAGAGGCCGCGATACACTAGCGTTCCAGGTGGCCGACACCCCGATTAGCTTCGGTCGGTACAATCTTGTCGAACGGCTCGCCGTCGGCGGAATGGCCGAGCTGTACATCGCTACCGCGCCGGGAGCGCACGGGTTTCAGAAGAAGGTCGTGATCAAGCGATTGCTTCCGCACCTGATCGGCGACGAGACCTACAACGCGATGTTCATCGACGAGGCGAAGCTGACCGCGCGGCTCGTCCATCCCAAGATCGCGCAGACCTTCGAGCTCGGCAAAGTCGGCGATTCGTTGTTCATCGCGATGGAGCATGTCGAGGGCATCGACGTGCTCGCGCTGCTTCGCGAGTTTGCCGCACGCAAACGCCGGTTTGCGCCGCAGCTCGCCGCATGGATCGCCCACGAGGTGCTCGACGCGCTCGATTACGCCCACAACCTGCGGACCGAGGACGGCTCGGTGATGGGGGTGGTCCACCGCGACATCTCGCCATCGAACATCCTGCTCAGCCTGCGCGGCGACATCAAGCTCGTCGACTTCGGCATCGCGCGCGCAAAGGATTCCGACCGCGCTCACAAGAGCAAGTCCGGAACGCTCAAGGGCAAGTACGGGTACATGTCTCCGGAGCAGGTGCTCGAGCAGCCGCTCGATGCGCGCAGCGACCTGTTTTCGGTCGGGGTCGTGCTCGCCGAGCTGCTCACCGGCCGCCGGCTGTTTGCAGCTCCCAACGAGCTCGATGTGTTGCTGATGGTTCGCGACGCCAAGCTCGCGCGGTTCGACAAGTACGGTGCCGACGTCGAGCCGATGCTCGCAGGGATCGTTCGCCGTGCGCTCAAGAAGCCGGTCGACGAGCGCTGGCAGAGCGCGGCGGAGTTTCGCGACGGACTGTCGGAGTGGTTGTACGAGCATCGCCACCGGGTCACGCCGAAGCAGATCGCTGATGTGGTCGAAGAGCTCCGCGGCTCGGTGCTCGAGCGGCGCGAGCGTCAGACCAACGTTGCGACCGCGGTGATCGAGGAGCCCAAGCTCCCGCGCAAGCCGAGCGATACCGACGGCACGCCGATGATCATGATCGAGGCGGGCGATAGCATGCCCGTGATCTCGGTGAGCTACGAGCAGGGCAATGCTCAGCCGCGCGACGAGATCGAAACCACCGAGATGACGCCGATCGCGGTGAGCGAGCGGCCGTCGCGCACCGTCGAGCGGTTGGACCGGCTCGAGAAGATCGAGCTGCCCAAGCGCGCGGAGCAGGTACCGCCGCCGCGTACGATCACCAGAATTCCGCCCGCGCCGCCGCCCGGCTCGCCGCCGCCGACCGCCGTGTTGGCGCGGGTGCAGACCGGGCCGCTGAAGGCGCGAACATCGACCGCCTCGATCCCTCGCCAGGCGATCGAGAAGGAGCGCGACGACGCCGTGATCGAGGTACCGATCGCGGACACGATCAGTGCGGCGGTCGAAGCGATCACGCTGCCCGAGAGCATCCTGAGTCGCGGCGAGGACTCGCAGGTCCGCGCGTTCGACGATCTCACCGAGGAGCCACCGCAGTCGCGCTCGAAGGACATCCGGATCCCGACGCCGGAAGAGGTCGCCGCGGAGCCGCGTCCGACCCCTCCGGCGCTCGCCGAGATCGCCGAGCCACCGGACGATTCCGGCGAATTCTCGACGACGCCGCCGATGCGAGTGCTGTTCCGGCTGATGACGGCACGCGCGACCGGCCTGCTGGTGGTCGCGGTGGGCGGAATCAAGAAGGACATCTACGTTCGCGATGGCCAGCCCGAATACGTGTCGTCGAACGTGGCGAGCGAGCTATTTGGGAATTATCTGGTGAGCAAGGGCGTGCTGAGCGATGGCGAGCTGGCGATGGCGCTCGCGATGATGCCGCACTACGGCGGCAAGCTCGGGGACACGCTGGTCGGTCTCGGCCTGCTCAAACCGCTCGAGGTGTTTCGTCACCTGACCCGCCAGGTGCGCTCGAAGATCATCGACGTCTGCACCTGGAACAAGGGCACGTTCGGCTGGTACGCCGGCCGGGAGAATCCGCGCGAGGCGTTCCCGCTGGACTTCAACGCATTCGAGATCCTCGGCGCCGGCGCACTGGCGATCTCGGACGATCAGATCGACGGCTGGGTCGCCAAGCACGCAGCGGTCAAGCTGCGTACGTCGCGCACGCGCAAGGTCGGTCCCGAGCGGTTCGAGGTACCGGGCCTCGCCCAGCTGTTCGAGCTACTCGATGGAACCAAGACCATCGGATCGCTCGTCGAGCGCGACCAGGACCGCGCGGCTCGCCTGCGGACCGGCCGCATGTTGTTTCTGCTCGACGCGTGCGACCTGGCGAAGCCGTAAGGTGCACCTGCACGAGCCACTTGCACGTGGCGATACGGCACGGTCTCTGCTCAGCGGTCTCGCCTTGGCCTTGGCGGCTTATTTCGCACTCGTCGTCATCCAAGGCCGCAGCGTGCGAGCGCATCGGTGAATCGCTGGGGGATCGGCGCTTCGATCGTGAGGCGCTCGCCGTCGAGTGGGATCGTGATGCTCGACGCGTGAAGAAAGAAGCCTTGGGTGCCGGGCACGACCGCACCGCCGTAGAGCGTGTCGCCTGCGATCGGCGAGCCGACGTGCGCGAGGTGCGCGCGGACCTGGTGCATGCGGCCGGTCTGCGAGGTGCAACGCACGAGCGAGTGGGCGGCGGTGGCGCGCTCCACGACGAACGATGTGAACGCCGGTAGCCCGTCGGTGTGATCCACGACGACGTGACGGCCGCGTTGTGCGAGCGGAGCGTCGCACTCGCGTGACACCGGCCGCTGGTCGCAGATGGCGAGATAGGTCTTGTCGACCAGACCCGCACCGAACGCGCTACGCAGCGCGCGATAGCGCTCCGGTGTTCGCGCCGCGACCAGCACACCGGAGGTACCGATGTCGAGACGATGCACGAGCCCACCATCGCGTGAATCATCGCCGACGTCCGCGCACTCGGGCCACGTATGGACGATCCCCGACGCGGCGGTGCCATGCTCGTTGGGCCGCAGTGGCTGTGACGGCATGCCGGCCGGTTTGCAGACCGCGATCACGTCCACCCGCTCGATCAGTACGATCAGCTGTGCGGCGGCCGCGGGATCGGGTGCCGGCCGAACGGCATCGCCGGTGATGGGAGCGTGCGTCAGCTCGATCACCTCGCCCGGCTCGACGCGGTCACCCTTGCTCGCGCGCTTCCCAGCGACTCGCACGTAACCGTGCTCGAACATCTCGGCGAGTCGGCGCCGGCTTGCGCCTGGAAACTGTCGCGCGAGCTCCTTGTCGACGCGTCCCGCGACCTGAACGGTGACTCGCAGCGGCTCGCTCACACGGTCTCCAGGAGCAGCGCGTGGGTGAATCCGCCCGCAGGTACATCGGTGATCTCCGCCGGAATCTCGACGAGCGCGTTGCAGGTGACGAGCGGCGACAGCATCGCGGAGCCCTGCTTGGGGTGAACTTGCGCGACGAGATAATCGCGGTGATGCGGGCTCGCAGGACCGCGGTCAGGCACCCGCGAAACGTGAGCGCGCAGGTAGTGTGCGCGGCCCGCCGCCTTGCGATAGCCGTACATCAGCTCGACGCTGGCGCGCGGACGCTCGAGCTCACTCGCACCTTGCATCGCAAGCAGTGCCGGCCGCACGAACAGCTCGAACGCAACGGCGGTCGATACCGGGTTGCCTGGCAGGCCGAACACGGGCGTGGAGCCGCGCAAGCCGAACGAGAATGGCTTGCCTGGCTTCATCGCCACCTTGTACAGCTGCAGCGCGATCCCCGCGGCATCGAATGCTTCGCGCACGTGATCGCGCTCGCCGACGGATACGCCGCCGGTGGTGATGATCATGTCGAAGTCGCGCGCGGCAGCGAGCCGGTCGGCGATCTCCTGCGTGGAGTCGCGGGCGATCCCCAGGTAGGTCGCGATCCCTCCCGCAGCGGCGACGAGGCCCGCCAGCGCGTGCGCAGACGAGTCGACCAGCTGGCCATGGCGCGGGACACTGGCGACGTCGACGAGCTCGTCGCCGGTGGCGATCAGCGCCACCCGAGGCGCGCGCGCCACGGTGACCTGGTGAACGCCCAGCGCCGCCAGCACCCCGAGATGCCATGCGTTCAGGCGAGCACCGCGGGGAATCACCTTCGCTCCGACCGCGATGTCCTCGCCCGCGCGGCGAATGTTGTCGCCCGGCGCCGACGCTGGCAGCGCGACACCGCCAGATCCGAGCGCCGCCTCCTCCTGGATGACCACCGTATCGAGCTCGGGTGGCAGCGGAGCTCCCGTCAAGATCCGCACCGCCGACCGCGCTGGCACCGGCGCCACGAGCATGGCGCCGGCCGCCACCTCGGCGACCACGGGGAGTGTTGCAGGCAGCTCGCTGCTACGAGCGGCGTAGCCATCCATCGCCGAGTTGTCGAACCCGGGCAACGGCCGCCTTGCGATGATCTCCGCCGCGAGCACCCGGGCGCGCGCCTCGTCGAGGTGGACGATTTCCGCGTCGAGCGTCGGAACGCGACCGATGACGAGCCGGGCGGCTTCAGCGACCGAGTGCACAGCTCACTATACTCGCGTCGCCGCGAGATCCTCGATCGCTACGGGTGTTACGTTCCCGTCGATGAGCCGCGTGACATCATGGCTGCTGGTGGCCTGCGTATCTGCGTGTTGCCCACCGGAGCCGGTCAAGACGACGACCGTACAGGCAACCGCGAACGACACCAAGGATCACGGCCTGCTCGGAGAGCGCCATCTGAAGAACGTGCGGCAACTCACGTTCGGTGGCGACAATGCCGAGGCCTACTGGGCGTTCGGGGGCGATCGCCTGATCCTCCAGGCCAACCGGCCGCCGTACAAATGCGATCAGATCGAGACGCTATCGATCGCCGACCGCACGACCAAGCTGGTGTCGACCGGCAAGGGGCGCACGACCTGCGCGTACTTCCTCAAGGGCGACAAGGAGATCGTCTACGCGTCGACGCACGAGGTGTCACCGGAGTGCCCGACGCCGCCGGACATGACCAAGGGCTACGTGTGGGGGCTGTTCGATTACGACATCTACAAGGCCAACGCCGACGGATCGAACCTGAGAAAGCTCACCAACGAGCCTGGTTACGACGCCGAAGCAACCGTGTGTCCAACCGACGGCAGCATCATCTTCACCTCGACGCGCAGCGGTGATCTCGAGCTGTGGCGGATGGACGCCGACGGCAAGAACCTTCGCCAGCTCACCAACACGCCGGGGTACGACGGCGGCGCGTTCTTCTCGGCGGATTGCTCGAAGATCGTCTGGCGCTCTTCGCGGCCGACCGGCGCCGAGCTCGAGAGCTACAAGGCGATGCTCGCGCAGAAGCTGGTCAAGCCGACCAGGATGGATCTCTATGTCGCCAATGCCGACGGCTCCGACGCCCGACAGATCACGTATCTGCCCGGCGCATCGTTTGCGCCGTTCTTCTTTCCGAGCGGTGAGCGGATCATCTTCTCGTCGAATTACCTGAACCCGCGCAGCGCGGAGTTCGATCTGTTCGCGATCAACATCGACGGCACCGGCCTCGAGCAGATCACGTTCAGCGGCGGGTTCGACGGATTCCCGGTGTTCTCGCCCGACGGCAACACGCTCGCGTTCTCGTCGAATCGTCGCGATGAGGTGAACGGGATGTATCGCGCGACCGGGACGCCGGCGGGCAAGAACGACACCAACGTGTTTCTCGCCGACTGGGTCGAATTTCCGGTCGGCGATCCGCCGCCGGGCCAGCCGGAGACCGCCGCAGCCAACCGCGCGGCGCTCATGGTGGAGTACCTGGCCGATGATGCGCGTGAAGGGCGGGGCGTTGGCACCAAGGGGCTCGACGACGCGTTGACCAAGGTCCAGGAGGTGCTCGAGCGATCCGGCGTCGAGCCGGGAGTCGAGGGTGGCTGGCGACAGAGCTTCGACGTGATCACCCAGGTCAAGCGCGGGGCGGCGACCAGGCTCGAGCTCGATGGCAAGCCGATCGCCGATGCGGAGCTCGCACCCAGCGCCGCGAGCGCCAACGCCACGGCGGCCGGATCGCTGGTTCGAGTCGGGTGGGGCATCGTCGACGCGGAGGCCAAGCGCGACGACTACAAGGGCAAGAACGTCAAGGGCAAGATCGCGGTGGTACACCGCTTCGTCCCCGGTGATCTCAAGAGCGACCCCAAGACCGCGGTACGGCTCGGCGACCTTCGTTACAAGGCGTTCACGGCGAAGAACAAGGGAGCGGTCGCGCTGCTCGTGGTCGACGACGGTGATCTCGAGCAAGACGAAGCTCCGCTGCCCACGCTGACGGCTGCCGAGTCAGAGTCCTCGATCCCGATCGTCGTGCTCAGCCGCAAGGCCGCGGCGGGCCTGGAGACCGGAACCCACAAGGCGAAGCTCACCGTGGCGCTCGAGCCGGTGCGGACCAAGACCGCGAACCTCGCGGGCGTGATTCGCGCTGGCGCCGCTGCGAAACAAGCCGGCGCAGTCGTGATCGGGGCACACATCGATCACCTCGGCATGGGCGGGCCCAACGCGCTGGATCCGTCCGTCAACGCCGTGCACAACGGCGCCGATGACAACGCCTCAGGCATCGCCGCGCTCGTCGAGGTCGCCGCGCAGCTGGCCACGCGCAAGGCCGAGCTCGTCCGTGACGTGTACATCGTCGCGTTCTCCGCCGAGGAGATGGGTGTGCTCGGCTCGAGCTATTTCGTCAAGCATCTGCCGACCAAGGATCCGATCGTCGCGATGATCAACATGGACATGGTCGGCCGGATGCGGATGAGCCAGCTCCACGTCAACGGTGGCGATTCGGCCAAGGAGTGGAAGGAGATCGTGGCGCCAGCGTGCGCGAACGCGAAGCTCAACTGCACGATCGGCGGCTCCGGCTACGGCCCATCGGATCACATGCCGTTCTACATCGCGGGCGTTCCGGTGTTGTTCATGTTCACCGGCAACCATCGCGACTATCACACCGCGAATGACGATGCCGGCCGGATCAACGCGATCGGCATCGCACAGGTTGCGAGCGTCGCCGCGGACGTCGCGTTCAACGTCGCCACGCGCGCGAGCAAGCTGACGTACGTCAAGGCACCACCCGAAGCGGCGCCCGGTGGCGACATGCGGCGGCGCGGCGGCTCGCTCGGCACCGTACCGTCGTACGGCGAGGATCCGAACCAACCCAAGGGCGTGCTGCTCAGCGATGTCGTGCCCGACGGGCCTGCACAGAAGGCGGGGCTCAAGGGCGGCGATCTGATCGTGCAGATCGGAACCACGGAGATCGCCAACGTCAATGATCTGATGTTCGTGCTCACCAATGCCAAGCCGGGTGAGGCGACGACGATCACCTACGTGCGCAACGGCAAGACGC
Organism: Kofleriaceae bacterium; assembly: GCA_050187075.1. Classification (GTDB taxonomy): domain Bacteria; phylum Myxococcota_A; class Polyangia; order Haliangiales; family Haliangiaceae; genus JABFXX01. Next base: position 22,225 of record JBFWXW010000045.1, on the reverse strand, counting down.
ACACGGTGAACGCGACGTTCGGCGCACCGCGCGGCAAGCGCTAGGTGGGCCGGCGAGCCGTCGGCGTTGGGCGCTGCGCGTGGCAGCGAGAGCCTGCGTCACCGGGCGTCGGCCTCGCCGGTGAGTCGATTCGATTCGTGACCCAGCGCATCGATCACCCAGATGTCGAACGTGTAGTGACCGGGTTCGGACGGCATCATCGCGAGCACGATCGAGATCTTCGTATCGGCCGTGCCGTCGTTCGCCGGAACGTTCGCGAGTGGTAGTGACCGCTCGGTGCCGTCGGGATGCCGGATCACCATGCCGAGCTGCTTCACGTCGCCGTCGAGATCGTGCACGGCCACGCTACCGTTGACCGCCGATGTTTGGCCAACCGGCCAGATCGCTGGTGAAAACGCCAGGTCGGAGATCTCCGGCGGCGAGCTGATGTCTTCACTGCTGCAACTGACCACTGCGAGACCGATCACGATCGAGCTCCAGCGTGCGAACGTCGCGGACATGAGCAACCTTTCAGCGCCACGATCGCTCGTGCGATCGACGAGCTGCCACGAAGCTCGGTTGCGCTGAACCAACAGACGGCCGTCGTGCGTGAACGGTTGCTCGGCAGACCTTGGTAGGACCGAATCCGAACGCATCGGCGCCGATCAACGATCGCGGCGCCGGCGCCGGCGCCGGACCTCACGCTTACTGCGCGTTCGCGGTGCCGGACAGCCGGTTGGATTCGTTGCCGGCCTCGTCGATCAACCAGACTTCGAAGCTGTATGCGCCCGCCGCTGGCGGAACCACGCCGATCGCAAACGACACGCCCGCGTCGGTGCGCCCGGATGTTCCTGGTGTCGGTCCGGGTGACACGGGCTGGGTCGCTCCACCGGGCAAGCGGAGCTCGAAGCCGATCTTCTCGACATCGGCATCGGGATCGTGAAACGCCAGGGTTCCGCTGATCAGCGTCTGCTGGCCAACCGTCCAGGTGTCGGGCGAGTAGGTCAAGTCGCTGATCGCCGGTGGATCGCCGGGATCGTCGCTAGCGCAGCCGGCGCAGGCGAGGGCGATCAAGCCGCTGGCGATTGCGTTGGTCGTGGAATGTCGATGGATGCTGGACACAGATCTCTCCTCTCGGCTCGACGAGCCGCCGATGTTTCGCTCGCGAACCGCGGAGCGCTAACGCCTAGAACTGACCGGCCGCGCCGACGACGACGCCGTGCTCGGCAGGAACGATCGACAGCTGAGGCAGCCTCCGGGTTGCCGGGTCTGCGCTCCACAACTTCGCCATGCGTTCGATTGGATACTCTTGTGTGCTCAAGACAGCACCGAGCGCTCCGCTGAACACGAGCGAACCCTGGGCGAGCCAGGCTTGCTCGTTGATGTGCCCGTGGCGGTGGTGCTGCATGACGAGCCCGGCAACTCCGAGTACGCCCAGACCAACCCCTGCGACGGTACCGATCCGACGCGCGCGTCGATAATCAGCGGCGATCTCGCGTAGCTGACGGTCGGCGTCGGCCAGAACGATGCTCGGATCCCTTCCGGTCGCGAGGTCGCGGTGGAACTGGCTCTTGAGCCGTTCCGCCGGGCTTGGCCGCGCCAGCATCACAGCACCTGCGATCGCAGCTCCCGCCCCGATCCCCACCATCGTCCATCCGAACGTTCGAGTTTCGTCGGGCTTGACCAGATCGGTCGAGGTGTAACCACGAAGGATGGCAATGCCAAATCCCAGGCTCAGGCTTCCTGCACCGATCAGTGCTGCGTTCCCGAACAGCTTGTTGCGCCGCTCCTCACCGCTGATCTCGGTGACCAGCAGGTTCATTCGCTCGAGGTCATCGCTGGACACGCCGAACACCTGTGCCGGCTGATGCGCCTCCGCGAGGCGATAAGCTGCGAGCGCACGCGGTCCGAATGGGCGTGTGAACAACATCCTGAACAGATCGGCCGGTCCACGCGCCACTCGTGACGGTTCGGCGAGCGCGAGCGCGGTGGTCGAAACCGCGCCGGATTCCGGGGCGAGCTCGATCGTGCGCCGTGCGACGGTGGATGCACCGCCAGCGGTGATCTCGGCCTCCTCGATCGTTCCGCCACCGAGGCGAGCAGGGAGCTGCAGCGTCATCGGCGCGCCAGCCTCCTTGAGCACGTCGATCCACGGCAGCTCGTCGGCATCTCGAACCGTGACGCGAAGCTGACGATCGCGATCGAGCTCCAGCTGGCCGACGCTTGCATGACCGGGCGAGAACAACGCCGCGTCGGCATCGCCCCCCGGGCCGCGCGCGAACACCTTGGGCCGATAGCTCGGGTTCTTGACCTCCGAGGTCGCGACTTCGACGAACGCCGCGAGCTCCTCGTAGCTCACGACACCATCGCCATTGGCATCGGCGGCGCCCGACAGGCCGGAGCGCACGGCGTGGCTGAAGATCCCCGATTGCAGCTCCGACCACTCGAACACCTCGGCCTCGGCGCTGGTTGACAGGAACACGCCGACGTTGGGAAGCCGCTTGCTCAGCGACTCGGCGGCGTCGGTCGGCGTGGCGAACCGCCGTCCACCTGGCTTGCGCGCGTTGATCACGAAGAACGAGTTGCAGCTGTCGAGGATGACGTGGCTGCGGGTCGCCGACACGGTCGAGAACAACCGCTCGACGTCCTGCGACGTGAACGGTCCATCGCGCAGCTCCAGAAACCCTCGTCCGGCATCGACATCGCCGTGGCCAGCGAATACGAACGTGAGCTCGACCGCGCGGCCCTCGCGCCGCGAGGCTGCAACCGCCCTAGCAAGCTCGTTCGCCGCGTTCCACACGTTCTGCGTGGTCGGCGGCTGGATCACTGCCGCCAGCGACGGGAACAGTCGCGCGGTGTCGCGATCGAGCTCGGTGAGCAGGCGGATGTGGCTCTCGGGAATCGCCGTGCGAAACACCTCGTAGTACTTGGCGCCGTCGTCGTCGGCGTAGCTGAGATCGGGGCGTCCGAGCGCCGAGCTGCGGTTGTTGGTGACGATGAGGACATATTGATCCACCGGGGGCATCGCGGCCGGAGCCGCGGTGCTTGACGCGGTGGTCAGTGCGAGCCCGCCGGCGATCATCAGGGTGCGAATCATGGCTGGGCCTTGTCGGCGGAGATCTGAAGGTGAAGCTCGCGGATCACCGCATCCCGCCAGCGCGCTTCGAGCGCGTTGCGGGTGAGCTCGGGCGCGGGAAGCCGCTCGATCTGGGACACCCGCAGCGGGATGGGCGATGCGATCGTGATGACGCGCAGTGGTCCTGGTGCGACGTCCTCGAGCTCGATCGCTTCGGGCAGCAAGGTCTCCGCATCGGCGCGCGCGAGCTCGATCGCGAGCGGATCGGTGGTGGCGTCGACGTACGCCGGGTAGAACCAGTGCACGTCGTCCTTGGCATCGACGGCGAACGCGATGAAGTAGACCCGCGCGGTGGAGTAGAGGTTGCGGAACGAGAACATGAACGCCGCGTTGTCGGCCACGCGATCTCCGTCCGCGAGCTGCCGCTTTGCGGGCTGCGAGACGAACGCTGTGACGCCGACATGCCGGGCGAGCTCCTGGCGAACGTCAGCGGTGACGCTCGGCCCGCGCGCGGTGAACTGTTCGCGATTCGTCGAGCGCGTCGCCACGAACACCGTGAGCATCGCCGCCGCGGCGAGTGCGCCTGCCCACACGAAGCGTGGCGCGGCACGTCGCGGTGCGGGCGTGGCCGGCGCGTCGAGCTTGGTCATCACGCGGCGGACCAGCTCGTCGGTCCGCTGCGGAACGGGCGCGGCGAGATCGGCGATCAGCTGGCGCTCGCTTTCGATCGCACGGCCGCACGCCGCGCACGTGGCGACGTGGGCGCGGACCGCGTTGGATCGGTTCGCGGTCAGCTCCCCATCGAGATAGCGACCCAGCTCACCGGGCTCGACACATGACGAGCTCATCGCATGTCCCCTTCGTTGGTCTGAAGCAGCTCGCGCAGGCGTCGTAGCCCGTGGAACACGCGCGATCGCACGGTGGCCTCGGGCCGCTCGACGATCGCGGCGATCTCGCAATACTCGAGTCCCTGATCGAAGCGAAGGATCACCGCCTCGCGCAGGTTGCTTGGCAGTCGGGTGAGCGCCTCGCGGGTTCGTCGCTGCCGCTCGCGGTCGAGCAAGTCATCGAGCTGCGACGCGCGCACCGGTGCTGCGTCGAGCTCCGTCGCGGTCGCGGCTCGGTCCTCCCACGGGGTGCGCCGCCGCCACCATCGGTTGTGGTTCTTGCAGCGATTGCGGGCGGCGGTGAACAGATAGATCACGAATCGCGCGCTCGGCGCGTAGCGCTGGCGGTGTGCCCACAGCTGCAAGAACGTCTCTTGCGCGAGCTCTTCTCCCGAGCGCGGGTCGGCGGTGACCTTCGTACAGTAGTTGACGACGCGCGCCATGTACCGCTCGACCAGCTGACCGAACGCGGCTTGACTGCCGGCACTCGCGAGGACCATCAGCTGTTCGTCGGTTCGTTCGACGAGGATCTGGTGGTCGCCGGGCATCAACGGCTCGGCGGGCACGAGGCTGAGGGGAGAGACGGCAGTCATCGCTCGACACGGCAAAGAACACCGGCCGGGCAGGTTTGTTTAAGCGAAATCTGCCAGCGATGATGATTTCGAGCGCCGGGCGGTGAGGAATGTGGCGGTTCGCACAGTCGAACGGTGCTCGTTCCCGGGGCGCTCAGCGGAAGTAGCGCAGCTCCAGAAGACGGCCCAGCGCGGTTCACGTGAATCGCAGATGCCGTTGTCCGGCGAGAGGTCCAGTAACGAACGATCTCGGTGGCTTCCCGGCGGGATCGGCACTCCGTTCGACGGCTTGTCAGGGCTGACTGATACTGAACGAGTGTTCCTATGAGCGATGACCTTCGAGAGTTTTTGACGAGGGCGCGCGGCGGGGCAGCAGCAACCGCACGAGTGATCGATCTCCCGTCGCGGGGCAAGTTGCTCGGGCGACTCGACGATCTGCAGCGCCAGGCGGTCAACGATCAGGGCCAGCCATGGGGGCTCGATGCATTTCGCGGCCGGTTGATCGAGCTATCAGCGCGCGGAGCGGCGGCCACGTTGACCACGTCGATCGATGTGGTGCTCGAAGCGCAGCGAGCGAGCGAGCCGGTGGCGTGGATCATGGCCAGCACGGGAAGCTCGTTCTATCCGCCCGATGTCGCCGATAGCGGCGTCGATCTATCTGCGCTCGTGGTGATCCGCGCGCCGGATCGAGTCACCGCGGCGCGCTCCGCAGAGCGCTTGCTGCGATCCGGTGCGTTTGGGTTGATCGTGCTGGATCTTGGCAACCTGGGCGATCCCGCATCCGAGCGGCTGCCCGATCACGTGCTCGGTCGTCTGGTGACGCTCGCGCAAGCGCACGATGCCGCCGTGGTGTGCATCTCCGAGAAGCCGCCAGATGCGAGCTCGCTCGGATCACTGGTCTCGCTTCGCGCGGAAGCACTGCGCATGCGCAACAGCGACGAGCGCGCTGGCTTTGACGTGAAGATCCGCGCGCTCAAGGACAAGCGCCGTGGTCCCGGCTGGACGCGTGCGATCAAGGCTCGTGGGCCGGCGGGGATGTAACGCGTTTGGTCTCGCGAACCTGCGCGAGTCAGATCTGCAGCGATGAAAATTCATACCAGGTATGAAATAGTATGACGATGGCCAGCACCAAGGTTGCGATCAGCTTGCCGAGCCGGACGTTCACGAGGCTCGAGAAGAAGCGCCGCGAGCTCAAGAAGTCTCGCAGCCAGTTGATCGCCGAGGCCATCGAAGCATGGCTGGATCGCGAGACCCTGAGCGTGGAGGAACGTCGCTACATCGTCGGGTACCTCAAGCATCCGGACAACGGGCGGGTCCCGGCGGCGATCGCCGCGGCTTCCGCGTGGGACGAATGGGATGAAACGTAACGAGATCTGGTGGGCCAAGTTGCCGGCACCGGTTGGCCGTAGGCCCGTCGTGCTGGTCTCGCGCGATCTTGCCTATGTCGTGCGCACCAGCGTCACGGTGGTCGAGGTGACAACGCGCATTCGCAATCTCGAGACCGAAGTGCCGCTGGGAGCTCGAGACGGACTGCCCAAGCGTTGCGTGGCCAACGCCGACAACCTCCACACGATTCCCAGGGCGATGCTGGAGTCTCGGATCGGCACGCTGAGCCCTGACAAGGTGCTGACCCTCGATCGCGCACTGGCGCTATCGCTCGGGCGCTGACCCTGACAAGGTGCTGACCCTCGATCGCGCACTGGCGCTATCGCTCGGGCTCTGACATAGCCGGGTCCGTTCGGCTATCTGGCGGGGGTGGGCTTGGGCGCGCGCTTGTAGATCGTGATGTTCGCGGCCTGGAGCGCGGCTTCGAGCTCGCTCCAGTCACCTTGGCGAGCGTCGCCGGTGATCACGACGTCCGCACCGCTGGTGGCCTTGCACGCCTCGATGGCCTGTTCGCGCGAGGCGGATTTTCCGTCGACCGTGATGCCCGTGCTCGAGACACGGATCGAGCACCGCGCCATCCCGGCATCGGTGCCTGGCGTCGTTGCGGGCGCCGTCGTGGCTCCCGAGCCCTCGCCTTCACCACCCAGCCCGAGCCCGCCGAGCCCGAAGCCGTTGCCGCACGTCAGATGCTCGAAGGCCAGCAAGATCGCCGCCGCGAGCAACAGCAGCAGCAACAGCTTGCGGCGGCGGGCGCGCCGCTCGATCTGCTTGGCGACATCGCGCGCGAAGCCGCGATCGGGTTTGCGTCGCATCGTCATGGTGACAGCACCTTCGGTGAAGGTGGAGGACTCGGAGCAGGAGCGGACGGAGCCGCGAGCTCGGCGGGATCGACGAGCGAGGCCAGGCCGCGCTGCTCCGCGAGACAGCGATCGAGATCGCGATGCAAGCCTTCGAACAGTGCGTGCGACAGATCGGCGAGCGCGCGGGCTGGAGCGATGATCACGAGGTGCCTGGATAGATCCGGCAGACCGAGGTGAACCGCGGCGATCCGGCAGATCCGAAGCTCGGCCGAGCGATCGCCCAGATAGGAGATCCCGATGTCTGGATCCGGGCTGTGCTCGAGCAAAGGCACATCCAGTGGCAGGCGCTTATCGGAAACCTCGAGCAGCTCGACGGTTCCCGTCCCCGAGACGCGGATCACCAGCGGAGTCCGGGCGTCGAGATCGGTCTGCAAGCTCGCGAGCGCATGAGCGCGCAGCGCGGCCACATCCGGCGGCGTGATCGGTGCAGGCGGCGGCGGTTTGGATGGCGCAGAGGCGGTGGCCGCCGCGAGCGCTTGCTGCGCGGCGGCGGCTCGGATCAGCGCGGCGAACACCACGATGAATAACACGTCGAACAGCGACGTGAGATCCGGAGGCCGCCGAACGTGGCGGCGAACGCGCGCCTTCATGTCACCTCGCGCCGCGCCAGCCGCCGCGCGTCCCACGCTTCGAGGTTCTTCTCGCATGCATCGACCCACGCGGTCAGCTTCATGCCGAAGCTCGCCGACAGCAGGATGCTGCATGCGAGGCCCGCCACCGTGGTCCACACCTTGAGCGCGAGCGGACCGAGCAGCTTGGTGACGTCACTGCCCGTGTACATCAACGACAGGCCGATGCCGAACACCGTGCCGAGCAAGCCGAGCTGGCGGAGCAGATCGGTCCAGAACGCGAGCGCGGGTTCGAGCCGTTGCGCGCGCATCTGCCAGGTCCGCACTTGTTTCTGCGCCCATGCCGGATCTTTGGCGGTCACGATCGCGTGTGACTCGTCGCGGATCTGCTCGACCTCGAGTGAGCGGTTGGGCTTCGAGGTGCCCGGATCGTCGGCGACCAGCTCGAAGCCGAGATGATCGGTGAGCGCGCGCACCCAGGTCAGCTCGCGGTGAACGTGGAGCCAGCCGGCAAACGCCACCAGCACGATCAACCCGCACAACACGATGGTGAGCCCCCAACCCTGGATGAACGGCTCCATCGCCAAGCATCATAGCGCCGGTGCATTCACGGCTGAGCGCCGGTACCAGAGGTCAGATGTGTGCTGAATGCACCCAACGGTTTCGGTTGCAATTCGCGCGCGGTTGGCAGCGACAGCGGCTCACACGCCTACATCGATGCGCCTTCCTGTTCGCGCTTCCTCGGTTCCCCATGGCTCGGGCCGAATCGTGAAAAAGAACCGGAACCGAGATCTCGACCGGGAGTGAACCGACGGAATTGACAACGCAATCCGGCTACCTGAACATACGAACAGTGCGCGTTGCCTGTGTCGATGTTCCAGCGCTGCCGCTGCAGCTGGTGTGGCGGGCCGAGCCTGCGTGGCGCGCGCATCCGGTCGTGGTGATCGATGAAGACCGCCCGCAAGGCGTCGTGCTCTGGGCATGCGAGCGAGCGCGCGTAGCCGGTGTACAGATCGGCCAGCGCTACGCTCATGCGCTGTCGTTGTGCTCGTCGTTACGCGCGCGCGTCGTGCCAGTGGAGACGATCAACGAAGCGATCACCGAGATCTCGGCCGCGTTGCATCTGCTGTCACCGCGCGTCGAGGCTGGCGAGCCCGGAACGTTCTGGCTCGATGGTGAAGGGCTCGAGCGCGTGTTTCCGGATCCAGCCACGAACGCAGCGACCGGGAACCATCGAGATTCGATCGCGCGCGCGGCCGCGCCGCGAGCTGGAAGCGGCGGCGGTGTAGATCGGAGCGAACGATCGTTTGGGATCCGCTGGGGAACCGAGATCGAGCGCGCGATCTCCGCCCTGGGATATCGCGGCGCGATCGTGATCGGTCACTCGCGGTTCGCGACCTATGCGATCGCGAGAGCAACCGTTCATGGCGGGATGAGGGTGCTGCCGAGCGATGGCGAGGAGCGCAGTGTTGCGCGCGCGGTGCCGCTGGCTCGGCTCGAGCTCGATCCCAAGCTGCGCGACGCGCTGTCGCGGCTCGGCGTCACCACGGTCGGGCAGATGGTTCGGCTCCCTGGCGGTGGCATCCTCGAGCGATTCGGTCGCGAGGCGTATCGGTTGTATCAGCTCGCGGCCGAGGAGCGGTGGGACCCGCTGGTGCCGGCCGCGCCACCCGAAGCGCCGGACGAGCGCGTGCTGTTCGACGACGACGAAGCGGATGTCGAGCGCCTGGTGTTCGCGAGCAAGGCACCGATCGAACGGCTACTGGCTCGGCTCGCGGCGCGTGGTCGCGCGGTGACCGCGCTGCACCTCGAGCTGACGCTCAAACATGCGGTGGGCAAGGTCGAGCTTCGCGCCGAGTGCATCAAGCCCGCAGCCGCCACGCTCGATGGTCGTGCGCTGTTGCGGCTCGTCCACTTGCGGCTCACCGGCATGCCACCGGAGGCGCCGGTCAACGCGGTGCGTGTGTGGGCCGACGACGTCCTGGCGACACGCGAGCAGCTCGTGCTGTTTGCAGCGCGGCCTCGGCGCGATCTGCGAGCGGCCGACGAGGCGCTCGCGCGCGTGCGTGCCGAGCTCGGCGACGACGCGGTGGTGCGTGCGGTGGTGCGCGATGGTCATCTACCCGAAGCAACGTTTGGATGGCAACGGCTGGTGCATGTCGTCGCCGCGCAGCCGGCCTCCTCCGACAAGCTGGTGATGCCGCTGATTCGCCGGGTGATGACCAAACCGCAGATGCTGCCGCCGCAAGCGCGTCAGGTGCGTGACGATGGCTGGTTGCTATCGGGCCTCGAGCACGGTGCGGTGGTCCGGATCATGGGTCCGTACATCATCTCCGGCGCCTGGTGGAGTCACGACATTCATCGCGAATACCACTTCGCCGAGCTGCGCCGCGGCGACTGCCTGTGGGTCTATTACGACCGTCATCGACGACGCTGGTTCTGCCAGGGCGCGGTCGAGTAGCTGACTCGTTGGCCATTCGTCGACGGACACTGCGCCACGTTGTCCACGCGACGTGATGTCCGACACACCGGTGAGTCACCGGCTACGGCACGGACACCGCACATCCATGGAAATGCCACGACCAGGTAACACTCGCTGCGGGGTTGAAGTCTGTTTTTTTCCAACGGTCACATTCCGAGTGGCGTATTGAACAGCGAGCTGCAGGTTGTCCTCGGAGCGTGATCGCAGCTGAACGCCCATATGGCACCGCGCTCGCATGACGGCGCGATGTTTCAACTCACATGACAGAGGCCACCCTTATGAACCGACTGTGCTGGTTCGCACTCGTGCTCGCGAGTGCCTGCAGTGATTCTTCGTCCAGCTCGCCTGATGCACCACCGATGATGAACGCCACGCCACCGCCGAATGTCGTGACGGTGGATCTCGGTGACCAGACTCCGTTACTGGTCGCCTATCGCGACGGCGATGGCCCGTGGCAGACCCTCGACCTGTCGCAGCCGCTCGAGCTTCACGTCCACAACGCGTACCAGGTGCTCGGCGTGTGCGGGACTCCCGAGCTCGGGTTTCAGACCGAGATCTTCGGCGCTACCTTCGAGACGGATGGTGCGACCGTACCGCTGCCGTGCAGGACGTTCTCGGTGCCCAAGACCGCCACGGTGACCGGCACGATGGTGCAGCCTGGAACGATCTGGATCTCGGAGCCGACCGACAGCCTGGCGAGCAACTGGACGTTCGAGCTCGACGTTCCACTCGGCGAGCACGAGCTCGTTGCGGTCGCCGGCAACAAGATCCTGGTTCGCAAGGGCGTGATGGTCTCGCTGCCCTCCACGCTCGCGACGGTCGATCTCGAGGAAGACGGTACGGAGATGCAATCCGTCCCGCTGGTGATCAACGGCAAGCTCCCCGAGGAAAATCTGACGATCGACACCTATCTGTTCACGGGTCATGACAGCGCCGTGCTTCGAGGCCAGGGCAGCACGGCGATGGTTGCTCCGCCATCGCAGGTGACCGCGGATGACCAGCAGCTGTTGTTCGCGAGCGTCGATTCGTTCCCGACGGCTCGATACATCGCGACGAGCTATGAAGGGAAGACGCCCGGGCCGGTCGCCCTGATGGACCCGCTGACCGGGATCACGCGATTCCCCGGTGGTGTGACGTGGTCGGTGTTACCGGCGGGAAGCCCGGAGCTGACTGCGTACAGCCGAGGGAACATGGTCCGGGCGACTGCGACCACGTCCTATCTGGCGAATTCGAACGCGATGTCACTCATCGCTGCCGGCGTCAAAGGCTTCGACGTCGATTGGGCCGTCGATATCGAGCACCCCGACTTCATGCGATTCGCGGTGTACGACCTGTCCGAGAACCTGTCGCGCGGCACGACGATCATGTGGACTGCTGGGTCTGCGGCGCGGCTGGATCCAGCGCAGCACGTGCAGCGTTCGATCGCCAACCGGCTGACGAGCCCGCTCCGCGCACGCTGATCGAGCGGCCGGGCGCCGGCGAGGAGATCCCGGCGAGAGATTGTCGAATAGCCCGATTGACCAGCACTGCGTGTTACTGAACATTTGAGTAGGTGCACGCAGCGCTATGGTGCAAATCGAACTTCTCGTTCCTCGAGGGGGCGAGCCATCCCGAGGAGCTCGTCGAAGAAGCGCATCGCCTCGGCATCGGTTCGATCGCGCTGACCGATCGCGACGGCGTGTACGGCATGGTTCGAGCACACGTCAAAGCGCGCGAGCTGGGTGTTCAGCTGATCTGTGGTGCGCAGGTTTCAGTCGCGGCTCCAAGCGCTCACCTCGTGCCATCGCCGGTGACGATGCCGCGCGTGGGGCTGCACCACGACGAGCTCGATCAGCTCGTTCGGGGCCGCGGCCCTGGGTGGGGCGAAGATACCGACGCGCTGTCGTTGCCCAACGTCCAGCTCGGCCGGCGTGGCCGAACCAAGCGCGCGAAGCCCAGACAGATCGCGCTCGACATGACGTCGGCGAACGCAACGCAAGACACGCTCTCGACGCTCGTGTTGCTCGCGATCGATCGCGGAGGCTGGGCGAGCTTGATGCGCTTGATCACGGCGGGGCGCCGGCGTTGCGACAAGGGCCGCGCGGTGGTGTCGTGGCGCGAGGTGTGCGAGCACGCGCGCGGATTGATCGCGCTGTGGGGCGGCGAGCGCAGTCTGATCGCCGATGATCCGGAGCCGCCGGCCTCGTTATGCGGCGAGCTGCGCGATGCATTTGGCGATCGGCTGTACGCGATGGTCACGCGCCATCGTCGCGCCGATGACGTTGCGCGTGAGGCGCGGGTTCGCGCACGCGCGTCGGAGCACCAGCTGCTGGTGATCGCCGCGACCGAGGTGCTGTACCACTCGCGTGCACGGCGGCCACTACAGGATGTGCTCACATGCATCCGGCACGGCGTCACGCTGACGACGGCAGGCACGTTGATCCGCGGCAACGACGAGCACGATCTGCGCGCACCGCACGCATTCGAACGGTTGTTCGCCGACGACCCGACAGCCGTTGCTCGCACCCACGAGGTCGCCGAGCGCTGTCGATTTTCACTCGGCGAGCTGCGCTATCGCTATCCATCGGAACGACTACCCGACGGCTCGAGCTCCGCCGAATATCTACGCGCGCTGGTCGAGCGCGGTGCGGTCGATCGCTATGGTGATGTACCGCCAGCGGTTCATCGCCAGCTCGCGGCCGAGCTCGCGGTGATCGAGGAGCTCGACTACCCCGGCTACTTCCTGACGATGTACGAGATCGTCGCGTTCTGCCGGCGGCGCGACATCTTGTGTCAGGGCCGCGGCTCCGCGGCGAACTCGGCGGTGTGCTTCTGCCTCGGGATCACCGCGATCGATCCAGTGCGCATGGGGTTTCTGTTCGAGCGGTTCTTGTCGCGCGAGCGCGCCGAGCCGCCCGATATCGATCTCGACATCGAGCACGAGCGCCGTGAGGAGGTGATCCAGCACGTCTATCAGGTCTACGGCCGCGATCACGCCGCGATGGTGTGCAACGTGATTCGCTATCGGCCGCGATCGGCCGTGCGCGACGTCGGCAAGGCGCTCGGGATTCCGGAGACCGCGCTCGATCGCGCTGCGAAGCATCTATCGATGTACGGAGCCGTGGAGCGCGATGCCCTGGACCGAGCTGGACTGCACCAGCACGGATCGAGCGCGCTCGAGCTGTTGGCACGGCTGTCCGACGAGATCCTCGAGTTTCCGCGCCATCTCTCGGTGCATCCCGGCGGGTTCTTGCTCGGCCACGAGCCGGTGCACGACATCGTGCCGATCGAAAACGCGTCGATGCCCGGCCGTACGGTGATCCAGTGGGACAAAGATGATCTCGAGGACCTCGCGCTGTTCAAGGTCGACTTGCTCGGGCTCGGGGCGCTGCATCAGCTCCACCTCGCGTTCGATCTGTTGCGCGAGCATCGCGGCATCCAGCATTCACTCGCGACGATCCCCGCGGATGACAGCGAGACCTACGACATGATCTGCACGGCAGACACGGTCGGAACGTTTCAGATCGAGAGCCGCGCGCAGATGTCGATGCTGCCGCGGCTGCGCCCGCGCAACTTCTACGACCTGGTCGTCGAGGTCAGCCTGGTTCGGCCGGGCCCGATCTCCGGCGGCATGGTGCATCCGTACCTGCGCCGCCGCCGCGGTCTCGAACAAGTGGTCTACCCGCATCCCTGTCTCGAGCCCGTGCTCAAGAAGACGCTCGGCGTGCCGCTGTTCCAGGAGCAGGTGATGCGGCTCGCAGTGGTCGCTGCCGATTACACGCCCGGTGAAGCCGATCAGCTGCGCCGCGACATGGCCGCGTGGCGCCGCTCTGGCCGGATCGAGAAGCACCGCGAGCGCCTGATCTCCCGGATGGAGCAGAAGGGCATCGCGCGCGAGTTCGGCGAGCGCGTGTTCGAACAGATCCGCGGGTTCGGCGAATATGGATTTCCCGAGTGCGTCGTCGGTTCGACCCGCGTGATCGATGCAGACACCGGACGCTGGGTCGCGATCGAAGATGTCGCCACAAGCAAACCGCGACTACGAGCAACGCTGACATGCAGCGATCGGCTGCGCATTGAGAAGCGGCGAGTAGTTACGATCATGAAGAGTGGTCGTAAACAGGTCTTTCGCGTTCGAACGGCATTGGGTAGAGAGATCGAAGCAACGGCAGAACATCCGTTCCTGACAGTCCTGGGATGGCGAAAGCTCAAAGAGCTGAACATCGGGGATGCAATTGCGACTGCTCGGACGTTGCCTTGCTTGGGCAAGAAGCGATGGCGTCGACACGAACTGGTTGTGTTTGGTGATCTCATCGCGGAGGGCAACCTATGCCATCCCAATACGTTTTACTTCTACACACAGGATTCAGAACATTGCGCCGAGTACGTTCGCTGCGTCGAACGGTTTCCAAACACCGTGGCGGTAGTTGAATGGCATCGCAATTGTTTCAGTGTTCGAGCTCGGCCCCTTGATCGTCGCGAACCTTGTGGTGCTGTCGAATGGGCGAAACACGTAGAGCTCTGGGGGCGAGGCGCTCACACGAAGCATCTGCCAGAAGAGATTTTTGAGCTCACTGATGAGGATCTCTCGTTAATTCTTGCACGCATGTGGGAGGGCGATGGCCACCTGTCCATCAAGGGCCAGCATGCTTCCTACGACACCGTTTCATATCGGCTCGCGGCTGACGTTCAGCATGTCTTGCTACGACTTGGAATTGTCGCCCGTCGCGATACACGCAACCGACCAGATCTTGGGCGGACAGTTCGCTGCTACGTCGTGACTATTACTGGTCTTGAAAACCTGAAACGTTTTTACGCCACCATCGGCCGGAAATTCTTAGGCAAGGAAAAGCGACGGAGGGCGAGGGTGCTTGCTGCTCCTGCAGTTGGTCACAAGTCGTCAAAGGACGTAATACCCGCGACGATCTCCAAGATCATCCGACGGGAGAGGGCGAGGAAGGGCACGACATGGAATGCGATCGGTCGGGCTACGAAACTTGGAATGCGCGAAATCCAGAGCGTGAGTGCAGGTAAACGCGGGTTTCGAAGGCGGGTCGTAGAGCGGCTAGCCAAACATCTTCGTTCTTCAGAGCTGGCTACTCATGCAAATTCGGACCTCTATTGGGATCAAGTCATCGCCATAGAGCCCATCGGTCTCCAAGAAACGTATGACCTCGAGATCGAGGGCAATCACAACTTCCTTGCGAACGACTTTGTGGTTCACAACTCGCACGCCGCGAGCTTCGCGCTGATCGCCTACGCGACGTCGTGGATGCGCAAGCATTACCTGGCGGAGTTCACCTGCTCGCTGCTCAATGCGCAGCCGATGGGGTTCTACTCGCCGGCGACGATCGTTGGCGATGCGCAGCGCCACGGGCTGCAGATCCGGCCGATCGACGTCACGCACAGCGCGTGGGATTGCACGCTCGAACAGACGGAGCTCGCGGACGAGCTCGGGTTTGCGGTTCGGATGGGGCTGCGCTGGGTCAAAGGGATTCAGCTCGCCGATGGTCAGCGGATCGTGAACGCGCGCAAAGCCTCCCCGTTCACATCACTCGAAGACTTCGTGCGGCGCTCGCACGTGCCCAGCCGATTGCACAGCGCGCTGGCCGAAGCAGGAGCGCTGGGGGAGCTGGTGCCGGCGCGGCGCGATGCGCTGTGGCAGGTGACCGGCTGGGTCGCGCGCCAGCACGACTCGCTGGGTCTCGACGGTGATGTCACCGGTCAGGCCGCGTTCGCGGGGCTCAGCAAGCTCGACGAGATCTCGTGGGATTACGCCGCGAGCGACCATTCAACGCGTGGTCACCCACTGGCGCCGCTGCGCGGTGAGCTGCGGGGCCGCGGTTGGCCCGATGCGCGAACGGTGTCGCGCGGTCGCGATGGCAACCGCATCGACTACGTGGGCATCGTGATCTGCCGCCAGCAGCCGGGAACCGCCGCGGGCGTCGTGTTCATGACGCTCGAAGACGAGACCGGGTTCGTCAACCTCGTGGTATGGCAGCAAGTGTTCGCGCAGTACGCGCACGTCATCAAGACGACATCGCTGCTCGGAGTGACCGGCCGGCTACAGGTGCAAGAAGGCATCGTCCACCTGATCGCAGAGCGCGTATGGACGCCCGATCTATCGCGTACGGTCGTCGAGGTCGAGAGCCGCGACTTTCACTGATCCCGATCGAGCCGTCACCACGTCAGAGCTGATCGGATCGGAGGCCGACGCGGTCCCGTGACCGCCGAGCTGGCTCGCGATCAGAGCTCCTTGACCGCCTCGACGACCTCGTCCACGTGGCCCTTCACGCTGACCTTGGGCCAGTGCTTGACCACCTTGCCGTCCTTGCCGATCAGCACGGTCGACCGGATGATGCCCTTCATCTTCTTGCCGTACATCACCTTGTCGCCCCACGCGCCGTACGCCTCGAGCACCTTGCCGTCCGCGTCCGAAAGTAATGGGAAGTTCAGCGAGTACTTGTCGCGGAACTTGCAGTGCGAAGCGATCGAATCCTTGCTGACCCCGAGCACCACAGCGCCCAGCTTCTTGAGCGCAGGGACGGCATCCCGGAAGTTCTCGGCCTCGACGGTGCAACCCGGCGTGTTGTCGCGAGGATAGAAGTACAGCACCACCACCTTGCCGGCGTAATCGGCGAGCTTGATCGAGCGCCCATCCGAGGACTCGAGGTTGAACGCCGGTGCCTTCTTGCCAACTGCGATCATGAAACCGGCGTACCACGAGCCAGGGCACGTGTGGTAACGACGAAGGATGCGGATCTTCACAGTGGCTGCGGTGGTGGTCATCGGCCTGGTGTGCGCGGGGTGTCAACGGGTCGATTCCGCGGAGCAGTCGGCGAAGCTGGTGGCGCAGGCGCAATCAGAGGTGAAGCCCACGCCGCAGGTGTCCGGGATGGATCAGCCATCAGCTCCAGGTGCGGTGCCGGTGCAGGCGCCGGGACCCGAAGCCGCCGCGGGATGCTGCGGTGGTGGTGGCTCGTGCGGGGGCGGCGGTTCCTGTGGCGGCAGCTGCGGAGGATCGTGCGGCGGGAGCAAGGCGGCGGACGTGGCGTGGGGCACGGTACCCGCCGGCTCGGCATGGACGCAGCTCAAGGTGACCGGCATGCACTGCGGTGGATGTGCGCGGCGGATCGAGCGTGCGCTGGCGCAGGTCGACGGCGTGCTCGGCGTCGAGATCGACGTGACGACCGCGTCGGTCAAGGTCGCGACCGCCAGCGGCGTCGACGCCCGTCAGCTTGCCAAGCCGGCGATCGACGCGCTCGGCTACCGGGTCCAGTAAGACGCGAATCGACAAACCGGTGCGGGGGTCCTAAGCTAGCTTCAATGCGCTTGGCCCCAGGGCTTGTCCTCGCACTGTTGATCGGCTGTGGTGGCAGCGGCTTGCATGGGCCTGCGTGGCCCAAGCAGACGGTTGCCGATGTCGATGGTGGTGAGAGCCTGGCGCCGCGTCAGGTCTCGGTGATCACGGAGACTACCGGCAGCGATGACGATGACGATGACGATGACGATGACGAGGTCGTGGTCGAAGCCGTCACGCCCACTCCGCCGGCGAAGTCAGAAGACAAGCCGGCCACGACGGCGGAGGACGATGCTCCCGCGTCGACCGCAGCGCCCGACGATCCGGTCATTCTCGACGACATCGTGATCGAGATCGACGAAGACGAGTAAGAGAATCGCCTCGCGAGGCACTGGGGTCATCGCTTGATCCAGCTGGCTGACCGTCGCATCACTCGAGCGCGCCACGTATGCTCGGCCAATGGCGCAGTTTGACGTCGATCTGTTCGTGATCGGTGGCGGCTCGGGCGGTGTTCGCGCCGCGCGGGTGGCCGGCGAGCATGGCGCGCGCGTGGCGATCGCCGAGGCGGATCGATGGGGCGGCACCTGCGTGATTCGCGGCTGCGTTCCCAAGAAGCTGCTGGTCTACGCCAGCGAGGTGAGCCGGACGATCGAAGATGCGCGCGCGCAGGGTTGGACGATCGACGGCGCCCGCCACGACTGGCCTGCGCTGATTGCCGCCAAGGACAAGGAGATCGCGCGGCTCAGCGGCTACTACGTCCACCGCATGAAGAAGGTCGGCGTCGAGCTGATCAACGGACGAGCGCGGCTCGAGGATCCACACACGATCGTCGTTGACGGCCGCACGATCACTGCCGCGAACGTCGTGATCGCGACCGGCGGTCGGCCGCGGCGGCCACCGGGCAACTGGATCACCTCGGACGAGGCGTTTCATCTGCCCGCCTTGCCGTCGCGGATCGCGATCGCCGGCGGCGGCTACATCGCACTGGAGTTCGCGCACATCTTTGCGGGCTTCGGCTCCAAGGTGACGCTGCTGTACCGCAGCACCGTGCTACGCAAGTTTGATCCCGAGCTGCAGCAGGCCGCGCTGCAGGGCCTCGCCGCGCATGGGATCGAAGCATTGCAATGCGACACCGTTGCCTGCCACGATTGCACCGTCACGTTGCCGGACCGAACGTTCGACGTCGATGTGGCGATGGCGGCGATCGGTCGCGATCCGGCGACCGCGGAGCTGGGGCTCGACGAAGCGGGCGTGAAGCTCGACGAGCACGGCCATGTGATCGTCGACAAGTGGTCGCGCTCGAACGTGCCGCACATCTATGCCGTCGGCGACGTGACGGGCCGCGTGCCGCTCACGCCGATCGCGATTCGCGAGGGTCACGCGGTGGCCGACACACTGTTCGGCAATCGCCCGACCGCCATCGAGCATCACTTGATCCCGAGCGCGGTGTTCGCGCAGCCGGCGATCGCCTCGGTCGGGCTTACCGAGCCGGCCGCAGTTGCCCACGGCCACGACGTCGTGGTGTTCCGCGCCAAGTTCCGGCCGATGCGCTACTCGCTGTCAGGCCGCGAGGAGCGCGTGCTGATCAAGCTGATCGTCGACACGAAGACCGATCGGGTGCTCGGGCTTCACATGGCCGGACCCGATGCGCCGGAGATCGTCCAGACCGCGGCCATCGCGATCACGATGGGTGCGACCAAGGCTGATTTCGATCGCACGTTTGCGATGCACCCGACCACGGCCGAAGAGCTCGTGCTGCTGCGGTGACCCAGAGCCCTGGTCGGCGGGGTTCGCGGAGAACCCGCCCTGTCTCCCGCGTATATATCGATCGAGCTGCTGCGTCAGATCTCGATGTGAAACGGCACATCGAAGTCATAGGCTCGCGATTTGCACTCGCACGCACCAGTGACCCAGCGGCGGCCTTCCCGCTCCACGATCGACATCGTGCCTGAGGCCGGCTTGCAGCTGAGCCCGAAGCTCTCGCATGGCGCTTCATCGCCCACGTCAAAGAACTCGCCGGAGCTGATCTTCTGTCCGCCCGAGCACGTCACGCGGACCACGAGCGTTCCAGAGCTGGATCGAAATGCGTAGTTCCCGGTCGAGACGTCGGAGCACGAACCTTCAACCGTCCCGTCAACGCGATTGACGCTGTGAAGTGGGCCACACGCATCATCACAAGCGAAGTCCTCGATCTCGCTGCAGCTCTTCGTGTCCATACACTCCGCGCATGTCGTCACGTGTGCTCGCGAAGTGTCGTCGAGACTCGCGTCGAGCTCGTCGACGCAGCGTTCGACGTCTTCATCCGCTGTCGTACGACACGTCGCGGATGCCGCACAGATGCGCCTGAGGTCGCTCGACTCCGGGGAGCCGCCATCGCCACCCCCGCACGCGACAATACCCAGCACGAGGAGCACCGAGACCTTGTTCATGCGGCCCCGGTATCACGACGGCGAATGGCATCGCAATCTCGTCCGCTGGCGGACCCAGAGGATGCGCAACATGTGGCGAACAATCGGCCGCGGGCGCTCAGCTCAGCCGATCGCGATAATCGCGA
Organism: Kofleriaceae bacterium; assembly: GCA_050187075.1. GTDB lineage: Bacteria > Myxococcota_A > Polyangia > Haliangiales > Haliangiaceae > JABFXX01. The sequence goes on along the minus strand of JBFWXW010000045.1, from coordinate 2,581 downwards.
TAGCCGAACCGCCTGTGCACGGTGATCTGCTTGGTCTTCGGATCGTGCGTTGCGATCGACGGCAGGCGCACGCCATTGAACGTGGTCGTCTTGACCATCGTGTAATGCGCCATGTCGAGGAACACGAGCTTGTCGCCGACGGCGAGCGGGTGATCGAAGCTGTAGTCGCCGATCACGTCACCGGCGAGGCAGGTCATGCCGCCGAGCCGATAGGTGTGGCGCTTGGCGCCCGGATCTCCAGCGTCGATGATCACCGGGCGATACGGCATCTCGAGCACGTCGGGCATGTGCGCGGTCGCCGACGTATCGAGGATCGCGATGTCCATCCCGTTGTGGAATGTGTCCATCACCGAAGCGACGAGCACGCCGGTGCCGAGCGCGACGGCTTCGCCGGGCTCGAGGTACACGGGTAGCTTCCAGCGCGCGCGGAACTCGCGGATCAGCTTGATCAGCAGCGCGCGATCGTAGTCGGGCCGGGTGATGTGATGACCGCCGCCAAAGTTCACCCACTTCATGCGACGGATGAATTCGCCAAACTTTTGCTCGAACGCAGCGAGCGCACGCTGGAGCGCATCGCTGTTGACCTGACACAGCGTGTGGAAGTGCAGACCATCGAGCCCGTCGAGATCGTCCGCGGTCAGGTTCACCCGTGTCGTACCGAGTCGCGAGCATGCGCCAGCGGGATCGTAGAGCGCGACCTCGACCTCTTGATGCTCGTGATTGACCCGCAAGCCGGCCGAGATTCGCTTGCCACCGGGCCGCGCGGCCTCGATCCGCGCGCGGTGCGTGCGCCACTGCGCCGGTGAGTTCAGCACGATGTGATCGGCCAGCGTCACCAGCTCCTGCATCTCGCCGTCGGAGTACGCGGGTGCGTAGGCGTGGACCTCGCCGCCGAGCTCCTCGCGCGCGAGCCGCGCCTCGGCGACCGAGCTTGCGGTCGCACCTGCCAGATATCTGCGAACCAGCGGGAACGTCGACCACTGCGCGAAGCCCTTCAGCGCGAGCAGGATCGTGCACTCGGCCTGGCGCTGCACCTCGGCGAGGATCTGAAGATTCGCCTCGAGCGCGCCGAGGTCGGTGACGAAACACGGCGTCTCGAGCTGCGAGACGTCGATCGCCCGCGCCGTGGCGCCGCCCAGCGAGGCTCCGGCGGACATCTCCTGCTAGCGCTCCTCGACGTGCCAGGGCAGGCCGCGCTTACCGACGTCCTCGAGGAATGGATCGGGATCGAGCTGCTCCATGTTGAACACGCCCGCGCCCTTCCACTTGCCGGTCACCATCATCACGGCGCCGGTGACTGCGGGAACGCCGGTGGTGTACGAGACCGCCTGCGCGCGCACTTCCTTGTAGGTCTCTGCGTGGTCGCAGATGTTGTAGATGAAGTAGCGCTTCGGCTTGCCGTTCTTGATGCCCTCGCAGAGGCAGCCGATCGACGTCTTGCCGGTGTAGTTCGCAGCGAGCGATGCCGGATCGGGCAGCAGCGCGCGCAAAAACTTGATCGGAACGATCTTCTTGCCCTCGAACTCGACCTCGTCGATCCGCGTGATGCCGATGTTCTGCATCACCTCGAGGTGCTTCAGATACGCCTCGCCAAACGTCATCCAGAACCGGATCCGCTTGAGGCCCCAAGGGGCGAGGTTCTTGGCGAGCGACTCGAGCTCCTCGTGATAGAGCAAGAAGCTCTTGCGCTCGCCGACGCCGGGGTAGTCGAAGATCTTCGACACGCTGAGCGGATCGGTCTCCTTCCACTCGCCGTGCTCCCAGTACCGGCCCCGCGCGGTGATCTCGCGGATGTTGATCTCTGGATTGAAGTTGGTGGCGAACGCCTTGCCGTGCGAGCCGCCATTGCAGTCGACGATGTCGACGTAGTGCACCTCGTCGAGCAGGTGCTTCTGGACGTACGCGCAGAACACGTTGGTCATGCCCGGATCGAAGCCCGAGCCGAGCAACGCCATCCGGCCGGCCTTGGCGAACTTGTCCTGGTACGCCCACTGCCACTTGTATTCGAACTTCGCGACGTCAGGCGGCTCGTAGTTCGCGGTGTCGAGATAGTCGACGCCTGCGGCCAGGCACGCATCCATGATGTGGAGGTCCTGATAGGGCAGCGCGACGTTGATCACCAGCTTGGGCTGATAGTCCTTGAGCAGCTTGGTCAGTGCGGGAACGTCGTCGGCATCGACCTGCGCGGTGCGGATGTTTCGGCGGCCCATCTGCGCGATCTCGGCTGCGATCTTGTTGCAGCTGGCGATCCGCCGGCTGGCGAGCATCACCTCTGAAAACGCAGTGGTTTCCATCGCTGCTTTGTGCGCGACCACGCCGCCCACGCCACCAGCGCCAATGATCAAGACCTTCGACATGGCGAAGCTCTTACCACGGCGCACGCCGGCGCACAGCCCGGTATCCAGGGATCAGTGGACACCGGGTCGTTGCTCCGCGGCCGCGGTGCCGTCGGAGTGCCGTCGATCGCGCGTCGCAGATCCGCCGGCTGGCCCGAAGCCATCGAGCCGGTAGTATTCGAGCGTGACCATGACGCGCGATCTCGAGCGAACGACCGTGTCGGTGAGGCTGCCGGCAGAGCTGC
>JBFWXW010000044.1:0-59805 GCA_050187075.1 Kofleriaceae bacterium | reverse complement strand
TTTTGGGTAGCGGGGATGAGGAAGCGGAGTGGTTGGTGTTGCCGTATTGACGGGGGAACGGCGCATCGCGATGCTCGCGGGGACCCCTGTGACAACAGCCACTCAAAACGCGTCGAGCTCTGCGGTTGGCCGAGCATGCCGGAGTTGCGGTGGTGCCGCGGTGTATCGCCCACGAAAGCATGGACTGGGCTGCCGTTACTGCGACCACGTCGAGCCGATCGAAGCGCCGGCGGCGTTTGTGGCTGCAGAACACGACCTCGCCGCTGGTCTGACGCTGGCGCATCGAGGCCCGGCCTCCGAGATCGCGCAAGGCGGCAGGGAGATCCAGTGCAAGACGTGTGGCGCGCGTGCGGTGGTGACGGGCCAGGCGACGCGTTGCGTGTTTTGCGATGCGCCGATGGTGGTCGAGCTGCCGGCGGCACCGGACCAGATCATCCCGGAGACGATCCTGCCGTTCGTGATCGACCAGGAGGATGCCGGCGCGGCGTTCTCGAGCTGGATGTCGTCGCGGTGGTTTGCTCCGGGTGACCTCGTAAAGCGCGCACAGAAGCAGGCGCTCGATGGAGTTTATCTGCCGTACTGGACGTACGACTCGAGCACCACGACCGATTACTCGGGCCAGCGCGGCGACGACTACACGGAGACGGAGCACTACACCGATGCGAGCGGCAAGCGGCAGACTCGCACGGTCACGCGCACGAGATGGCGACACGCCTCGGGCACCGTGGAGGTGCCGTTCGATGACGTGCTGGTCTGCGCCTCGCAGTCGGTCCCCGAAAAGCTCGTCGACAAGCTCGAGCCGTGGAACCTCGCCGTGCTCCGCCCGTTCGACGATCGCTACCTCGCCGGGTTCGCCGCGGAGCGCTATGCGGTGGACCTCGAGGCCGGGTTCGAACGCGCGAAGCAGAAGATGGAGCCGAGCATCCGCCGCGCGATCGAACGCGACATCGGCGGCGATCACCAGCGGATCTCGTCGATGAACGTCGCGTACGCCAACAATCGCTGGCGCCATACGCTGTTGCCGCTGTGGATCTCCGCGTTCCGTTATCACGACAAGGTCTACCGCGTGACCGTCAATGCGCAGACCGGTGAGGTCTCCGGCGAGCGCCCGTGGAGCGTGTTCAAGATCACGCTGCTCGTGCTCGTGATCCTCGCCGCGATCATCGGGGGCGTGATGCTCTACAAGAAGTACAAGAAGCCGCAACCAAGTGCCGTGCTGATCGAACGAACCATGGCTATCCCGAGCCGGGCGTTCGCGTGGCAACCGAGCGCCCCTCCGACGATCTGCTGAGCCGGCGGCCACCGCGGTCAGCCCGAGAAAGAAACCCGACGCGGGCGCGTACAATGGCCGATGTACCGCCGCCTCGTTGCCGCCGCATTCGCCGTCACCGCCATGGTTCCCGCGCTCACGGTTGCGGACGATCCTGACGACGCCGACGGCGATCGCGTCGCGCTCACTCCGGAACGGCTGGCGATCAACGCGTTTGGCCAGCTGCTCGACGACGGCGACATTGCGGGCGCGGTCGCCGCGCTCGGTCCGAACGCCCGCGTCGGTGCGCTTTGGTTCTTCGAGCCAAGCTGCGCCGCGCAGTTCGGCAAGCCGCACGTCCTCGCGCCGGCCGAACGCGAGCAACTCATCAAGTGCTTGATCGGCCTGAACCCAAAGGCACCAGCCACCGCGACGCCGCCGCTGAACGCGCTCGAGCTAGAGGGCGGCATGCTGCTCGGCGTCAAGATCGATTCCAGTGGCGTCTCGTTGCTCCACCCGATCGGTGCCGCCCCGGGGGATTCCCCGATGCTCACCAATGACGGCCGCGCCGTTCACGCCGCTCGGATCCGTTGGTTTCTTCCGAGCGATCCCGTCGCACACCTCGTCCATCGCAGCAGGCGCGAAGCGACAGCGGTGGTTCGCGTCTGCGCGAGCGCCGCCGGAAAGATCACCAAGGCTCAGGTGCTCCAGCGCAGCCACATCCCACGGTTTGACCGCGAAGCGCTCGCCGCCGCCAAGTCATGGCCGCGCACCGCTTACAAGCCATACGGCCACCCGGAGCCGGTCTGCGAAATCATCACGCTTTCGCTGCCCCTGCTGCTCTTCGATCGTTCGCTCAGATCGAAGGAGCCACCACCTCCACCTCCGCCGTTCTCCGCATCTCGCCATCACGTGAAACCAGAAGCTCTCGAGCACGCGCGGGTCGCCGGAACCACGGCGATCCTTCCTGATGCGCGGACCCGCGACCGCATGACGTTCGGGGGCCGTGCATCGGTCAGCGCCACCCTCGACGTCTGCCTCACCGCCGGTGGTCAGATCGAGCACGTCAGCACGCGCACCTCATCGCGGTACGACGCCTACGACGCCGAGATCGTCGACACGATCACCAGGACCTGGAAGTTCCGGCCCGTCCTGGTCGACGGCAAGCCAACGCCGGTATGTGCGGCGACCGTGATCTCGTTCCCACCACCCCTGCCCGCTAGCGCCCGCGCCCACTAGCCGTTCCAGCTGGCACCTGGGGTATGCTCACGCCTGGTGTCGGAACAGTCGGTGACCCAGGCGTGGGAGGCGGGAGCGGCTGCATGGCCCACGGTGAAGCTGAGCCGCGACACGTTTGACACATACGTCGCGTCGTTCGATCCGACCGCGCTCGAGCGATTTCCTGCGGATCTCTACCTGGCGGCGGCTTGTCTCGACCACAATCCCGAGGCGCTCAGCTGCTTCGATCGCGACATCCTGACCGCCGGCCGCGGCCCGATCGTCTCGATCAATCCGAGCGCCGACTTCGTCGACGAAGCGATGCAGCGCCTGCGAGCGAGCCTGCTGGTCGGCGACGGCTCGCCGCGTCTGACGCGCTATGCCGGCCGCGGTCCGCTGCGCGCGTGGGTGGGCGTCACGGCGGCGCGAACCGCGCTTCAGATGCGCCGCTCGCAAAAGCGAGCGAAGGAGCTGGTTGGTGACGAGGACGACTGGACCCATGCGCTCGCTTCGGTCACGACGAACAACCCGGAGCTCGAGCTGCTGAAGAAGCAATATGCGAGCGCGTTCACCTCCGCCCTGCGCGACTCGGTTCACATGCTCGAACCGCGGCTGAGGTCCGTGCTTCGGATGAGCTTCGTCGAAGCCCTGTCGATCGACGAGATCGCGGCGGTGTACTCGGTACATCGCGCTACCACCGCCCGCTGGATCCACCGCGCATGCGAAGCGCTGTTCGGTGAGACCAGGCGTCTGCTCAAGGAGCGCCTCGCGCTGACCTCCACCGAGCTCGACCGCATGACCCAGTTGATCCAGAGCCAGCTCGACGTCAGTCTTTCGCAGCTGTTGCCGAGCGACCTTCCGATCGACGCGATCGAGTGATGATCGTGCGGCGCTGCTCGATCGCGTTGTCGACGACAGGCACATCCGTGCGTTGACCGACGGTGCGAGTCGGTCGTCGCGGCCGTGTTGCACAAGCCACGCCTTCACGGCGGCCGCCGGATTTCCAGATTGCACGCCGCCACCGCGGCCACGCAGACCAGGCTGATCCCTGGAAGCCGCCGGGCTGACAAAGTCGCACCGAGGGCTTTGATTCAGGTTGCGATGGCGACCGGCTCTGCATAGCGTCTGTGCCCATGCAGGCCGCCACCTGCCCCAGTGACGACGCGCTCAGCGCGATGGTTCGGCGCCTGCTTCCGCCCGACGAGGCCGAGCTGATCGGTGCCCACATCGATGGCTGCATGCAATGCCAGCAAGTCGTGGTCGCTGCGGTGCGCGGTGGTCTCGCGGTGCCTGCGATTGCCGATGGCACCCCGAGCTTCTCGAACACAGCGGCCACAACGCCGCCGCGCAGCTTCATTGGCTCGAGGTTCGGCCGCTACGAGCTGCGTGGGTTGCTCGGTGCCGGTGGCATGGGTCAGGTCTACGACGCGTACGATGCGGATCTCGATCGCGCGATCGCGCTCAAGATCATCCGACCCGAGCTCGGCGGGATGACGTCGCCACTCGCGGAGCGGCTGGTTCGCGAATCGCGGATCATGGCGAAGGTCGTACATCCGTCGGTGATCGCGGTGCACGATGTCGGCCGCCAGGACGACGCGGCGTTCATCGCGATGGAGCTGGTGCGTGGGGAGACGCTAGCCGCTTACCTCGCACGTACCAAGCCAGGTTGGCGCGAGATCGTCTCGCTGTTCGAACAGGCAGGCGAAGGCCTGCTTGCGGCCCACATCGCCGGTGTCATTCATCGCGACTTCAAGCCCGAGAACGTGCTCGTCGAGCTCGATGGGGAGCGCGCCAAGCGTCTCGTGGTCACCGATTTCGGGATCGCGCAGACCGTGGCGATCTTCGATGATCTCGACACGTTGCCGCAGGGCGGCGTTGCGCTTGCCGACGATCGGCTCACCGCGACCGGTGCAGCGATCGGCACGCCGGCGTACATGGCGCCCGAACAGCTCGCGGCCAAGCCGGTCGATCAACGCGCCGATGTGTTCGCGTTTTGCGTATCGCTGTGGGAGGCGCTGTTCGGTGCACGACCGTTCGCGGGCAAGACGATCGAGGAGCTCCGCGCGTCGCTTCGAGCTCCGCCGCGAGCGCCAAGGACGAGTGCCCCGCGCAGGTTGACACGTGCGCTCGAGCGCGGGCTCTCGATCGATCCGAGCGGTCGACCTGACATGCGCTCGATCCTGCGAGTGCTTTCAGCCGTTCGTTCGCGCCGGCGACGGATCGTGCTCGGACTGGGCGGTGCGGGGGTGATGGGCATCACCACCGCGGTGACGATTGCTGCAAACCACGCAGCTCCGATCGATCCGTGCGCCGCCGGGCTCGCTGCCATCGCGAACGTATACACCACACACGACACGACCGAGCTCCGCCAGCGGATCGCCGACAAGCCCGCGCTTCGCGATCTTCCGGCCAAGCTCGATCAGCTCGTCGGCTCGTGGAGAGTCGTGCACGACGCGACCTGTCACGCCGAGCGAATTCCGTCGCAACCGCCGGCAGTAGCAGCCTGCCTCGACGCACGACGGCTCGAGATCGCCGGCTATGTCGACGACATCCTCGCGGACAACGCAACCGAGGCGATCTCGCTGCTCGCCACGATCGTCGATCCGAGCGGGTGCACGGCGCCTCCTCCTGGGTTGGTGACCGCCCGGGTTCCGAGCGACGCAGCGCTCCGCCGAAAGGTCACCGCCATCCGCTACCAACTTTTCGACGTCGAGGCCAAGGCAGAGCTCGGGAGCGACGCGAACCTGGCCGCACGCCAAGACAAGTTGGTCGTGGAGGCGGCGCGGTTGTGGCCGCAGCTTCATGCCGAGGCGCTGAACGTGCTGGGCGGGGTACAGCTGCAAGCGGGCGAAAACGACAAGGCGCTGGCGACGCTCGCCGAAGCAACTCGGATCGCCGAGCAAGCTCATCGCGATGACCTCGTCGCTGGATACTGGATCCTGAAGGCGCAGACCGCCGCGCTCGGAGACGAGTCGCCGGAGCGCGCGCTCGAGTACGCCCGGCTCGCCGAAGTCGCTCTCGATCGCATCGGCCGGCCTGGCAAGGAACAGCTCGTGCTCGAGTACACGATGGGTATCGCGCTGACGAGCGCGCAGCGTCACCAGGAAGCCGAAGCGGCGCTCAAGCGCGCAACCGAGCTAGCGCGCACGTACTCACCCGACGATGTGGTGACGATGGCGCAAGGCCTCGGCTTCGTGCTCGAGAGCATGGGCCGATATCGCGATGCTGTGGCTGCGTATCGAGAGGCGCTCACCAAATTGCCGGGCACCGACTATGGTGCGCCCGGGCTGGAGCTCGCGATCCGCCAGGGGCTCGCGTTGAACCTCGCCGCGATCGGCCAAACCGACGAAGCCGAGCAAGAAGCGCGTCGTGCCGTCACACTCGGCGACGAGCGCTTGCCGGATTCCAACAGTGATCGCGTCGGGGTGCATCTATTGCTCGCGCAGGTGCTCGCTCACAATGGCAAGCACCAAGTGGCGCTCGCCGAGGCGACCTCTGCGATCCGTCAGTTCGCCAAGCTCAAAGGCGAGCGCAGCGAGCCATACGGCAGAGGACTCGAGGTCATCGGGCAGATCCTGGTCAGCCTTCACCGTTACCACCAAGCCGACCTCACGTTTCGCCGTGCGTGCGACATCCTTGCGTTCCACGCCGGGGATCGATCGGCCCCCCCGACGCTGTGCACGCTCAACCACACCGATGCGCTCGCTGGCCTGGGACTTCATTCGCAAGCACTCGCCCTGATCGACGAGGCCTTACCGATCGCGATCCAGGCGTACGGAGAACATCACCCGCAGGTGGGAATGGCGCATGCGCGCCGCGGCCGCGTTCTGGTCAAGCTAGGCCGGACGGCCGAGGGGATCGCGGCGCTCGAACGCGCCGTGGGCGTGCTTGACGCGACGCAAGAAGAGCCTGGCCGGTCCGGGTGGGCAATGCTCGAGCTCGGGCGCACCCTGTGGATCAACGATCCCGCGCGCGGACACGCGCTGATCAGCGACGCTGCGGCAAAGCTCAGAGCAGGCGCACCCGCGTGGCGGTCCGAGCTCTCCGACGCCGAGCGCTGGCTGGCGTCACACCCCAAGCCGCAGACAACCCTGCGCTAAGTACAGCTCACCATAAGTTGGTGGCCAGATCGGTCGCCGAGGCGCCCGGATGGCGAGGCGCCTCGGCCGCGATCATCGATCGAGCTATCCATTCGCGGGCCCTAAAAGATCGGGCCCACGCAGGTCGCGATGTCGAAGAACATGAACGCGAGCGCCTTCTCCTGCGGGATCAGCGGCGCGGCGGAGCAGCCGGTGGGGAACGGAATGTCGGGCTTGGACATCGAGTCGCCCGCGACATGCATGTCGGAGAACACGACCTTGCCGCAGCGCTGCTTGGAGTCGAGCTCGAGCGGCGTGGTGAACTGGAAGTTCTGCGGATAGTCCGTCGCTCCCATCGTCATGTAGACCCAGCGCTCTGCCTTGGTCATGTCCATCGTGGTGCAGGTCTGACGGAAGTCACGAATCGGGATCTGCCCGATCGTGTTGGAGCCCTGGACGTTCACCATCCACTTCGCGAACGTATCGCCCTTGGGATTGCTGACGCCGTCGATCACGCCGGTGTAATCGCCAACTTGCTGGGTCTGACCGACGCACGTCGCGACCGGCATCCACTCGGGGATCCCCTGCGTCGCATCGTGCTCGTTGCCCGCGATCCAGACGTTCTGGAAGTGCGAGAGAAACACGCGGCCACCGAGGTCCGCGTACGCCTTCATGATGTTCATCGCGTCCTGCGGCTTGTTCTCGGGATACTCGTCGCCCTCGCACGAGAACAGCGCGATGTCGTACTTCTTCAGCTCGTCCAGGTTGCTCCACAGCCCCGACGCCGGGGTGAACACGTCGCCCGCAACGTTCGCCACCGCGCCGTTGATCGCGAACAGATGAATGCTGCCGGTTCCACCCGCGGGGGTGAACTCGGAGTCCGACACCCCGAGCTTGCGGACCAGGCACTCGAGCGCATCGAACGCCCCCGTGGCGATCGCGATCTTCGGCAGATCACCCTCGGACTTGTTCTTGGGCAACGAGGTGAGCGAGGCCGGAAGCGCGTTATCGGTGCACGGCTCGACGTTGGGGATCGTCACCTTGCGCCGCCACTTACCCATCGTGATGAACAGCGGAACGTCGGTTCCCGCAGGCACGTTGCTGATCGTGAACTTGCCGGCCTCGTCGGAGACCGCGTTTCCGATCGCGCCGCCGGGGAACGAATCGGTGCACTGCGAGCACTGAACGCCCTCGGGGAACGGCCCGGGATCGAGCAGCGGCACATAGATCTGCGCGCCGTACAGCGCGAGCGTCCCGTTCGGCGCGTACACGGTTCCGCTGAGCGTCGTCGGCGGTTTCCCCTGCTGCTCGCACTTCACGACTGCGCACTCGAGCCCCACACAGCCATCCGGCACGGCCGGAACCGCATCGACCGGGCGATCGCGCGATTCAGGAGAACCACAGCTAGACGACAGCACGACGATGATCGCGGCGAGGATCTTCATGGCGTTCGCGGGGTTTTACAGCGACTGCGAGCGTTGACCGCACGATCTCACGCAGGTTTTTGCGCGAGCAGCGTTCACGGCCACCGGTAGGTGTCCTCGATCTCGCGACGCAGCCCACCGCATTCTCACGACGAATGAACGACGCTCGATTATCCGAGCGCCGGCGGCTTACGGATCCGGCTCGCCTGCTCGTAGGCAAACGCGAGCTTCACCAGCACCGGCTCGGACCACGCCGCACCGAACAGCGAGAGCCCGATCGGCAGGCCCATCACCCATCCCGCCGGGACGGTGATGCTGGGGTAGCCCGCCACCGCGGGCAGCGTCGAGCTGGCGATGCCGAAGTGATCGCCACAGATCAGATCGATCTGCCACGCCGGTCCACCGGTGGGCGCGAGGATCGCATCGAGCTTGTGACGGGCAAGCGCCGCGTCGATCCCGTCGCGGCGAGCGAGCCGGTCACAGGTGGCCAGCGCGTTCACGTACTCGGCCGTCGACAGCGGTCCCTTGTTCTCGGCCATCTCGAACAGCTCCTGGCCGAAATACGCGAGCTCGCGGTCGCGATGCTGCTCGTTGAACGCGATCACGTCGGCGAGCGTGCGGGTCTTGATGTTGGGACCGAGCCCCGCGAGGTAGCTGTTGAGCCCGGCCTTGAACTCGTACAGCATGACCACGAGCTCGGCGTCGCCCAGCCGGCGCGACTCGGCAAGCTCGATCGGATCGATGATGACCGCACCTTCGCGCTTCATCACGTCGATCGCCTCGGTCATCACCGCCGCCACCCGGTCATCACCTCCGAACAGCTTGCGGGCGACTCCGATCCGCGCACCGCGAAGCCCGCGAGGATCGAGCGATGCGTTGATGTCGAGCGCGTGCGTCGCGCTCGCCGCAGTGACTGGATCGCGAGGATCGACTCCGGCGATCGCCTGGAGCAGGAGTGCGGCGTCGGCAACGCTGCGCGCCATGGGCCCGGCGGTGTCCTGCGTATGCGAGATCGGAATGATTCCGGCGCGGCTCACCCATCCGAGGGTCGGCTTGATCCCCACCAGCCCCGTCGTCGAGGCCGGACACATGATCGAGCCATCGGTCTCGGTGCCGATCGATGCCGCGCAAAAATTCGCGCTGGCCGCTGTGCCCGAGCCGGAGCTGGAGCCGCACGGAGATCGCGTCGGCGCATAGGGGTTCGCGCATTGGCCGCCGCGCGCGCTCCAGCCGCTGGTCGATCGCGACGAGCGAAAATTCGCCCATTCGCTGAGATTGGTCTTGCCCAGCAGCACCGCACCGGCGGCGCGCAACCGTGCAACCACGCCGGCGTCTTGCGCCGCGATCGACTCCGCCAGCGCCAGCGAACCGGCGGTCGTCGCCATCCGATCGGCGGTATCGATGTTGTCCTTGATCAGGATCGGAATCCCGTGGAGAGGTCCGCGCGGCCCACGCTCGCGGCGTTCGCGATCGAGCTGGTCGGCGATCTGCAGCGCATCTGGATTGATCTCGTTGATCGACCGCAGCGTGATGCCTCGTCGATCGAACGCCTCGATCCGCGCGAGGTATTGCTCGGTGATCGCACGGGCGGTAAGCGCGCCGCTCGCCATCGCCGCACCGAGCTGCGTGATCGTCCATTCCTCTAGCTGAAACGCGGGCGCGCGAACGGGCTGCCGCGGCGCCGCGGAGCTCGTAGACCTGGTTGCGGAACCGCTACACGCACTGGCCGCAGCTCCTAACCCTGCCCACCACATGAACGCTCGACGATCCATGCCGCGGATCTAACCACGTTGAACCGCTGCACGGCAGGTTGTACCGCGCTGCATCGATCTGGTGATCGAGGTGCGCGACGCGGTGCTGGGCGGTTGTCCGCCGAGATCTCCAGGCTCACGGTCGGGATCGAAATCACCGGTTCGCGAACCCAGGCTCCGCCTGCGTCAGCTCGAGCGTCCGGCAATCCACATCACGATGGAAGCCATCCCGCTGCGTTTCACGTGGTTCCATCGCGGAATTTTCCGTCGGCGCAGTTTCCCGACAACACGGCGTGTCACTTGCACCGGCAGTGCCGCCAAACACACAGGAAGGTCCGCAATGACTCACACGATCGAAGAGGTGATGACCAAGAATGTTCACTGCGTCACCAAGGACACCAACCTACGAGACGTCGCTCGGCTGATGCACGACAGGAACATCGGCGACGTGCTGGTGACCAATCGCGATGGAACGCTGTACGGGATCGCGACCGATCGCGACCTGGTGGTACGTGGGCTTGCGACCCAGCGCGACGTCGACAAGATGCAGGTGGCCGAGATCTGCTCGAATTCGCTCGCTGATGTCGCTCCCGAAGCGTCGATCGAGGACGCGGTTCAGCTGATGCGCAATCGAGCGATTCGCCGGATCCCGGTGGTTCGCGACGGCAAGCCGATCGGCATCGTGTCGATGGGAGACATCGCACGCGTGCTCGATCCGATCTCCGCGCTGGCTCAGATCAGCCGCGCTGATCCGAATAACTGAGCACAGGTCATACCGTGCGTGGTCGCGCGACGTGCGCGATCCGCACGCGCGGCATCGCAGCCAGTGACCACCGCTCGCTCGAGATCGCCGGCGGCGATCACGGTGTCGGTTGCGAAGCCGTAGCGCTACTTCGCAGCTGGTAGGTGCACATCAGCTGTCCCTCGGCGAGCACGTGGCCATCGATCGCCGCGAGCAGCGCAGGCTTGGTGATGCCTTCGTCGGACAGCGCGCGATCCAGCGCGTAGACGTGAAATACATAGCGATGGCGACGAGGGCCGCGCCGTGGATCTGGACCGCCCCAACCCGCATTGCCGAAATCATTCGTCCCGTGCATCGCCCCATCGGGCAGATCAGCAGCGGCGCCCGTCGCGAGCTCGGTCGTCTGCGGATCGAGTCCCACCACGATCCAATGAACGAATGCGTGCTGGGGAGAGTCCAGATCCTCCGCAAGGATCGCGACGCTCTCGGTGCCCGGCGGCACGTCGCGCCAGGCGATCGGAGGCGAGATGTTCTGGCCTTCGGCCGTGTACTCGATCGGCATCTCCGATCCGCCGGAGAACGCATCCGACCGAACCGTCAACGTCGTCGTGGAAGCTTCGCTCGTAGGCCGCATGCTTGAAGATACGACCAACACGAGCGCCGACAACCGCGCTGAGAATCGTGTGGCGTCGCCGCACGCGAGCGTGCACACCGGGCACGAGTGACACGGTCAGTCAGCGGCAAGTCCCCGTCGACCACGCGGGTCGGAGCTCACCGATCGATCGTCAGGCTCACCGGCGCGGTCCAGGCGCGATCCTCGGCGGTGTAGTAGAGGTACGCCGAGCTTGCGGGTGCTTCGTAGGTTCCGGGCACCGACGACAGCAAATTCAGATCGACGTCCTTGCTCGCCGAAGGCGGCAGTGCGCGCCAGTAGAGGATCACCTCGCGCGGCCGGGTCTCGTAGAAGTCGATCACGCCCTTGTCGCGAAGCTCCTTGAGCTGCCAGGTCTGGAACACCATGCCCCCGGGGATCCCCACGCGCGCGAGCGTCATCGGAATCCCGGCGGCGGTCTTGTTCTCGACGTGCGCGCGCAGGGTCACGCCTTCGCCCATCTTCGACTGGGTCTTGAGCAGCTTGGTCGCGATCGCCACCTTGGCGTCGGGCGACGACTGCGGCCTCGCCGATCGGTATTCGATCGCGATCGAGTACGGCAAGCTGGCGCCGCTGTCGAGCTCGATCTCGATGACATTCTTGCCAGCCACGAGGAAGTTGGCGAGATCGTCCCACACCAGCGCGTCCTTGCGACCCTTGTCGAACTCGATCGTTCCCGCTGGCTTGCCGTTGACGATCAGCGTCGCGGAGCCGGCATCCTGGATCTGACGCGAATGCTCCGAATATGCCGTGAGCGCCTTGAGCCCGAGGATCGTCGCCTGCGTGTTGCCCCACTGTCCGTAGCCCCCGCGCCGGCCATTCAGCCATTCCACCGCCGGGCGGATCTGGGTGTCGTATTCGCCGTTGGGCGATGCCTTGATCAGCGCCAGCACGGCGAGCGCGGTGGTCTCGATATCGAGCGAGTCACCACCGGACATGGTGATCGACTCCTTCGCTCCCTGGTAGCTGCCGTCCTTGGCCTGCATCGCCGCCAACCGCCGCACCATCGAGGTGGTCTCCGCCGCCGTCGGTGCAGCGATCACGTTGGTGTTCGCCGCGAGCGCGAGCAGGTACGGATCTTTGGTGGTGTTCCCGAGCGTGCGCTGCGCCGCGAGCTCGACGTCGAGCCCACGGGTCCGGTTCGCCTCGGCGAGCGCCCACATGATGTAGGCATTGGTCGTCGCTTCGCTCGCGCGACCGAATGTGTCCAGCGCGGTCTGTGACCGGGTGAACCCGCCCTTGTGATCGCGTCGGCTCATCAGCCAGTCCGCCGTGCGCTGGACCATCTTGTGGTCGACGTCGTAGACCTTCGCCATGTCGGCGAACTCCATCAACCCATATGCGGTGAGAGCCTCGTGGCCCGGCGTATGTCCAAACCATTCGTAGCCGCGCTCCTTGGTCTCGTACCCGGTGAGCAGCTTGTAGCCCCGGTCGAGCACGCCTTGGGTCTTGCTCACGAGCGCCGCGTCGGCTGACTCGGTCGAATTCAAGTAGCTCAGGATCATGATGTTCGGGTAGTTCGTCGACGAGGTCTGCTCGAAGCAGCCGCCTGGCTCCCGGATCATGCCCTCCATACCTTTGGTCATCGCTGCCACCGGGGAGGGGTACATGGTCACCATGGCGTGGATCGATCCCGGTAGCGCACCCGCGAGATCGAGCTCGTGGCGCGCCTGGCGATCGCGCTTTGCCGTGCCCGATGCAGACACCTCGAACGGGAAGCCACGCGGGACGACCCGGATCGTCTTCTTGAGCTCGTCCTTGAGCCCGCGGGTGGTGAGCGCGAGCGCGACGTCGGCGGTCCCGCTGGTGGCGACCACCTCGAGATCGAACAGCACGCTGCGCTTCTCGCCGGCCGCGAGCTTGACCGTTCCGGCGCCGGTCCTCGACGACAGCTTGAACGCACTACCGAACTGCGCTGCAAGGGTCGCGTCGAGCGGTTGATCGGTCTCGTTGGTGAGCGACACCGGCAACCGGATCTTGTCGCCGGCCGTGACCTCGACCGGCAGGTGCGCGTCGAGCGTCAACGGCAACTTCGATTGCACGGAGAGCTCGCCGGCGCCAGGCACACCGCTGGCCGAGAACCCCTCGGCGGTTGCGCGAAACGAGGTGACCGCGTCAGACATCACGAACGAGACCTCAGCCTCACCGCGCTCGTTGGTCTCCAGATTGGGGTTCCAGTAGATGGTCTCGCGAAAGTCGGTGCGCGGGCCGTCGTAGCCCTTGACGTACTGCGGCACCGGAAACACGCGCACGGGCGCCCAGTCGACGACCAACGCGTCGCGCCCGAACGCTTCGTCCTTGTCGGCGAACGCCTGCGCATTGGCGCGGAGCCTCGCGCGATCGAACCGGATCGCACCGACACCCTGGACCGGCTGAGCCGCGACAGGTTTCCGGGCGGGTGGTGGCGGCGGCCCCGCGGGCGCCATCGGTCTTGCCATCTCCCGCTCCTTGGCGAATTCGCGCATCGGTGCGTGCTCGTCGCGCATCCGCCCTTTCGGCTCGGCCGGCGCCGGCATGGCAGGCGCCGGCGGTGGTCCCGCCATCGCCACCGCGTCGTCCTCCATCGCCGTCGACGCGGGCATCGGGGGTCGCATCGATACCAGCACGGTCGCGATCGAGCCCACCGAGGCCGTCACGTTCAACGAGACGGTTTGCATCCCGGCGGCGGTGCTGGTGATCGTGCACGCGCCCTCGGGCATGCCGGTCACGCTGAAGTGACCGGAGCGATCGACCTTCGCGACCTGGCTGACCTTGCCGCACACGACCGTGACGCGCACCTTGCCAGACGTGATCGCGTCGCCCGATGCATCGACGACGGTGCCCTCGATCGTGGCGAGCGAGCCGGCGTATGCCGCCGCGCAACTCGCGAGCACGGCGGTGAACAATGGAGCAATGAGCTTGGTCATGGCTGAGCCTCCTGCGTTGCGGCGATGACCGGCCGCCATTCGAACCGGCGATAGCCGCGGGTGGCGAGCAGCGCATCCATTGCCGCAGCAGCCTCGGGTCTGTCGCTGAAATAGAAGTTCGGTTCTTCGATCGGATCGGCCGCCGTCGCGCCGAGCTCGGGCTCGAGGAACATGTGAGCCAGGATGCGCGCCGACTTGTCGTCCGCGAACGACAGGACCGTGTCGTCCACGACGGCAAGCCCCACGTTCGCCTTCACCGGCTTGCCGCTGGCATCGGTCGTTCGTACGTGGAGCTTGACAGGATCACGCGGCGAATAGGTCTTGCGATCTGCGCGCAGCGTGACCTTCAGGTCCATGCCACGGCCGTGATAGACGAGCCGCTCGGCGAGCGGTTCGCGATTGACCGAGAACAGCGTCACGCGTGCAGCGCCCTGGGCGGAGGGATCCACCGGCAGCTCGATCAGGGTGGGTGCGCCGGCGGCGACGTCGAATGCACCACTCGCGAGCCTCCGCTCGCGCACGACGGCCTCGATCAGCAGGGTCCTTGACGTGTTGCAGATCGCGGCGACGCGCAGGGTTGCGGGATCGCGCGCTTGGTCGACGCTACGAATCACGCAGCCGCCTGGCTTGGCTACCGGCACGTCGAACTTCGCGGTGATGCCCGCAGGTTTGGTGATCTCGACGCGGTACCGCCGATCGGTCTGAGGCGTCAGCTCGAACCTCCCCATCCCGTCGTGGATCGATGACAGCTCGGCGACCGTGAGCCCACGATCGTCGACCACCTTGCCTTCGACATCGGCCGGCTTGCCGATCAGCGTTCGCGCTGCGAAGTACACGCGGCCGGCAATTCCGTCGACCAGATCGCCGCCCTCGGGGTACAGCGAGAACTGCAACGACTTCATCACGATCGGAATTCGCTTCTGGATCGACTCGGTCACGCCGCCGTCGTCGACGAGGATCGTCAACAAGCCGTCGCCGCGCGCCATCTTCGCCGGCAGCGCAAACCGCGCGGTCGCCTTGCCTTGCTTGTCGGTCTTGATCGTGATGCGCGGCTGCTCGACGTCGTCGATCGTGATCGATCCGGTGAGCGTACGGTCGGCGAACGGCTCGCCGGTCTGGCGCTTGACCTCGATCGCCGCGGTGACCTGGTCGCCCTCGCCGTACGCCTTGCGCACGAACTCGAGCGTCTTCATCAGCCGCGGTGCTTCATAGGTGTTGATCACGAGCTTCTTGGCGTCGGTGACGCCATCATCCGAGGTCAGGTTGATCGTGTACTCGCCACCCTCGATCTCCGGTGGAAGTTGAAAATCGTTGCGCGCAACGCCGCCCTGCGCGAGCACGCGTTTCTGTGCAACGATCGACCCGCGCGGCGAGATCAGTTGCATGTTGAGGCCGGTCGGCTTGCCCCCCAGCAGCGTTCCCGTCGCGCGGAGATCGGCGCGAAACCAGATCGTCTCGCCCGGTTGGTACAGCGGCTTGTCGGTGAGGATGTAGCCGCGCTGGGTCTTGTTGACCTCGAAGTGCGACTCGATCGCTCGGTCGAGCTCCGCGGTCCCGGCGCTCGCGAGCTTCACCGGATCGAGCGCCGCGATGGTCCGATCCGTGGAGCTGGTCGCGATCGACACGGGCT
Organism: Kofleriaceae bacterium; assembly: GCA_050187075.1. Taxonomy (GTDB): domain Bacteria; phylum Myxococcota_A; class Polyangia; order Haliangiales; family Haliangiaceae; genus JABFXX01. The sequence goes on along the minus strand of JBFWXW010000044.1, from coordinate 44,154 downwards.
CGCGTGGTGGAGGAGTAACCGGTCCGGTCGGCGCACACCCGACCAGGCCCACGAACAGCAGCCGTTTGATGCGCTTCATGCGTGGCAACCAGACGCGCGAGCTGGGCGTTCGATCTGACGGCAGCGCCGGTGTGGACGCGATCGAGGGCGAGCGCACACTGAACTACCTCGCGGTTCTGGTCAGTTAACCCCGAGCGTGGAAGGGGTCGCGGGCAGGTGGACCGCCACGACGGTGCGAGCGTAGGAGTGCTGCATTGAAACCAGTCGCGGCCGCGCCGCGAGCGCTCGCCACGGTCATGGTAGTGTCGAGCCAGTGGCAGCGTCGCGCCGGATCCTGCTCGTCGACGATAGCGAGCTCACGCTCGCGGTCGCGGCGGAGGTCCTCCAGAACGCCGGGTACGACGTGCGCACATCGACCGATGTGCATCGGCTGCGCACCGTGCTCGGCGGATGGCGCCCCGATATCATCCTGACGGACGTCAACATGCCGGGCATGTCGGGCGTCGAGCTGTGTCGGCTGCTCAAATCGAGCTACGAGATGGCCGACGTTCCGATCGTGCTGTTCTCGGGACTACCGTCCGAATACCTCGAAGATCTCGCACGCGATTGCGAAGCCGAAGGGTTTCTGAACAAGCGCAGCCTCGAGCGATTGCCCGCCGCCGTGGCCCAGGTCATCGAAGCCGCGGTGTTCTGAGCGAGGCAGCGATCATGGTGCGCCAACGCCGCAGGTCGCCCACGTCACGCGGAACAGACACGCGGCCTCGCCGTGCGCCTCGCAGGCATCGTGGATGATCGAAACCTCGCGGCCACCCGAGAGGACCACCAGTTGCTCGAGCATGCCGCTGGTCCACTCGCACAGGACGGGCTCGCGAATCGTGTCCGCGAGGCGCACGACCATTTCGGTGGCGTCGACCGGCATCGACGTCGCCGTGCCCCAGCTCTGGTAGCGTCCCCACACGTTGCGGATCGCCGACAGCGTCCGATCAGGAACCAAGGTCGCCGCGCTGGCTGGAAAGAACCGGCGAAACGACGCGCGCACCGTGGCGCGAGCAACATCGCGCGCGAGCTTCGTCGCGTCGCGTCCGATGTGCGGCGGCGCGATGGTCAGCAGCCCGAGGAACAGCTCGGTCGGCATCCACGCTAGCGGCGCGGCATCACTGACCGCGCGCGCGAGCTCCGCGTGCTCGCTACCGATCGCGTCGCGCAGCCGCTCGGTGTCGCGCGTTCCGAGCGCGCGGGCGACCGAACGAAACACCACGCCGCGGGTCTTGGGCACGGTCAGCGCGCGCGCCGGCGAGCTGTCGTACGGCCGCCCGGCATCCGATTTCGTCGCCTTCGGGAGGACGTCGAGCGCGAGCGACAATCGGCGCGCGAACGCGCCCGCCGATGCTGGGCGCTGCTCGGGGTCGGCGCTGAGCGCGCTCTCGAACAGCGCATCAGCCGGCCGCAGCTCGGCACGCAGCGACGAGGGAAGCGGCATCGGCGCGCTGAACTGGCGCGCGACGACCTCGGACGGATCGCCGGTTCCCCATGCGGGTTGCATCGTCAACAACAAATATGCGGTCGCAGCCAGACCGTAGACATCGGACCGCGCCGTCGCCTCGCAGCCGTTGAACACCTCGGGGGAGATGTAGCCCGGCGTACCGGCGAGCCTCGCCATCGTCCCGAACCGCCGAGCGATCCCGACGTCGACCAGCACGCTGCGGCCATTGAACGGATCGCGGATGATGTTCGCGGGTTTCACATCGCGGTGCACGATGCCGCGATCGTGCAGCGCATCGAGCGCCGACGCGATCTGATCGACGATGCCAACGACTTCCGCGAGCCCCATCGTCGCGTTCTCGGCGCGATGGCGTGCGACCGCCTGTTCGAGGACCTCGCCCTCGACGAGCTCCATCACGAAGTAGCAATCGCCACCGGTCTGCCCGAAGTTGTAGATCTGAACGAGGTTGGGATGCTGGAGTCGCGCGAGGATCGCCGCCTCCACCCGCAGCTGTTCGACGAAGCCGCTGGCCTCGGCGAGCTCGGGGCGCAACATCTTGATCGCCACCGGTCGCTCGAGCGCGAGATCCTGGGCGCGATACACCACGCCCATGCCGCCGCGGCTGATCTCGTGGAGCAGCCGGAACGTGCCACCGAGCGTGGTCGGATGCTCGAGACCGACCACGTCGAATGGTTGTGGGTTCCGGCGGCTCGCGGTCGCCGGAGCAGCTTCGGTCACCGAGCCGCGCCGCGCCATCCGGGTCGCCGCGACGGCGCGCTCGATCAGCTGGTGCGCGTCCTCGTCGTCCTGCAGCAACGACGCGACGCCAAACGCGGCCGGAATCGCTAGCGTGTCGCCGCCCGGCAACTCGAGCGGCCGCGATGCCAGCGCCTGTTGCATGCGCTCGACCACGCGGCGAGCGTCGTCGATCGCGGTTCGCAAGAGCAGCATCACCAGCTTGCTACCGGACCATCGGCCGATCACGTCCTCGACCCGCGTCATCGGCCGCAGCGCATCGGCCACGCGGCGCAGGAGTCGATCGCCGATCGCCATCCCATGGCGGGTATTGATCGCCTGCAGATCGACGATGTCGAGCGCGATCACCGTGACCGACATCGACCGCCGCGCGAGCGCTGCGTACATCGTCGCGAGCTGCAGCGTGGCGACGCGATTCCACGTCGACAGCAGGCGGTCCAGGCCGGGTGCGTTGAGCAGGACGTCGAGCTCCTCCAGGGTGCGCTCGTGGACGCCGCGCCAGCTCAGCTCGGCCTCCAGCCGCGCCGCGATCGCGTGCAACGTGAGTCGATCATCACGCGTGAAGATCCGCGGGCTCGCGGAGATCACGCTGACGAAGCCGCCCGGACCATCGGCGTTTTCGATCGCGACGGCGAGATAGCTTTCGCACGTCGTCCCGGTCGCGGACGGGACGACCAGCGTCGTCCCGATGGTCGCCGCGGCCCGGCTCCAGTGCGAGCTACTTTGCCAGTCCGTCGCATCGAGCGTGTTTTCGCCGATCGGTGCGCACGTGATCTCGCCGCGGATCGAGATCACGCAGCGCGCCACGCCGAACGTCGACGCGATCTGACTGGCGGCGCGATCGATCGCACCGTCGAGATGACCTGCAAGCACCGAAAGGTTCATCAGCTCGAGCGCAGTTCCGCGGCGCGGCGGCGTGGTCATGAACAGTGCGAGCAGCGCGTGGCGCAGCTCCGATTCGAGGATCACCGCCGCCACCCCGCGCGGTGCCGCGCCGCCAGGTTCGCGAACGATCATCACGACGGTGCGGTCGCGACCCGGCAGTGTTGCGACGCGGCGGATCGCTGCGTCCGCGGCATCCTCGCGCCGGTCCACGACCACGATCGCCCCCGGCGCGGCGCCCGCCGCCGCGATCAGCGCGTCGGCGGTCGTGACGAGCTCACACGGCTGACCCGCGGTTGCCGCTGCCTTCGCGAGCTCTTCGCGGACCTCGGCCGAGCTCGAATACACCAGGCAGCCCACGTCCCCGGTCGTGCCCTCCATCGACGCCGACGAACGTGTCACCGCCGTCAATGTACCGCACCGCGAATTTCCAGATGTTGTCGTTGCTCGCTGTTCTCGCGTGCCGCGACCGCCGGCCCATGGTCTGTTGCGGTGCCACGCGGTGGCTCTGATAGAATAACTGGCCATGTGCTCGTCCGGGGGAGCGGGTTAGTGGGGAATACCGTCCTGCTGGTGGACGACAGCGCGATCGTTCGCAGCGTGCTGCAGGTCGTGCTCGAGAACGAACAGCTCGAGCTGCTCGAAGCCGAGGATGGCGACCGCGCGTGGCAGCTGATCCGGTTGGTGCCGGTCGATCTGGTGATCGCGGACATCAACATGCCGGGCGCCGACGGCATCACCTTGCTCGAGCGGATGCGTGCCGCCACCGAGCCGCGACTTCGCGATCTACCGGTCGTGCTGCTGACCGCCGATCTGTCGACCGAGCTCGAAGCGCGCGGTCGTGGGGCGGGAGCCAATGCGTTCGTCCACAAGCCGGTTGCGCCGGCGACGCTCGTCGGTCACGTGAGGCGGCTGCTGGCGGAGCGCGTGCCGTCATGAGCCTCCCGCTGTTGCTGCTCGTCGATGATAGCGAGGCCATCCTGTCGTTCGAAGCGGCGTGCCTGTCGGCGGACTATGCGATCGCGACCGCGAACAACGGACGCGATGCGCTCGACGTGCTGGCCCAGCGAATCCCCGACGCCGTGCTCCTCGACCTTTCGATGCCCGAGCTCGACGGCGAAGAGGTGCTGCGCCGGATGCGCGCAGATCCACGGCTCGCCACCATCCCCGTGATCGTGATCTCGTCGGAGGAAGTGCGCGCGCGGGCGTGCCTGGGGATCGGGGCCGACGCGGTGCTTCCCAAGCCGATTCGCGCGGACGTCCTGCGCGCGACCGTCAACGAAGTGCTCGCGGCAGCATTGGCGCGACGCCGCCGCGCCGGGCTGGCGTGCGTTCCGATCGGGGTGGGTGGTGTTCCGCTCGCGCTGCCACTCGCCGCCGTCCGCCAGGTATTTCCGTATCCGGCGACCCGCGTGATCCCGACCGGGCCGTCGTGGCTGCGGGAGTTTGCCGAGATCTACGGCGAGCCTGTGCTCGTGCTCGACCTCGCCGAGCGGTTCGGTCTGCGTCACGCGGTGCCGGTCCTGGACCGCAAGCTCGTGGTCCTCGAGCGCGCCGGCGCGGGCCTCGCATTGCTCGTCGACCGCGTCCACGATCCCGAGGAGATCGGCGAAGACGATGTCGTTGCACGCGACGAGGTAGGCGGAACGCACCATGGCGAGCTCGCGGCGACGTTGGTGGCGATGGTGCAGACCGCTCACGGCCGCGTTCCGGTGCTGGACCCCGGCGCGCTGTTCGACTCGGAGTTGCTGGCACGGCTGGTCGACGAGATCCGCGCACTGGAGCCCGCACCGTGACGACCCATCTGCCCGGCGAGCCCGAGCTGTCCGACGAGTTGCTGCACGCGCTCGCCGGCTACGCGTCGCGGCTCACGGGGTTTCGTCCCGATGCGATCCCCACGGCTCCGCTGCGGGCGATCGCGCTGCGGAACCTGGCGGAGGGCCGCAGCTCGGCACTGTTGACCCAGCTGGCGGAGCTCGGACACCCCCAGCTCGGCCGCGAGCTCATCCAAGCCGTGCCGATCGGCGAGACCTACTTCTTCAGGCACCCCGAACAGTTCGAGCTGCTCGCACGACTGATCGTGCCGTATGCGGCCGAGTCGGGCCGGATCCGGTGCTGGAGTGCCGGCTGCGCCACCGGTGAGGAGGCGCATTCGCTCGCAGCGTGCGTGCGAGCTTCGGCACCGCGCGACACCGAGATCGAGATCCTTGGCACCGACATCGTCGAGGCAAGCCTGGCGATCGCCCGGCGCGGCGAATACAAGCGCTGGTCGACGCGTAGCTCGGGCCCCCTGCTCTATCGCTTGCTTGCCGATGATGCGGACGGCCGGGTGCGCGTGCTCGACGATCTGCGCAAGCTGGTCGAGTTCCAGCTCCATAACCTGCTCGACCCGCCGCGCAGCGAACAGTTCGACATCATCCTGTGCCGCAACGTGCTGGTGTACTTCCATCCACAGGCGGCGAGCGAGGTGTGCGCGCGGCTGGTCTCCGCGCTCGGTCCCGACGGCGTGATCGTGTTTGGCAGCATGGATCTTCAGGAGATCCCCCCTGGGCTGATGCAATTCGGCCCTTCGGACCTCAATGCGTTCATGCGCGGTGATGGCCGGCCGCAATTCTCCAGGCCACGCTTGCACCCGGTGACCGAGCGTCCACGCTGGACCCCTGCACGGCCCAGGCCCGCGGTCGAAGCTCCGATCGATCCGATCGCGCTGCACGTGTCCGCACTCGCGTACATGGAGGTCGGGGATCCGACCGCGGCAGAAGATCTACTGGAACAGGTCACTCGCAGCGCACCGGACTACGTTCCGGGATTGATCGAGCGCGCGTTGCTCCACAAGCGCTACGATCGCGATCAGCGCGCAGAGGTGTTGATGCGCGACGCGCTGCGCAGGCTCGACATGCTGCCGGCGAGCCACGTGCTTCCTGGCCCGCATCCCATGGCGGCCGGTGATTATCGCCGGCTCGTGCGCGCGTACCTCGATCAGCGAGGCCACCGATGAATAGCGAGGCGACCGCGGACCAGCTTCGCGTGCTCGAGCAGCGCGCGGAGCGCTTGCGCAAGCGGCCACGCGACGCGGGCGACGACGCCGTGCGCTGGCTCGCGGACATCACCGTCGGTCAGGAGCGCTATGCGATCGAGCTCGACCGGCTTCGCGCCGCAGTACCGCTGCGCTCGGTGCGTGCCACGCCGCTGGCGCCACCGCACGTGATCGGCATCCTGCGGTTTCAGGGTCAGCTGATCACCGCGCTCAGCTTTGCGAGCTTGCTGGGAGTGCGGGGTTGGCACCGCGACCCCAACGTCCTGCTGGTCGTCGAATACGGCCCACAGCGCGGGCTGGTCGCGTTCGACTCGGAGATCACGCCCGTGCCGCGAGCGCTGCCGCTGGCGCTCGTTGAAGAAGCTCGCCGCCGCGACGAGGGTCAGGCGTTCTACAACATCACGACTCCCGAGCTGGTCCGAGTCCAGCTCGTCGATCTCGACCGATTGCTTGCGTCGTGGCGGGAGGGCATCGATGCTCGATGATCCTCGGATCCTCGCGCTGGTTCGGGCCTTTGTCAGCGAGGCCGACGAGATCATCCAGCGGGTCACCCGGGCGTTGCTCGGACTCGAGCGCGGCGGTCCCGACGCCCAACGCTTGCGCGATACCGCGGCGCGCGGCCTTCACAGCCTCAAGGGCGGCGCAGGAACGCTCGGACTGGGTGCGCTCGCCGAGCTGATCCACAACATGGAGACCGCGCTGGCTCAGGCGACCCCGCCACTGTCGCGCGACGAGGTGGACGCACTGCTGCGCGGCCTCGATGCGTTTCTCGCCGGGATCCGCGCGGCCGGTTCGGGTCAGCTCGACGCGGGCACGCAGCACCTCGCCGAAGCCTCGCGCCGGATCGAGGCGCTCGTCACCGCTGGTCGCGGCACCGCAGCCGCGCCCCTGGCAACCGCCATGACGACCGAGCCGCTGGCGGCCGAGGAGGCGAGCTCGAGCTGGCGGATCGATTCGACGATCGTCGTCGCGCTCGCGCGCGAGGTCGAGCGCGTGCGCGACCTGCGGCTTCGCATCGATCAGCGCCGCCGTCACATCGATCGCGAGCTCGCGCTGCTGCAACAGATCCGAGGCACCGGGGATATCTCGGTGCGGCTCGCCGCCATCAGCAAGGGTCTTGCGGGGGATGGCGAGGACACCGGCGACGCCGTGGCGGCGCTCGATGAAGGGCTCAAGGCGGTCAGCACGCTGCCGGTTCGCTCGGCGATCGAGCCACTGTTCCGTGCGGTCCGCGACCTGTGCCGCCAGCTCGACAAGCAAGCGACCCTGTCGGTCGTGGGTGCAGATGTGTCGGTGGACCGGCGGATCCTCGCGGGCCTGCGCGCGCCGCTGATCCAGCTGGTGCGCAACGCGGTCGCCCACGGGATCGAAGCCCCACAGGTGCGCGCGAATCGCAGCAAACACGAAGACGGCTCGATCGTGATCCGGGTCGAGCACTCCGGTAACGTGATGACGCTGGAGATCGAAGACGACGGCGGCGGACTCGACCTCGCACGGATTCGCGAGGTGGTGCGCGACCGGGGCCTGCGACCGGCAGACGTTGTCGCGACTCTCGAGGACGCCGAGCTGCAGCGGTTCATCTTCATGCCAGGGTTCACGACGCGCACCGATGTGTCGGATGCCGCCGGGCGCGGCGTCGGGCTCGACGTCGTTCGCAACCAGGTGCTCGCGCTCGACGGCACGATCGAGGTTCACAGCAGTCCGTCGCAAGGGACCCGGTTCGTCATCACGCTGCCGATCGACGTCGGCAGCTCGCCGCTGCTGCTGTTGCGCGTCGGCGATCAGGAGTACGGGATCCCGATGTTGTCGGTGGAGCGCGGGCTGCTCACCACCGCCAGTACGGTGCGGAGCTCGGGCGCGGGCACGCACGCCGTGTATCGAGACCAGCTGATTCCGATTGTCGATCTCGCCGCCGCGCTGCGCATGCGGTCACCGCGCCAGCCCGGGATGGGAAAACCACTGGTCGTGATCCACTCGCGCGGCGAGCGGATCGCGCTGCTGGTGGACGATATCATCGGCGATCAGGACGTGGTGATCCGCCCGATGCCTCCCGAGCTGCGCGGGATCTCGGCATACCTCGGCGTCTCGGCGATGGCGCTCGGCGACGCGTTGCTGGTGTTGTCACCGCGGTGGTTGGTGGCCTCCGCGCGCAAGCGTACCGATGCCCCAGCTGCCACCGAGCTTGGCCGCCGCGCGCTGGTGGTCGACGATTCGCTCACAGCTCGCGCGATCTACCGCACCATCCTGGAAACCGGTGGTTATCAGGTCCACGTCGCTGCGAGCGCGCGTCACGCGATCGAGCTGCTCGAGCACCAGAACTACGACGTGATGCTGGTCGACGTCATGCTCGGCGAGGACGACGGGATCGCGCTGGTGGCCACGGTCAAGGCCAAGCCCGAGACCGCGGATCTACCGACGATCCTGATCTCGGCCAACGACACCGACTACGAGCGCCATCGCGGGCTCACCGCGGGCGCGGACGCGTTCATGGGCAAACGCGAGTGCGCTTCGCCCCGGCTGCTCGGTGAGGTCGCGGCCGTGGTGGCCCGCCGGACCGGAGCACTCGCATGACGGACCGCAAGATCCGCGTGTTGATCGCCGATGACTCGGCCGCGACGCTGGACATGCTCACGCTGCTGCTGTCCAAGGATCCGGCGATCGAGGTGGTCGGTCGCGCGCTCGACGGAAAACAAGCAGTCAAGCTCGCGCGCGAGCTGCGCCCCGACGTCATCACCATGGACGTCGTGATGCCGGAGCTCGACGGCCTTGCCGCGACCTCGGCGATCATGCAGGAGGCGCCGACCCGGGTGATCATCGTGAGCGGCATGGACGATCAGCAACTCGACCTGTCGTTCAAGGCGATCGGTGTCGGCGCCCTCGAGCTGCTACGCAAACCGTCGCCTGCCGAGGCCACCGACATCGCGGCGTGGGGACGGCGAATCGCCGAAGCGGTACGCGTACTCTCGGAGGTGCCGGTGGTCCGGCGGATGACCCGAGCACCGACGGCCAACGACGATCAGCCTGTTGCGGGCTCGTTCGACGTGGTCGGGATCGTCGCTTCAACCGGAGGGCCCAATGCACTCGCGACGATCCTCGGCAGGCTGCCGGCGGATCTGCCAATTCCGTTGCTGGTGACCCAGCACCTCGCATCGAGCTTCACCGCCGGCTTCGTGCGGTGGCTGCGCGGCGCCAGTCAGCTGCCGGTTCAGATCGCGGACCACGGTGCGATCGCCCGCCCCGGCCGGGTCTACTTGCCGCCCGACGATCACCACCTCGAGATCTCCCGGGAAGGCGAGCTGGTCGTCCGGATCGGCACCGAGGGCATCGTGCCATCAGGCGACTTGATGCTGACCTCGCTCGCAACTGCGTATCGCGGTCGCGCCTGCGGTATCGTGCTCACCGGCATGGGAGCCGACGGCGCGGAAGGGCTCGCGCAGATCCGGCGGTCCGGCGGGATCACGCTCGCGCAGGACGAGAAGTCATCCACCGTGTTCGGGATGCCGCGCGCCGCGCGCGATCTCGGTGCCACGACCCAGCTGTTACCGCCCGAGCAGATCGCAGCGTTCATTCGCACCCACTGCCGCCCGGCAGGGCCGCTCCGGCGGCTGTGATGAGGAGACCCTATGTCCGCGTTCGGCGTGCTCAACCGACTGAGAATCTGGCAGAAGCTGCTCGTGGTGGGCTTGATGTTCCTCGTCCCGCTGGGCGTCACCACCTTCTTCCTACTCGACGAAAAGCGCATCAAGATCGACTTCGCTCGCCAGGAGCTGTACGGCGACGAATACATCCGCCCGTGTGCTCGGTTGCTCGAGAACGCGGTGCGCCACCGTTCCCTGTCGCGTCGCGCGCTTCGAGGTGACCAGGTCGCGACCGAGCTAGGCGATGTCGAGCGCCGCGTCGACAACGCGATCGCAGAGCTGAGCAACGTCCAGGAGCGTCTCGGCGAACCGCTCCACGTCGACGAGCGCAACCTCGCGATCCAGGGCAAGCCGAGCTCGGCGCATCCTCGGGTGATCACGCAGAGCTGGTTGGCGCTCAAGACCCGCCCCGAGACGATCGCCAAGAGCGACGCGCTCCACGATGCGTTCATCAGCGACATCGCCACGCTGATTAGCTATGTCGGCGATACGTCGAAGTTGATCCTCGACCCCGATCTCGACACCTACTACATGATGGACGCCCTGCTGCTCGAGCAGCCCGAGCTGCACGTGTGGCTCAGCCGGCTCGCGAGCGAGGTCGATGACATCCTCGTACGGGGCACCATTACCCCCGCCGAACGCGCCAAGCTCGCCACCGCGGTCGCCTTCGTGCAGGAGCACTCCAACAAGATCCAGGTCGACGCGAACAACTCGAAGACGCTGGCGCCACAGCTGAGCAAGTGGAAGCCGCTCGCGGCGACGCTCGATCCGCCGAAGGACGAGCTCGCCGCTGCGGTCAACGCGCTGACCACCACGATCACCCGCGATGTCGTGGTCAGCGAACAAGCGATGCTCACGTCCGAGGCGCTTCACGACCTGGTCAAGCGGGTCAGCACCACCGCCGGTCAATACTGGACCACGCTGATCAACGCCGAGGACGAGATGCTCCGGATCCGCGAGGCCGGCGATCTCGGCCGGCGGCGGTTCGCGCTGCTCGCCGTGCTGATCGCCGTCGGCGCGTCGACGATCGTGACGATCTTGATCATGCGCAGCATCACCGTTCCGGTGAAGCGCGCGACCGGCGTCGCCGAACAGCTCGCCCGCGGCGAGTTGCCGGACAAGGTGGAGGTCGGCAATGCGACCGATGAGACCGGCAAGCTGCTCCACGCGATCAACAACATGCTCAAGTTCCTCGATCTGCGGCGAACGATCTCGACGCTGCAGACCTCCGGCGAGCGGCTCGCCGCGACGATGGTCCAGCTCGAGGGCGACTCGATCGAACAGACCGAGGCCGCCGTACGCCAAGCGTCGGCGCTGCAGGAGACCCACGTCACCACGCAGCAGATCAAGCAGACCTCGAGAATGGCGTCAGAAAAGGCGTCGTCGGTGCTCGAGGTCGCGCAGCGCGCCGAGGAGATCGGCAAGGCCGGTGAAGAGGCGATCGAGACCACCGTCGGCGGGCTCACCGACATTCGCCAGCAAGCCGACGACATCGCGCAGAAGGTGAACGAGCTCAACGAGCGCACCGTGCAGATCGGCGTGATCACGCAGACCGTGAAGGACCTCGCCGATCAGTCCAACATGCTCGCGCTCAACGCCGCGATCGAGGCGGTGCGGTCGGGCGAGCACGGCCGGGGGTTCGCGGTGGTCGCACGCGAGATCCGCAGCCTTGCGGACCAATCGATCCAGGCGACCGCGCGAGTCGCCGAGATCCTCGAGAGCATCTCGGGATCGATCCGGCAGGTCGTCGCGATCGCAGAGACCGGTCGCGTGCGCATGGAGTTCAACATCTCGCAGGTTCGGTCGTCCGGCGAACGGCTGCGCGAGCTGTCCTCGCTGGTTCGCGACACGTCGCAGAGCGTTCGCGTGATCGCCGGCGCGGTCAGCCAGCAAGACGCCGGGATCGCGCAGATCTTCACCGCGATCAGCGAGCAGTCGAAGCTGATGGAAGAGACCATGAAGCGCAGCGAGGCCGCCAAGCTCGCGGTTCAGACCGCGCGCGATGTCGCCGGCCAGGTGACCAGCGTGGCAGGTCGATTCAAGGTGTGACCGCTCAGCGCACCGCGCCGCGCGATCGGGCTCCGATGGCTCCCGAACGATGCGTCCGTGGCTACGGCTCGGCCGCCAGCTCGTCGAGCTGCTTGCCGAGCACCGCCAGCACCGCAACGCACTCCTCCTGCCCCTTCAAATCGCCGTGATCGCGCCAGCGCCGCGCGGCTTGCTCGCCGGTGCGGGCCGAGCTCGCGATCTCGTCGAACTCCAGCATCGCGGCTTCGCCTGCGAGCGAGTGCAGCTCGCCGCGCACCACCGCGGCATCGCCCGCGCCTGCAATGTGTTGCAGCGCCTTGTCCACGCGGCCCTTCGCCGTGGCGATGAACCGGCCGCGAAACTTCGCTCGGAGCTCGTCGATCATGGTGTGACTCGTCCGAGCGTGCGGCAAACGTGGTCGACGAACGCGCTGATGCCCTCGCGCTTGCAGAAGTAGCCATCGGCGCCAGCATCCAAGGTTCGTCCCTTGAGCTCGGACTCGGGGATTGCCGAGAACAGATGGATCAGCGCCCTGGGCGAATTGCGATTACGCAGCATGACGGTCAGCTGGTCGCCGAGAATATCCGGCATCAGCACGTCGATCATGATCAGGTCGAACGAATCGTCCATCGCACGTTCGACCTCGACTCGATCCTGCGCGATCGTCACGTCGAAGCCTGCGTGGACGAGGGCGTCGCGCGTGAGCTCGAGAATGTGCGAGCTATCGTCGACGATCAGGACGCGTTTCCGGGCGCGTTCAGCCATCACGACCTCCGTCGAGAGCATGCTCCACACCGCGCATGACGCTCCGAGGTGCATCGCCCGGCCTGGGTACGGTTTCCGGTGCGTCGAATCTACTCACCGCGAGCTCACTAGCTTATCGAAGCAGTCGCAATTCCAGGGCGGGCTCACAGATTCGTCCGGGATAACCGGGCTGGATCGGCAAGTAGCCTGACGAAAATCACCTCGTCCTCGTAACCTGATTTCGAGTTTCGCCTCACAGAACTCGCTCAAACAGTGGGCGGAACTCAGAAAAACGATTCGAAATTCTCGTCGTCGCCCACAGCTACCCGAGCAGTACCCAACCGTGCGATTCGTGCACAGATGTAGTCTAAACATTTAAAATTATTAGTGGAATTGTTCTACGTGTCCGCCTTAGATTGGTTTCACAAACGATGCAGGAACTGAGTTTCGGCAAGTACACGGTCATCCGCCGCCTCGGGCTCGGAGGCATGGCCGAAGTCTACTTGTGCCGGCTGCAAGGAATGGGCGGCTTCGAGAAGCAGGTCGTCGTCAAGCGGATCCGCGCTGACGTGCTGAACGATTACGAGTTCATCACGATGTTTCTCGACGAGGCGCGGCTCGCTGCAAACCTGAACCACTCGAACATTGTCCAGATCTTCGAGGCCGATCAGTTCGAGGGCATGCCGTACATCGCGATGGAGTACATCAACGGCCCGACGCTCAGCGCGCTGCTGCGGCGAGTCCGCGACCGCCCGATCGAGTACGGACACTTCGCACTGATCTTCGCAAACGTCGCCGCAGGGCTCGATCACGCGCACAGCGCGGTCGACACCAAGGGCGCTCCGCTTCAGATCGTTCATCGCGACGTCAGCCCACACAACATCATCCTGTCGACGGATGGCGTTCCGAAGATCTTCGACTTCGGCATCGCGAAGGCGCGCGGTAGCCTCGCCGTGACGGGGTCACGCACGATCAAGGGCAAGTTTGCGTACATGGCTCCCGAGCAGCTGCGGAGCCACCCGGTGGACGGCAAGGCCGACGTCTACGCGCTCGGCGTGTGTCTGTACGAAGCCTGCACCGGCCGGCGCCCATTCGCCGCCGACAGCGAGGGTGAGCTGTTTGCGCTCCGGCTCGACGGCAAGTTCGATAAGCCGTCGCAGTGGCACAGCGATTTTCCTGCCGAGCTCGAGGCGATCATCCTCGGTGCGATGCACCCGGACCCCGAGGTGCGGCCGACGGCGCTCGAGCTCCACAATCGCTTGCTCGCATTCGCGGAGGCCGGTCCATACGCGTCGACCACGCGCGCGATCGCGCGCTGGCTCAAGGAACTCTACCCCACCGGCACGGGCGACGATCGCGCCGAGATGTACGACTCGTACAGCTCGAGCCCGAGCCGCACGATCACGCCGATGCCGATCACGTCGTCGAACCACGCGCTCGTCGCGGCCAAGACCCAGGCATCCACGGTATCCCGCGGCAAGTTGATCGCGGCGGTCGCGACCGCGTTTGTCGGCGTGACGGCTGCTGCGATCTACTTCGCGCAGCCCTCGGTGCCGGCGTCCCCCGCGAACGATCGCGATCGCCTCACGGCGGCCAGCGACTCGCCCCCCCGCGCTGGAACCGCGAGCCCGACCACCGAGCTCGTGGCCGCCGCGGTACCGCCGGCGCCGGAGCCGCTCGATCACGAGCCGACACCCGTCACGATCATTCGCCACCCGAGCCGCCCTGCAGCGGCCGCCGCGCGCAACGCACCCGTACGCGCGACCGGGTCGGTGTCCGTCAAGACCGACGCCGGGGCGTCGATCTTCATCGATGACGAGCTGGTCGGTCGAGGCTCGATCGCCCGGCGTGCCACCGCGGTCGGCCGCCACATCGTCGAGGTCCGCCAGGATTCACGAACCGTGCGCCGCACGATCCAGGTCCGAGCGGGCAGCGACAACGTCCTCGACCTGATGCTGCCCAAGCAGATCGTCGTCGCGCAACGCGCGCCAGAGATCAGTTCAGAAAGCGCTGCTCCGCCGAGCCAACCCGAGCCTCCTCCTGCGCGTGACGGCAGCGGATCGGGTTCGGGATCGAGCGCGCCTGTCGCTGCGAAGCCTAGCCCCCCAACCCCTGCGCAACGCGCGCAGCCCGCAGTGACGTCCCCAGGTACGCTCGACGCGATCCCCTCGATCGGCGGCGTCAGCGTGATCGGATCGCTCCGCAACTCCGATGTGCAGAACGGTCTCGCACGGATCGTCGACGATCTTCGCAGTTGCTACCAACAAGCTGCGCAGCGAGCTCAAAAGACCCCGGCGCTTCGTGTAAGGATTTCCTTCGAGATCGATGAGGCGCGCGCGTCGCGCAACGTTTCAGTAAGTGGCGACACGCTCGGCATTGCGGCGTGTGCTCGAGATAGTGCGTCGAAGATCCGGACTCGCGTGGCCCCTGATGTGGGAACAGCGAAGGTCTCTGTGGTCGTGAAGTTCCAGCCAACGAAAAGGTGAGCTCTCATGCACAGGTTCGAATGTGTCGTCGACCGACGACAAGGTAGTGCTGCGCGCAATCGGGCAGCCAGTCGATCGAGAGGGGGCTCTCCGGCCCCGTCTGCGCCGGCAAGGCCGCCGAATTCACCCCTCCGCGTGTCGCGCGCGTTGGCATCTCTGGGGTTCGCGTCAAACGCATTGCTGTTCAGGGCTGTGATCGCTGCCGCCGCCGTGCTGACCGCAAGCGTCGCTGGTGCGCAGCCCGCGGACCCACCACCCGCCGAACCGACCGATCCGCCGGCTTCGCCGGCTACGACCGAGCCCGCGGTGGATCCACCTGCGGTCGAGCCGAAATCGGAGCCCGCAGGCTCCGACCCCGAGGCCGATCTCAGCGCGGAGGTCGAAGCCGAGCCCGAACCGGAGCCCGAGTCGAAGCTTCATCGCAATTTCGCAGGCTCGGTGCAGCTCGATTACATGGCGGTCCCGACCGAGAAGACCGGCCGCGGGATCGCCCTCGATGGCGCAACGGCCGAGGTCTCGCTCAAGCTCGCGATGGACTTCAGCAGCAAGATCTCCGCGAACGTCAAGGTCTGCGTCGCATGCCACGGCTTCGAGGTCGGCATGGCGTTCTTCGACGTCCGCGTCGCCGACGAGCTCAACTTCCGAGTCGGTCGGTTCACGCCTGCGTTCGGTGAGTTCCCCGTCCGCCACGACCCGGCGAACCATCGCACCAGCGACAAGCCGCTGCCCTACGACATGGGCCGCATGTTGCGGATGCAGGAGTGGAACGAAGGCGTGCTGCCTGCACCATGGATCGACAACGGACTCGAGATCAACGGCACGCACTTCTTCGGTGATCACGTGCAGACGGACTATGCGGTCTATGCGATCGGCGGTCCGCGCGGCACCGACGATCCGATCGACTTCGACTTCCGGTTGTCGCGTTCGCCCGAGAACTACTACATCGACAACAACTCACGACCGGTGGTCGGTGGCCAGGTCGTGCTCAGCTTGTTGACCGATGTGGCGACGTTTGCGGTCGGAATCTCGACGATGCGCGGCACCTACGATCCCGATCACAAGCTTCCGTTCGAGATCTACGGCGCCCACACGGTGTTGCGGATCAGGGACGTATTTCTGCGTGCCGAGTACCTCCAGCGCCGCACCAAGATGTCGCTCGGAGATGATCCGGCGTCGCGATTCAAGTACGGCCCCAATGAAATGGGAATATACGATCCGTACGTCGTCAAGGACGGCGCCTATGTCGAGCTCGAGGTTCCGCTCGGCTCACGCTTGTCGTTCGTGGCGCGGGAGGACGCCCTGCGCCGGCGCGGCAACGTGTTGCAGATGAGTCCGCTGAGATCCGAGAGCGTGATCGTGCGCAGCACCGCGGGGCTCGCGATCCTGCTGCGATCGTCATTGCGCCTCAAGCTCAGCTACGAGCTGTATGACTTCTCGGATTTCGAGGACGAACAGGTTGGCCACATCGGCATCGCCGGTCCGTTCTGAGTGGAGCACACGATGAAGACTTACCTCTGGTTTACCTCGAGCATCGTCGCGCTGACGGCGGGCGCGTGCATCGATGCGCGCGTCAAAGACAACGACAAGCTGGTCAGCACCAATCTTCTCCCGGCCGGTGACGAGATCCCCAACATCTCGACCGACGCGGAGCTGGTGGCCCAGATCAAGATCAACGATGGCGTCGACGACCGATCGCTGGCCGAAAACGACGGTGTGATCAAGCGCAGCACCGGCAAGGCCGCGAACGCGCCGGTCATGTACTGGAACTTCGGTGCTGCGAAGATGGCCGGCTCGTTCGCGGTGGCCTCGCCGCTCTACGTGCTCGTCGACCGGGTCGGCGATGACTTCGTGCCGCGCACCGACCATCTCAAGCTGACCGATTCGATTCCGGGTGATCCTGGATACTCGGCGATCCGGCGCGTGCTCTACGTTCCGGTGACCGCCGCGTATGCAGGCGAGCTGATCACCACGACCCAAGCGCTCCAGGATGCGATCCTGCTCGGGCTGGTCGAAGAGCCGGTCGCCGCGAACACCTGGGTCAACATGGTCGTGGTTCCTCCGGGCACCAAGCTCGAGCTCGGTGGCGCGGCGGCGCCACTCGAGGCGTCACCGGCGATCGCACGCGGCTTCATCGTCGACACCTTCACGTTCGGCGGCGACATCGGCGTTCAGCCGCTGCGCAACGGCGGCATCCCGGTCGGCCAGGCCTCGCTGCTCCAGACCGGCGTGCCCACCGGCATGCCACCGACGTTGCCGATCTCGTTCGACGCACAGCCGGTGTTCCAGTACGGGATTCCCGCTGGCCCGCCAACGACGAGCTTCAACTACACGCCGCTCGTCACCGAGATCCAGGTCCGGCTCGCCAGCGGCGTCGAGCCGTCGATGATCATGGACGACGCGGCGCTGTTCAAACGCAGCATGTCCGGATCGATCAGCTCGTATTACGTAGACACCGTGGCGTCGTTCACGGTGACCACAACGGTCTCGAATCGGCCGATGCAATTTGCGGAGGGATCGCCATGAGGATGCTTGCGGTTTGGTTGAGCACCGCGCTGGTCGCGACGAGCGCGTGCACGCTCGACTACGAGCCCGATCTTGGTCCCGAGCAGCTGATCGTGAGTTGCGACAACTCCGACAGCAATCCGGCGGTCGCGGTTTCGTTTGCCTACGAGATCCGGCCCTTGCTCACGAAATCGATGGGCGGATGCAGCTGCCACAACGGACGTCAAACCTCCGGGCTCGATCTCGGCTCGTACGAATCGCTGCGTCACGGCGGCCTCAACTCCGGCGCCGAGATCGTCGTCGCGGGAGAACCTTGCAACAGCATCCTCGCCAACAAGATCGGAGGGACGCCGCCGTTTGGCTCGCGTATGCCGCTCAACGGTCCTTACATGGAGCCCGCCGACGTGCTCCTGGTGCGGGACTGGATCGCCGAGGGCGCACTCGACAATTGACCTCAGTGCGCGCCTTAATTGCCATCGCGGTGCTGTGGGGGTGCGGAGAGCCGATGACGAGAAACTCGTCGCTGCTGCCCTACCCCGAATACGCATCCGCCCAGCTGAAATCAGATTGCATTCTGACTCAGCAGAAGTGCACGCGCTGTCACACGACGGGGCGGATCCACGTGCTGCAGCCGCAGAACCGCGAACAGTGGCAACCCCTCGTTCGCCGGATGCGATTGATGGCGTCCAGCGGCATCGCCGAGCGCGATGTCGAGCCGATCCTGCGCTGCCTCAGTAGTGAGGCCGAGACCGCTGCCGCATCCCAACCTGCAGCGCCGGCCCCGAAGTCACCTTCCGATGCTGGAGTCGATGCGGCTCCGCCAAATGGAACACCACATGCCCCCCAGTAGTTCAGAATCGTGGCGTGGTTCGCTCGTCGTCTGGTGTACCGGCGCGCTCGTCGCGATCGCGCTGATCGTGATCGGCTGCAGCCAGCAGCGGATCAGCCTGCTCGCGGACCAGGCCAGGACGCCTCCAACGATCCGCAAGGCGTGTGAGCTCGCACAGCGCAAGTGCTCGCGCTGCCACGGACTCGAGCGGATCCAGCTCGCCCATCACAACAAGGCCGAGTGGAAAGCCTATGTCGACCGCATGCGCGTGATGCCGGGCAGCGGGATCACCGGGGGCGACTCCGAGGTGATCCTGCGCTGCCTCGACTACATCAGCACCGAGAACCGGCGAACGAATCGACTCGAGCCCGAGCAGATCTAGACGACTGAGTTGGGTTATCCTGCGGGCATGCTGCGTCGCTACGCTTCGCTGATCATCATCGCGGTCCTCGCTGTGTTGGTCGCCGGCGCGTGCATCGTACGTTCGCATCGAGCCCATCGCGGCCCGTCGTCGCACATCGAGCACAAGAAGCACAAGAAGCACAAGAAGCACAAACACAAGAAGCACAAACACAAGCACCGCCACTGAGCCTTCGCGCCGGAGCGGCGCGCTCGCGATCGCTGTGAAGAACGCGTGAACCGATGTGCAACCGCCCGGACTGTGTCCGCAGCGTTTGCATACGGGGAATCGGTCCCGCTCACCGGGGAGCCGCTTCCCAGGAGGAGCGCTGCAACCCGGCGGATTCGCTGTTGCGGACACTTCGGGTTCTGGCACGCAGCGTGAACTCTTGCGTGATCGCGAGGTCATCGTGCGAAGCTCGACGCGCGTCACATTCTGGGTTGCCGCCACGCTCGTGGCCGGCACCGCAGCCCCGAGCAACGCTGACATTCGCGGGACGTTCCGGCTCGGGGTCCAGCCGCTCACGCTGGAGCCGTCAGCATCGACCCCCGTGTTCGGTGGCTATCTCGACGACGCTGTGCTCGCGTACAACGCGGCCGCCGCAGCGTACAACGAGCGCCACGGCTACCGCCCGGGCTCGCGCATGGCGGCGGCATCGGTCGACCGCGGCGATCTCGCGCTGCGCACCACGCTGGTCACCTTCGCGCCGGGGATCGAGGCCGGCGGTGACGGACTGTTCTTCCGCGCCCAGGGCGAGCTCGGGTTCGCCGGCGACCATCGCTTGATCGGAATCGGGCTGTATCCCGTAAACGTCTCCGTGCCGCTGCGGCGCGGAACGTTCGTGCCGTACGCCGGCATCGGCGGATCGGCGGGCGTGTTACAGCGGACCGACGTCGACAGTGGCATGGGTGGCCTGTTGTCGGCGCGGCTCGCGGTAGGCGCGCGCGTTCACGGCCGGATCATCGTGGAGCTCGGCTATAGCCTGGCAATGATCGGTGGCGTCGTCGACACCGATCGGATCGACACGATGACGAGCTACGATCCTTCGGGAAACACGCCGCCGCCGCCCGCAGACCTTGCCGCGCAGGGCGGCGAGCAACGCGGCGCGTTCGATCTCTCGATCGGCGTCTCGCTGTAGCCGCGATGATCGTGGTGACCTGAATCGCGATAGGGTCGGTTCCTCGTCATGACCCTGCCCGCTCTCGCCGCGACCGTCGTTGTGATCCTGATCCTCGGCTACCGGTTCTACGGACGGCTCGTCGCTCGCCAGTTCGCGCTCGCGTCGACCGCAGACACTCCCGCACACCGCCACGAGGATGGAGTGGATTTCGTCCCGACCCGGCCGTTCTACCTGTTCGGCCAGCACTTCAGCGCGATCGCCGCGGCTGGCCCGATCGTCGGTCCGATCCTCGCGTGCAAGGAGTTCGGTTGGGCGCCGGCGCTGCTGTGGATCACGTTCGGCGTCGTGTTCATCGGCGCAGTCCATGACTTCGTCACGCTGGTCGCGTCGGTGCGCCACGATGCAAGGTCGATCGCCGAGGTCGTCAAGAACGCGCTTGGCAGGCGCGCATGGCTCGCGATCCTGACGTTCATCTGGCTGGCACTGGTGTACGTGATCGTCGCGTTCGTCGACATCACGGCCTCGACGTTCGTCAGCGGCGACAGTGAGGTCAAAGGCCTGACCTTCCGGTTCAACCAGGGTGGCGCGGTCGCGATGGCGAGCTCGCTCTATCTCGCACTCGCGCTGGTGATGGGGCTGGTACAGCGCTTCGCCAAGCCGCCGCTCTGGCTGATGACCGTGATCTTCGTGCCCGCGACGTTCGGCATGGTCTGGCTCGGAACCGAGCTATCGACGGTGTTGACCCTCGACTGGCACGCCTGGGTGATCCTGATCCTGGTCTACTGCTTGGTCGCGTCGGTCACGCCGATGTGGTTGCTGCTCCAGCCGCGTGGTTACCTCGGTGGGTTCGTGCTGTATGCCGCGCTCGCGATCGGCACGCTGGGGATCCTGTTCGGCGGCTACGAGATCCAGCAGCCCGCGTTCACCAGCTTCAACACCGGCAAGCCGAACGGGCTGCTGTTTCCGTTCCTGTTCGTGACGATCGCATGTGGAGCGTGCTCGGGGTTCCACGGCCTGGTGTGCTCGGGCACGACGTCCAAACAGATCGATCGCGAGGCGCACTGCCACCCGATCGGGTACGGCGCGATGCTGCTCGAGGGCTTCGTCGCGGTGATCGCGGTGGCAACCGTGATGATCGTCGCGCCCGATGACAACCTCAAGGCTGGTGCGATCTACGCGAAGGGACTCGGTGGGTTCCTGCACTCGCTGCTCGGCATCGACCCGATGATCGCGACCACGCTGGGGGCCATGGCGCTATCGACCTTCATCTTCGATACGCTCGATTCCGCGACCCGGCTCGGTCGGTACATCCTGCAAGAGCTGTTCGATCGTCGCGACGCGTTCACGGCGGTCGTCACGACCTTGGCCACGGTGGGCGTCCCGCTGGTGTTCCTGCTCGCGGCGAACAAGAACAGCTTCATGCTGTTCTGGACGCTGTTTGGCACATCGAACCAGCTGCTCGCCGCGCTCTCGCTGCTCGCGATCACCGTGTGGCTCCACCGGATCGGCAAGCCGTTCTGGTTCACGATCATTCCGATGGTGCTCGTGTTCGCGGTGACGGCGGTGTCGCTCGTGCTCCAGGTCGGCCAGCTGTTCGATGCCGCGTTTGGCAGCGCGCGCTGGATCAACGGTCTGGTGTCGGTCGTCTTGCTCGGGCTCGCCTTGCTGCTCGTGTTCTATGCGGTCCGGTCGTGGTCGAGCACCAAGTCGAACCGCGACCAGCTTCCACGCGCCCGCGTGATCGACCCATCATGAAGGCTCCGGTCATACCCCGCGTGCGTAGCTACTGTGAATCAATCGCAGTACGAGCAGCAGGACACACGCGCCGATGAACGCGACGAGGATCGTACCCGCGAGCCCACCCCACGGCGCACTCCACCCCAGCACTCGAAACAGCCACGAACCAAGGAACGCTCCGACGATCCCGACCACGATGTCGCCGATGATGCCGTAGCCGTTGCCGACGACCATCGAAGCGAGCACGCCGGCGATCAAGCCGATGACGATCCACGTGAGAATAGTCGTTCCATCCATGGCGTGATCGTGGTGCATGCGGTGTGCCGCCGTCGTCGTCGAGCGGTCGCAAGGGTTGCGGCTGGGCGCCGTGCCGCCGCGCGCGTCGCGCCGTTGCGCACAGCTGGCGCCGCGCCGTGCGATCGATGGGATCGATGCGATCGATGCGATCGATCAAGCGACGGGGCGGTTCGCACCGTTCCGGTCGCGGCCGAATGGGTCCCCGCTGAGTGCCTCGGTATGAAGCACGCAAACCCAGCGGCCGTCGCGGCGCACCCAGGTCGATGAGTCGGCCGCGTCGATCGTCACGGGCTGGCCGTCGACCGTCATTTGTTCGTGTACCGTGTACGCGACCACCGCCACGTCATCGCCGACGAGGCGGACTTCGACACGATCGCCGAGGCTGAACTCATCGAGATCATACTTCGCCTCGCCCATCATCTTGGCGAGCTCGTCGTTCTTGAGAACGCCGATGCCTTGCGGACCCGTGACGATGCATTCGTCGGCGGTGAGCTTCAGCACCGCATCGACGTCGCGATCCTTGATCGCTTGCCAGTACTGCCGCTCGAGGTCGACGAGCTGTTGTTCCTCAGGACGCATGGGTTCTCCTTGGGTGTTGAGGTGAAACCGCGGGATCTTCTAGTCGCGCTTGCGGACCACGAGCACGGGGCAAGGCGAGTGACGAACCACCTTTTCGGCGACCGACCCCAGCAGCACGTGCTTGAGACCGGTGCGCCCGTGCGTACCGACCACGACGAGATCGAAGCTGACATCAGAGCGCACGGTCTCGACGATCTCGTGCCACGGCGCGCCGGTCCGTACCGCGGTGGTCACGATCGTCGCGCCGAGTTGCTCGGCGTCGCGCTTCCACGTGAGCAGGCCGTTGCGGACGTCGTCCATGACTTCATTGATCACGCCGCCGGGGAAACCCTCGATCCCATACACGCCATAGACCCCTGGACTCCATGCGTGCAACAGATGCAGCACCGCGCCCGAATCGGCGGCCATCGACGCCGCAACTTGCAACGCGTCGTGCGCGGGGGGCGAGAAGTCCACCGCGACGAGGATCTTCTTGAACCACATGAATGAACGCGGTGCATCGCGCGTTCCACCGGCGATGCCGCGGCCGGTCATGCGCGAATGCGCGCGCACGGCGGGCTGATTCGCGCGGTCACGGCGCGTCCGGAACCAGTCAGGGCAACCCTGACAGCTCGATCAGGTCAGACCTGACGAGGGGTCCGCGTCGCGGCGGTCGCGCGCCCAGCGCGACCGCGAGTAAAACGGATCCTGAAAATCGCAACGTGCCGTTCTCCTTCCCGGTTCTCGGTCACTACGCACTATTCGCTCGACGGATCCCGGGCGCCGGAGAACAGGGAACCGAGGAACGTGAACCGAGAACCTGAATCTCAGGATCCGTTCTAAGATCATCGTGCGGGAGAGTCAGGGTCATGGTGACTTCGTATCGGAACGGTTCGACGAGCAAGCGGGCGTCGCGCCGCACATTCAATCCCACCGACGTGCTGGTCGCGTTGCGCCGGATCGTGCGATGGCTGCGGCTCGCGGACCGCGAGGCCGAGCTCGCGTGTGGTGTGTCGGCAGCGCAGCTGTTCGTGCTGCACCGACTCGCCGCCGGCCCAGCTCCATCGCTGGCGCGGCTCGCGGAATGGACGCTGACCGATCAGAGCTCGGTGTCGACGGTAGTATCTCGGCTGGTTGCCGGCGGCTATGTTGCTCGGACGCCGTCCCGCGTCGATCGTCGCCGCGCCGAGCTGCGTCTCACCGCCGCTGGTCGCCGCCTGCTCGCGACCGCACCTCCGATCCCGCAAGCGCACCTGCTCGCCGCCCTGACCATGATGCCGCGTGGTGAAGGTGCCGATATCGTGCGCGCGCTTCAGCGACTGATCTGTGCGATCGGCGCTGACGACGTGTCGCCGCACATGCTGTTCGAGGACGAGCCGCCGCCGAGAAAGAAGCCGCGGCACAAGCGATGACACCATGCCGCCGCGCCGCCGCGCGCCGACAACCTGAATTTCAGGATCCTAGTCTCGGCAACCCGCGCCGGTACCAAACGGCTGCTGGATCGAGAACGTCCACGTCATCTTGTCGGCGTGGCAGGTCATGCAGGTGAAGGGCGCAGCGCCGACGGTAGTCTCACCCGCCGTGGTGGCGAACGAGCTGCGATCGGTGAGCATGCCCTCGGGCGTGTACACGGCGAAGTCGAGGTTGCCGTCGCCGCGAAGCTTGGTGAACAACACCTCGGTCTCGCGGATCGCCCCGTCGGGCAACAGCGTCTCGGCGATGTAGACGCCGTCATCGTGATTCAGGAACACGCGGCGCGGCATGTCCTTCGGCGGCGCGCAATCGTCGATCAAGTTCTCCCACTCGTTGTACTCGCCGTAGCGGGCGGCCAGATCGTCGAGCGAGCCCGGCAACGTCGTCGAGCACGGGTACGCCCAGTACAGGCCCTGGCGCAGGAAGAAGATGTCAAGCGTGTTGTCGCCGGTGACCGCGATGGCACCGAGCACAGCCCGACCGAGCGCGCCTGCTGCTTCGGCATCGGCATGCGTGAACGACGTGCCCTCGGTGCGACCGAGCATGTAATTGATGAGGCCGCGGGTCAGCGCGATCTCACCGCTGTAGTCATACGGGTCGGGAACCGCCGACAGATCGAGCGAATCGAGCATGGTCGCAAACGATGGCTCGTTTTCGACGACGGACGGCAACGCGGGTCCCGGCAGCTGCGTACCGCACGCGACCGGAGGCTCGTACTTGACGTCCTCGATGGGCTCACCTGTGCCGGTGTCGTTGCCACATCCGATCGACATCAATCCGCTCAACACGAACCCAACTGGCCAAAGTGCTCGGATCATCGTGGATGCCCCTAAAGGAAAGCTGCCGGGCAGTCCTACTGCGTATCCAGGCGCCGCACAAGTCACAACCGCTGCTCGAGAATCCTGCTCAGGTGTTCGGTGGACAAGGCCGCGAACACTCCACGACTTGCCTCGAGAATGCGGCTCACGCGCGCGCGCGGGCGATGGCGCGGCGCGGATCCGCAGCAGGTTTTGGCTTGGGCTGCCGCGACGACTCGAAGTAGTGTCGCGCCGCTCACGACCCTGAACTGCTCGAACGGAGTTTGTGATGTTTGCACGAAGCTTGGTGGGATTGACGATCGGAACCCTGGTTGCCTGCGGCGGCGACTCCAAGGACAACACGGACAACACCGACGGCACGGTCGATGGCAACACGACATTGCTCGACAGCGGCCCGGGCGGCAGCGGCGTGTTCTCGCAGCCCGCGATGCTGACCGCGCGCGAGCGCCCCGAAGCTGTCCTGCTCGGTCCCGGCAAGTTGCTGGTGGTCGGCGGCTCGACGATGAACGGCAGTCCCACCAATACCGCCGAGATCTTCGAGAACGGCGACTGGAAGGGCGCGCCGATCATGGCCGCCGAGGGCCGCGAGAATCACACGCTCACGTTGCTCGACAATGGCGACGTGATCGCCGCGGGCGGCAGCTTCTACTTCTTGAACGCGATGAAGACCACCGAGCGGTTCAGCGGTGACGGGTGGACTGCCGCGGCCGACATGGTGCTCGAGCGCGAGCAGCATACGGCGACGTTGCTCGCCGACGGGCGCGTCCTGGTGACGGGCGGCTGCGGCGACCAGGGCTGCACGGTCGCTCCTTACGCGGCATCGGAGGTGTTCGACGGGTCCAGCTGGTCGGCGATCGCGCCGATGTCGGTGCCTCGGTTCCGTCACACGGCCACCCGCTTGAAGAACGACAAGATCCTGCTGTGTGGCGGCGGTGATGCACTGGCGTCGTGTGAGCTGTTCGATCAAACAACCAACGCGTTCACCCCTGCGGCATCGATGGCGAATGGCCGCGCGCATCATCGCGCGGTGCTGCTCGACGATGGGCGCGTGCTGGTGACCGGCGGCATGGGGCCCAACGCGGGCGTGCTCGCCTCGGCGGAGATCTACGACCCCGCCGCGGACGCGTGGTCATCCGCAGGTGATCTCACGACCGCTCGCTATCTGCACTCGGCGACGAAGCTGGCTGATGGACGCGTCGCGGTGATCGCCGGTCGCGACAACAACCAGAACTACACCTCGATCGAGGTCTACGATCCGGCGACCAACAGCTGGACCAAGACCGATGACCTCGCGAAGCGCCGCGACACGCACGGTGCCGTGTTGATCGGCGACGCCGTCCTGGTGTTCGGAGGCCGCGGCATGGGCGGCGACCTCGACAGCGTCGAGCTGTACCGACCATAAGCCCTGGCGAGCGCCCGCTACTGCTCCAGGATCATCACATCAGGGGTCGTGTGCCACCCTGACCCCGACAGCATCCCTGCCGTCGCACCTACGGGTCATGGCAGAATGTGGATTCGCCGCCGGCGGGTTGCGGCGCCTCGACCCAAGTGCAGCGCATCGGTGAAATCCTCCTCGCCCGCGGGTTCGTTGACCGGGCTCACCTCGAGCAGGCGCTTGCCGACCAGCGGCCGGGCCAGCGGCTGTGCTCGCTGTTGATCGCGCGAGGGCAGCTCGACAAGGACCACGCCGCCCAAGCGCTGGGCGAGCAGCACGGTGTCGCCGCGGTCACCAGCCGCCACCTGGAGGGCCGCGACCGCCAGCTCGCGAATCGGCTGCCCGCCGCGCTCGGCCGCACCCGCGCGATGTTGCCGATCGGCAAGGCGAGCGATGGCAGCCTGATCGTCTGCGTGCGCGATCCGTCCGACAACATTCGGACCGAGCTGTGGCGCGCGTTGCCCGAAGAGCGCATCGTGCTCGCGGTCGCCGCCGCGTGCGTGATCGAAGGCCTGGTCGGCCTGGTCTACGCGACGCTCGACGGTGACGACGCGGTCGCGGAGTTCGACGTCGATCTGAGCACCGGCGTCGAGAGCCCCGTGCCCACCACCGCGATCGCGCCGGGCAGCGAGCCGTCGGGGCCGAACCTGTCGGAGCTCGCGCTGGTCGAGCTCGACGACCTGCGCGTCGCGAAGGACCACACTCAAAGCGGCCAGCTCCAGATGGGCTCCTTGCTATCGCGCGCGAAGCTCGCCCCGCCGCCCGAGCCTTCCGGCCTGGCCGCCGGAAGCGTGCTCGCCCGCAAGGATGCTCCGCAGAGCCCGCTGCAGGCCGCGATCGCCACCTCGCGTACGAGCACCGCGTCGAAGGTGAGCGCGCCGCGGATGTCGATGTCCTCGCCGTTGCCACCAAAGCAGTCGCCCGAACCGGCGCCCCCGGCGCCGCGCGCAACACCCGTCCCGGCACCGCGACTCTCTCCGACGTTGACCGAGACGCTGGTCGCGCTCGAGTGCGCCGCCTCGCTGGAGGCCGCCGCGGACATCGCGATGAAGTTCGTCAATGCACGCTGGGCGAGCTGGCTCGCATGCACGATCGAGGCTGGTACTGCAACTGGATTGCGCGGAGCCGGTCCCGAGGTATCGCCCGCCATGCTCAAGACGCTATCCGTGCCACTCGCGGCCCGCTCGATCATCCGCGCCGCTCACGATCGCCCCGGCGCGGTCGCGGGTACGCCGCCCCAATGCGGGCCGATCCAGGACCGCCTCGAGCGCTTGCTCGGCAATCCCGAGGTTCCTTCAGCGGTCGCGATCGCCGTCGGCAAGCGGGTGACGCACGTCATCGTCGTCGGAAATCCCAATGGGAACGCCACGGAGTCCCCCACCGACCTCGAGGATCTGGCGATGGGATTGGGCGACGCGCTCGCGCGCATTCAACGGTTCGCAGGTCACTGATCGGGCGTTTGCGCGCGGCTGATTCAGCGGCAGCCAAGTCACTGATCGATCGATCGGATTGGGCTACGATGGCCGTGTCCCTTGCGAGCGCCATCGATCCTCATCGTCCACCCGGATCGCAAGACCCAGAGGACCGTGCAGCGGATCCTGGGGGTGATGGGGTATCGCATCGACGTTGTCGACGATGTCGACGCGGCAAGGCGATCGATCGCCGAGCTATCGCCGGTGCTGGTGGTGTTCGACGGCGCGCTCGACGCGGACCGCGTGCGTACCCTCGTCTCGACGGCCACGGACCGTGGGACCGAAGCATGTTTGGCGTTGCTGACCGGCCCGCAGGTCAGCGAGGTGCCAAAGATCCTGGAGCTCGGTGCGATCACAAACTTGCTCGTTCATCCGCTTCCGGTGCTCGCGGAGGCACTCACGATCACGACGCAGAAGCTGATCCTGCGCGATCTGTTCGGAGTCGAGAAGTACCTGCTGTGGGGCACCGCCCTTCATCAGACCGTGCTGACGCGCTCGAGCCAGCGGGCCCCGCTGGTCGCACAGATCGGTCAGCTCCTGCGCAGCCGCGGACAGAGCGAGCGAATCGCGTCGGCCGGGATGCTCGTCGCCGACGAGCTGATGTCGAATGCGGTGCACAACGCACCGATCGATGCCGCCGGCGTCGCGTATCGGCGGGACACGCCACGCGACGCGGACTTTCCGCTCGACGAACGGCACCAGGTTCGATTCAGGTGGGGCTGCGACGCACGCTATCTCGCGGTCGAGGTGACGGATCCGTTCGGGAGCCTCGATCGCGAGACCATCATGAAGGCGCTCGCGAACAGCGAGATCCGCGAGTCAGGTACCGGGGCCGGGATGGGCATCTCCCTCGCCTACCGTTCGTGCGATCACTTGGTGTTCAACCTGGCACCTGGTAAGCGAACGGAGGTGATCGCGCTGATCGACATCCGCTACCCGCCATTGGAGCGGCCCGTGCATTCCGGATCGACCACCTCCCGGGTCACACCCGCTTCGTCGTACAACATCTTCGTGGAGCGCACCTGATGGTCGAAACGCGCGGTCGAATGAGGGTGGACGTGCAACGAGACGTCCTGACGTTGTCGGGTGCGATCGACGAGGCGGCGTCGCTGCACGAGCTCATCAACATGGCCCGCGACGGGCGGCTGGTGCTCGACCTCGGCGGTGTGACATTCATCAACTCGCTGGGTGTCCGTGATTGGATCAGGATGCAAGCATCGGCGCAAAAAGCCGGCCTTGCGGTGGAGCTGCGCCGCGTCGCGGAGCCGCTGGTCCACCAGCTCAATATGATCGTGGCAACTCGCGGCAACGCCACGGTTGCGTCGTTTTTCGCCCCCTATGCCTGCGACGCGTGTGGTCGCGAGGACTCACTGTTGATCGACGCCCGCCAAGCCGCTGGTTTGCTTGCCAAGCTACAACCCCCCGCCATGACATGTTCGGAGTGCGGCGCCCCGATGGCGTTCAACGACTTCCCGGAGCGTTACTTCTCGTTTCTGACGGTATGACGGTGTAAAGCTCCCCGGGTCCCATGCTCGAGTCGTTTGCGCAGGTGGTTCAGGAGATCGTCAACAGCCTCCACTATCCCGGGTTGTTCGTGCTGATTGTCCTCGAGAGCACGATGGTGCCGATACCGTCGCTCCTGGTGATGCCGTTTGCGGGCTTCCTCGCGTCCAACGGCACGTTTTCGCTGCCAGTCATCCTGGTGCTCAACAGCGTCGGCGCGATGACCGGGTCGCTGCTGTCGTACTGGTTTGGAGCCGCCGGCGGCAAACCGCTGTTGCTCAAGTACGGCAAGTACATCTTCGTTCGAGCCAAGGACATCGAGAAGACCGAGGAATTCTTTGCGCGCCACGGCCGGTGGGCCGTCCTGATTGCCAGGTTCCTCCCGGTGGTCCGCCACATCATCTCGATTCCCGCGGGGATCGCGCGGATGAAGCTCTCCACTTTCATGACCCAGACCTTCATCGGCTCGACCCTGTGGGGCGGAGGCCTGATGGTCCTGGGCTACATCGTGGAGGATCAGTGGCGGCCGATCGTCGCCCGCGCAAAACGCGTGGATGTCGTCATCGCCGCGCTGATCGTGGTAGCCATCTTGGTAGTGATTGTGCGGTTCATGCTACGTCGGCGCAGAGAACGCTCGTTCGAGGCTGCGCAACCCACCCAGGACACGTCAACCCCGTAGTCAAACCCGCAGTGTCCCCGTGTCGTACTCCGGTCGAACTCCCACCAAACCACGCGTGAGCCCCGGCGTTCCAGGCGCGACTGCGCCCGTGCTAGGGTCACGGAGCATGGGCGTGTCGGCTGCGCAAACGTATGCAGGCAGCGTCCTTGATCGCCACGAATCGGAGCTGGTCGACGAGGCCTTGGAGGCGGTGGAGTCGCGGTCACCTGCCGATGCTGCGATCTTGCTCGGCTTGATGAGCGAGCTGAAGGCGACCTCGGATCTGCTCGAGCGCCAGCGCCCGCTGCGCCGGCCGACCTCGCTCGGCGGCGAGCCGCGTACCGAGACCACGTTGATCGATCACCTGTGCACGATCGATGGTCTGTCGGGTGATCTCGCGTTGCCGCTCAAGGCGACGCTGTCGCGCACGTATCTACTGACCAAGATCAACTTCCTGCGCGGCTTCGTGAAGGCGACGTCGGCGCTGCGCGACATGGCCAACTGCCAGCGCATGGCTCACGATCTCCGCGAGGAGCTCGCGCAGTCGATCTATACGCTGCTCGCCGAGGAGCTGTTTCTCGCGTTGCTGCGCAAGCCCGACGTGACCCGGCGGACCAAGCAGCGCGCCGCGGATCAGCTGATCACGGTCTGGGACGATGCGATGCTCGAGATCGACGACTTCGCGCCGTTGCTCGAATCGGCGTGGCACGCACGCAACCGGATCAACAGCGCATACGGTGCGCTGCTCGGCGCGACCGAGACGTTCCGATTGATCACCGAGGATTGCAATCCCGAGGTGCTCGAGTTCTTCGGTCGCGATGGCATGACCTCCGATGAGAGCTCGGCGTTCGAGGAGTTCCTGTTCAACATGACGAGCGAAGAGCTCGACATGCTGCGCCAGGCAATGAAGCGCCACCAGATCAACGCCGCGACTCCTGCGTGGGCCGCGGAGATCCTCGGCCGTCAGATCGAAGACCTCGAGCACTCGCACGAGATCGATCCGATGGCGCTGTACCGCAGCTATCAGCGGCGTCAGCTCGCCGCCGACTTCCGCTTGATGTCCGGCGCTCCCGGGCCGCGCCGAACCGCCGAGGCCTATCTGATGGTGTATCTGCTCGATCAGCAATAGCGCTGGATCGAGTGAGTGACGAGCGAGACCGTCAGACCGTTGCTGCGGTCTGAGCCTGCGCCGCCAGGTGGCGCTCGATCAGGCGCGACAGCTCGGGAATCGCCTCGACGACGTTCTTCTTCGCGCCGTCGCGCATCTTCATGTACATCTTCTTCACGCTGCCGTGTGATGTGCGGTTGGCGCGCTCGTCGGTGACCGACAGCAGCGACTCGGCGACGTCATCGGAGCGTGCGATCACGTAGTCGGAGAAGCTCGTGGCCTTGGCCGCGCTCCACTTGTCGTAGTGCGGCTGCAGCTTGCCCAACCACTCGTCGAGCATCGAGTCGACGACCTCGGGGATGAAGCGCTTCTTGACCGCCTTGATCGTTGCGTACGCGCTCTTCAGCACGAAGCCCTTCTGCTTGACCTGATGATCGATCAACTCCACACAATCGTTGATCACCCGCGGGCGAACCGGGTCCTTTCCAAGCATCTCGACGAGCGTAGACATCCAATACCTCGCTAAGCGACGGCCGTACCATAAGCCTAGCGCTCCCACGCGTCCAGCCGGCTGAAACCATCGCGGTTCGAGTGTCAGCGCACACGCGCAGCGCCGCGTCGCTTGGATCGCGTGGCCCGAACCCGCGCCGGCG
The DNA here is from genome assembly GCA_050187075.1 of Kofleriaceae bacterium. Classification (GTDB taxonomy): domain Bacteria; phylum Myxococcota_A; class Polyangia; order Haliangiales; family Haliangiaceae; genus JABFXX01. The sequence continues at coordinate 12,537 of JBFWXW010000044.1, read as the reverse complement.
GAGTCATCTCGCGCGGGGGCCTTCGGCCGAGAGCACCACGCCGTAGTCGCGCGAGCATCTTGTCCGCATGGCGGCCCGATCGGAAGGCGGGAGCTCGACCAGCCTGCGCTGCGCCTCGGTGGTATCACCTTCGATGCACGCCACCGAGACCAGGATGCGCAACATGCGAACGTTGCCGGGGCGCATCGCGAGCACCCGATTCGCGATCGTCTTGGCCTCCTCGAAGTCCTTGCCGTCGTAGGCCTTGTTGGCTTCGCTCATCAACGTGTCGAGCCGAACATCGGTGTCGCCGGTCTCTGGCAACGCGATCGTGCTCACGCCCTGCGGCGGCGGTTCGACGCTGGGCGGTGGAGCCGGATCGTGATGTGGTGTGTCGCGCCTCGGGATCGCTCGGTTCAACCCCTCGAGTCTCCCCGAGCGCGCGCTGTTGCTGGGCGGCGGATCCGGAGTGGTCGGGGCCGCGACAACGACCGGAGCGGGCGGTGTCGCAGCCGGGCTCGATCGAACCTCGACGAACAGATACACCCCCAGTCCGAATACGAGGGCCGCAGCACCAGCCAGCGCCAAGTACCGAGGAGACACCGTCTATCGATTAACATGGCGGACGCTGATCCTCCAGCGGCGCGTTTCGAGCACCGCCGCGGCGCGCGCGGTCACCGGTCAAGGCGCGGTGAGTCCTCGATTATCTCCCGACGACACCCAGATGAGCGCTCGCGCACCGTCCAGGATCGCACGATGCCGTTATCTCCGGACGACAGCGGTTGACGCTGAAACGATCTCGCGCCGATATTGCGCGGATGAAACGCAACCTACTGGCAATCTGCGGGGTCGTTGCCGTGATCGGTGCGGGCTGCGGGGACGATGGAAAGCAATGCGGCGAAGGCACCGTCAGCAACAACGGCGTCTGCGAACCGACCGGCGGGATGGTCAGCTGCACCAATGGCACCAAGCTCAACGAACAGACCGGAGCATGTGAGATCGATCCAGCGTCGTGCCAGGACGGCACGGTCCTGATCGACAACCAGTGCCAGGACCCGACCGCGGGGCTCGTCGTCGACGTCACCGAGGGTGACGAGCCGAACGGACTCGGCTTCTTGGAGGACAGCAAGGTGCCGGCCGGCGAGCTGACGCTCAAGGCCGAGGGCACCCCGCTGGTCGTTCACGGAACGATCAACCCGCACACCGATGGCGATGAGGATGGCCAGCGCGATCCCGACTACGACACCTATGTGATCGAGGTCGACGAGCCGACGCTGCTCGAGGTCAGCGCCGACGGGCTCAACGGCCTGATGGCCGCGTTCATCGCGATCGCAGATCCCGATGACCCCAATGATCCAGCGACGGACTGGTTGCGTTATGGCCTCAACATCGGTGGCGACACCTCGAAGCGCCAGCTCTACTTGCCGTCCGCCGGCGTGTACTACCTGGCGATCGGCGACACGCGCTCGATGTATCTGGGCGGTGGATCACCACCGGCGGCCGGCGAAGGCGCCGCGGCAGGTGGCCCCGATGCCGAGTACTACCTGTCGATCAAGAAGATCGCGATCCCCGCACCGACGGCGCTCACGTTGACCGACGGCGATGCGACCGATACGGGCACGATCGGCGTGTCCGAGACCAAGTTCTTTACCGCGGCGATGGGCGACGGATTCAACGCGGCCACCCTGGACATGCCAAACCCCGCGGCGGATGCGTCGCTGCTGTTCATCCAGAACGGCAAGTTGCGCGTGCTGTCCGATGAAGGCGACGGTGCGAGTGGCCAGATCGGCGGATTCGAGCCGGGTGACACCGCGCTGATCGTCGCCGATTACGTGTACGCGTATGGCCCCGATCCCGAGCACTACACGCTCACCGTGCGGACCGGGGACGCCGATCCGCTGTGCGCCAGCGACTGCTCGTCTGCGCCAGCGACTGCCACCCAGACGCTCAAGAGCAACGATCCGCTCGCCGATGGCGTCGATTTCGTCGCATTCAACTCGTTCTACTATGACGTCGCCGCGGCCGACGACATCATGGCGATCGACCTGACCTGGAACGTCCCCGTTCAGGGCGTCCTGCTCGATTCCGACGGGTTGATCGTCGCGTACTTCTCGTACGACCCGAGCGCCGGGTTCAGCGCCGAGTGGACCGAGTACCGCGGCTTGATCCGTCACCCGTGGGCCAGCAGGTACTACTTCGCGGTGTACGCCGAGAACGGCACGCCCGGCACCGACATGATCACGGCGATGACGCAGATGGCGCTGCGCACGCCCACGGCGGTCACCCAGGGAACACCCACCGCCGCGCAGAGCGTGGACGCGTTCGAGTCCAACGTGTTCACGTACGCCCCGCCGGCCACCGACAAGTGGCAAAAGATCGATGCGACGGGCACGAACACCGGCGACCTCGACGTGCAGTTCTTCGATCCGGCCACGGCGTATGGTCGGCTCGATGCGCTCGATGCATCAGATCCGACGGTGCCGGACGTCGAACCGATCTTCGGCCGCACGATCCCCGAGACCGGCGACGAGAGCGGGCGGGTGACGCTCAACGATGGCACGGCGAGCTACCTGGTCACCGTCAACACCGTCGACACCGACAATTCGGCGATGTTCACGCTCGATTTCGCGCGCCGCGACCACCACGACTTTGGAACCGTGAACAGCGGCACGATGACGGTGAGCACCACGATCGACGACACCACCAACCAGGTCCGGCGGTTCCTGGTTCGGGCTGCCCCCCACAGCGAGATCACGATCGACGCGGAACCGACGACCGGGGATCTCGACACGGTGATCTCCTCGCTCGATGCCGACGAAAACGTGCTCGACGATGTCGACGACAATGCCGCCGGTGAAGCCGAGAGCATGACGTTCCGCGTAGGGCCCGAGGGCTACGTTGCGTTCGCAGTCAACGGCGCCGTCACCGGCACCTCCGATGTGGACATCACGGTTTCCGTGGCGCCGCCGTACTACGCGATCAGCAACGGCACCACGCCATTCGCCGACGCATGCGTGGGTGGCACGGTGATCCCGCTCGCGAATGGAACGTTCGACGACGGCATGACCGGAGCGATCGCGGCACCGGCGAACTTCGCGTTCTACGGCGTGCCGGTCACGATGTTCAAGGTGTCCACCAACGGGTGGCTGACGTTCGACACCTCCATCACCAACTCGATCTCCGACAACGATGATGGGCTTCCGGACCCCTCGGTTCCGGTGCACATCGCGCCGTACTGGGACGATCTCGACCAGATCGAGATCTGCACCAAGACCGTCGGGGACAAGCTGGTGATCCAGTGGACCGGGGAGGAGTGGCTGTTCGGGCTGGGCCCTGCCGTGGAGCTCCAGGTCATCATGGACCCCGCAGACGACTCGATCGAGTTCGTCTACGGCCCCAACCACGTCGCCACCGGCGACTCCGCCACCATCGGCGTTCAGGACGAGACGGGCGAAGACGTGACGGTGATCAGCGACAACATGCCGTTCACCCCGGCCGCCAAGAAGCTGACTCACTAAGTCCTGCAGCGAGATAGAGAGGTCGGGGTTACCTACAGGTAAGAACCGATCAGACAATGTAAGATCGGACGGCTCGCCCACAAGCGGGCCGTCGGTCATTTCGGGGGTACGATGCGCGCGTGGGGACCGCAACACCGGGGAGTGATCAGCCTCCCGCGATCAAGGTCGGGGACATAGTTCTCGACCGGTATCGCGTGGTTGAACAGATCGCCGCCGGCGGACACAGCGTCGTGTTCCGCGGCGAGGACGAGCGCCTCGCGCGACCGGTTTGCATCAAGGTGTTTTCTGGCTTCGGCGGCAAGTCGGGCGTCGGCCGAACCAGCTACGAGCACTTCGTTCAGGAAGCGTTTGCGCTGTCCCGCCTGACACATCCCAACACGCTCCGAATCTACGACTTCGGTCACGTCCCTGGCGACGACGCGGGGATGCCCCTTCAAGTCTGCGAGTACATGAACGGGGGCACGCTATCGAATGTCGTGCGCGAGAAGGGCAAGCAATCGGTCGAGGAGACCGTGCGTGTGATGACAGCGATGTGCTCCGCGCTCGCCGAGGCCCACGCGCTTGGCATCGTCCATCGCGACATCAAGCCGCAGAACATCCTGTTCGGCGCGGTCGGCACCAACAAGTTGCCCAAGCTCGCCGATTTCGGCATCGCCAAGTGGAGCGTCGAGACCCCGAGCGAAACCGACAAGAGCAACAACATCCGCGCCGAGGACACCGCGATGGTCGCGGGCCAGAAGCTCGCGATGTACTCGCCCAGCTGGGCTGCGCCCGAGCAGCTCGCCGGCCAACCGGTGAGCGCAGCCACCGACATCTACTCGCTCGCCGTGGTCGCGGTGTACATGCTCTCGGGCAAGGCGATCTTCGCCGAGGAAGATGTGTACGCCGGCTACAAGAAGCGGCGCCACGCCGACGAGCTGGTGCGCGACACGCTCAAACCGCTTCCCGTGCCGCCTGCGATCGTCGATGTGCTGACCAAGGCGCTTGCGTTCGAGCCGAAGAAGCGATTCGCCAACGTCGAGGCGTTCACCAACGAGCTCGGTCATGCGATCGCGACTGAGGAGCGCAACTCGCGCCCGCTGTCGGCCCAGTTCGCGGCGCAATTCGGTGCCGAGCCGGCCACCATCCCCGCCACGCCACGCCACTCCGCGACGGGTCAGTTCGGCGTGTCGACCTCCGCCGAGACCCAGCCGGGCGACGGTCCTGCCGCGGCACCACCACCACCGCCGAGCGCGGCCACCACGGTGCCACCTAGCCCACAATTACCTACTCCGATCGCGATCCCGATCGAGGCTGCGCCGTCGTGGCGGTTTCCACCGCCGATCACCCAGGCTCCGTGGATCGCCACGGTGCCGCCGGCGTCGGGCACGACCCGCGTGCTGCCGCTCACCGACGTGCCGCAGCCCGCCGCCGATCGCCGCGTTCACTTCGTCAAGATGGGCGCGAGCGGTCAAGCCGACCTGCTGAGCTCGGAAAACGCCAAGGTTCGTATCACCTTGCTTCACGGTCCGATGGGCATGGTGATCCACGTGAAGGGGCTGACCTGCTTCGTCGCGCATCCGGGTGGCCGACCGTCGGCGGCGATCCAGCTTCACCATCCCAGCGACGTCGCCCTCGTAACTCCGCGCGCGCAAGCGGTCGGTTACTTGCGGATCGCCACCGGGACGCTCGACGGCGCGCAGCATGTGTTTGCGCTGAATCCCGAGCTGGTCGCGGTCACGACGGAAGACTGTACCGACCCTATCCTGTTCGACTTTGGCCCAGGCTCCGACGCATATTTCGTCTACACTCGAGGACGTACGGTCTCTAAATCCAACCGCCGAGGCTAGGCATCTTCCATGGCTCAAACTCCGCCGAGCACCCCCTCGCCCAAGCCGATGATGGCTGCGGTTCCCGATGACTTTGCAGAGTTCGAAGGGGATCCCACCAACATCAACCAGATCCCGCAGGCCCCGGCTCCAGCTCCGACGGCAGCGCGATCGAGCGACACGAGACCTGTACCCTCGAATACGCAACCGCCGCCGATTCCTGGCGTGCCGTTTTCTTCGGGGTCACCTCAGGTCACGCAGATCGGGATCACCGCGCAGGCGCCGAACTACGGCACGAGCGGAATGATGCACGCGATGCAGCCCGGGCCGCCGATGAGCCAGGTGTCCGGAGTGATCGCCGCGCAGCCGACGCCCTACGTCTCGCGCAGCCGGATCTATGCGTTCGTCGTGGACGAGACCGGTCTGCCGATCGAGCTCGGCTCCGGTCGGTTCGCGAAGGCATATCTGGGCGAGGAGCGCTGGGTGGAATCGAAGACCACGTTGCGCCGGCCGGTCGCGATCAAATGCCTGCAGCGCGGCGTCACCGGTGAGGACCAGATGCGGTTCCAGATGGAGAAGGAGATCCTGGAGCGCGTCCAGGGTCACCCGAACATCGTCGAGCTGCTCGGCTCCGGTGAAGGCGACAGCGCCGGGTTCATCCCGCCGATGATCCGCGAGAAGGTCGAAAACGACTTCATGATCCTCGAGCTGCTCGACATGTCGCTCGAGGAGCGGCTCAAGGGTGCTCGCCAGAAGCGCCGTCGCGACGATCTACTCGCGGTGCCGCTGCACGAGCGGATCTTCCGCGTGCTCGAGTACATCGTGCCGGTCGCGCAGGCCGTCGAGTTCTCGCACCTGGTGCGCGACACCTGCCACCGCGACATCAAGCCAGCCAACATCCTGGTCAAGCTGCCGGATCCGAACCTGCGCGGCGCGCAGATGAAGGTCAAGCTCGCCGACTTCAACGTCGGCAAGGTCGCCGACGCGGACCTCGACGTCTCGATGACGCGGTTCCAGGCGGTGCCCGGCACGCTGTACTTCCAGAGCCCGGAGCAGGAGACCAACAGCTTCGAGCTGCTGGTGAACTGCACGCAGGGTTCGCCCGAGGTGGAGTTCTTCGAGGACTTCTACATCGACATCTTCGAGAACGACACGTTCGCGCTGTTCAACCGCAACGAGGTCTACTCGATCGCCGCCGCCGACCGTGCGCGCAAGAAGCTGTTGCTCAACCGGCCGTTCGCCGAGCCGAGCGAGGTCAACGTGCGCGGCCGCGTGGTCAAGAGCGTGGGTCGCCCGGCCGACATCTACTCGCTCGGCGCGGTGTTCTACTATTTGATCTCCGGCGCATACGCGAACCCCAAGAACCTGTTCGACGCGTTCCGCAAGTTCGTCGAGTACGAACGCAAGGACGAAAACAACTCGATCGCGGCATACATCGAGCACGAGTACCGCACGATCCAGAACCTGCGCGCGCCCAAGCAGGAGGGCCAAGGCGCACCGGATCTCGCGCCCGAGGATCGGTTCTTCAGCTACAAGCAGTACCTCGACGGCAACGGCGAGCTGATCGATCCGATGATCATGATGATCATCGCCAAGGCGATGATCCGCAACAAGCCCGACAGCTACTGCCTGTCGTATGACCTGCGGACCACCGGCATCTCGGCGATGGTGCACGACCTGCTCTCGCTGTACGTTCACCACGGCATCGACCCGTCGGCGCGGATCGCGTACAGCAATGGCGACTACGCAGCGCCGAAGAAGTCGGGCTGGTTCCGCCGCGGCATCGACAAGGTGTTCTTCCGCTAAGCGATCGGCTGCGCGCGGGCGATCCGGCGAGGACTACTCGCAGGCCAGATTGCACGGCTCGGGGACGATATCGTCCTTGAACTCCGAGCAAGTCAGATCGTTCAACGCGTCCGCGCATTCGCCCGCCTTGTCGGCGTGGTACGTCTCACCGTCTTCGCAGAAATTCTCCGCCGTCACCGCACCACACATCGCGAAGCTCTTCAGCTCCTCGATGCACTCCGCCTTCGTCGGAGGAAATTGCTCCTGTTCGAGCTCCTCCGCGGAGTAGCACTCGTAGGCGAGCTCGCAGAGCGTCTCGATGTTCGTCTCGCAGCTCTCGGAGGCCGTCAGACTTCCGGTGCCACCGCCACCGCAGCCGATCGCAGCGATGACAGTTCCAACCAACAAGCTCGTCAATAGCGTCTTCATTCGATTCTCCTGTTGCATCCATCAACGGACGGCCCTTGCGGACCCGCCGCCCCTTGTTGCAGAGAATCGAATGACAGATCAACTCACGATTGCTGAGCTGACGATCGCGACTGGCAGATGCAGGCAGCTCCAGGATCGTTGTGACGGTGTCCGCCGTCGCGTCTGCCACGTGGCGAGACGTCGATCACGACGTGGCAGCCTGGCGCGAGCGTGGCGCCGCGAGGCCGTATCTCCCTGCGGACCTCGAGGGCCGAGCTCCCGCAGCCAAGCGGTAACCTACCGCGCTCGTTCAACGTCCCTATGCTCAGGGCGCACGTAGCCGTGAGGAAAAGGATCCGCGGCATACGACATCAACCCGGTCGTGCTCGATCGCCGACAGGTTTGTCTAGCTGATGCCAGTGCTCTGCTCGAGCTCCTCCAGGGTAAGTCCGAAATTCGTACGAAACGCGCGAACGATCTGTCCGGGGGTCGCGTTGACCTGGGCCCTCCCTGCGACTTGAAGAGGTTCAGCGCGTCCGGACCGAGTATGGCCTCCACCTCAACTCCAAGCCGGCGTTCTGTGCAAATGTCCCCCGCCATGGCGAAACGACAGGTGGTTGCTCCCCTCGCGGGCAAGATCGACCTTCCCGGTTTCATCAAGACCCTCACGGCGGCGACCGACGCGTCGCGCATGAGCAAGGTCACCAAGATGCTCCGCGCCGAGCGGTTTCAGCTGTTCAGCTCGGTCACCGACGAGCATGTCACCGGGGTGGTGAAGAGCCAGACCGATCCAGATCTGGTCTACGCGTGCCGCCTGGGCAAGAACGGCGAGTTCTTCTGCTGCACGCAGAACCTCAACCACTGTGGTGGGCTTCGCGGCGCGCTGTGCAAGCACATCCTGGTGCTGGCGATCGGGCTGGCGCAGTCGGGCGAGCTCGATCCGACCATCGCTAACACGTGGGCGAAGGCGAGCAAGAAGAACAAGCCCGACCTCGACAAGGAAGCCGCGACCGAGACGTTCGTGCGCTACAAGGGCGCGGAGGCCGGCGAGGTCGATTGGCGGCCGACCGAGACGATTCCTGAGGACTACTACGCGCTGTGACCGAGACCGTGCAACGCTCCGCGGCACACGCCGAGGTCACCCAGGCGTTGTTCGGCTGCCAGCAAGCGTTCGAGACGCTGGTGGTGCGCGGGATCGAAGCCGCGGGCTCGGACGACGTCGCGCGGATCGCCTCGATCGGCGAGGAGCTGTCGCGCGCGGGGGCCCGTTATGTTGCGGGCGAGCTGGAATCCCTCGTCCGGCATATTCGCGACGGTGACCGAAATGCGCCGCGGGTGCTGTTGCGCGCCCAGACGACGCTCCGCGTGTTCGAGCGGGTGCTGTCGCTGGACGTGGGCGCGGCCGCGCTCGCAGCGGATGCCGAGCAAGGCCCCGAACAGCGCGCGGTTGTCGACGCGGCGCCTGCACTCGACGACAAACGTGCGCTCGTGCCGGTGCTCGAGGAGCTAGCCAGGACCGTCGAGCGGCTGATCGCGTCGGGACTGACCACCGCGTCCAAGGCGACCAAGCAAAAGCTCGACGCGAGCTTCAAGGAGGCGTCGCGACTCAAGCTGCTCCGCGTGGCCACGTCGCTGCGTTATGTCGGCGACGAGCTGCAACGGTTCCTGGATGATAGCGAGCACTTCAGCGCACGCCGGCTCACGTTCTTTGCGCACCGCACGTGGCTGCTCGCCCGCGGGTTGCTGGAGGCGATCGCGGAGAACAACCAGGCACAGCTCGCCCGCCTGTTGCTCGCGACCGCACCGCGGCCGGTGAAGCGACTGCGGCTTGCGGTTCTGGGCGTGCAGAAGCGGGCGCTGCTCGACGGATCGGCGGCGTTCGAGTTCCGGATGACGGTGCTCGACGACAAGGGCGACCCCGCCAAGGGGACGCGCCTGCTGTGGTCGTGCGTGTTCGGCGCCAAGAAGAACGTTCCCGCGGAGGCGTTCCTGCATCTGCCGCAGCCGCAGAAGTTCGTGCCCACGTTGCTGCTCGAGCAGACGGAGATCATCGTCACCGATGCCGCCGTCACGACCGACCAGCATGGCTATGGCCGGCTGGTGCTCGGACCCAAGTCGACCGTCACCGCGGGCAAGAAGCTGTCGGCGTGGTCGGATCTCCTCGCGTGGGATCCGGCGCGATTCGGACGCCGCCTCCAAGCGCATCGGATCACTCCCCTCGACATCGAGGTAGAGCTGCAAGAGGAGCTGGTCCTCACGGGATGGGAGCTTCAGCCGGCCCAGGACCACCCGTTCCGTAGTGAGTTGCGGGTGTTTCCGATCGCGTGGAATGGCCTCGTGCTCGATGCGGTGTGCTCGACCGGGCCCGATGGCGAGCAGCTGTTCGCCAGGCTCGCTGCGCTGGCAAAGCCGCGTGCGGAACGGCCGGCGCTGTACGGCGTGATGCACGTCGAGATGGGGCGACTCGTGGTGCAGCCGCTGACCCTGTTCGGGGACGACGGTCCAGAGCACCTGATGATGTCTGGCGAGAACATCGATCTCGCTGCGCTGATGAAGACGATGGACTTTAGGAGCTGACGATGGCCAAGGACGACAAGCCCGAGATTCTCCGGCAACCCGCGGAGCAGCAGTACCGCGCGCAACTCGAAGCGCTCCGCCAGCAGGACAAGGACACGCCGCCATCGGCATGGAAGCTGTCGCCGCGCGCGGTGCTCTCGTACATCGTGGGTCTGCCCAAGCCCATCAAGGCGACGATCGACGGCAAGTCGACCGAGGTCGCGATCACGCGCAAGTTCTTCGGCGACGACTCGATCGTCGAGCGGGCGATCGTCACGCTGGCGAGCGAACGAGCGCTGCTGCTCGTCGGCGAGCCGGGCACCGGCAAGAGCTGGCTGTCCGAGCACCTCGCCGCTGCGATCAGTGGCAACTCGACCCTGACGATCCAGGGCACCGCGGGCACGACCGAGGACCAGATCAAGTACTCGTGGAACGTGGCGCGCGTGATCGCCGAGGGGCCCAAGCCCGACAACATGATCCCGAGCCCGACGATGCTGGCCATGCGCGCCGGTGGCTTGTTGCGATTCGAGGAGATCACGCGGTGCGTGCCGGATGTCCAGGATGCCCTCGTGTCGATCCTCTCGGACAAGAACATCGCGGTACCGGAGCTCCCCGACGCGAACATGGTGTTCGCACGACCTGGCTTCAACGTGATCGCGACCGCAAACTCGCGCGACCAGGGTGTCAACGAGCTGTCGGCTGCGCTCAAACGGCGGTTCAACTACGTGCACATCCCGATCGTCAGCGATCAGAAGACCGAGATCGCGATCGTGCGCGATCGGTCCAAGGAGCTGCTCGAGCGCTACAAGATCCCCGCCAAGATCGAGGAGCCGGTGCTTGCGGTCCTCGCGACGGTGTTCCGCGAGATGCGCGCAGGCACGACCGCGGACGGCACGAGCTTTCAGAAGGTCTCGACGACGCTGTCCACCGCCGAGGCGATCGGTGTGGCGCTCGACTCGGCGATCCGCGCGCGCTACTTCGGTGACGGAGCGGTCAGCGTCGAGGAGATCGCTCGCAACCTGGTCGGCAGCGTGGTCAAAGAAGACCTCGACGATCTCAAGGTGCTCAAGGAGTACCTCTCGGTCGTCGCGAAGAAGCGAGGCGCCAAGGACGCGAGCTGGAAGGCGTTCCACGACGCGGCGATCAAGGCGGTGTCGGCGTAGCCATGACGCAGGGGCTCGACATCGAGCAGGTACAAGCCGACGTCGACCGCGTGCTCGGCGAGGATCTGTACTGGTTCCCGGTGCGCCACCACTCACCCGCAGTGGCTCGACACCTGCGCGCAGCGATCCGCGCCCGCAAGCCGAAGCTCGTCTTGATCGAAGGACCCGCCGATGCGACGGACTTGATCCGGCATATCGTCGACGCCAGGACCAAGCCTCCGATCGCGCTGTATTCGAGCTATCGCGATGACACCAACACGCTCGGGCTCGCTGGTCGCGCGAGCGCAGCGCCGGACATCCCCCCGCGGTTTCCCGTGTGGTACCCGATGCTGCCGTATTCGCCCGAATACGTCGCGATGAAGGAGGCCACGGCGCTCGGTGCCGCCTGCGTGTTCATCGACTTGCCACGCCACGCATTGATCGATCCCGCCCAGTGGCCAGCGCTCGAGCCGGGCGCATTCGACGCGCACCAGGCCGAGGATGACGACGCCGGAGACGGCGATGAGGATCACGCCGAGGGCGAAGATGAGGACCACGAGGACGAGGACGATGACGGCGAGGACACCGCCGGCGCGTTGACGCTACCTCCATCGTGGGAGCAGGTCGTCGTCGCGAGCGACTTCTACCAGACGATGGCAAAGGTCGCAGGCTACCGAACGTGGGATGAGGCGTGGGATGCGCTGTTCGAGATCGGGCATCGCCATGCGAGCTACGAGGAGTTCCGGCGCGATCTGGCGTATTTCTGCGCCGCGGTGCGCGCAACGACGGCAGCCGCGCGGATCGCAAGCGACGACACGTTGCCCCGCGAGCGCCACATGATGCGCGCGATCGACGCCGAGCTTGCGAAGCGCAAGATCAAGCGCGCCGACGCGATGGTGGTGATCGGTGGATTTCACCTGTTCCTCGATCGCAAGGACCAACAGCCGCCGCCGGATCCGCCGCCGGGCACGTGCTTGTCGACGGTGGTGCCGTACAGCTACTTTCGCGTCAGCGAGCTGTCGGGTTATGGCGCGAGCAACCGCGCGCCGAGGTTCTACCAGGCGGTGTGGGATCACCAGGCCGACCAGGATGACGAGCCGTGGGTCGGCGCGATGATCGAGCACGTCACGAGCGTGCTGGCCAAGGGTCGCAAGGACGGCGAGGCGCTGTCGGCGGCCGACGCCATCGCGGTCTCGCAGCACGCCCGCATGCTCGCCGCGCTGCGCGGCCGCCCCGCTCCGATCCAGGACGACAATCGCGACGCGTTGATCTCGTGCTGCTGCAAATGTCGTCCCGATGTAGTGGGACGTTATCTGCTCGCGGCGATGTCGGCTGCGGAAA
>JBFWXW010000043.1:0-60734 GCA_050187075.1 Kofleriaceae bacterium | reverse complement strand
CTCGATCCGAATGCCGGAGTTGCGGCGGCTGAGCTCATCCCAGGCATCGATCACCACCGGCGCCGCGGTCGACCACATCATGATGTACTCGTCGCACTTCTCCGAGGTGTTGCCGGTGCACTGATAATTCGGGTGAGCGAGCTTGCCCTCGAGCATGGTTCCTCGGGCTTCGCCCTGCCCCGCCTCGCTCTGCCCGGCTTCGCTGCTCGTTGCCGAAGCAGAGGGCGTTGATGCCTGCTGAGCAGGGTGTGTGCCCGTGGAAGGTGCGCCTGGTCGCGGTGAGGTGCCCCCGACGCCCAGCTGGAATCCGTTCTTGCAACCGGCCATCGTGGTGGCCGCAAGCACCAACATACTGATGAGTCTTGGCGTAATTATTGTTCGCATCGTCAACCTTTGGCTCGCTCTTCAGTCGAGCTGTGCCGGATCAACGACGCACGCGATGAGGTGTAGCAGCGTGCCAGCAACCGTCGGCAATCACGCGGTTGTGGCCGTGCGAGGGTCGCGTCGCCTATCGGGCAGCCCCGACGAGTGACGTGATCACCAGCGGGAGCTCATCGCCCGAACGCAACGTCGCGCGGGTCGGCGGAGAGCGATAGTCGCCGCCGACGTCCCCGGCGACGTCTGGGGTCGCGGTCTTGTACCCGACGATCTGGACCGCATCACCGACGCGCAGCACGCGCTCGCTCGCATGAATCGCCTCGCGGGACGTCGCACGTGCGACGCGTTCACGCACCGCAGCTGGCACCTCGGCGCGAAGCAGCTGGTCCTTGGGATAATCGATGCGCTCGCGGAACGCCTCGAGCCAGCGAGCACCGGCGGCCTGGACGAAGATTCGGTTTCCGGCGTGGTCGACCAGCGAAAAGTCGACGGCGGCTTCGTGCACCCAGAACCCCCGCGCGCCGAACACCATCCGACGATAAACTCCGGGCGAGTCGTGGAGCAGCCCCGTGAGCGTATGCGTCGCCTCGATCGTCCCGCGAACACATGCGAGCTCGCCCTCTTTGCAGACCTTGAGCCGCTCGAGCGCAACCTCGCCGCGGGTGAGCTTGGCGAGCTGGCGACGAAACGCATAGCTGCCTGCGCGTTCGCCGGCGACAACCACGCCGGCGCCGCCCAGGGCGAGCGCCTTCCACAGCACCAGCACTGCCGGGGAAGCGATCATGCCGCCGACGAGCGCTGCCGCGGAGCCAGCCCAGATCGTGCCGGACACTGTCCAGCCGACCGCGCGGACCGACGTCGGCACCCACGACCGGTCGTGCCGTAGCAGATGCGTCCGTTCTAGGGCGTACACGCGAATGAGTGTAGCCTCCGGCGCGTGACAAACGACCTGGTTCCCGCACCATCCACCGCGATCGCTCCGTTCGTGAATGTGCAGCGCCTTGCCGTCCGCCAGCGCAAGCGCTGGCTCGAGATCCTGTTGTCGTGGGAATCGAAGAATACCTATCTGGTCTATGACCAGAACGAGGCACCACTGTTCGAGGTCCGCGAGCTCGGCAACGGCCTCGGCAACATCCTGAAGCGAATGATCTTTGGACCGATGCGCTGGTTCGAGGCCGAGGTCGAGAGCCTGGCGCTTCAGCGGCCGCTGCTGTCGTTGCACCGGCCGTTTCGGTTCATTTTTCATCGCCTCGATGTCCGTGCCGCGGATGGCACGCGGCTCGGAGCGATCGAGAAGCGTTGGACCTGGTTTCGGCGCAAGTACACCGTCGAGGGCCCCAACGGCGAGCACGTCGCGACGCTATTCGGCCCGTTCTTTCGGCCGTGGACGTTCAAGATCCAGCTCCCCGGATCCGACGTCGAGGTCGGTCTTCTGCAGAAGAAGTGGAGCGGTCTGGGCAAGGAGATGTTCACCGATGCCGACAACTTCGCGATCGATCTTTCGAGGATCGGCGATCCGCAGCTCCGCGCGCTGCTGTTCGCAGCGACCGTGCTGATCGACATCGTGCACTTCGAGCGCGCGAAGTAGCCCCGCAGTTACTCCTCGAGCTGACCGGTCATCGCGATCTGTGCGCGCTCGGGCCCCTGCATTGGGAGCGGCGACACCAGGTGGTACGTGCCGTCTGCGTAGAGGTAGCCCGCTAGCTTCGAACGCTGACCCTGCCACGATTGATGAGGCTCGAGGCTGCACTCGAATCGTTGAACCTCTGCGTCCATCGTCTTCGCGGGTGAAACACCGGCCCAAAACGTTACCGGAGTTGGGGTGCTCGTAGACCGTGATGACTGCACGTTGTCCCTCTGGCTCCGAGCTGAACGATATCGAGATCGGCGCGGTCTCCGGCACCTCGGTGCGATTGCCCCAATCGTCGCTGACGGTCACCACACCATCCGTGCTCCATGGCGTGCAACCCGTCGTGTCATTGCAGTTCCGGATCCGCTTCGAGAACGTCGCGACGCCGGCAGTGCGGCTGGTCCTGTTGGGCCCGAAGTACTCGAGATATGTGGCCCACGGCATGAGCGGCTTGACGTCGCCCAGCGTGAACACATCGTTCACCACCAGATCGTGGGCGTACGCATACTCGAGCAGTTTCGTGAACACCCCCGGTCCGACATAAGGCACGGCATCCAGCTGCTCGAGCGTCGCAAACACCACATCATCAGAGGTTCCACCAGCGCCGTCGTCACCGAGGCGCGCGCTCACGATCGAATCGACCGCAAGCTCGGAGATCATGATCTGATCGATCAAGGTCTCTCGCGTCGAGTCGTTGGCAAGCGCGAGCACGGCAGTCGCTTCCGGAGATCCCTCGACCACGCCACCCACGTCGGACTGGTGAAACGATGCTCGTGGCGATCTGTAGCGATGTGCGATCAACCGGCCGCGATCACAACGATCTCGCGAATGGCTGATCGACGAGCCACCGGTGCGATGGCTAATCGACAGCCAGCCAGCGCACCGTCGCGAGGTCGCACGACGCGGCATCAACCTGTCGAGCAATGGCGGTAGCGCGTGCGCGCGACGTGTGGAACAACACCGAGCGCGTGAAGCAGGCGATCGATCGCGCGAACAAGACCGAATGACCGCCACTAGAGCGCGGGCGGAACGGACGGATCGATCTCCCGGATGCTCGCCCACTTGATGTCCATGTCGTCGATGTTGTCCCAGCGCAGCCCGACGATCGGGCCGCCCCACGTGATCACGGTATACTCGCCGCCGCCGCACGCCGAGCCGATCATCCCCTCGGTCGGGCCCCACGTCCCGTCATCGGTGAACTCGAAGATCTTGTGCCACGAGTTCGTGCTGTCGCGATCGATGTAGCTCTCGAGCTTGACGCTCACGCCATCGGGCAGCACGTACTTGATGGTCTTGTAGCCGACCCAGGCGTGCTCGTCGGCAAACGGCGTGGTCGCCGTGGTGTCCTGCGGGTTGTTGGTCGAGTAGCCGTCGGTGTGCTTGAGATCCTTCTCGTACTTGGCACGTCCGGTCGGCGGATAGAGGTTCGCGTGGTACGAGCTGGCCTCGCACATCTTCGGAAACCCGTTGATCTCTCCGGTCTCGCTGGTCTGGCGCGCTCCGCCCATCACGTGCTCGATGTGCGCGGGCCCGTTCGTCGTCGACGACGTGTAATGCAGCACGCGGTAATACGCCGTGACCTCCACGTTCTTCCAGTCCATCGCATCCTGCATGTAGCCGCGCTTCGCGAGCTCACCCTGATCGAGCACGAGCGTGTCCTCATGAAAGCCGTTGTTCTGGCGCACGTCCCAGCGGACCTGCGACTTGGTCACCTTGAAGCTGCCGTCCTCGTTCGCAACGAAGTTGGGCGAGTTGCTCAAGCTGGTCGGCGCTCGCGGATCGTCCCCCGGATCGAGCGCCATCACCCATGCCGATTTACCGGCCTTGGTGGGATAGACCATCGTCAATCCGAACGCATCGAGCTGCGGGCTGAGCACCACGCCATCCGGCGAGCCCGCGCTACCGTCCACGCTGCCGTCGTTGTCGATCTCGTCGCCGGCGTCGATCGCTGTGCCGATCGGGATCGGGCTGCAGCCAGTGATCGCTGCCATGCACAAGGCTGCCGCCTTGGACATCATGAAGTCCCCCAGTCACGGACATCTCCTCGAAGCTCGAGGACGTGCGCGCTACTTCATGTGTCGGCTATCGGGCGGCCGGCGGCAATTCCCGTTCGGATGACGGGCGCTGTCTCCGCGTACATCTGAGCTGTCAGCGCACCCACGAGCACGCCACCAGCGCGCGGCGGCGCGAAAGACCGTAATGAGCCTGACGGCGCTCAGCGTCGCCGCTCGATCTCGGCGGTGCGGCGTCGGGCTTCTGCGACCAGGTCATCGGACACCTCCACCTGCATGCGCAGGATCGCGGTGCCGACGGCCTTGCCGGTCTGGTCATAGCGCAAGGTCGTGGTCGCCCCGCCACCGAGCCCGCGCCGCAGGATGATCACGAGGCTATCGAGGTTGGGTGCGCGATAGATCTCGACGTCGCCTTGGACCCACGAGCCGTAGTGCGCGCGGACGGCATCGGGGGTGATCAGCTCGCACAACCGATCGTAGATCCGAGCGCTCTTGGCCATCACGCCGATGTTGACGACGTCGCCCTTGTCTCCGGACCGCGCGTACGCCAGCTCTCGCAATTCGACCACCATCACGCGCCTCCTGCGACGATCTGATCGTGCACGGTCGGCGCTGCTTCCCACGGCACGAGCGTGGGCCACAGGCTGATCACCGGGCGGACCTTCGAGGGCGGTGCGATCGCGCTACCAACGGGTCCCATCGTCCACAGGTGGGTGATCTCGCGCCGGATCATCTCGGCGTGGTCAGCCTTCTCGGTGTGCGCCGCGACCCGCAGGCCGATCTCGTTGGCATCACGCGCCGCCTCGACGTGACCGCGCGCGCTATCGCCGTGCAGCATATCGACGCCGACGAAATCCATGTGTAGCTGATGCGCCGCGAGCCCGAGCCGCTCGAGGCGAGCGCGCATCCACGTCGCGGCGAACTGCGCCTTGTCATACGCATCCGGCCACGGAAAGAACGCCATGCCCTCGCCGATGAACCCGTTCTTGTAGGCGATGCAGACCTTCGCGGCTTGCGGACGGGGCGCGCCACGCATGTTGCTGAGCCGAACGCGATCGCGGCCCTCATCGATCAGCTTCACCGACGTGAAGTCGGCCACGCCATCCGGCATCACGTACGCGCGCGGATCGCCGATCTCGTAGAGCAAGTGCTCCTTGACCGTCCACTCGTTCACGACGCCGCCGGAATCAGGCGTCTTCGTGATCACCGCGTCGCCGGTCTCGAAGAACTCGGCGATCGGGAAACCGATCTCGCGCGACGGATCGGTCAGCTTCCACATGTTCGACATCCCGCCGGTGACGCACGCGGCGCATTCGATCACGTGTCCGACCGTGATCGCTGCGGCGATCCGATCGGTGTACGCGGGCGAGAACGTCCAGCCCAGCTCGTGCATGATCGGGGCGACATACAGCGCGTTATCGGACACCCGGCCGGTGATCACGACGTCGGCGCCGGCGGCGAGCTGCGCGATGATGCCATCGGAGCCCAGATACGCGTTCGCGGCGACGATGCGATGACCGATCCGATCGAGCCCCTGCTCGCCTGTATCGAGGTTCGTGAACGTCCAGCCTTGGTCGCGCAGCCCTGGCAAGCGGCCCAGCACGTCGTCACCCTCGACGATGCCGATCCGCAGCTTCGGCATGCCGAGCTCTCGCGCGAGCTTGGCGACCTCGGCGGCGGCGGATCGCGGATTGGCACCACCGGCATTGGTGATCAGCCGGATGCCTCGGGGCACGGCCACAGGCAGCAACGCGCGCATCCACGGAATCAGATCGGGGATGTAGCCCTGCGCTGGATCCTTGGCCTTGCTCCGGCTCAGGATCGCCATCGTTAGCTCGGACAAATGATCGAAGCCCATGTACGAGACATCCGCGCGTGCCGCCATTTCGATCGCTGGCTCGAGGGCGTCGCCCCAGTACCCGGAGCCGGAGCCGAGCGTGACTGACTTCGGTGATCCACCGGGCTGCATCGCGGGCTTAGGTTACGGCGGACCATGGCAACGCGGGTAGCCACTGTGACCAAAACCGGTGACCGGCCAGAACGTCCTTGACCCACTGACAACCGGGCCGTTACGACCGAAGGGCGGACCAGTCTCATGATGTGCCCCGACGAGAACCAGCTGGCCCGCCTGGCCGACGGCCCGATCCCGCAAGCCGAGCTCGCGGCGCTCGAGGTTCACCTCGACGCCTGCACGGTGTGCAGCACGCTGATCACCGAGCTTGGCGCGCTGTCGATCGGCGACTATCCAGAGCTGCTTCCGATCGCCCCGGAGCACTACCTGGTCGGCAAGCAACTCGCCCGCGGCGGCATGGGCAAGATCTTCACCGCGCGCGACCGCCGTCACGGCCGGCTCGTCGCGATCAAGGAGCTATTGGCGAGCTCGCCCGCGTCTCGCGCGCGGTTCGAACGCGAAGCGCGGATCACCGCGAAGCTGCAGCACCCGAGCATCGTGAACTTCATCGAGGCGGGCGTGTGGCCCACCGGGGAACCGTTCTATGTGATGAAGCTGATCGACGGCGAGTCGCTCGACAAGGCGATCGCGCGGCGGACCACGCTCGATGCACGCCTCGCGCTGCTGCCCCACGTGATCGACGTCGTCGATGCGCTCGCGTACGCGCACAGCATCCGCGTGATCCATCGCGATCTGAAGCCGTCGAACGTCCTGGTCGGAAACTTCGGCGAAACGGTCGTCCTCGATTGGGGTCTGGCGAAGGACCTCTCCGACACGATGGACTCGGATGTCGTGATCGGGCCATTCCGCCCATCATCGCCAAGCACGGAAGCAACCGTCGCGGGAACCGTCATCGGCACGCCAGCGTACATGCCACCGGAGCAAGCACGCGGCGAGCGCGTCGACGAGCGCGCCGACGTGTATGCGCTGGGGGCACTGCTCTATCACGTGCTCGCGGGTGCCCCGCCGTACGAAGGCAGCAACGCGACCGAGATCGTCCAGCACGTCATCAACGCGCGGCCGCGGTCGCTGGGCGAACGTAGCTTGGGCGTGCCACGCGAGCTGATCACGATCGTTGAAACGGCGATGGCGGCCTCGCCTGACGATCGATTCCCGACGGCGAGCCAGCTGGCGGAAGATCTCAAGAAGTTCCAGACCGGTCAGCTGGTCGGCGCACATCATTACTCGCGCTGGCAGCTGCTCGGGCGGTGGACTCGTCGCCACCGCGTGGCGGTCGCGGTCGGTGCCGTGGCAGCCGCGCTGCTGGTCGCGCTCGGCGTGTTCAGCCTCAACGGCATCGCCAACGAGCGCGAGCGGACCGAAACCCAGCGACGCGTTGCGATCGCGAATCAGCGCGACGCCGAGGAGCTGATGACGTTCATGGTCGGCGACCTCAGCCGCAAGCTCGAGCCGCTCGGCCAGCTCGACTTGCTGGAATCCGTCGCCACCAAGGCGGTGAGCTACTTCGAGCGCCGGCCTGAAGGTTCGTTGCAGGATCGACATCGCCAGTGTCTCGCGTTGCAATCGGCGGCCGACGTGCTGCTCGCCAAGGGCGATAGCAACGGCGCGCTTGCGGCGAGCCGCGCGATGCTGGCGATCGCGGACAGCCTGGTCGCCGAAGACCCAGGCACGCCGAGGTGGCAGGCAGACCTGTGGTTCGCCCACGATGGTATCGGCGACGTCCTCGCGCGACAGGGCAAGCTCGCCGAGGCGATGCAGCACCATCAGATCTCGCTGGCGACGATGAGCCGCCTGGCCCAGCGCGAGCCCAACAACCTCGACCATCCATTCCACCTCGTGGCGACACGCACGCGCATCGGCAACGTATTCGCAGCGCAGGGCGAACCGGACAAGGCGCTCCCCGAGTACCGGATCGCACTCCAGCTCGCCGAAACCTTGGTCACGCGCGAGCCGTCCAATGCGTCGCACCAGAGCTCGTTGGCACGGGCTCATGTCCACGTCGGAGACGTACTGGGCACGCAGGGCGACACCGGACAAGCGCTCACGCACTATCGGGCGAGCCTGTCGATCGCCGAGCAACTGGTGCGCAAGGAGCCCGACAACACCGCGCATCGAAGGCACCTCGCCGGCTCGCACTCCAGCGTCGCCACGATGCTCAAGCTGCGCGGTGACGCAACGGAGGCGTTGAACCACTATCGCGCCGCGATGACGATCGCAAACGCCCTCGCCGACAAGGATCCTGCCAACGCGGACTGGCAGCGCGACGTCGCGGTCTCGCACACCGAAATCGGCGAGCTGCTCGCAGCCACGGGTGATGGCAAGGGTGCGATCCGCGAATGGCGTGCTGCGCTCGGGACGGTCGAGCGCATCGCAGCCCTCGACCCTGCCAACACCAATGCCAAGCTCGACGTGGCACAGACCAACGCGAAGCTCAGCGAGCTGTCGCTGGCGGTGAACAACCCGAGCGCAGCGCTCGACTACGCCAACGAGACCAAGGCGCTCGCGCTCGAGCTGACGGCCAAAGATCCGACCCGGCGTCCCTGGCAGGCCATGTTATCCACGGCGCACACCGCGGTCGCGGCGGCCCTGCTTGCGCGCCACGACGTGACGGCGGCGCTCGACGAGCAACACAAGTCGTTGGCGATCACCAAGGCGATCGCTGAACAGCATCCAAGCGATCCGCAAGCGGCGCAGGCGCTGCTCGTGGACTACTACCAGCTCGGAAACGTTCTGGTGGCTGATCACCAGGCCGCACAAGCGAGCGCAGCGTTCCGGTCCGCCCTGCAGCTCGCGACCCAGCGAGCCACGACCGACCCCGCCGACATGGAGCGGCAGCGCGATCTGTCCGACGTCCAGCAAAACCTCGCCGATGCGCTGATGGCGGACCACCAGCCGGCCGCCGCGCTCGAGCAGTACCGAGCAAGCCTCGCGATCATGGAGCGCATGGTGGAGGTGGACGCCACGAACGCGGATTGGATGGGCCGGGTGGTCATCGCGCACGAGAAGGTCGCCAACACGCTGGCCTCGCTGGGACGAGTCGACGACGCGCGTCGGTCGTACGAGGCTGCGCTGACCGCCGGAGCCGCACAGATCAAGCTCACGCCTGATCCGGAATGGCGGCGTGTCGCGCGCAGGATCACGGCCAGCATGCATCGCTGTTGCTCGGGCGTGGCAGGCACCGAGCCCACGGGGCCGAGCGCGGTGACGCAGCGGCTGTAGCCGCGCGAAACAGGGGCCCGTCCCCGGTTTATCATGCCATCCAGGATTCCAGGCACTTACTCCGTGATCGGGACGTGCTTCGACCCGCGTGAGCAAGCGTCTCCGGCTTGTAAAGTGTGAAGCGTTACTCTACGTTCTCGACGGTGTCTCGCGCCGCCGAAACCGCCGACAAAACCGAGGCATTGGATGACCTGGTTTCGCCGGCAGTGATTCGCGATCCGTACGCGTATCTGCATCGGCTCCGCGCGCACGATCCGGTGCACTACAACGCGCGCTGGAAGGGCTGGGTGATGACCTCGTACGAGGTCATCGCGAGCATGCACAAGATCGCGGAGCTGTCGAACGACAAGTACGCGCCGTTCTCGAAGCTGAAGGCGCCGACCGACGATCAGAAGGAGGTGTTCGGCTGGCTCGGGCTGTGGCTGGGCTCGCAGGATCCGCCGCTCCATACCCGGCTGCGCTCGGCGATCGCCAAGGCGTTCACCCCGCGCTCGACGACGATGTTGATCCCGCGGATGCGCGAGGTGACCGCCGAGCTGCTCGATCGCGCCGCGGTGAAGCGCGAGATCGATCTGATCGACGACCTCGCCTACCCGCTCACCACCGCGGTGATCGGCGGCTTGCTCGGCATGCCGCACGAGGATCTGCACCGCGTCGATCCGTGGGCCCAGGCGATCGCTCCGATCATGTTCATGACCCCCGGCGGCGATGATCGCTACCGCCACGCACGCACCCAGCTCGACGACATGGCGAGCTACTTCGGTGCGCTGCTCCGTCGCCGGCTCGAGGACCCACGCGAGGATCTGATCTCGTCGCTCGGCCGGGTGATGAAGGCCGGCGAGCTCTCCGAGCGTGAGGTGCTGGCGACCTGCATGGTGGTGATCTTCGGCGGCCACGAGACGACGAAGGACCTGATCGGCAACGGCACGCTCGCGCTGATCGACCATCCCGAGGAGCTCTCGAAGCTGCGCGCCAACCCAGGGCTCACGGAATCCGCCATCGAGGAGATGCTGCGCTTCGACCCGCCGGCGAAGTCGACGGTCCGGTGGGCCACCAAGGACGTCGTGATCGGCAACAAGGCGATCAAGGCCGGCGAGCGACTGCTCGCGTTCTGGGCGGGCGCCAATCGCGATCCGGCGCAATTCAAGGATCCGGACCGGTTCGACATCACGCGGTCGCCCAACCCGCATCTGGGACTGGGCAAGGGCATCCATGTCTGCATCGGCGCGCCGCTCGCGCGCCAGGAGGCTGCGATCGCGTTTCCGATGCTCCTCGAGCGGTTCAAGACGATCCGGCTCGCCGTCGATCACGGCCAGCTCGAGTACCACCCGACGATCATCATGCGCGGGCTCAAGCACCTGCCCCTCGAGGTCGCGTGACGATCACCGATCTTCGACACCGCGCTCGCGCCTGGCTCGAGGCCAACGTGCCCGCCGAGTGGCGCGGCGCCACCGCCGAAACCCATGGCGAGGAAGAGTTCCGCAAGATCCGCTGGGCGTGGGGCAAGCGGCTCCATGAAGGCGGCTGGCTCGGGCTTTCGTGGCCGAAGGAGCACGGCGGCCAGGGCCTGTCGCTGATCGACGAGGTCACGTTCGGCGAGGAGGAAGCTCGCGCGAAGGCGCCGAACTTCATCAACCGCAACTCGGTGTTCTACATCGGCCCGACGATCATCGCGCACGGCACCGAGGCGCAGAAGCGCCGCTACCTGCCGAAGATCCTGTCGTGCGAGGAAGCATGGTGCCAGGGCTACTCCGAGCCCGAGGCCGGCAGCGACCTGTTCGCGCTCCGCACCTCGGCGGTTCGTCGCGATGGCCGCTGGATCATCAATGGCCAGAAGGTGTGGATCACGCAGGGCTGCGATGCGGACTTCTGCTACTTGCTCGCGCGCAGCCACCCCGACCGCCCACGCCACCTGGGGATCTCGGCGTTCATCGTCGACATGCGCGCGAAGGGCGTCACCGCGCGCCCGATCACCACGATCACCGGCTCGCACGAATTTGCCGAGGTGTTCTTCGAGGACGTCGAGGTCCCCGACGACCACGTGCTCGGCGAGCTCGGCGAAGGCTGGAAGGTCGCGACCACCACCCTTGCCTACGAACGCAGCACCAACTTCTTCGCGCGGGTCAACTACTTCTACGAGCAGGTCGGCGATGTGGCCAAGCTCGCGCGCGCCACCCAGCGCAACGGCAAGCCCGCGATCGACGACGCGATGATCGCCGAGCGGCTCGCGAAGTCACGGGAGGACGCCGAGGCGCTTCGCCGCGTGATCTATCGCCACCTACCGGCATGGGCAGAGAATCGCAACCCCGGGCCCGAGTCGTCGGTGATCAAGGTGATGTGGTCGGAGGCGCATCAGCGGCTGCTCGCGCTGGCGCTCGATGTGCTCGGACCGGCGGCCCAGCAGCGGCTCGACCGCGGTGCGATCGCCGGCGGGTTCTGGCCCAACATGTACCTGTTCGCGCGCGCCGAGACGATCTACGCCGGCACGTCCGAGGTTCAGCGCAACGTGATCGCGCAGCGCATGCTCGGCCTGCCCAAGGCCGAGCGTCCTGAAGGAGGGCGGAAATGACCGAGCGAATCTCTGTCGAAGGTCGGGTGTGCATCGTCACGGGCTCCGCGCGCGGCATCGGCCTCGCGATCGCCGAGCAGCTCGGCAAGCTCGGCGGCAAGGTCGTGATCAACGACGTCGACGCGACCGAGCTCGACAACGCGGTGGCGGAGCTGCGCGGCAAGGACATCGACGCGATCGGCGTTGCGGCGGACGTGTCGTCGACGGCGGGCGGGCAATCGCTGACCACCGCCGCGCTCGAGCGCTGGGGCAAGGTCGACGTGCTGGTCAACAACGCCGGCATCACGCGCGACGCGATGTTCCACTCGATGACCGACGAGCAATGGGATGGCGTGCTGTCGACCCACGTGCGCGCGCTGTTCGCGTGCACCCAGCCGGTGGTTCGCCACCTGCGCGAGCGCACCAAGGCAGACCCGAGCTACGACGGCGGCAGCATCATCTGCATGTCGTCGACGTCCGGGCTCGGCGGCAACATCGGCCAGTGCAACTACGCCGCGGCCAAGGCGGCTGTCCTCGGCTTCGTGCTGTCGCTCGCCAAGGAGACCGAGCGCCAGCGGACCCGGGTCAATGCGGTCGTGCCCACCGCATGGACGCGGCTGGTCGCGGCGATCCCCGAGCACGTGCTGCTCAAGCACCTCGGCGAGGACGGTCTCGCGCGGATGAAGGCTCGCAAGCCGGAGCACGTCGCCGCGGTGGTCTGCTACCTGGCGTCGACCGCATCCGCGGGGATCACCGGCCAGTTCGTGCGCGCGAGCGGCACCACCGTCGGCCTGATCTCGCATCCCCGCTCGGCCGCGTCGCGCATCGACGATCAAGATCTTGGACCCGAGGCGGTCGCTCGCATCATGGATGAGCTGCGACCCGCGCTGCAAAACCTGTCAGGACTCGGGGAGCTTTGATCGAGCGCTCACACCCTGCGCGAAGGAACTAGGTCATGAAGTTGAAAGGACAAGTCGCGTTCATCACCGCTGCGGCCGGCGCCGGCGTCGGGCTCGCCACCGCCAAGGCGTTCGCGGCCGAAGGCGCCGAGGTCATCGTCACCGACATCCACGAGAAGCGCACGATGGAAGCCGCGCGCGCACTCGAGCAGGAGTTCGGCCGGCCGTTCACCGGCCTGGTGCTCGACGTGACCAAGGAGCCGCAGGTCGACGAGGTGATCAAGAAGATCCTCGCCAAGCACGGCAAGATCGACATCATCGTCAACAACGCGGCGCGCAACCTGCCCAAGCCGATCTGGGAGATGTCGACCGAGACCTGGAACCAGATCATGGACGCGTGCCTGACCAGCCAGTTCTGGATCCTGCGCGCCGCGCTGCCGAGCATGATCGAGCGTAAGTCCGGCTGCGTGATCAACGTGTCGTCCGGCGCCGGCTGGGTGCCGTTCGATTCGGGCGACAGCGCATACTCCGCCGCGAAGGCCGGCGTGATGGCGCTGACCCGCGCGGTCGCCGCCGAGGTCGGCCGCCACGGCATCCGCGTCAACTGCGTCGCGCCGGACCTGATCTGGAACGAGCACCTCGCGCGGATCTATCCGCCCGAGTACTTCGAGAAGCTGCGCGCCAAGTCGGTCACCGGCAAGGCGGGCACGCCCGAGGACATGGCGCACATCATCATGTTCCTTGCCACCGACAAATATCTCACCGGACAGGTTATCAACGGGTCCGGCGGGTTCTACATGCACCCGTAGCTCCGACGAGACACCCACCAACGCTCACCGCAACGCCAACGCTGAGGATGCCATGACCAGAGTCGTCGATTACTTCTGCAACGTGTTCACGGCCCAGGGCCTGAAGAAGATCTTCCTCGATAACCCCGACGTGAAGGGCGTCATGGAGTGGTGGGGCATCGACGATCGGCTCAAGGGCCACACCGCCGACGCGTTCATCAAGGAAGTGCTCGACCCCGCCGGCGTCAACAAGGTGATGATTCCGATCTCGGCGCTCGGAAGCTATGACCGCCCCGGCGCGGTGCACTCGGCGGATCCCGAGGATGTGATTCCGCTGACCGAGAAGTATCCGAACCGCTACTACGGCATCGCGCGGATCAATCCCTACGAACGCATGAAGGGCGTGCGCGAGATCGAGTACCTGGTGAAGAACCACAACTTCAAGGGCGCGTTCTTTCACCCGTACGGGTTTGGCACCGCGCTCAACGCGCGCGAGCTGTGGCCGTTCTACGCCAAGTGCGAGGAGCTCGGCATCCCGGTGATGGCCCAGGTCGGTCACTCCGGCGAGCGCATGCCATCGGAGCTCGGCCGTCCAATCCACGTCGACGACATCGCCCTGTACTTCCCCGAGCTCAAGTTCATCGCGTCGCACACCGGCTGGCCGTGGTGCGAGGAGCTGATCGCGCTCGCGTGGAAGCACAAGAACGTCTACATCGGCACGTGCGCGCACAAGCCGAAGTACTGGGATCCCAAGCTGGTGCAGTTCATGAACAGCCGCGGCATCGGCAAGGTGATGTGGGGAACCGACTATCCGATCCTGATGCCGGGTGAGTGCCTGCAGCAGATCGAGAAGATGGACCTCAAGAAGGAAGCTCGCGAGGCCCTGCTGTGGGGCACCGCCGAGAAGGTCTTCGGCCTGACCTGATCCGATGAACCCCCGCCCCACCGAGCAGCAAGCGTCGATCGTCGAAACCGCGACCCGGTTTGCCAAGCAACTACGCGCCGCGATGCGCGCGAGTGAAGCGAGCGGGATGTCGGCCGAGCTATCGCAGGCGTGGCACGGGCTCGACCTGCTCCGCATGGACTGGCCGAGCGCGCGCGGCGGATTCGAGGTCGGGCGGCTCACCAAGGTGATGACGCTCGAGACCCTCGCGTTCGGCGATGCCGCCGCAACGCTGGCGCTCGATCGCGTGAGCTGGGTGTGCAGTCCGATGCTCGAGCTCGACGCGATCGCGAGCAAGGTGATCGCCGAGATCGACGCCACGTCTGCATTCGTGCCCGCGCTGGTCGTCGACGCCGATGCCCGGCTCGAGCTCGGAGCCCAGCACTGCCGCGGCTCGGTGGAATGGGTCGGCGCCACTTCGCCGACGGGCCTGTTCGTGATGCGCGGCGATCAGCTCGCGTATTTTCGCTCGGGGTTCACGGCGACGCCACGTGCGCTTGGCGCTCTACACGCGCTTGGCGGCAGCGCGGTCGAGATCGACGGCGCGCCAGCATGGCTTCTCGATCTACCGAGCACTACCGGTCGTCGGGTGCGCGGCAGCTGGCGACTGTACCTGGCGGCGGTGCTGGTCGGGCTCGCGGAGGCTGCATCGCGTCAGACCCGCGAGTTCTGCCTCGAGCGCGTGACGTTCGGCAAGAAGGTCGCGCACCACCAAGCGGTCGCGTTCCTGCTCGCGGACATGGAGATCGCGGTCGAAGCTGCGCGGCTGCTACTGTGGCAAGAAGCCGGCCAGCTCGACGCAGATCCCCACGCCGTCGCGGGGCACGCTGCCTTCCTTCAGGCCGTCGAGTGCGCGCTGTTCGTGACCAACTATGCGGTGCAGCTCCACGGCAGCCACGGTTACGTCGAGGACTTCCCGGTCGAGAAGTGGATGCGTGAAGCGCGCGCGATCGCGCTGATGACCGGTGGCGTCGATGCTGCGCGTGCGGACCTCGGCGCACAGATGGTCGAGCGACTGGCGGTGTCCCGATGAGCGCGAACAGCTGGATCGATCTGCCCGACCACCTCGCCACCGCGCTCGAAGAGACCCGGGCGATGGGCAAGAAGTACCTGCGTCCGCTGGGGCTCGAGGCCGACAAGCGCGGTGGGCCGCATCCGCCGGACCACGCGTTCTATCGCTGGTACGCCGAGTCCGGAAAGATGGGCGCGACCGTCGAGGCCGATCTCAGCGGTGACCGGTTCGCCGGCGATCGCTGGGCCGCGCGCCGGATGGTCGTGACGATGGAGGAGACGTCGTACTGGGATCGCGGCATGGCGGTCAGCCTGCCCGGCCCGGGCCTGGGCGGGCCGACCGTGATGGCGATCGGCACGCCGGAGCAGCAGAAACGGTTCCTGCATCCGTTCCTCGACCGGTCGAAGCCGCGATGGGCCGCGTTCGGCATGACCGAGCCTGGCGCAGGGTCCGACGTCGCGCGGATCGCGACGCGGTGCGAGCAGCGCGGCGACCAGTGGGTGCTCAACGGCGCGAAGGCGTTCTGCTCGAACTCGCCGCGCGCCGACTGGGTGATCATCTACGCGACGATCGATCCCAAGCTCGGCCGCGCCGGCCATCGCGTGTTCGCGGTACCGCCCTCGACGCCGGGGTTCACGACGCCGCGGCTCGAGCGCAAGATGGGCCTCAAGGCGTACGAGACCGCGAGCTTCGAGCTCGAGGACTGCGTGGTGCCTGCCGACTGCTTGCTCGGTGGCGAACACGCCTACGGCGCAGATGGTGGCAAGGCCGGGTTCACGTCGGCGATGAAGGCGTTCGATTTCTCGCGCCCCGGGATGGCCGCGATGGCGATCGGCATCGGCCGCGCCGCATACGAGCACGCCCGCGACTGGGTGATGCAGCACGACATGATCCACCGCCCGGTGCCCCGGGTGCAGCGGATCGTGGACCGGCTCGCCGACATGGAGCGCAAGCTGCGCGCTGGCTTCTTGCTGTGCTGGAAGGCCGCGACGATGCTCGACCTCGGCGAGCGCGCGAGCCTGCAGGCGTCGCTGTCGAAGGCGTACTGCGCGCCCGTCGCACTCGAGGCGTGCTCGATGGCGATGGACATCCTGGGCGAAGCGGGCATCGCCAAGGACCACTTCGTCGAGAAGCTGTTCCGCGACGCCAAGGCGCTCGATATCATCGAGGGCACCGGCCAGATCCAGCGGATCATCATCGCGCGACACCTCGTGGGGCTGCCGGGGAGCTGATCGTGACCGAGCCCGAGGAACGCAAGCTGCTCCGCGCGACGGCCGCCAAGGTGATGGCGAGCGCCGACCCGCAACGCGAGCTGGCCGCGATGGATCTCGTCGGGGTCGGCGTCGACGCGGCGGACACCGTGCTCGCCGATGCGCTGGTCGTCCACGAAGAGATCGGCCGCCGGCTCGCACCGGTCTCGTACATTGTCGACAACGCCGCGCGGCTCGTGCTGCACCGGCTCGGCGTCCAGCCGGCGCCGGCGAGCCTCGCGCTCGATCCGGATCAGCTGACGTGGACGCTCGAACCTGCGAACGGATGGCTGGCGTTTGCAGACTCCGCACGCGCCGTGCTCGTCGCGCGAGCCACGTCTGGATCCGACCTCGCGATCGAAGCCGTGCCCGCTGCAGCGCTCGGGCCGGCGCCGCTCCAGACGTTCGATCTGAGCTTCCCGCTCGCCGAGCTGACCACCGTAGCCTCGGGCGAACGGCTCGCGACCGTGCCCTCCGCCGGGCTCGCGGCGATCCTCGACGAGGTCCGAGCGTTCTCGTGCGCCGCGCTATGTGCGGAGATGGTGGGCAGCGCCGAGCAGTGCCTCGACGACGCGATCGTCCAGCTCAAGACCCGCCGGCAGTTCGGCCAGGTGATCGGTGCGTTCCAGGCGCTCCAGCACAAGGCCGCCGACATGGCGATCCAGCTCGAGGGCATGCGCGCGATGCTCGCGGCCCTCGCCGAGCCGCACTTCGCGTGCACGATGGCCAACCCGACGTTGCAGATGGCCAAGCCCTACATCGCGGACGGCTACGTCGCGATCGCCGAGACCTGCCTGCAGCTCTACGGCGGCATGGGCTACAGCTGGGAGCACGGCTCGCATCGCCGGCTGCGTCACGCTCGGCGCGCATCGCAGATGCTGGGCTCGCCCGCCGCGCTTCGCGCCCGCCAGGTCCACGTGTTTGCCGCGGCGAGCGCCTCGCGCGACGCGTGAAGCTCAGTTGGTCCGCGAACAACCGCGCTGGGTCGGCTCGAGGGCCCTGGCGCGTCAGAGTTGGTCGCGAATCTCTCGAGCTCCGTGGAGCACGCGCACGATCTCGAGGACACGAGTCGTGACCCGATAGTAGATGATGTGCTTCTCGAATCCCCGGATTCGCCAGCTTCGAAACCCGCGGGTTTGAAAATGGCGGCGGCGGCCGAGGAACGGATGACCGGACAACAGCGCGATCTCCTCCTGAGCTGCCGCCAGGAATCGCTCGGCTGCCTGGTCGTTCTGCGCGCGCAACCAGCGATAGGTATGTTCGAGATCGTCGATGGCCGTGTGGCGAAACGCGACCTTCACCGCTTCGCACGCCTCGCGCGACGAGCACGGCGCCGGCGAGTGGATTGGCGACTGCGGGACCGGATCAAGGAGAACACCTGCTCCGTCGCTGGAACGAGCGGCGACGCAAGCCCCTGGTCGATCAGCTGCTCGAGCTCGGGATCCTCGGTCTCATCACCGCGCTCCCAGTTCCGAAGTGCTTCCCGGATCACTTCGGACGCATTCCCATACCGACCGGACCGCACCTTGGAATCCACCAGCTCCTTGAGCTCGGGGGTCAGGCTGATCGTCAAGGTCGAAGCCATGATGTGAATGTTTAACAAGTTTTCTTAATCGCGGCAACGACCTCGTCTCGCCAGCGGCATGCCATGAGGACGAAGACCATGCAGCTCAACCCCATGTGGGTGGTTGAAACTCCGTGAGCATTCGCGGTTCGCGATGACGCGTTGAGCTCGTCGGTCAAGGCGGTGGGGTGGTCCCAGCGATCTGGTCCCAGAACTGCTCTCGGGGGAACATCGCTGGATTGACTTGCGGGAGGCTCGGGTTGATCTCGAACACTTGATCGCGGCGCGCGAACGCGCTGCTCCACATCACGAGCGCGTCCGCCGGTGAGGCACAGCGGCCATCGCCATCAGCGTCGATCAACAGGGCTTGCTGCAGGACCGTGAACGTGGGAGCGGCCTCGGGCATGGTGATCGAGAACGAACCATCGGCGGCCACCACGCTGTCGACCACGCGGGGACTCACCGTGTTGGGCCAGTAAAACGTCACCATCCGGACGGGTTTTCCCGCAAGTGCGGTGAACCCGGTCCCGTTATAGGTGGATGCGTAGTCGCCCATCGGTTTGGCAGGATCCACGAAGACTTTGCTGCATAGCTCGAGGTCGGCGCTCAGATCGCCACTGTTGGGAAAGCTCGTCGGGGTGAACACCAGCTCCGCATCCCCGGTGACCGGACCGATGGTCGGCACGCCGTAGAAATCACCCGGGGTACAGCCCGGGAGGCCATCCGCTTCGAGGTACATCAGGATTCGTTCGCGCCGGCCTTCTGCCAGAGCATCGTGACTCGTGAACCGTATCGTGCCCGGCCCACCGATCGGCCCGACCGCGGGGGCGACTCCACGCAGGTCAACCAGGTCCGAGCTCGGAATCGGGTCTTCGGTCTGAGGCAGGAACGTCACCGAGAGGTTCGCGCTTTGGTTCTGGGCGAGAAACCCGTCACCGGTGAGCCTCAGATCGAACCGCTGAACCGGATCGCCGACGAGCTCGTTGCACAGCAGGGCATCGGCCGCCGGATCGCTCGCGCCGCTCGCCGCCGGGGTGACGGCTAGCTGTTCGGACGCGGTGACGGGACCGACCTGCCACGTGCGAATCCACTCCACACCCTGACAGCCAAACTGTACGTTCATCGGGTTCAGGCCCGGCGGCTCGGAGTACGCGAGCACGCGGTACTCTTCGCCGACCTGCAACGCGTCTGCGAACACGAGACTGAAGCCGCCCATCGAGTCGATCACCCCGCCCTTGTACGCGCGCTGAGCGGGATCCGAGACCGATTGAACGAACACGTGAACGGTTCGTCCCGGCCACATGTACGCTGATGCGTCGACCGTTTGAGGCGATCCGGGCGGGAACCATCCGAAGCCCTCCATGGAGAACGTCAGGCTGAGGCCTTTACCGTCCGCCTTTCCGTCGCCGGATCCGAGGTCGTGGTCCCCGGATGGATCGGTCGCACAGGCGATGAGCCCACCGCACGAAGCTACGAGGAACGCCAAGCAGGCTGAATGGATGCGCATAGGCGGTGACGCGATTGCAACGCGGATGCCACGGAACATCCGATTCTGCGAGCATCAACCATGCGTCGACACTCGTAGATCTGCAGGTTGCTGTCGGTGTTGCGGCGTGGTCACTGGCGAGCGCAGCTGCACGAGCCACTGATTGAAGCCTCGCGCTCGTCGTCGATCCGCGCCCGCTCGCGCTGGCGCAGCGACGGCGTCGCCGGCAGGCAGACAGTCACCGCGCTCTTCACGATCATGCCCCCGCGCGACCGGCTCATGCGCCAGCCGCCGGCTGCGGCCGTCCGAGCTGGATCTGAGGACACATGCTCGACATCGATACCTTGCAACGAACCGACTGACGGTCGTCACCACGCCCACAAGAGCCTTGCCGCCCAAGGAACGCTCCATGCTTCGATTCACATTGACCGCGCGTCCGTCGCCTCCCTGGCTGCGTGCGACAGTCAGGTCGACGCCAGCCCAGAGGTGGGCTGATGCTCCCATCGGCCCACCGGTGAGCATCGCCTTCATCATGGCGGGCGTCGCCGGTACGGACGACAAGAGCAACGACGATGCCGACGTTCTCGGCGCCGTCGAGGATCACGTGCTGGTGTACGTTCCACATCAGATCTCACCCGGCGATTCCGCGAGCTACTTCCTGCACAGCACACCAGCGGCGGGATTCCACATCTATGATGTCCATCGGCTCACGGATGCCGAGCGCGCTGCGCGCGAGGACTGCATCGCGCAGCTCGTGGAGCCGACCTTCGATGACGCCTAGATCCACTGTGGCGGTCAGGAGAACCACGACTTGCTGCCGTCCGCGGCGAACCTCGCGACCAAGCTGGAGCTCGAGCTCGTCGACGCCCCCTCGACGATCGATTTTTTGGACTGGCTCTGTCGAGCACGTTTCGATCAGAGGCCGCGAGCACGGCCGCGTGTTGGTCGATGGTGGTTATCGCGGCGTCCCCGAGCTTCGTACGCCACGATTTGCAAACAACCGCATCGTGCGCGACCGACGGCGGCGCCGCCATCGCCGGCGCGCGCGCCCGCGTCGAACACGCGATTGCGCGACGCAAAGACTGGCCAATCCTGCGCGACCACCGGCGACGCGGACATCACCTCGTGGACACACTGCAGGCCATCGCGCGGCTACACAATCTCAGGATTGAATTGCGGGACAACTCTTGGCCCGCGCGTCCGCACTCACGGTGCAGAGGCGTGTATTCTGGCCACAGCTATGTCCTCGAAAAGCCTGGGAGCGAGATCGAGTGCGGCGGCGCGCGTGCGGGGTGTTTTCGTCGTTGGCCTGCTGCTCGCGGCGGCGTGCGGATCCGTGAAGGACACCAGACCCGATGCCTACGCGGGGGACTTCACGATGTCGCTCGGACCGGCCGAGCTGACGGTGCCGATTCAAGGTTCGGAGGTCTCGACGCTTGCGTTCGCGCGCGTCGGGCCGATCGGCGACATCGAGCTCAGCGCGCGCGATGTTCCACCCGGCGTCATGGTCGGGTTCGGTGCGACCATCGTGACCGAGACCGAGACGTCAACCCCGGTGACGATCGCGGTGGCGCCCGGGGCGGCCACCGGGCCTACGACGTTGACCGTGGTCGGTGCTGTCGGAAACCTCGAGCGGACGGCGCAGCTCACGCTCACGATCGCGCCGATGACCGTCCGCGGGATCGTGCGCGGACAGGCCAGCGGCGTCCTGGTAGCGCTCGTCGGAAAGCCATCCGTGCTCTCGGATGCCCAGGGCAAGTTCACGTTCAACGACGTGATTCCGCCGTACGACATCTACACGGTGTCGACCGACCTCGGCGGCACACAGCACGTGATGTATTACGATGACCTGACCCGGCCCGATCCGGTCGTGAGCATGGCGCCGTTTCCGCCCCTCGTGGCCACCAGCGGCGCCAACGTCAGCGGCACGAAATCGGGCGGCAACACGAGCAGCCCGCTGGTGATCGCGTGGGGCGACACCGCCGGCAAGACGACGAGCGTCAACGGCAGCAATGGCTATGCGCTCACCGCGCAGTGGCCGTTCGCGAGCACCAAGATGGGAACGCTGCATGCGCTGCAGTGGACGACCAAGAAGTCGGGCGAACCGGATACGTTCCTTGGCTACGGGCATACCGACGCCGAGCTGAACGCGAGCAGCAACGCCACCGTAGACGTTCAGATCCAGACTCCGCCCACCGCGACGGTCACCGGAACGTTCCAGGCGCCGCCGGGATTCGCCGCGCCGACGATCACGCTGTCCCAGGCGCTCGGCAACGCCTCCCACGCGTTGTGGTCGGCGAGCACGACCATGATGAACGCGACGATTCCGATCATTCCAGCGGGACCAAGCTCGGTGTTCGGAAACGCGACGCTGAGCACGTCCACCTCGTCGTTCGTCGTCCCTGCCCTGACCGGCGATGCAGATGTCTCGTACGTGATGCGCTCGCCAGCGGTGCAAGGCCAGCCCGCCAACGGCGTGATCGATGTGACGACGTCGACCGGGTTCGACTGGATCTCGCCGGGCAGCGTCATCAACCAGGTCACCGTCATCACGACCGGGCCGACCAAGGCGTCGTACGAGGTATTCACGACCAAGGGCTCGATGACGATTCCGATCATTCCCGAGCTGCCCCTGCCGACGAGTCAGCCGTTCACGTGGCGGGTCACCAGCTACGGCCCACACGCGAACATCGACGAGGCAGCGTCAGAGCTGGGGCCTCGCCAGGCGAAGCCCGACACGTTTACAGGTGAGCCGCACTTTTCGACGGTCAGTCTCGATCGAACGTTCACGACCGCAGCGCCGATGCCGTGACGCTCGTGACGACGCCGTTGTGCACGTTCGTGCGCTGATGTCAGCAGTCACCGGCAGGTCCGGTTGCGGGTTGGCGCGATCGCGGGCCTCAGCGACGTCGCAATTGTGCGAATCGACCTCGGCTGCGTCGGAGTGCGAACGGGCGCACTTGGCATCATGAACGCATATACGCCGGGAGCTATGACCCCAAGCGAGAGCGATGGCACCGACTGGCTCACGTTCGTGACCGCATTCACGGCACGCGGTGTGCGCAACGCCACGGTAGAGCACGCGCAGAGATCACCCTCGTTCGTCATCGCGATCGATCAGCTTCGTCGCGCGCCTGGCGCCGGTGTGCCCCCGGGCGACCGTGACGCGATCAGCGACGCGCATCACGTCACCGTTCATCGGCATGGTGCCTGGTTCCGGATCGGCCGGAACGAGCCGGTGAGCTTGCTCCATCGCCCGCTGCTGGGCCGGGTGCTCGTCATGCTCGCCGAGCACCACATTTCCGGCGCCGACGCGGCGCCAGCCGAGATCTCGGGGCGCATGCTGTTTGCCACCGCCTGGCAGGGGCAGATCGCCGCCGACCTGTCGGCCCGCAAGCGCGTCCGCAGCGCGATCTGGGCGCTTCGCAGGCAGGGCCTTCGGGACATCATCGTCACCCGCGGGGACAGCTATGGGATCCCCACGACGTTCACGGTCACCTGGAGCGATGATCCGTTGCGCTAACCGGCGATCGTCGCCGTCCCGGCGCCGAGCACCAGGCCACCGGCGCTGTCCTTGACCTCGAAGCCCAGCGCGCCCGCCGGGGCACTCGACTCGTGCCACACGGTGATCTCGATCCGATTCGGCAACCGCAAGGGCCGAACAAACCGCGCCGACACGCGGTGCAGACGGTCGGGATCGGATGCCGCGGCCCGCGCTAGCTCGGACATCGCGAGCGCGAGCGTGCACGCGCCGTGGAGAATGATCCCGCCGAGCCCCGCGCTCCGTGCGACGGCGTCGTCGAGATGGATCGGATTGTGATCGCCCGACGCGTCGGCATACTGGCGCGCGAGCGCAACGTCGACGTCACGGGCCACGCAGCGCAGCACCGATCGCTCGGGCGCTGGCGGGCGTGGCGCGCGCGACGACGCGCTCGATGGCTTGGGCTGCTCCCCTCGAATGAACGCGACCGCGATCCCGGTGACCGCGAGCTCACCACCGCAGTAGATCCGCTGCTCGGTACGCAAGATCTGACCGGTCGGCTTGTCATCGATGCCGATGACCTCGGCCTTGATGGTGACATGGTCGCTGGCGCGAACCGGACGGTGATAGGTGAACGCCTGCTCTCCGTGCACCATGCGCAATCGATCGACCCCAAGCTCCGGGTCGTCGAGCACCAGCGGCATCACGCTGCGAACCAGCTTGAACGGGAACGCGGGATGAGCGACCGGTATGCCGGTGCGATCGGACCACGCGGCCGGAGATTCGCCGAGCGCTTCGACGAAGCTGCGCAGATCATCGCCGGTCACCACGATCGGCGCCGCGGTGTACAGCCGGCCGATGCAGGCTCGATTCAGCGCCATCGCTTCGCGATCTGATCGAGCATCACCTCGGTGGCGCCGCCGCCGATCGCGTGGAGCCGGGCGTCGCGAACCATGCGCTCGATCGGGTACTCGCGCATGTAGCCCATGCCCCCATGGAGCTGCTGGCAGGCGTACATCACCTCGTTCGTGACCTCGGGGCACAGGGCCTTGACCATCGAGCACTCGCGCACGCAGTCATGGCCGTGATCGAAGAGCCATGCTGCGTGGTAGAGCAGCTGCTTCGCGGCTTCGAGCTTGGCCTCGAGCGCGGCGAGCTTGTGGCGGATCGCCTGCTTCTCGAGCAGCGGCGCGCCGAACACCTTGCGCTGGCTCAGATAATCGATCGTCATGTCGAAGGCGGCACGCGCCTCGCCGGTCGACATCGCACCGAGCACCAGGCGCTCGCGCTGGAAGTTGTGCATCACCGAGTAGAAGCCCTTGTTCGGCTCGCCGAGCACGTTGGCGGCAGGAACGCGGCAGCTCTCGAAGTGGATCTCGGCGGTGTCCGAGCAGAAGTCGCCCATCTTCTCGAGCTTGCGACCGATCCTGAGGCCCGGGGTGTCACGTTCGACGAGGAACATCGACATGCCTCGGCTCGACTTGACGGTGTCGTCGGTGCGAGCGAGCACGAAGTACAGATCGCCGTAGTAGCCGTTCGAGATGAACGTCTTCGAGCCGTTCAGCACCCAGTGGTCGCCATCGCGTACCGCGCGGGTGCGGATGCTGGCGACGTCGGAGCCGGCGTCGGGCTCGCTGACCACGATCGCGCTGATCTTCTCGCCGGCAACGATCGCGGGCAGATATCTATCGATCTGCGCCGGGCTTCCGGCGTGCAGCAGATGTGGCGAGGCCATCCCGGTGTGGACCATCACCGTGACCGTGACACCTCCGAACGTGGATCGTGCAAGCTCTTCGGCAAGCACGATCAAACCGAACGCGCCAAGACCGGCACCGCCGTGCTCCTTCGGCACGGCAACACCGAACAACCCGAGCTTGCCCATCGCCTTGAGCAGCTCGCGCGGCGTTTTACCCTCGCGCTCCCACACCTCCCCGTGTGGCTTGATCTCGCGCTCGACGAACCGGCGCACGACGCCGCGCAGTGCCTCGTGCTCCTCGGTCATGTGGATCGACGTCACGCGCGCAGTGTACGTCCGAACCCGCGGCAACTCTACCGAGGTGTCCGGCCGCCGACGATCCGAGGAATCCGCGTCACCAGCGCGTCTGAGATCGGATCGCCGGTTGCCATCGCCGTATCGGCGACTACGGGTGGAATCGAGCGGACACCAATCGGATCGGTGCACACGATCGGTTGCAGCCGATCGAATCGCGAGCGACTTCGATCGGTTGATTGTCCGAATTCCGTACGTATGAGCATGTGCGCTCACACCCGATACGTCGCGGACACGAAATCCTCGACGGAAATGTGATCTGGTCGCGAGCCAAAGAATCTTCGAGCTTCCGGCCGACCAACGTATGGTGCGTGCGCGTTCGATGAGGCAACGCTCGCCACGGCGAGCTCGACCGAGGAGATGCGAGGCGATGCGACACGTCTGGTTAGCAACAGCACTGTTCGTTGGCGCATGTGGATCTCATGGACCCGGCAACGCAGGACCCACCGGAAATGAGGTTCCGCCCGACGCCGCGGGCAATGACTTCGACCCAGCTGACGCTGGCCCCGATGCACCGGGCGACAGCGAGCCCACTTACCTTTGGCGATCCACTGCGTGGTCGAACGGCAATCCGCGCGACTGGAAGGGACACGGCGCGTTCGATCCCGACGATCCCGCGCTCGAGCTTGCCGCGGGCGAAGGCCGGCATCTGTGGATCGACGGCGCCGGTGTCGCCAAGCTCGATGGCAACCGGTCGCGGATCTACATCCACGTCGACCATCGCGACATCGAGATGGTGTTCGAGGCCAATGCGACCGATACCGCCCTCGAGAACATCTCGACCAAGCAGCGGTCGCGGCACGGCGAGGGCGGCGATTCCGAGAACCGATTTGGCGGCTATGGCGTCGCGTTCGATCTGAAGAGCCAGAGCGCCGACTTCAAGATCGAGAGCTATCACAACGAGCACGAGAGCGGCCGCGAGCACGCCCTGCCCCGCGACCTCGAGTACAACCACTGGTATCGCTACAAGGTCTCGATCGAGAGCAAGGACAACGACACGATCGCGGTCGTGAAGGGCTTCATCGATTACGACATGACCGGCGAGTGGACGCTGATCGGTACCGAGGAATACGACCGCAGCGAAGGCAACCGCATGAACGACCTCGACGCGAAGTACACGTGGATCCGCGCGAACTCGGGAGACGAGGTGCAGGAGGGATTGCTGCTGCGCAATGTCCACGTGGCCGAGCTAGCGCCACCGCTGGAATAGGCAGCGGACCGCGGGGACTGGGGACATTGTCAAGTTGGCCAAGTCCCCAGACTTGACGAGCTCGACGCGGTCCCCTTCGTCAACGCGACGGCGCCACACCGATGGCCGACGAGCTGGGCAGCGTGCTGACCCGATGCGCTTTCTGCGCGGATGCAGCGAACATCGTCAGCGCCATGGCCCCGATGGCGATCACCGGAAGGATCAGCGTGTTGGCGAGGCGGCGGCGTTTGGAGCGGGTCATGGCCACCACAACACCTTGAAACGATCTCGGGGGCCAGTTTTCGCTCGCAGTAATCGAGACGCGCCCCGTGTCAGTCATCGAAGCGTTCGCTGATCTCACGCGGCCGTCGTGGTCGCGCTCGCGTCGCGGTTGCAGTTGACGTTCACATCAGCGGAGCGCCGGTCGCCGCAGCGGCCGCCTCGCGCGTGACGCCAGGCGCGAGCTCGACGACGCGAAATCCGGTGCCGGTGGGCTCGAACGCGCCGAGCTCGGTGATCACCAGCGAGACCACGCGCGTCGCGGTCAGCGGATAGTCACAGCGCTGGACGAGCTTGTGCTCGCCCTTCTTGGTCACGTGCTGCATCATCGCGATCACGCGGCGGCAGCCAGACGCGAGATCCATCGCGCCGCCGATGCCCATGACCTTGCCGCCGGGCACGGCCCAGTTGGCGAGGTCGCCGGCGGTCGAGACCTGCATCGCGCCGAGGATCGCGAGGTCGACATGACCGCCGCGGATCATCGCAAACGAGGTCGCCGAGTCGAAGGTCGAGCCGCCGGGCAACACGGTCACGGTCTGCTTGCCGGCATTGATGAGGTTCGGATCCTCGTCGCCTTCGTAGGGGAACGGGCCCATGCCGAGCAATCCGTTCTCGGAGTGCAGCCACGCGTGCCCCTGGGGCAAGTAGTCCGCGACCTGGGTCGGCAGCCCGATGCCGAGGTTGACGATCGCCCCCTCGGGAATCTCGCGCGCAGCGCGGCGCGCCATCTGTTCGGTCGACCAGGTCATGCCCGTTTCCTCACGGTTCGATACTCGATCGCGTTCTCGTGCTCCGGCACGTGGACGATGCGGTGCACGTAGATCCCGGGGAGATGGACGTCGTCGGGATCGATCGTACCGTTGTCCAGCAGCTGGTCGCATTCGAGGATCGTGAGCTTGGCGGCGGTCGCCATGACCGGATTGAAGTTGCGGGCGGTGCGGCGGAATCGGACGTTGCCGAATCGATCCGCCATGGCTGCACGCACCAGCGCGACGTCGCCGTGCAGCGCGCGCTCGAGGATGTAACGCCGGCCATCGATCTCCTTGGTCTCCTTGCCCTCCTCCACGACGGTCCCGGCGCCGGTCGGCGTGTAGAACGCCGGGATACCGGCACCAGCAGCGCGCATGCGCTCGACCAGCGTGCCCTGTGGCGTGATCTCCACCTTGACCTCGCCGCTCGCCATCCGCGTGTGGAGATCCTCGTTGGCACCGATGTAGCTGCAGATCACCTTCTTGATGATCCCCGCGCGCAGCCACAGCGCCAGCCCTTTGCCCATGTTGCCGGCGTTGTTCGACACCAGCGTCAGCTCGCGCACTCCCCGGTCGACGACGCCCTTGATCAGCGCCTCGGCGTTGCCCGAAAGTCCGAAGCCGCCGACGAGGATCGTCATCCCGTCGCGGAGCGGCGCGAGTGCGTCGGCCACGCTTGCGGCGACCTTGTCGCGATGTCTGCCTGTCATGGTGCTGCTCCAAATGCGGCAACCGCCGCGTCGCCAAAGCTCCGCATGCCGCGAACCAGCTCGTCCTCCGAGATGCACAGCGGCGGCGAGAACACCGCGGTGCCGCGCTTGCCGTCGACGTGCAGCGACAGCTTGCGCTGCGCGAGCTCCGCTCCGAGCTTCGTCCACGCGTCACTGGTTGCCTCGATCTCGAGCGCCCCGAGCAGGCCCAGGCCACGCACGAAGCTGCGCGCGGCGATCCGTACCGCGACCGCGTCGAGCTCGCGCCGCAGCACCGGTCCAAGCTTTGCGGCGTTATCGAACAGCTTCTCGTCGTCGTAGAGCTTGAGTGTCTCGAGCGCGGCAGCGCAGGCGGTTGGATGTGCGTAGTAGGTCAACCCGCACGCGAGCACGTTCGCATCGAAGTGCCGCGCCACCCGATCGTGAACGATCACTGCACCGATGGTCGCGTAGCCCGAGGCGAGGCCCTTGGCGACGGTGATCATGTCGGGCACGACCTGCCAGTGCTGGAACCCGAAGGGCTTGCCGGTACGACCAAACCCGGTGAGCACCTCATCGGCGACCAGCAACGCGCCCTCCACGTCACACGCCTGGCGGACCAGCGGCCAGTACTCCACCGGCGGCACCAGCACACCGTTGGCGCCTGGCACCGGCTCGAGAAAAACCGCGGCGACCGAGCGCGGACCTTCGAGCGCCATCGTGGCGCCGATGTTGGTCGCGCATTCGCGCCGGCAGGTCTCGACGCGCTGGCCGAACGGGCAGCGATCGCAGTAGCAGTCCTGGACGTGGATGACGCCCGGGATGCCGGGCTCGAGCGGCGGCCGGCGCCAATCTCCTGTGAGCGACAACGCGCCCATCGACGCACCGTGATAGCTGCGATAGCGACTGACCAGCTTGATCCTGCCAGTCACCTGCCGGGCGATCTTGAGCGCGTTCTCGTTGGCCTCGGCGCCGCCGAGCGTGAAGAACACCTTGGAGAAGCCCGGGCCCGCCATCGCGAGCAGGCGTTCGGCGAGCTCCTTCTTTGCCGGGAACACCGCGTTGGGCGCCGAGATGCACAGCTGATCGGCCTGGCGCTTGATCGCCTCGACGATCCGCTGCCGGCCGTGACCCGCGTTGACCTGGTAGCTCAGCGCGCCGAGGTCGAGCCAGCGCGAGCCATCGGCGGTGGTGAACCACGCACCGTCACCACCGGTGAGCTCGAGCGGCTTGGCGTTGGTCTGGGCGGTCCACGTGAAGAAGAATGGATATTCGGTCATCGCTGCCGGCTCATAGCTGCCACTTCTCCGCGGCGACATTGTGGATCGAGCCCTGCTGCGCCCAAAGCTCGCCAGTGTCGAGGTTCATCGCGATCGCGCCACAGGTGGCGGCACCGTGCGGCGCCTGGGGCGTGGCCATGTTGGTACACACGCTCCGCGGCCAGCCGTCCTCGGAGCCGAGCCGGCGCCAGGCATCGGCGAGGTCGGCGATCTCGGCGCGAGCCATGTCGGTCTCGAGCCACTTCATCCGATCATACGTGGTGCTCGGCGCGGGCACCTTCGAGCGCTCGGCGATCTCGCGGTCGAGGCTGTGATTGGTATGGCAGAACGACCGTCCGCCCTCGAACACCACCTTGCGTCGCGTCCCCGACGATTCGATCGCAAACGCCGCGTCGCGATCCGCGACGAAGTAGTGATGGCCGGAGCCGATCGGGCTCTGGAGGATCATGTCGCGCGCAGCCTGCGCGGTTGGCAGGTGCAGCGCACGCCGCACCAGCGCCGGCCACACGACCCCCAGCGTGGCGTCGGTGGAGAACAGGTTATTGATCGAGATCGCGACGCGCGCCGTGCTCATCCCGGTCATGCCGAGGCAGCCGGTCACCGAGAGCAGGGTCGCCGCGGGACCGTCCTGGGATTCGGGCACGCGCAGCATCATGACGAACGGCGTCGCGGTCGCGTGCATGTCCCAGGTCTGCGCGAGGATCCTGCCGCTCGGCGACTCCGCCCAGACCACCGAGCAG
The DNA here is from genome assembly GCA_050187075.1 of Kofleriaceae bacterium. GTDB lineage: Bacteria > Myxococcota_A > Polyangia > Haliangiales > Haliangiaceae > JABFXX01. Next base: position 30,636 of record JBFWXW010000043.1, on the reverse strand, counting down.
CCGTCACCGCCGAGGCTGGTCGCGCCACCGCCGGAGCCAACCGCCGCCGGCTCGTCCTTGGTCGGTGCCGCGCGCCAGCTCGCCGGATCCGGATCGAGATCGCGCAGGTCGGTGTAGTGGTTCGCGATCACGATGTCCTCGGCGGTGACACCGGCGCCCTCGGCGATCCCGAGCAGCTCGTCGTGAAGCCCCCGGTGAAACTGCTCGAGCACCGGCAAGTGCGCCCGCGCCGCTGCGTGGACCTGCGACGCATCCGAGAACGTTCCGACCTTGGTGCACAGATACGTCCGGATCGCGACCAGTGCCTTGATGTCGCCGCGGAACATCTCGCCGTGGATCTGCCCCCACACCCGGGCCGACTTGCCGGCTGGCAGCTCGAGGATCCTCACGACGCAGCTCCGGCGGTGGCGTGTGCCGCCTTGAGCGCGTCGCCGAGTGCGTGCGCCGCCGCTTCGATCTGATCGAGCGGTGGGATGACCCCGAGCCGGCCGCCCGGGAACCGCCGGACCGCGATGCCGCGATCGTCGAGCGCCTCGGCCAGCGCGTCCGCCCGCGCACCCGCGGAGATCACCCGATACGCCCCGAGCCCCGCCGAGCTCACGCCGGAGAGCGCGGTGTCGAGCGAGGCCGACGCGCGGGCGATGTCGAGCGATCGCGCCGCGCGCAGTTGATGATGCTGGCGCACCAGCGACAGCTCGTCCCCATCCCAGGTCGACACCAAGGTCAGCGGCGTTCCGATGAACCACTTCGCCGACGTATGCAGGTATCCGGTCTGGCCGCCGCCCCACCAGGCCAGCACGTCCGGAATCAAGCCGACCGCCGGCGACAGGAACGCACCGCGGCCGCTGCGATAGGTGTGGGTCGTGGTCTCGACGGCGATCAGCGGGAGCTCGAGCTCGCTACGCAGCGCGGAGAGCTCCTGGATGAAGTCCGCCGGCAGTACATGACCGGTGCGCTCCTGGACGAGCTCGTAGAACAAGCCGAACACCTTGCTCGGACCGCCCGCGGCTGCGACGGCCTGGCGCAGCGCCGCGATCGATGCCGCGGTCCCCGCGACCGCCGGATGCGGAATCCGCGGCCAGGCGAAGTGCGCCGGTCCGCCGCGATGGACCTCCGGGTCCGAGAGCGATCGCGTGGTGGCCGCGGTGTGCCCGTAGTAGCCGCCGGCGATGCCGATCGCGACCTCGGCGGTCTTGCGCGTGCAGCGGAGCAAGCGCAGCGCCTTGTCGACCGACTCGTCGCGGCTCGACGTCAGGTACAGATGCGGCAGCTCCGGCACCAGCGCCCCCAGCCACTCGAGCGCGCGCACCGTCGCGGGCGTCACGTAATTCATCAGGGTGAGCTTGTTGACCGCCGGGCCGTAGAGCAGCCCGTTGGCCTCGTGTGCGCTGAGCGACGCGGGCGGCGTGGCGAATGGCTTGGTGAGCCCCGACGCGAGATCGAACTGGATGTCAGCGTCCTCGGCGACCGCGGCGCGGCGCCGGATGACCTCCTGCTTGACGACCGGATCTGGCGCGAGGGCATCGAGCGGAATCCGGTAGTACATCGCCTGGCCCTCGGGGTCTTCGTATTGCCCGGTGAGGATCGACACCACGTGGGCGCCGAACACGCGATTGAGGTGTGTCATCTGCGCGGTGCGACCGACGCGGTTACGGCCGGTGACATAGCGGTAGCGCTTGCTGCCGTCGGCGTTGGTCCGCCGCGCGGCGTCGCGCAGCTGAAGCTCCTTGAGCTTGCGCCCGATGCCAGAGCTCTGAAAGCTCGGCGCGACGGTGATCGATACCGAGTACATCGTGTTGAGCTTGCCGAGCATCGGATCGTCGTCGGGACCTTCGACGTCCCGGCACTGCTCGAGCGGCGCGCCGATCGCGAACGCGACGAGCTGCTTTGCCGGCCCACCCGACGGTCCGGGCGCCTCGCCGACGATCAGCGAGCCTTCGGCATCCGCGATCGCCGCGCGGATCTCCGCGGGCGGCGTGCGGCGTGCCGGCTCGTACACTTGATACTCGATATCGAGGATCGCCGGCAGATGATCCATCGCCTCCTCGAGCGGAACCAGGCGATACGCGACCTCCGACGGTGGCGCCGGGACCGGCGCTGGCGCCACCGCGCCGTCCTCCCACTCCGGTGGCTTCTTGCCGTCATGCGCGTCGAGCCACGACAGCGAGCGCCGGATCGTCTCGAACAGCAGATCGATCTCGCGCGCCAGGAAGCTGTCGCTCAGCCGATAGCGCGCGGTCTTCGTCCCGGCGCCGAACACCACCGCGCCGCGCCAGAACCGCTGACCGAGGAACGCGTCGAGCTGGCCCGGCGTGGGCAGATCGAACGCAAACGCATAGCCCGCCGCACGCGGATTCGCGACCAGATGGGGATACGCGCGCGCGAGCTGCGCGAGCCGCGGCTGCACCAGCTTCTCGATGCGCTCGGCGTTGTGGCTGGTCGACACCATGTCGGCGTGGATCCGCCCGCGCACCAGTGACGCACCATGTGCGCTCGCCGGTTCGGGATCATCGAACCGCGACATCACGACGCCGACCTGCGCCCGCTTCGCGAACGTCACGGCATCGGGATAGTCCGGCTGGCCACGCTGGTTGAGCAGGCGGAACTTCGAGTGCCACGCGAATGGACCGCCGAGCCCGAACCCGACCTGGACCTCGTCGAACACCAGGAACGTCTGATGATGGCGCGTGAGCAGGCGCAGCGCGCGGAAGAACCGCTCGGTCGCGTAGCGATCGCCGCCTTCGCTCTGCATCGGCTCGACGATCACGCAGGCGTACGCGCCGGTTGCCAGCGCTTCGTGCACTGCCGCAAGCGATGCCACCTCGGCCGCGAGCAGCGGATCCTCCTCGGCGTCGCCGAACCGCTCCTTGAGCTCGTCGATCCCGCCGGTCGCCGCCGCCGCGTAGAACCCGCTCGGAGCCCCCGGCTCGTCGCCCGGCGTGTTCCACACCGGAAACGGCGCGAACTGGCACTGATAACCGGGGAGCTCAAACGGCGCGCGCTTGCTCGGCGAGTGCGTCGCATGCAGCGCGAGCAGGGTCCGGCCGTGAAAGCTGCCCTCGAACGCGAGCACCTTGGTCGCGTCCTTGCGCGGGCAGTTGATCCGGCACAGCGCGATCGCCTTCTCGTTCGCCTCGGCTCCGGAGGCGACGAACGTGACGTGCGGCAAGCCCGGGACGAGCTGGCGCAGCGTCGATGCGTACTCCGCAGCAGGCCAGGTCTCTGCGATCGCGGTGTCCGCGTTGTGGACCAACGTGTCGGCGAACTCGCCCTCCGTGTATGCGCGCACCACGGGATCCTCGGCGAACCCGCCGACCACGGTGGCGGTCTGGCTCATGCCATCGAGCACTGCCAGCGGTTGGTCGTCGATCGACACCATCCACGGCCCCGCGGATCGCAGGTGATCGAACACCGGCGGCTTCTTCTCCCTGGGCACGCGATCGCCTGCGTAGAGCCGCGCGAGCAATGCTTCGCTCTGGGCCAACCGTCCGCCGGTCGGACGATGGATGTGCATCGGCCGCGGCAGGTCGACGAGCCGGCGCGCAGCATCGGTGGCGTCCTCGCGGTCGTGCTGGGCCTCGAGTCGATCGAGGTCGTACGGCGGCAGCAACCGCGCGAGGTGTGGATGCGCGGTGACCGTGCCGATCGGGTTCTCGAGCAGCGCGACCGGCGAGATCACGTTGCGATGGGCCCATGCACCCGCCGGCCGATAGTTGCCGCTGTGGCCGACGCCGCCGAACGGCAACCTGGGCGACGCCAGGTTGGTCGAGCGATTGCGATTGAGGATGCCCGAGCGAGTGCGTGCAAAGAACTGCTCGAACCGCTGCGTCGATCCGGTGAACACCGCGTTGGCGAAGCCGTAGCGGCTCGCGTCGATCACCGCGATCGCTTCGTCGTCGGAATCGATCACCTCGACGCACAGATCGGGGCCGAACACCTCGGTGTCGGTGTAGCCCGGCACGTGGTGCACGCCGTCGGGCAGCCGATGGATCGACCCCGTTCGATAGCAGCCTCCCGCGATCCGCTGGCCGGGTACCACCGGCGTCGCGCCGGCCTTTCGCGCAGCCTCGATCGCCGCCTCGAGCTTGGCCACGGCGGGCTGATTGACCAGCGGTCCGGCGAACACGCCGGGGTCGTCGGGATGGCCGAACTTCAGCGCCTGTACGCACGCCGCGAGGGCGGGAATGAACCGATCGGCGATGTTCCGGTGCACGAGCACGCGCTCGGTGCCGGTGCAGCGCTGCCCGGCCGACAGATAGCCACCGACGACGACCTCGTGCACCGCCTGGCGAAGCGCGCAGTCCTCGAGCACCACGCAGATGTTCTTGCCGCCCATCTCGAGCGCGACGAGCAGCTCCGGCCGATCGAGCGACGCCTCGAGGATCCTCCGGCCGACGCCCCAGCTGCCGGTGAAGCACAGCCCACGGATGCCCGGGTTGGCCACCATCGCGGCGCCGACCTCGCCCGTGCCCGCGACCACGTTGAACACGCCCGCCGGAAACCCGGCGGCCTCGGCGGCCTCGGCGTAACGCTGACCCGCGAGCGATGACACGTCACTGGGCTTGATCACGACGGTGTTGCCCAGCAGCAGCGCGGGGACGACGTGCGCGTGACACAGGTGCAGCGGGAAGTTGAACGGGCCGATCACGCCGACGACGCCAAGCGGCTGGTACCGCAAGTGCTCGCCGGGAGCGGCCTGGCCTGGCTTGACGTCGGCCGCAACCGCGGTGCGTACGAGGTCGAACCGATTCAGCAAGGTCTGGATCTCGGTCCTTGCTTCGGCGCGGATCTTTCCGGTCTCGATCACGATCGCGTCGGCGAGCACATCGGCACGCGCTGCGATCTGATGCTTGAACCGATCGAGCGCGGCCGATCGCTCGGCCATCGACAGGGCCTTCCACCCCCCGAGTGCCGCCGTCGCCGCCGCGACCGCGTCATCCACCGCCCCGACGGTGTACCCGGTCTCGAACACCACCGCGCCGTCGGCTGCAGGGTTACGAGAGATCAAGGCGTTACCCGTCGGAGGGACGAACACACCATTGATAAAGTTGCCGCGCGCCTGCATCGGCGAAGTACACCCGCCGTGGATAAGTGGGTCAAGTCATGGACCTACACTCCAAAAACCCACGCGATCCCGATGTGTTGGGGCGGCAAAGACTGTGATATGTAGGCCACCGCAATGCCGTCCCTGGTATTCGTGGCCGGTCCGATCGCGGGCCGTCGGTACAAGCTTGCCGACGGCGAATACGTGATCGGTCGTCGCTCCGACTGCCAGATCTTCGTTCCGGATATGCGCGTGTCACGCCAGCACGCACGATTGTGGAAGGACAAGGACGTCTGGACCCTCGAGGATCTCGGGTCGAACAACGGAACGTTCTTGAACGGCGTCAAGCTGCTCGAGGCGACGGAGATCAAGCACCAGGACGAGATCTCGATCTCGAACAACCGGATCCGCGTCGAGCAATCCGATTCGGGACACATCGCGAAGTTCCCCGACGGCAACGCGGTCACCATCATCGAGGCCTCGGCGAGCTCGCTGATCCGCAGCCGCGACGAATCGAGCTCCGGCCGCCAGCCGACGATCAGCTCGGGGCTGTTCAGCCTCGCCGATCAGCGCGCGGTCCGGTTGATCGAGCGCAAGCTCGACGCACTCACCCAGGTGCTCCAGGCGACCGCGGCCAGCGATACGGCGGAGGCCCTGCTCGAGAAGGTCGTCGACGCCCTGCTCGATCTGTTCCCGCAGGCCGTCGACGTGGGCGTGTTGATCCAGGACGAGCGGACGGACGAGCTGCGCGTACGCTGTCAAAAGCATCGCCGCAACACCGACACCGGCCCGCTCAAGGTTCCCGGCACGATCATCCAGCACGTCGTGAGCGATCAGCGCGGCGTGCTGCTCGGCGAAGGTGCCGACGACAACGACGAGAGCGTCGGCACGCGCATGGGGGCGCCGCTGATCTATCACGGCAGTCATTACGGCGTGGTCTACGTCGAGAGTGGCGAGGCGAGCTTCCGCCAGGAAGACGTCGATCTATTGCAGGCGATCGCCACGCAGGCCGGGCTGGCGATCCACGCGACGCGGGTCGCCGCTCAGCTCGCGCGGCGAGAACAGCTCGAGCGCGATCTGCGCGTCGCGCGACAGATCCAGCGCAGCTTGCTGCCGGCGAGCATGCCGCAGGTCGTCGGCCTCGAGTTCGCCGTGCACTACGAGCCCGCGTATCAGATCGGCGGCGACTTCTACGACTTCATCTGGCACGACCCATCGCACCTCGGGCTCGCGGTCGGTGACGTCGCGGGCAAGGCGATCAGCGCGGCGCTCTACATGGCCCGGCTGACCTCGGAGCTGCGCTCGCGTGCGGCGATCGCGCGAACCCCTGCCCGGCTGCTCCGCCGCGTGAACCAGGAGATCGTGACGCTCGGCGACGACGGGATGTTCGCGACGCTGGTCTACTGCATCTACGACCTCGAGAACCGCAGCCTGGTGTTCACCAACGCCGGGCACTGTGTGCCGCTGCTGCGCCGCGGCGATCGCGTGTTCCCGTTGCAGGCCGAGCGCGCCCACACGCCACCGCTCGGGGTGACTCCCGAGCTCGATGCCGGCGAGGCGCGGGTGCAGCTTCACAGCGGGGACATGCTCATCATCGTTTCGGACGGCATCCTCGAAGCGCGTGACGCCAAGGGCAACGAATACGGCCTGTCGAAGCTGTCGCGCAGGATCCGAACCGCGCGCGGAAACGTCGAGGACGTGATCAAGGCGATCCTCGCCGACATCGACGGCCACACCAAGGACATGGCGCAGTCCGACGATATGACGATCATGGCGATGGCGATCGACGAGCGTCGGGCCAAGCGAAAAACCACGACATTGCCAGGGGTTGCCCCCGGCGACGTCGGATCGACGCGGCTGCCGACGCCGCCCGAAGAAGGTTCCGACGAGGATCGGGACTAGACCAAGGACTAGGGGCTTGCCAGGTCCGTGGTCATCGTGCCATAAGACCGTCCCCCGGTAGACCGGAGCAACCACATGGCGAAAAAGGGTAAATCGGGCCGCGAGCTCATCCGTCTGGTGTCGACTGCCGACACTGGCTTCTTCTACACGACCTCGAAGAACCGCAAGCGCACCCCGGACAAGCTCGTGCTGAAGAAGTACGACCCGGTCGTCCGCAAGCACGTCGAGTTCAAAGAGTCGAAGATCTAGAAAGGTCACCGTCATGTCGCGCGTGTGTCAGGTCACCGGTAAGCGGCCGCTCGTCGGCTCGAACGTGAGCCACTCGAACCGCCACACCAAGCGCCGGTTCGAGATCAACCTCATGAACAAGAGGTTCTGGCTCGAGGACGAGAAGCGCTGGATCACCCTCCGCGTCTCGGCGCGCGGGATGCGTCGGATCGACAAGCTCGGTCTGCCGGCAGTGTTGTCCGAGCTTCGCGCCCGCGGCGAGAAGTTCTGATCGAGAGCCTGATCGTTCGCTGTCTCGCCGCTGTGTGCATGGCCGCGCTCGGCGCTGGTTGTGCCGCGCGCGCCGCTCAAACCCCGTTGATTCGCGGGCTGACGTTTGGTGTCACCGGTGGCGCCATTCATGGCGTGGCCGGCGACGCCGACGCGACGTTCCATGCGCTGGCGATCGCCGGTGACACCGGCGCCCCCCGTACCGCCATCGAAGCCCGGCGAGCTGGCGTCGCGAGCTGGCGCACCGAGCTCGATGGGAGCGCGGGCCGGTTGGCCCTGGCCCGGGCGGTCGTGGTCGCAACCGTGTCCGGTACGCAGAACGCGGGCGGCGGTGCGGTGCTCGGCGAGCCCGGCGTGGCGCTGGTCGCCCTCGATCGCGAGCGCGGCAGCGTTCGGTGGCGAGCCACATGTGATGCCAGCGAGTGGGTGGTGGTCACCGCTGTCGCCTCGATGGATGACGGTGTGCTGGTGGCGGGATCGTTCTCGGGGACGCTGCGGATCGGCCGCCACGTGGTCTCCAGCGCCGGGAAGACCGATGGCTTCATCGCCAAGTTGACCGCGACGGGCTCAGCGAGCTGGCTCGTACGCGTCGGTGGCGGCGGTGCAGATGCGATACAAGGTGTTGCGTCGAGCGGACGCCGGATCGCGATCGCCGGCGTGTTTGCTCCTGGGGGCGAGCTACGCGGTGTGCCGCTCGAGCCGATCGACGCACGCACGCCGTTCGCCGATGGCTTCGTGGCGGAGCTCGATGATGCCGGCGCGCGTCGCTGGTCCGCCACCTTCGGAACCAAGCTCGACGATGCGGTCGCCGGTGTGGCGATCGACGGCGGTGGCCGGGTCGTCGTGGCAGCCACCACGCGTGACGCCGTGCAGATCGGCGGTGCGCAGCTGCAGACCCGCGGCGGCTCCGACGGCCTCGTCGGCTGGTGGAGCCCCGATGGCAGCTCGCTGCACGCGGTGCTGATCGGTGGCGACGAGCCCGATGGGTTGCAGGCGATCGCCGCCGCCGGTGAGCACGTCGTGGTCGGTGGCTACTTCTCGGGCTCGATGCCGCTCGGCGCTCGCTCGGTCACCGCGGGCGGCGGCGACGATGCATTTCTCGCGACGCTCGACGAGCGTGGCAGCGTGCTGACCAGCTGGCAGGTCACCGGCGAAGGCCGTGAAGAGGTCGCGGTGCTCGCGTCGATCCCTGGCGGAGTGGTCGCCGGCATCTCGCACACGGCCGGAGTGACCGTCGCTGAAACGACCATCGCGGCTCCCGCCGATCCGATGACCGGTGCGGCGGTGGTGGTGATTCCGGTCCACTGAGCAACCGACATCGCTCACGCGTTGACCTCGACGCAAACCGACGTGAGCGCCACCTCGACCCGTCGATCGCAACGTCGGGCCCCTGGACAGTATGGCAAGCAGTTCCGCGCGCTTGGCCTGCTGGCGATTTCGGTGAAGGTTTTCGCCGCTGGGTGCACTGAGTCTGCCGAATGACACGCCCGATGACATGTGACGACGCGCAGATCGCGTTCGAGATGCACCGCCACGGTGCCGCGGATCGGGCCACCTGGGAGGCAGCGGCGAGCCACATCGGCTCCTGCCGCGACTGCCAGGATACGACGGCTCGGATGCAAAGGATGGACGACATGATCAAGATGACCAGTGCAAATGAGATGGACTCGATCGATTGGGGCCGTGTACAGCGCCGATTCGACGCCGCCCGTCGACGGCTGGGACGCGGTTGGTGGCGATTGGGCCTCGGTGGCCTCCTTGCAGCACTCTTGATCGTCGTGATGAACCAGGTGGGACTCCCAGCGGATAGCGCTGTTTTCGCCGGTGCGTTCGTGCTCGGACTCGCTGCATGGCAGCTGCGCCGGACGCACCGCGAGCTGCACCGAGTGGCCTCGCGGGGCGATGTGATCGGCTTTCTCCGCACCGACCTCGACCGGCAGATCGCGCACGCACGCCGGAACGTGTGGCTGGGGCCCGTTGCAGCCGTCACACTCGGTAGCCTCGGGCCGGTGCTGGTCTGGGTCTGGGGAGAGAGCTCGGTCTACTTGGCAGTCTCGGGTTTGACCGTCGCAGTGATGCTCGCGGACACGATCGCGAGTGCCTGGAAGTTGCCGCGGTTGCGCCGAGAGCGCGCCGAGCTCGGCTAGTCAGTCCGACGTGAACGACCGCCATGGATCACGCGCAAGAGCTCACGCTGATCGAGCAGGCTCGGTCCGGCCCGCATGCCCAGCGCACGCGGGCATTCGAGACGTTGATCGAAGAGCTTCGCCGCCCACTGTTCGCGCTATGTCTTCATCTCACCGGATCACGCGCGGACGCCGAAGACGCCCTGCAAGACACCCTGCTGGCGATCCACGACGGTCTACCGGGATTTCGGGGCGACGCGAGGCTGTTCACGTGGGCGTATCGGATCGCGACGCGGATCGCGTTTCGCATCAAGGCGCGACGGCGCAGAGCTGATTCCCTCGATCATGATCCGATGGACGCGACCGTGGCCGATCCGGCGGCTCGATCGCAGGCTCGCGAGCTCGCCAGGGCGATGGATAGCTTGTCAGCAGATCATCGATTGGTGCTGTCGTTGTTTGCGATCGACGGCCTCAGCCACCGCGAGATCGCCGACATCCTCGGCGTGCCCGAGGGAACCGTGTGGTCGCGGCTACACGCTGCGCGCAAGAAGGTCGCTGCGGTGTTCAGTGACTGAGGTCAGCCAAGTCAGCCATCTCGCGCACGCTCACCGCGCTCGTTGCGCGAGCGCGGCTCGTGCTGCGTCGGCCACGGCAGGATCCGGATCACCGACTGCGCTCTCGAACCACTTGCGCGCGGTGGCCAGGTCGCCGCGATCGGCGAGCAACCGGCCGAGCATCACCGCGGCCCTGCCCCTGCGCGATGACGTGGGAGCTTGGCCAAGGAACCTGACCAGCGCTGCCTCGGCGTCGGCGTTACGGTTCGCTTTGATCAGTGCGGTGGCTTGAAAGTAGCGTGCGTCGGCGGCGAGCGAATCATTGCCGTCGGCCGCGAGCGCGAGCTCTGCCGCTGCTTCGTTGGCCTTTCCCCCGCGCAGAAGCGCGACTCCCGCGCGGAAATGTTGCTCGGTCGCCGAGACCTGATCCGCCGGTGGTGCAGCGGGTGCGAGCTCGGTGACCGCTGGCATCCGGGCAGGCTCGGGCACGGACGGTTGCTCGGGCGCGACGTGCGAGCGCGGCGGCTGCTCACTCTGCGAACCAAGCGGTTGCGCTACGGTCGCCGTCGGTCGCTGCGCGTGATGGCTTGGAGCTTCAGAGCGCCCGGCATCGGGTTTCGAGATCACTGCGGTCGCACCGGCTGACGCCTGACGCTCGACGTCCGGGCTCGGCGGTGCGGGTGAAACCGCCGGGGGCTGGCCGACGGCGAGGTCGGTGGTCTCGACCGTCGGATGCCAGCTCTGTCCAGCGGCGAGATAGATCGCACGTGGTTGTCCTTGCACGGTCACCATCACCGAACCGGTCGCGACGTTCACGCCGCGCAGCTGGTCCCCGGCCACGACGAGCTCGTAGCTGCCTGCGCCCTCGAGCGACGCGTCTGCGGTTTGAACGCGCACGCGATCGCCGTTGCTCGCTGGAGTCACGGCGAGTCGCACCGTGCCATCGTGCACGCGTACGACTTCCTCGATGCCCGTCGTAGTGATCGTCCGCGCGTGCTGAACCCGGGCGGTTGGAGTCGACTGCACCGTCGCGTAGCTCGCGCGCAACGACGGCTGCTGTGGACCACGCACCAGCACCACGGCGATCGCGGCAGCCGCCAGCGCGCCCGCTGCGAACCCGCCTCCGGCGATCAGCCAGCGCCGGCGCGGCGCGGGTAGCGGACGCGCGTCACTGCGGGCTGCTTCGAGCAACCCGGCTCGCACCGCCTGGACGCGCGTGGCGTCGGGCCGATCCCATGGCAGCTGTTTGCCGACGGCGCGCAGCGGATCGGCAGAACAAGGCTCGGAATCGAACGGCTCGCGATCAGCCATGATCATCCTCCTCGAGCGCAGCTCGCAGTGCTCGCCGTGCCTCGTGCAGTCGACGCCATAGCGTTCCTGCGCGGATATCGAGCACGCGCGCGGCCTCGACGCCCGGCAGCTCTTCGAGATCGCACAGCACGTATGCAGTGCGCAGATCCTGTGGCAGCTCGTCGAGCGCCCGCTCGAGCCGTGCGATCTGCTGCGCAACCGACGCTGCTTGGTCGGGACCGCCGCACGTCATCGGTGGCGACCAATCCGCGTACGCATCTCGACGACGTCGCGTGCTCCGGACGTGCCGGCGCACCGTGTTCGCCGCGATTCCGAACAAGAAGCTCTTCACCGAGCCCCGGCGGTCGAAGCTCGTCGCCGATTTCCAGGCGGTCAGAAACGTCGTTTGCACCAGGTCATCGGTTTCTGCTGGATCGGTGCGAAGCAGTCGCGAGATCAGTCGATACACCGGCTGGTGATAGCGATTGAACAGTGCGCCGAGTGCGGCTGCATCGCCAACCCCGCAGGCAGCCAACAACGCTTCGTCGGACAGCTCGGGCATGGGCGGGTCACTGAGCTGTGGTTTCGACGCAGCTGGCCGCTCGTCGGTCCGTCGCAGCGGAATGACCTGCCCGCCCAACGGCGGCGTCGGCTGAGAGCGCGCCACGCTCACGGCACTCCCACGCGGAGCCCGACACCGAGCTGGATCCCACGCGCAGGCTCTTCGTCGATGTGAAACGGCGCAAAGCTGATCGCTGCCAGACCGTCGAGCCAGACGTGCTCGAACAGTGGGGCCGCGAGGCGAATCGCGAACGACGCACGCGGGGTGTACGACACCGCCGTGACGTCCTTGACGACCTCTCCTGTGGGACCAGGAATCGGTTCGCACGGTACCGGTTGGGGGAGGCAGCCAGCTTCGTTCGGATCGCATTGCACCGGCGGCGCAGGAACACAGACGTCCATGTAGCGAGCATGGAATCGTCCGGCGCCAAGCCCCAGCTCGGGAGCGATCAACGCCTCGCCAAGCTCGAACGAGCTGCTTGCGACGCCGAGCAACGAGAGGTCACTCGCGGTATCGACCGTCGACTTCGCGACCGACGTTGGATCGAACGCCGCGCGTGCCCGGAGCCCGACACACAGGTGGCCGAATCGCGCGCACCCCATCGCGCTCGCGCCCTGCCACTCCGCGTCGTCGCTCATCCAGGCGTGCTCGTAGGAGCCAGCCAGCTCGATGCGATGACCGGATGATTGCGCCCGGGTCGGGGCAACGTCGCCGGGCACCGTCATGCCGGGTGTGGTGCGAACGAGCACCGGCGCCACGTTCCACGACGCAACTTCGAGGTCGTCGCGGGTCCACGCGTCGATCCACACCGCGGCGCCGGCAGGATCGCTCATCACCCGGCGTTCGCTGCTGCGCCCGCGCTGGAGCGCGACCACGATCGCACCGCGATCATCGCGTTCGACGTGCGCTTGCGCGGATGGGCAACTGCCCGTCGCCGGAGCGACGGCAACACCGAGGCGGCGCAGCTCGTTGGTCACGCGCGCGACGGCGTCGGGATCGCCTTGCAGAGCGGCTCGAGGCGGGCACGGCTCGGCGATGGCCGCTCGTGGTGCGAGCAGCAGGCCGGCGAGTGCGAGCGCCTCGAGCTTGCGCATCACGACGACGCTGGCTCCTCGCAGCCGAAGTCCTTCGGCAGCCATTGCGGCGCCATCGACGACGGGTCACACGACGGCGACGGAACCGGCTCCGGCCAACACGTCACGTCCTCCGTCGGACAACCGCAGTACCAGGGCTCGATCGCGCATTGGTCTTCGCACGTTGGATCGGCGGGATCGACGCACCAGGGCGGTGCTGGCTGCGGCACGGGGCAATTTCCAACGTCGTCACATTTGCAATACGGATCGTTCGGATCGGTGCACGGCGGCGGCGGTGGAAGCGGATGGCAGTTCCCGGCGGAATCGCAGCCGCACGGCTCGGTCGGATCGGTGCACGGTGTTGGCGGTGGTTCGCAGTTCCCGGCGGGATCGCAGCCACACGCAGGATCGTTCGGATCGGTGCACGGGGGCGGTGGCGGTGGAACCGGCTCGCAGTTCCCGGCCGGATCGCAGCCACACGCAGGATCGTTCGGGTCGCTGCACGGAGGCGGAGGTGGGGGTGTCGGATCGTTCGGGCAGTCACCCGACGCGTCGGGGTTTGGACATGGGGGTGGCAGCGACGGATCTTCAGGACAGTTACCCGATGGGTCGGTGCACGTGCCGCTCGAGCCTCCGCCCGAGCCGTGTCCGGGAGGACATGCGCCGCCGTCGGGACCGTGTGCTGCGTGTCCGATCGCACCTAGATCAAATGGATCGACGGCATGGCACACGCGGAACGACGAGCCACCCTTGGTGCCCGCGTTCAACCGGCGAGCGCCGGCCGAGGTCAGCACTTCGAGTCGATAGTCATGCCCCGCGGGCAGCGCGATCGTGAACGTACCGTCGCTCTGCACGCGCGCGGCGGTCACGACGTCGTTGCCGGTGATCGCGCGCACCGCGACCGCACCGCTGGTCGCTACTCGTCCCGTCACGATCTGCTCGGTGGAGTCGTTGCTGCAGGCAACGCCGGCAAGCGCACACAGTGCAGCGAGCAAAGGCGTCTTGAATCGCAGGGTCATCGCGGCCTCCTGATGTTTCCCACCAGTGCCCGCAATCGACGAACCCTTCGCGAAAACTTCTGCTTTCTGCGCACGGCGCTGTGACGAACCCGACACCCTGACGCGCTCGGCGCTTCGACCGGTCCTTGACGGAAATCAAGAACGAATCCAGTCCCCGCTCTACCGTCATCACTCGCCTCGGGTATTGTGGCGGCGCGTGCGTTCGCTGCTCGCTCCTCCCGCACCTGAGACGGACGCCGCGCTTCGCATCGCAGCCCGATGGTCGCGTTCGTGTACTGGCTTCTGTGCCGGCGCGCGATTCGGGATGCGGGCGTGACTACTTAGACTTCCACGAGCATGCGCTCGGGCGCTTCGAGCCGGTCCTTCACGGCGACCAGGAACGACACGGCCTCGCGGCCATCGACGACGCGGTGGTCGTAGCTGAGCGCGACGTACATCATCGGGCGGACCTTGACCTCGTCGTCGATCACGATCGCGCGCTTGACGATGTTGTGCATGCCGAGGATGCCGGTCTGCGGATAGTTGAGCAGCGGCGTCGACATCATCGAGCCGTAGATGCCGCCATTGGTGATGCTGAACGTACCGCCGGCGAGATCGTCGAGGGCCAGCTTACCCGTCCGTGCGCGCTCGGCGAGCTCGAGGATGCCGCGCTCGACATCGGCGAATGACCGTGCATCGCAATCGCGCAGCACCGGCACCACCAGCCCCTTCGGGGTCGAGACCGCGATGCCGAAGTCGTAGTGCTTCTTGTAGACGATGTTGCCGCCGATGACCTCGGCATTGACGCCGGGGAACGCCTTGCAGGCGGCCACGCATGCCTTCACGAAGAACGACATGAAGCCGAGCTTGGCGCCGTGCGCCTTCTCGAACGGGTCCTTGTACTTCGCGCGAAGCTCCATGATCGCGGTCATGTCGACTTCGTTGAACGTCGTCAGCGATGCGGACTCGTGTTGCGCCTGTACCAGGCGCTCGGCGACGCGCTTGCGCAGTGGCGACATCGGGACGATCTCGTCGCGCGGATCGACCTGGGCGAGCCGGGCATCTTCGCTCGGACCGGAGGGCGCCGGAGCCGCGGTGCGCTTCGCAGGCAGCGAGCCGACCTCGCGAGCCGTGGCTCGCTGTGACGGAGTGAGCCGCATCAACTGATCCTTGTCGAGCGACTCGCCGTTGCCGGTGCGCGCCGCCGGGCGTGGCGGCTGCGCCTGGGTCTGGGTGCTGCCCATCGCTGCCACAGGCCTCGGGGCTGCGTGAGTCGATGGCTGCGCCGCGGGCGCCGACGCCGCCGGGGTGGCGGCGGGAGCGCTCGTGGTTGGCGCCGCCTTGCCCTGCTTGCCGGCATCGACGGCACCGATCACCTGCCCGACCTTCACCGTCGAGCCCACCTGCGCGCGCTGCTCGGCGAGCGCGCCTGCCACCGGCGAGGGCAATTGCACCGTGATCTTGTCGGTCTCGAGCTCCGCAATCGGCTCGTCGACACCGACCGCATCGCCCACCTGCTTCAGCCAGCGCGCGACGACAGCCTCGGTGATCGATTCACCCAATTGAGGCACAACCAGGTCCGCCATATGCGCCGCATCCTACTCCTGGCATGCCCGCCGTGGGTGACTCAGGCCATGGTCTTGCCGGCCTGCCACACGAGTCAAGTCAGCGAGATCGCCAGAGATCCGGCGGCAGCTTGCGGGGCGCTAGTCGAACGCCTGGCGCAAGATCTGTTGCTGCTCCATCACATGGGCCTTGTGGGACCCGGTGGCCGGGCTGGCGCTTTCGCTCCGCGAAACCAGCGTCAATGGAATGTTCTTGCCGTCGACCATCGACATGAGGCGGGGCGTCACGAAGGTTGCCGCGCCCATGTTGGCGGGCTCGTCCTGCACCCAGAACAGCTCGCGGAGGTTGCGGTACTTGGCGAGCGTCGCCTCGATGACCAGATGCGGCCACCATGGATAGAGCTTCTCGATCCGCACGATCGCGACGGAGTGAGCCTCGCGCTTGGCGCGCTCCTCCACGAGCTCGTAGTAGATCTTGCCGCTACACAGCAGCACACGCGTGACCGCGGAGCGGTCGGCGGTGTCGTCGTGCAGCACCCGGTGAAACCGTCCGGTCGCAAGCTCCTCGAGGCTCGACGTCGCAGCCGGCAGGCGCAACAGGCTCTTGGGCGTCATCACGATGAGCGGCTTGCGCAGGCTGCGCAGCTGCTGAGTGCGCAGCAGATGGAACATCTGCGCCGGAGTCGTGGGTTGCGCGACCTGCAGATTGTGCTCGCCGCACAGCTGCAAGAACCGCTCGAGCCGCGCGCTCGAATGCTCGGGGCCCTGCCCTTCGTAGCCATGTGGGAGCAGCAGCACGAGCCCGGACAGTCGCTTCCACTTGTCCTCGGACGCGCCGAGGAACTGATCGATGATCACCTGCGCGCCGTTGGCGAAGTCGCCGAACTGTGCCTCCCACATCACCAGCGCATCGGGATAGTCGAGCGAATACCCGAACTCGAATCCCAGTACGCCGGCCTCGGACAACGAGCTGTCGTAGATCCAGCACTGGCCCTGGTCGGCGTGCAGCGTGCCGAGCACGAGATGCTCACGCCCGGTCTTGATGTCGGTGATCACCGCGTGACGGTGACTGAAGGTTCCGCGCGAGCAATCCTGTCCGCTGAGCCGAACGTTGATGCCCTGCCGGAGCAGCGAGCCATAGGCCAAGAGCTCCGCCATCCCCCAGTCGATCGGCCGCTCGCCGCGGCCCATCTCGGCGCGGTGCTCGAGCAGCCGCACGATCTTGGGATGCGGCACGAACCCGGTCGGCACCTCGACCATCGCCTCGGCGATGCTCGACAGCACCGAGCGCGGCACCGTGGTGTCTGCATCCACCGGCGCGTCCGTCGCACCACCGCGAAACCCCCGCCACATCGCCGTCATCGTCACGGGCGCCGGGCGATGCTTCGACGCGCGCGCGGCCTCGAGCTCGGCGTCTAGCTCCGCCACGCGCTTGCGCGCCATCTCGGTGACATCATCGGCGGTGACGACCGCTTCCTCGATCAGCTCCTTGCTGTAGATCTCGACCGGCGACTGCTTGTGCTTGATCACGTCGTACATGAGCGGCTGGGTGAAGCTCGGCTCGTCCATCTCGTTGTGCCCGTACTTGCGATAGCAGTACATGTCGATGAACACGTCCGACGCGAACTGGGCGCGGTACTCGCACGCGATCTCGACGACGCGGCTGAGCGCGTCGAGGTCCTCACCGTTGACGTGCCAGATCGGACACTCCAGCATCTTCGCCATGTCGGTGCAGTATGGCGTCGACCGGGTCTCCGCCGGAGACGCCGTGAACCCGACCTGGTTGTTGACGATCACGTGAAGCGTCCCGCCGGTGCGGTAGCCGGGCAACCCCGACAGCTGCAGCGTCTCGGGCACCAGCCCTTGTCCCGCGAACGCAGCGTCGCCGTGGATCAACACGCCCATCACACGCTTGTGCTCGACGTCGCCGTGGCGGATCTGCTTTGCGCGGACGCGACCCATCACCACGGGATCCACCGCCTCGAGGTGACTGGGATTGAACGTCATCGAGATGTGCATCGCGTGACCGTCCGGCCACACGCGGTCCGTCGAGAACCCGAGGTGGTATTTCACGTCGCCACCGCCCATCGCCTTCTCGGGCTCGACGTCCTCGAACTCCGCGAACAGGTCCCGCGCGGGCCGCCGCAAGATCTGCTCGATCGTCGTCAGCCGACCTCGGTGCGCCATCCCCAGCACCACCTCGATCGCCCCCAGGCGCGCGCCGTGCGTGAGCACCAGGTCGAGCAGCGGGATCAAGCTCTCCGAACCCTCGAGGCTGAACCGCTTGGTGCCTGGATATTTGGTGTGACAGAACCGTTCGAACTGCTCGGCGTTGATCAGCATCTCGAGCATGCGGCGCCGCACGTCGGCGGGCAGCGGGCGCATCAGCTGGATCTCCATCCGTTCGGCGAGCCACGACCGCCGCACCGGCGACGAGATGTGCATGAACTCGAGGCCGACCGAGCTGGCGTAGACCCGCTGCAGATGCGCGAGCACCTCACCGAGGGGAGCGCGCGGCATGCCATGGATGCCCGTCGGATCGATCACGCGCTCGAGATCGCGCGCGGTGAAGCCCCAGGTCTGGGGATCGAGCTCGTCCACCCGTGCGGTCTCCAGCAATCCCAGCGGATCGAGGTTTGCGGCGAAGTGTCCACGCGTCCGGTAGGCGTTCACCAGCGGCCACACCGAGGGAGCGGCCTGTGCCGTGATCGGCGACATCGTGACCGCGCCCGGCCGCGCAAACCGCGCGGGCGGCAAGGTCGCGCGGACCGGCTCGCCGTTAGTCCGGGTTGACGTCCCGTTCCCACCCGCGGCTACCGAGTCGCTGAGCAGGCCGTGCCAGCTGTCGGGAACATCGCCGGGCTGCTGGTTGTAGCGCTCGTAAAGCTCGTCGAGGTAACCAAGAGACGTCGCCAGCTCGAGTACATCGCGTGACATCCCGGCCAGAATACCTGGCTATTGCGGTACTGTCCTCGCGCCGAGCGCTTCGACCACACCCTGATCGAGCAGCGGATTGCCGCTGACCGCGACGTCACCGGTCCGCTCGAGGCCGTGAGCCTCCACCAGCGTCAGGTTTGCGTTTCGGGTGATCTCCAGCGATCCGCCCACGACCCGCAACTGAGGCACATCCAGTAACTCCAGCGAAGCGTTCTCATCGATCGCAAGCCCGCCGTCGACCGCGACCAGCCTTGGCAACGAGACCGTGGTCAGCGCGACGTTCGCTTCGACCGCCAGCGAGCCCGCGCGCTCGAGCGCCGGCAAAAACAACCCGCGTAGCGAGCCGTTGCTCGAAACGCGAATCGCGCCATCGACGCGCCGCAACGCTGGCAACGAGATCTCCTCGAGACCGACGGTGGGGCCCACGATCACCGCGCCGGTCACCCGCTCGAGCAAGCGCAGCCCTGACACGTCAACCGCCGCGCCGGTCCGCACGGACACGGCCGAGACCACGGTGCACGAAGCCGCCGCTGCAACCTCCTCCTGGCTCGTGATGACGAGCGAGCGCGTTGCGCACGGCTCGGCGGGTGACGGTGGCGCTTGCGGGCTGCCGCATCCACCGAGCACCAGCACGAGCGCCGGGCACCCGTAGCGGATCCTACTGCGTGATCGGCGCATCGACCGCTTCACCACGACACGCCCGCACGTAACGTTGCACGGCCTCGGCCAGCCCGATGTACAGCGCATCGGCGAGCAGCGCATGCCCGATCGACGCCTCGACGATCTCCGGGACGCCGCGTGCGAGCAAGGGCGTGTTCCTCAGGTTGAGATCGTGCCCCGCGTTGACCTTCATGCCCGCGGCCACGGCGGCTTCGGACGTTTGCTTCACTCTCGCGAGCTCCGCCGAGAAGCTCGGCTTGCCGAACGACGCGGCATACGGCTCGGTGTAGAGCTCCACGCGGTCGACGCCGGTCGCCGCCGCTCTCGCCATCGCCTCGGGTACACAGTCCATGAACATGGCGGTGCGAATGCCTTTGGCCTTCAGCCGCGCGACGATCGGCGCAACGACGTCGTGCTCGCGAGGCAGATCCCAGCCGTGGTCACTGGTGATCTCGCCCGGCTTGACTGGCACCAGCGTGAACTGAGTGACGCGCAGCTCGAGGGCGAGCGCAACCAGCTCTTCGCGCGCATCGCCCTCGAGATTGAACTCGGCGCCACGCTGATCGCACAGCGCGCGCAAGGTTCGAACGTCCTCGGCGCGGGTGTGACGATTGTCCGCGCGCCAGTGCAACGTCAGGCCATATGCGCCGTTGTCGAGGCATGTCGCCCCGGCCACCTTGGGGGACGGGTTCGTCGCCCCACGCGAATTCCGCAGCAGCGCCACCTTGTTGAGATTTACCGAGAGGCTGATCGACACCGCGCGGTCTTAGCATGCGCGCTCGCGGTACAGTGCCCATGGCGGCCGGACCTCGACTCGATCGATACTCGTGACATGCACAGGGGCGCGACCGTCATGGGGTTGGTGGCGCTCGCGGGATGTTATCAGCCGGATCTCGAGCCGGCATGCAGCATCATGTGCGTGGCCAGCGGGCCGTGCCCCGACGGGCTATCGTGCATCGACGGGTTCTGCGCGCACGATGCCGCCGAGTGCAGCGATGAGGATTCGGATCGGGTGATCGATCGTGTGGACAACTGCCCGGGCACGCCCAATGCCGGGACGCAGGCGGACAGCGACGGCGATGGCGTCGGAGATGCGTGCGATCCGCATCCGTCGGTCGCGCTGGATCGAATCCGTGCCTTCGAAGACTTCAACACGGGCACGTTCGACCGCTGGCAGCCCGACTTCTCGGATGGATGGGAGCTCACCGAGGGAGCAGCGGTGACGCCCACCGTCTCGCCGCCGCAGCTTCGTCAGCTCACGTTTGGCGCGGCGATCCGGTTTCCAACCGTCGAGCTCGGGTTCGAGATCGCCGCGCTCGGTCCGCTGGACAGCAACAACCACGTCGGCGTGAGGTTCACGCTCGCCTCGGAGATCACGTGCCGTGTCGAGGAGGATGACAGCGGCGGGAACCTGAGCGAGGTCGTGTTGCGGCGTGGCACCACCAGGCTGGACAACGCGTATCTTGCAACCGTCCAGCCGGGCGACCGACTCGTGGTCCGGTTCACCGCGGACGATACGCAGGTCCGCTGCGCCCTCGATCATGATCCGCCGCTCGCGCTCGCGTCCAACGATTCCGACGACGCCGAAGCGATGATCGCCGTCGTCGTCCAGAGCATCGTCGCGAAGCTCCGCTACATTGTGGTCTACGACTACATGGCGCCGTGATCGAGTCTCAGAGCTCCACCGCCGTTCCCAGCCCGCCGCCGACATGCGCGGCGCCATCGCGCGATCCATACGACAGCTGTGCCCGCAGGGTCAGCCGGTGCGCGATCCGATACGCGACGTCATAGCCGAGCATGAGCCCCGCCGAGTCGATCACCGCACCCGGAAGATCCGTTCGGACGATCGACGCCCCCATGACCAGCGGTGGCGCCGTATCCCACTGAAGGCGCACCCACGCGCTGGGGCCGAGGTCGCGCAGGTACTCCGCCCCGACCGACACCGACGACCGCCATGGCTTGCCGAACGTCACCGCGCCGCGAACGCCCTGATCGAAGCCTTCGTGACTGACGCCGAGCGCGAGCCGCAGATCGATGAACAGCGATGGATGCGCGCGCAGCCGGACCTCACCGAAGCCATAGCGCAGCGCGTGGTGAAGGTCGCCTGCCTCGGGAACATCGCTCTGGGGCGTGCGGCCATCGATCGCTCCGAACCCGAACGCCACATGGTGCAGCTCGCGCAGCAGCCGGTGCGTGAACGTCAGCTCGCCGCGAACGAACCGGTCGGCGATGCCGTAGCGATTGCCGAAGTTGTGCCCCATGATGTCGATGGCGATCTGGTTGGCGTGACCATTCAGCCGTGCGCGATCGAGCTCCTCGAGCCGATCGAACAGCGCCGGATCGACACGCACAACGTGCGGAGCTTGCGCAGATGCGAAGTGCAAGACCTCGGCGCCGCTCGCGTCTCGCCCGCGAATGTAGTACTCGACGCCCGGCGGCACCGACGGTGGCAAGCTCGCGTACCAACCACCGGCGGATGACCGCTCGAACTCGGCGTCGTGCCAGTCGCGCTCGCCGACCGCCCGCCATCGCACGGATAGCGCCTCCGCGAACGGCGCATCGATCATCGCTTCGAGCTCGACGGGCATTCCTGCCTGTGCAGAGCTCGGTGCGACATGGACGACCAGCGACCGTGCTGAAGCCACTGGCGCTGGCGTGGCCGGTGAGGAGGACGCTGGCGCCGCATCATCGGCGACGGCCGCGCCGGATCCCGCGATCGAAACCGCGAGCGCGGCGAGCGCGATGCGGCAACTGTGGCGTGTGATGGCATCCGTCATCGCAACCTCACCAGTCAAAATTCAGCGCGAGGCCGCCGGAGAACCCCGCATGGTCGATGTCGCGGGCCTGATACGACACCCGCATCGACGGGTAGAACCATGACAGCTTGCGGATCCCGACGTCGGCGATGAGGCGCACGCCGAAGTCTTCGACGACCGGCTGATCGGTGACTTGAACGCTCAACTGGACCGGAACCACCGGCACGGCGAGCCAGTGATACGCCGCCTCGAGCAGGGTTCCGACGCCATCGGTGAACCCGGCGGCGAGCACGAGGTTCGTGGCGGTCTCGCTGCCCAGGCGCAACCGCGCGCGCAAGCCCAGACCGGTGAAGAACTCGCAACCCTCGATGTCGCTCCCCGCGCACCGATCGCGCTCGGCACCCGGCATGAAGTCCTCGGTCAACAGGCCTGCCTGCGGCCGGAGCATCAGCGCGACGTTGGGCCGAAATCGATACTCGAGCTCGGTATAGACATACGAGAACGTCACTCGCTTGCAGCGGTAATTGCCGCCGGCGTCCGTGCACGGCGCGATCGTGGCTTCATCGATGATGTCCTTCGGTCCGCCCGTGCCCGACAGCGTTCCAAACCCGAGCCGCACGGCATACACCGGGTCGAGGAACCGATACGTGAAGTCGATCTCGGCCTGGTAGTACTGATCGTGGCCCTTGGTCAGGCGGCCATCGAAGTCGACATAGTCGACGTGCACGTCGATGTGCGAGCGTCCCTGTTCGATCGGCGCCTCCTCGACGATCGGATCCACCGCGATCCGCATCGGCGCATCCTGGGTGCCGAGCGCGGGCTCGGGTTCGGCGTCGGCGCCGCTCGGCACGACCTCCACGTACCAGTCGAGCCGCGGCGCTCGGACCAGCGCCTGATCGATCGTCGCGACCAGATAGGCGTCACCGTCGCTCGTCAGCGGAACGCGGCGGAACCCAGGTTCGCCGGGGGGCCTGACGTAGAGCCATCCGCCGCGGATCGCGGCCGGCGCGCGCACCAGAAAGCTCAGCCGGATCGGACGGCCCGGAATCGCGCGTGTGAGCGGTGCGACCGCGAGCACTTCGTCGGTCGAAACGCCCACGCTCGAGAGCGATGCTGCGAGTCGCGCGATCCGCGGATCACGGTCGGAGGTCGCGGCACTGCGAGCAGTCGCGAGCGCGGCGTCTCGCTGTGCGATCTGCGAGCGCAGACTGACGATCTCGGCCTCCACCGGCTTGCGGTACGGGCTGTTCGGGTCGGCGGCGATCAGCTGGATCCAGCGCTCGATCCGCTGCTCCGGCGGCTTGCCGAGCGTGTCGGCCCACGCCTGGCGAGCGAGCTCGGCGTGGTCAGCACCGCCCGCGACCGGCGGCGCCGCGACGACCACCGGCGCGAGCTGGCTCGCGGCCACCTGCTCCGCCCACGGATCGACGAACCGCCGCGGTTGCGAGGCGAGCCGAACGCGGTCGCCGACCAGCACCCGCTTGGCGAGATCGTCTTCGGCGCGTGCAACGCACAGTCGCTCGCCCGCTTTGATCACCGACAGCGTGCCGATCGCGAATCGATCGCGCAGGGTCGCGTTCGAACGCGGATCGCGCACCACCACCTCGTGCAGCAGCTCGAGCTCGCTGCCCGCACCAACACCGTCGTTGGCGCCGAGATCGATGTAGATGTCTTCACCGCTCACGCCGATCACGACGGGCTCTGCAACCGCGTCGCCGATCACGACGCTGGTGACCACCATCGCGATTGCGATCAACCGTCCGCTTGGCATCGTCACTCCTAGAAGTCCACGCTCGCGGTGACACCACCGGTGATCCCGGCGACCGACTGGGTTCGGGCGACGTACCCGATGCGCGCGCCGATCTTGAGGTTGTCGCCGAGCGCGCGCGCGATGTCGTAGATCAGCCGCACCCCCGTCGGCCGCGCTCGATCGGGCAAGTTCGTGACCTCGACGGTCGCCGCCATGGGCGTACGCGGCACGGTGCCCCATCCCAGACGAAAGAACCCGGTCGCGCCGACATCCGCGAGGTACTCGGCGCCGGCCGCGATGTGGCTCGCATCTCGAACACCGAGCCGAAGCTCGCCGCGCGCGCCGATCGCGAACCCCGACTGGGTCGCGAGCACGATGGCCCGGGTATCGACGCGAACGCCTTCCAGCGGCGCCAGTCCGAGCTCGAACCAGCCGGCGACCTTGAACCCAGCATCCGCGGTGCACGGAACGACGGGACCCGTGCACATCTCCGCCGCGGTGTCGCCGAGCAATCGAGTGTAGCCGATGCGGATCTCTTCGAGCGGATACGCCCACAGCCGATATGCGAAATCGGCGTCGATCCGGTAGTAGCGATCGATCAGCTCCTCGCCGAGCACGCGGCGCGTTCCATAGTCCACCCACTCGGCGGTTGTCGTGATCCGCGACCGCCGGCTGGCGCTGCGGATCATGTCGCGCGTCTTGCGTGCGTCGTCCGGGGCGACCTGGATCGAGACGGCGTGCGGCCACTCGGCGGTGGCGAACACGGTGTCACCGCCGGCGTCGAGGTAGTACTCGAGACCTGGCGCCGCGACGGCGGACGCCGGAACCGCGGCGACCCACTGCGCGTCGCCGCGCCGGACGAGCTCGAGCGCGGTGAACTGCCGGGTGCCAACCGCGCGATAGTGCACGCGCAGGGTCGGTGCTGCGGCGGACGCCTCGACGACGAGCTCCAGCACCTTGCCCGCCTCGGCGCTGGCCGGCGGCACGTGCTCGATCGGTTCGGCGGCGACGGCGATCGGGGAGACCACGACCCAGGCAACGAACGCGATGACCAGCCTCACCAGTACACCCCCAGTCCGGCGCCACCGCCGATGCCACGATGTGCGGTGGTCCGCCCCTGCCACGACGCACGCAGCAGGATCGAAACGCTCGACAGACCGATCCATTCGAGCTCGGTGCCAAGCTTCACGCCGACGTCCTGTCCGGCGGGCTGGCTGGTCGCGCCGACCGACAGGCCCACCAGCAGATCGCTCAAGGGGCGTGCGCCAAACCGCACATCCGAGACGAACCCGACCTGATCGATCGTGCGCGCGGAGACCAGCAAGTTCGTTGCGTCGCGGTCTCCGATCCGGAGCCGACCTTCGACGCCCAGGCCAAAGCCTTGCTTGCCCACCCCGGCGATCAGCTTGCCGCCGGCTGACACGTGGACGCCGCGCAACCGATCACCGAGCTCGACATCGGCGTAGCCGTAGTGAAACCCGGCCCGCGGGACCGGTCCATCCATCGACCAGTCTCGATCCGCGAACCCGCCGCGCCCCGCGAACACGCCGTAACCGACACCAACGGCTTCGACGAAGCTGTCGAGCCGCTGGGTGAATTCGACGCTGGCCGTGATCATCCGATCGGTGCGATCGCCGCCGCGCTCGTCGAAGGTCGCGAAGTCCAGGTAGTCGGCGACCAGCTTCATCGATGATCGACCAGGCGTCGATGCGAACTGATCGATCAGCGGAGGGGGCGCGACCCGCACCGCGATCGGATCCTGGGGCGAGCCGAGGGCCAATCCGCTCTGACCATCGGTCCCCGAAACCTCGACGAAGTAGTCGACACCGGGCGTGCGCACGACCTGGGCGGGGACCGCGCCTCGAAGATACTGAGCGTGGTCGCGAACCAGCAGCAAACGGCGATAAGTTCGCCCGCCGCTCGGACGATAGTGCAGGTATGCGCTGGCGACGCGCTCGGGCTGATCGATCACGAACACCAGCGGGATGGTCGCGCCACTGGTAGCCGTGGTCGGTGCGGAGTGCTGCAAGGTCGCGACCAGCTGGGCGGCCTTGGCCGGTGCTGGCTGCATCTGGTCGCGCAACCGGGTCAGCTGGTCGATCTCATGGCGAATCGCCGCGGCGTACCGAGAATCGCCGTGGCTCGACAGATACCCCTCCCATGCGGCGATCCGCGCGTCGAGCGAGCGCCCGGTCTGGGAGACAAAGACACGAAGGACCTCCGCCGTGGTCGGATCGAGCTTCGGACCGGCTGCCGGAGGTTTCGGCGGTGGCGGCGGGGCTGCCTCATCGTCACGATCGATCAGCACCTCGGCGACGTCGCCGGTGCGGATGTCGCCGATCAAATCGCCGACGACAGCGCGCGATAACGTGGTGCCCGCCTGCGTGATCGTCGCCGATCCGATCGGAATCCAGTCCTCCACGGGCTTGCGGGTGATCGGGTGGCGCAGCTTGATCACGCGCTTGATCCGCAGCGCCGCACCCGCCGCGACGCCCTGATCGCGGCCGAGGTTCACGTAGATCTCGTCGTGCTCGATCCGCAACACCGACGCCGTGACGATGGCGTCGTCGGCGAGCGCGATGCTCGACCACAGCGTCACGGCGAGCACCGCGATGCGCCACATCACGGCACCTCCCGCCAGAACGCCTCCCACGGCGCGGCTGGCTTCGCCGCGGGAGCTCGCGAGGCGGGCGCCGATCGTGACATCGCCGGCGGTGACGCGCCGGCGGGCGACGCGGTGGCCGATGCGTCGGCCGGCGACGCGGTGGCCGATGGCGCGTCGGCCGGCGACGCGGTGGCCGATGGCGCGTCGGTCGATGACGCGTCGCGTGGCAATACGCTGGACGGTGACGTGACCTGAGGCGCGACCGGAGGCGGGACGCTCGACGCTGGCGGAACGGCCGGCGGTGCGACGGGCGGGAACGGCGGCGGCGCACCGATGCCTGCGGTCTGGTGCCGTGGCTCGAGCCGGGGTGCCGTGGTGATTTCGCGGGCCACGTCATCGAGCGCAGTCCGGCACTCGTTGGTCACCGAGTTGCCACGCACGGCGGACGCGACGAACACGGTTCCCAGCAATGCGAACGCGGCCGCGGCGCTACCTTCTTCAGACGCCCCCGCGGCCAGCGCACCGACACCGGACGCGGCCGCGTAGAGCGCATCGACGACGACCAGCCCCTTGCCGGTATCGCATTGCGGCGCGCGATCGCGCGGTCGCCGCGGATCTGGACCGGACAAGGACAACGAACAGCCAGCGAGGCCGAGCAGCGCGATCGCTGCGCACAGCCGCGATCGATTCATGACGAGGAGACGGCCGCCGTTCACCCGATCAAGAGAACGACGAAACGCGCTCGACGACTACGTGTGAGTCTCAGCAACGTGCGGCAAACGCGGAGCAGGTTTCGGAAACCCGCCACTACCGACCGTCACCACGCCCAATCGCGCCACCAGCGCATGCTCGCCGCGCGGGTCGTCACTGCCCCACACGCCGATTGCCCGCGCGAGCTCGTGTGGCTTCACCGAGCCCTCCGACGTCGCCCGAACCCGCGCCCGCAACAGCGCCCCTGCCGGCCAGTCGAGCGCCGCGGCGATGTTCGCGGCGGCCTCGACGTCGATCACATCGACATCGATCACCAGCGCCCGGACATCGATCGTCTTGTCCTTGCGGGTGATCTTCGCCTCGGGCTTCGCCAGAAACGCGCTCGCGATCCGTGACAGACGCGCGCCGTCGTGGACGATGCCGTCGGCGGCGGGACGGATCACCACATCGACCGCGTCGATCAGTCGGCCGAGGCCCGCATCGGGTTGGATGGTCTTGGCTCCGGGACCCGCGAACACCGGATCGCCGTTCAGCCGCACGATCCCGCAGCTCACGATCTCGATGCCGGGCGGACACACCGCAGCGAGGCGCTCGCGCACCACGTCGGCCGAGAGCTCGACCCGCGGCTGATCGCCGGCGTCCCAGGTGCGAACGCCGGGTACGACGTGCTCGAGATCCGCGTCCATCAGCTCGCCGAGCGAAGGCACGCCGAGCCCGAGCGCCGGACCGAAGCTCAGCCGCGGCTTGGGCGAGAACCCGCGGGTCATCGCGAGCGGAAGCTCTGCGCGGCGGAAGCTGCGTGCGAGCAGCCGCACGAGATCGAGGTGACCGAGGAACGCAGCACGCCCCACCTTGGCAAACCGGATCCGGTACGTCGAGTACGGCGCACCCGCACCGATATGCCCGGCCAACCTCACGCGCTCCGCTCGTTCGGTCTCGCGATCGCGATGCCCAGGCGCGGGCCGATCGGCATGCTCCGCGGGGCTGCCGCCACCGCGCTCGGACACATCGAGCAGCGCCGGCCCGTCGCTCGCGACGACCTCGCTGGCACGCACCGGTCGCTCGCTGGCCCCCAGCGTGCGGAGCGCGACGAGTCGATCTTCGCGCATCTTCGACAGGTCACACGCGACGCCACAGTCGTAGCAGACCAGCTTGCGCCGATCGGGCTCGGCGTCCGCGAGGTTGGTGTGGTGGATCAACATCCCCGCGACCTTGCCGCACGGGGGGCTCGCCCTGCCCTTCATGGCCTTGCGATACTCGTCGAGCAAGAATCCATCCTCGAGCCCGACGTCGATGTGATCCCACGGCAACCGCGCGGAGACCGGGCGGGTTCCCAGGTAGGCCGGGACATCGATCTGGTGCATTTCGAGCGCGGCCATCCAGCGGTCGAGCTCGAACACCTCATCCCAGCCATCGAACCGCGCACCCGCGCGCCATACGGCCTCGATCACGTCGGCGAGCCGGCGATCGCCTCGCGCCAGCACACCCTCGACGAACGAGATCCCACTGTGGTGGTGCTTGAGCCGCAAGCCCTGCTCGCGCACGGTGCCGCGCAGGATTGCCTGCTTGCGCCGGATCTCCGGCTCGTGATCCTGCGCGCACCACTGCAACGGAGTGTGCGGCTTGGGCACGTGCGAGCTCACGCTGACGGTGACCTCGGCGCGCCGGCCGAGTTGCTCGCGACCCAGCCGCAACATCCGCTGCCCGGTCTCGACGATGCCGCGAACATCGTCGTCCTGCTCGGTCGGCAGGCCGATCATGAAGTACAGCTTGAGCCGGTGCCAGCCTCGCGCGAACACCCGGCGCGAGCTCTCCTCGATGTGCGCCTCGGTGACGTTCTTGTTGACGACGTCGCGCATCCGCTGGGTGCCGGCTTCGGGCGCGAACGTGAGCCCGCTGATCCGCGTCAGCGCGAGCTCGTCGAGGAGATCCTCGTTGAGCCCGTACGCACGCAGCGAAGCGACCGACATCGAAACGCCGCGCTTGCGCAGCTCGCCTGCGAGCTGCTTGACCAGCGGGGTGATGCTCGAGAAATCGGCCGTCGACAGACAGGTCAGCCCGGTCTCCTCGTACCCCGCTCGCTCCACACCCTCGATCAGTGAGGTCGCGATCGATCGCGGGGACCGCTCACGCACCGGTCGATAGATCATGCCCGCCTGGCAGAACCGACAGCCTTCGGTGCAGCCGCGTGCGATCTCGACGGAAGCTCGCTCGAACACAGCCTCGGCGTACGGCACCGGTGCGTCGCTGGGAAACGGATAATCGTCGAGCTTCTCGACCATCGCACGCCGCACACGAGCTGGAACGCGCGGGTCACGCGGCGCACCCACCACGGTCATCCCCGTCGCGGGATCGATCGCGGTGTCATACAGCGCAGGCACGTAGAGCGGAAACTGGCTCGCGAGCTCGGCGAGCGCATCGAGCCGCGTCCGCTGGCCCGCGGTGATCTGCCGGCGCATGTCTGCCCACGCGAGCACGAGCGGCGGCAACAGCTGCTCCGCTTCGCCGATGAACGCAGCGTCGATGAATGGCGCCATCGGCTCGGGATGCGAGGCCGTGGGCCCGCCGACCAGCACCAGCGTCGCATCGGGCGCGCGATCGGCGGTGCGCAGCGGGATGCCCCCGAGATCGAGCAGCGTGAGCACGTTGGTGAACGTCAGCTCGTACTGCAGCGAGATCCCCAGTACGTCGAACTCGTGCAGCGGGCGCTGGGTCTCGAGCGAGATCAGCGGCAGGTTCCGCTCGCGCAGCTCGGTCTCGAGATCGAGCCAGGGCGAGAACGCGCGCTCGCACGCGATCCGCGGATCCTTGTTGAGCAACGAGTAGATGATCTTGGTCCCCAGATGGGACATCCCGATGTCATAGACATCGGGGAATCCAAGGCACACGCGCGCGCGGACCTCGGGCCCTTCCTTGACCACGGCGTTGTACTCGCCACCGAGGTAGCGCATCGGCTTGGCGACACGGTCGATGAAGTCGGCGTAGAGGTGGCGCATGAGGGGGACTCGTGAACAGGCAGAGGTGCGCGCGCGATATACCAGACCCAGGTGCTCGCCGCCCAAACTTCGGGCTGGCCCGGCCTAAACTGCTTGCCTGAGGCCGTCATTATTGTAACGGTCTCGCCATGACCCGGCTCGCCCTGTTGTTCGTGGTGCTCGGCGCATGCTCCAAGCGCGAGCCATCGGCCCCGCCGCCGTCGCCAGCGCCGCCACCCACTGCGCTGGCGGCCAATGATCCTGGACACGTGCCTAACACCAAGCCCCAGGACAGCCGCCGGGGCCACGAGACTCCTGCCGAGGCGATCCAGCGCTTCAAGGCCAAAACCGGCGCGCCAGGTGCCAGCGCCGACGCTACGAAAGGACCAGCCATGTGGAATGCAGCCATCAAGACCCTTCGCGGCAAAGACACCAAGCTCTCCGAGTACAAGGGCAAGGCCCTGTTGCTCGTCAACGTCGCGTCCAAGTGCGGGCTGACGCCGCAGTACACCGCGCTCGAGGCGCTGCAGGACAAGTACGCGTCGAAGGGGTTCACGGTGATCGGGTTTCCGTGCAACCAGTTCGGGGGCCAGGAGCCCGGAACCGCCGAGGAGATCGAGACGTTCTGCT
>JBFWXW010000042.1:0-60959 GCA_050187075.1 Kofleriaceae bacterium | reverse complement strand
GCAGAAAAGGTGAGATCGATCTTGGCGGTGGAACCGCGCTCGCCCCCAACGACGAGCTGCGCGCCGTCGTGGTGCCGGTGAAGCTCCGCTTACGCGTCAGCGCACGACGAAGTTGTAGACGATGCCGCCCACCGCAGCGAGCGCGACCAGGATCATCAAGACCACCCAGTTCCGCCCGCCCTTCATCTCGCCGATCAGGGCGTCCTCCGACACCTTGCTCATCGCAGTGCTCTGATCGGTCCGGACCGCCATCATCATCTGGGTCGCGCCGGTGCGAAGGCTGTACTTTTCCTTGTCGCCGCGCGAGATCGAACCGTCGTCCTTGTAGCGATCATCGATCGGGAGCGTGTCGGCCTTGTCAGACGCGGCCTCTTCACCGGTCTTGGCTTGCTCGGCGGCGGCAACGGCAGCCGCCGCGTCCATGTCGCCTTTCTTGAACCACATGGTCTCGCGGAACTTGCCCTTCGAGGCCTGATCGTCGGGCTTCTTCTTGCCCGCCGGCGCAGGTGCATTCGACACCTGCGGCGGCGCGATGACCGGGCTTGCCGGCGCGTGCATCGCCGGCTGCGGTTGAGCGACACCATGTGGTGCACCCGGCATCGGCTGCCCCGGCATCGGCTGCCCCGGCATCGGCTGCCCCGGCATCGGCCCGGCGGCCATGGCAGGTCCGTGCATCGGCTGACCGGGCATCGGTTGACCGGGCATCGGTTGTCCCGGGGCGCCAGCCATCGGCGGCGCTCCAGCGGCGGGCGGCGCCCACGGCGATCGTTCGTTGGCTGCCGGCGCCCCCGCCGGTTGTTGCACCGCCGACATCTGCTGGGGGAGCACCACGGGGCCAGGCATGCCAAACACCGTCTTGGTCGCCGGCATCTGCGCGGCTGCCGCAGCGGGCACATGTGCGGCGACCGGCGCCGAATCGGGAACGATCATCGCGGGTGGCGGCGAGCCCTGGGGCGCGACGCGAGGTGCCGTCGCCATCTGCGCAGCCACACCCGATCGCATTCCGAGCAGGGTCTGGACCAGCTCGACCTTGCCCCGCCCTGCCTTGCCGAGTGCCTGCGTGCTCTGCGGATCGGCTTCGCCGCGCGCGATTCGACCGACCTCATCGACGAACTGCCGCACGGTCAAGAATCGCTTGGTCGGGCTGCGATCGAGCGCGCGCATGATCGTCGCGTCGACCGCCGCGGGCACCGGCGCCAGTGATGACGGCGGTTGGATCACAGCGTTGATGTGCGCGCGGTGAACCTCCTCGACGTTGCCGGAGCTCGGCACCACCGTCTGCCCGGTGAGCACGTAGTAGTACAGCGCTCCGAGCGAGTACAGGTTCGAGCGCTGATCCACGGGCTTGCCCTCGACCTGTTCGGGGGCAACGAACTCGGGAACCCCGGGAATCCGGTCATTGATCGGGACCGGAAGCGAGAAGTTGATCAGCTTGATGTCCTGCCCGGTGATCAGGACGTTCTTGGGTGCAAGATCGCGGTGGACCACGCCCACCTGCGCAGCTTCGATCAGCGCCTCCCCGATGACCTCGACCAGGTGCGCCGCCTCGGCCGGCGGGATCGGTCCACGGGCGGAGATCGCGTCAGCCAACGTCTGGGCGCCTTCGAGCATCTCCAGCGCCACCCAGTGCTGCTCGCCGATCTTGCCCGACGCCACGACGCGGGTGACGCCCGCGCTGGGCACCCGCTCGAGCTGCTTGAGCTCACGCTCGAGCCGCTGCGCCACGCCCGGAAGCGCGAGCACCGTCGGGGCGACCAGCTTGATCGCCACCGCCGCGCCGGTTTGCTTGTCGCGTCCTCGGTGGACCGCGCCGGTGCGGTTGCCACCGAGTCGGTCTGCAACGTCGAACCTCGCTGCGAGCGAATCCGCTTGCCCCGCACCGGCTTCGAGCGGCACGAGACGTGCGGCATCCACCGGACAGAAGTTCGCATCGTCGCTGAACTGCTTTTGGCACTTGGGGCAAAGCTTCATGCCGCGGTCCCTCTAATTCTGCGGATCGTAAGGACATCCGCGAGGGAAAGCAATGTAGCGCGGCCCCTACTATCCGTCGAGCCCACCATGGCAACGCCGTCGACGGCAGGTTGACAACATCCACTCGCGAGCGCTAGAAACCGCGCTTCATCTTCGAGGATCCCCATGGCGTCTCGCACTGCAGCCACCCGCGTGAAGCGAAAGAACAAACACGAGAAGGCAGGTCGCCGGCGCAAGAACAAGCTCGCGCGCAAATCGACGAAGTCGAACGCCGAGCTGTTCGCTGGGCTCGGTGAGCCGGGCAAGCCCGCACCTCGTCGCTGAGGCGCGCGCGGATCGATCACGCGTCCACCACCGTCCACGCGAGCGTGTCACCACGCCACGATGTCGCGCGCCGAAACCTCGGCGACGCGGGGCCTCGCCCCTGAACTGTTTGAGATCACATGGGCCACCACTCGCCTCGCGTCGTGGGCCCGAAATCGGCCGCCCCACACCTCGGTCGCCCGCCGACACATCCCACATTTACTCGCGATTCTGAGGACTTGACTGGGTTAGTCAGTTCCGCGCACCCTTTACGTTCGGGTGCCTGTTGAATCCGCCAATGCTCTGAAGTTAGGCCGCTATGAGGTGGTGAAGCACCTCGCGCAAGGCGGCATGGCCGACGTGCTGATCGCTCGAACCGGCGGCATCGAAGGCTTCGAGCGCCACGTGGTCGTGAAGCGCATCCGTGCCGAGCAGGCACGCGACACGCACTACGTGAACATGTTCCTCGACGAGGCGCGGCTGGCGGCGGCGTTGCACCATCAGAACGTCGTCCAGGTACATGACATCGGCCAGGAGCACGGCGAGTACTTCTTCGCGATGGAGTACGTCCACGGCCAAGATGTCCGCAAGCTGCTCATGGAGCTGGCGGACAAAGGACTGCGACCGCCGCTGGAGCACATCATCACGATCATCACCGGGGCGGCGGCCGGGCTGCACCACGCGCACGAACAGCGCGGCCCGGATCGCAAGCCGCTGGACATCGTCCATCGCGATGTGTCGCCCGCGAACATCCTGATCGGCTACGACGGCTCGGTGAAGGTTGCGGACTTCGGCATCGCGAAGGCGGCGCATCGCACCGCCGAGACGCAATCGGGAAACATGAAGGGCAAGGTCGCGTACATGTCGCCGGAACAGTGCACGGGGCTGCCACTCGACCGTCGCAGCGACGTGTTCTCGCTCGGCATCGTGCTCTACGAGCTCTGCACGGTCCGCCGGCTGTTCAACGCGGACAACGACTTTCTGACGATGACCGCGATCGTGCGAGGCGATTACCCCAAGCCGTCGCAGTTCTGGCCGGCACTGTCGCCGGAGCTCGAGAAGATCATCATGAAGGCGCTGTCGGTATCTCCGGCGGATCGCTACGCGACCACCGAGGAGATGCGACTCGCACTCGAGCAGTTCGCGTCCTCGCTCGGCTTGCGGACCTCGACCACCGCGCTCGGCGACTATCTGAAGCAGCAGTTTCCAAACCAGACGCTGCCGTGGCTCGCCGACGACGATGAGCCCGAGATGTATCTCAGCATCGACTTCGCGGACTCGGTCGTCGGCGTCGAAGTACCGCCGCAGGTGCTCGAGCAGCTGCTCGCCGCACCGGCGCCGGTGGAGGTCATGCCGAACTCGCCCATGCATCGCGCACGCAGCCGCGCGATCACCGGTCGCCAGCTCTACCCGAAGCGCGCGATCACGTCGTCCGGCGCTGCCACCGATGCGCTCGCCGCGCCAGCGGCTGCAGCGTCCCGCGCCACCACGATCAGCGCTCGCTCGAGAAAACGCCTGGCAGCAACCCTCGCGATCGTCGCGGCGGTCGTCGGGCTCGTGGTGGCGCTCGGCGTGGTGAGGCCCGGCGCCGAGGCCCCGCGCAAGGGTGTGGCCCCCGCCATGGCACCGATCGAGCGGCCTGCCACGTCCGCTCCGCCGACACTCCTGGTGGTGGATCCGCCGCGCGCGCCGGCCCCGCCGGCGGCACCGACTCCCACGGTGGAACCGACGCCGGAGCCCGACACCGTCGCAGCGCCGGAGCCATCCGCCAGCCCGCCCAAGGATGCCAGGAAGCACGCGCGGTCCAAGCGCAAGCCGGTGTCGAAGCCCCAGGCCAAGCGTTGGGATCCCAACGCGCTGTTCCCCAAATGATCTGACCCATGCGCGTGCTGCTGATTGCCTTCCTGGCTTACCCGGTCCATGCATGGGCGGACGCCAGGACCGAGGCGACGCAGCATATCCAGACCGCCACGGCGCTCCACGATCAGGGCAAATTCGCCGAGGCGCTCGACGAGATGAAGACCGCGTATGCGCTCGACCCGCGCCCTGAGTTGCTCTACGCGATGGGCCAGCTCCACGTCCAGCTCGGTGAATGCGACAAGGCCATCACCTATTACGAGCGCTACCTGACGACCAAGCCCGCGGCCGAGACCGTGTCGATCGTGAAGGAAGCGATCAAGACCTGTCGATCGAATCCGCCACCCGTCCCGGCACCGGCACCGGTGCCGGCACCGGCACCGGCACCAGCAGCCGCCCCCCAACCGGTCGCACCAGCTCCGGCGATGCGGCATCCGGACGCGGTGACCCAGCGGCCCTGGTACACCGATTACGTTGCCGACGCCCTCGTCGCCGGAGGAGTGATCGCAGGTGCCGCGGGCGGTGTCCTGTACATGTCAGCGCGCGGCGCACGTGTCGACGCCGACACCGCTGCGACCTACGATGCCTACGAGGTCGCGATCGATCGCGCGCAGCGGAAGCGAACCTATTCGCTGGTGCTCACCGGAATCGGCGTCGGCCTCGTCGGTGCGGGCGTCGCGAAATACCTGCTGGGCGACCGCGGCGAGCAACCGTCCGGCGTCGCGGTGACGGCTGGCGCGAGCGGCGCGATGATCACGTGGACGGTGCACCGATGATCGCGCGTGCGCTCGCTGCCGCGCTGGCGGTGGTGACCGCTGCGTCGGGCTGCTTACGATCAGGAGCGTTTCGTTGCGACGACAACATGGACTGCATGCGCGGTGGCACCGCGGGCGTATGCGAATCGGTAGGATTCTGCAGCTTCGCCGATCCGAGCTGCGGTTCCGGCCAACGGTTCGGCAATCTGTCAGGCGGCTACGCGAACCAGTGCGTCGGCGAAGCGCTTGGCGACGCGATGCTGCCGCAGGACGGCCCGCAGCCCGATGGCAGCGTGACGCCGCCCGACGGTCTGGGGTGTCCTTCGAGCTACGCACCGCTGGCGGGCGGATCGGCGCATGTCTATCGCCACCTCGAGGGCCAGGACAACTGGATGGCCAAGCAGACCGCGTGTCAGGCCGACGGTGCGAACGCGTATCTGGCGGTGCCCGACGATGCCAGCGAGCTCGACGCGATCTTGACGCTCAGC
This sequence comes from Kofleriaceae bacterium, assembly GCA_050187075.1. Taxonomy (GTDB): domain Bacteria; phylum Myxococcota_A; class Polyangia; order Haliangiales; family Haliangiaceae; genus JABFXX01. The sequence continues at coordinate 55,585 of JBFWXW010000042.1, read as the reverse complement.
GGCGCAAACAGCTGGGTCGGCATCGAGGACATCGATCCCGAAGGCGTCTACGTCACCGTGCTCGGAGCACCGGCGACGTTCTTGCCGTGGGTGCTGCTGCAACCCGACAATCTTGGCAACTCGGACTGCGTGGTAGCGATCCATGCGAGCAGGCTCTACGACGATCGCAAATGCAACGCCACGTTCACCGCGGTGTGCGAGTGCGAGCCGTGATCGCGGGAGATCGAACCGCAGCCGTCTGCTGGGCGCGCCCGATTCAGCTCGCGTTCGCTGGTCACCGTTCCCTGTTCGGACCGAATAGGCGAGCCGAGAACCGTCGAGCGCTCAGCCGACGTCAGCCGAGACCCGATCGACCGAGAACACGCCCTTGATCCGCGACAGCGACCGGATCACCTGCTTGAGCTGGTCGAGATCCTTCACCAGCGCGTGGAACGTGTTCACCGCGCGACCATCTTCGGTGGCGCGGCAATGTGCCTGGCTGATGTTGACCCCGTGATCGGTGAACGACTGCGAGATGTGGGCGAGTAACCCCGGCTTGTCGGCGCACAGGATCTGGATCGCGACCTCGTGCTGCGCCTTGCCGTTGCCATCCCACTCGACGTCGATCCGGCGCTCGGGATCGAGATCGAGGCCCTTGTCGCAATCGCGACGATGCACGGTGACCCCGCGGCCGCGGGTGATGAACCCGACGATCGCGTCGCCCGGAAGTGGACTGCAGCACTTGGCGAACCGAACGAGGATGTCGTCCTCGCCGGCGACCTTGATGCCGCTGGTCGAGGTCCGGCGTGTGACCTTCTTGAGCAGCGTCTTGAGCATGCCCTCGGTCTTCGCGGGTGGCTCGCGTTCGGACTTGGTGAGCTCCGGCAACGCGTGCTCGAGCACATCCTGCGCCGTGATCTTGCCGTAGCCGACCTGGATGATCAGCTCGTCGACATTCATGCAGCGAAGCGCCTTGGCCGCGATCTGCAGCTGCTTGTCGGCCCGCTGGATCGTGGTGTGTTGCTTGCGCAGCGCCTTGTCGAGGAGCTCGGTGCCGAGCACCACGGCCTTGTCGCGCTGCTCCTGGCGCAGCAAGTAGCGAATCTTGGTCCGGGCCTTCGACGTCTTGACCAGCTTGAGCCAGTCCTTGTTCGGCTTCTGGTTCGGGTTGGTGATGATCTCGATGGTGTCGCCGTTGCGCAGCTGATAGCGCAGCGGAACGATCATCCCGTTGACCCGGGCCCCCGAGCAGTGGTCACCGACCGACGAGTGTACGGCGTACGCAAAATCGATCGGGCACGCGCCCTTGGGGAGCGCCTTGACGTCGCCACCGGGTGTGAACACGTACACGTGATCGCCGAACAGGTCGATCTTGACCGACTCGAGGAACTCCGTCGGATCGCGCAGCTCCTTCTGGTTCTCCATGAGCTGGCGAAGCCACGCGAACTTCTTGTCATCCTCGGTCGTCGTCGCCGTCGCGCCTTCCTTGTACTTCCAGTGCGCGGCGATACCGTGCTCGGCGACCAGGTTCATCTCGCGCGTCCGGATCTGGATCTCGATCCGCTCGCCCTTGGGACCGATCACCGCGGTGTGCAGCGACTGATACAGGTTCGATTTCGGCAACGCGATGTAGTCCTTGAATCGCCCCGGAATCGGCGTCCACGTCTGGTGCGCGACGCCGAGTGCCTGATAGCAGTGCATCTGGGTATCGGTGATCACGCGAAACCCGATCGCGTCGTGGATCTCCTCGAACGGGCGCTGGTTGCGCTTCATCTTCTGGTAGATCGACCACAGGTGCTTGGCGCGGCCCATCACCTGGCAGGGCACGCCGCCGTCGGTCATCTCCTTGTGGATCAACCCCTCGACGTGGTGGATGTACTCCAGTCGCTCCGCCCGCGTCTTGGCGACATCGGCTGCGAGCTGCTCGTATTCACCGGGATGGAGATACTTGAACGCGAGATCCTCGAGCTCGACCTTGACCCACTGAATACCGAGCCGGTTGGCGAGCGGCGCGTAGATCTGCATGGTCTCGGCCGCGATCCGCTCCTGCTTCTCGGGCGGCAGATGATGCAGCGAGCGCATGTTGTCGAGCCGATCGCACAGCTTGACCAGGATGACGCGAATGTCGCGCGCCATCGCGAGCAACATCTTGCGGAAGTTCTCGGCCTGCTGTTCCTCGCGCGTCGAGTACGGCAGCTTGCCGAGCTTGGTGACGCCTTCGACGAGAAACGCGATCTCCTTGCCGAACAGCTCGCCGAGCTGCTCGACCGTGGCGCTGGTGTCCTCGACGCAATCGTGCAACAGCCCCGCGCACACCGACGCCACGTCGAGCTTGAGCTCGGCGATGATCTGCGCGACCGCGAGCGGATGGGTGACGTACGGATCGCCGGACTTGCGGGTCTGCCCATCATGGGCGTGCGCGGCAAACTGGTAGGCACGGCGCACCAGCGGAATGTCGGCGCTGGGGTAATAGCCTGCGAGGTCTGACAGGATCTGATCGATCTGCTGCATCGTGCCTGTGCGTGAAGCCTACGCTACCACGCACGACCACGCAGTGCGTCGCGGCCCACGGAACCCGCCCTACCGGCTCGACGCGAATCGCATTCTCTCGTCGCTAGTAGCTGGCCACTCGATCCTGGAATCGCCACGTGAATTCGAACGCCTCGCCCGGGCGCTTCACCACCAGCCGCAGCTGCCGAATCTGCGGGTTGAACAGGTCCGGCTCGTGGAACACGAAGTCTGCCTTGCCCCGGAACACCGAGAGCGATCCGAGCGTCTGGCGGCGCCGCCAACCATCGTCGTAGTAGCCCACGGTCGTGTAGCAGTTGCCGCGTGCGTCGCGGCCGGTGGAGCTGCACATCGCGGTGCGCTGCTCGCGATCCCACATCGTGGTGATGATCCGCGTGTTCGCGTGCTCGATCGAATCCGGGTCCCAGCGCCGGCCCTGGTCATCTTGCAGCGACACGTCCCACGACGTCAGGTCGGCCCAGTCCTGCCACTTGTGATCGATCTGGACGTGAAACCGCAGCCGATCGCGGGACACCACCGTGAAGCTCGCCGCGTTGAGCAGCGGGTAGCGGTGGTTATGAGCCAAGGACGCGGTCGGTCCGGACGGCGGTTCCGGCGACTCCAGGTCCATGTCACCGCGAACGATCGTGATCGTCTCTGACTTGCGAAGCGTCTCCGTCGGAAGCACGAGCGGATTCGGCTGCGTCGCGGAGCCCGAGAACGTCCTCGAACATCCCGTCGAGCTGATCGCCAGCGCCCACCCCAGGACATGCCCCGCGATGATGGCTGCCCGCATGTTTTCAGCCTGGCGCAACGCATGGGTGTCGTCAATTGCGACGTGTTGCGACACCTCGCCGGAGCGAGCCCGATTTATGCACGGGAGGTCGAGCGAGCCCCCAGCCCGGATCATGCACAGCGACACCGAGCGAGCCTCCATCCGGCGGCCATCGCCGGCGGCGGGTCGCACCCGACGATGCAAATACGGACGCCGATCTAGGTCTGACCGAGCAGCTTGCGCGCGTGCGCTTGAGCCCCTGAGCGGGCGTTGCTGTCCACGATCTGCGCGAGCTCCGCGAGTGGGTAGGGAACGTCCGGACGATCGACCACCCCATAGCGGCGGGTCAGATAGATCGCTCGAAGCACGGCGTAAGCCGGGTCGATCTCTTCGTTCACGATCAGGTGCTGGTACTCGTGAAAGTGCTCGAGCTCCTCGATCGCCTTGTGCAAGCGGCGCTCGATCACGTCCGGAGCATCGGTGGCGCGTTCGCGAAGTCGGCGTGCGAGCACCGTGAGATCGGGCGGCAGGATGAAGATCTTGAGCGAATCGGCCGGCCATCGCGCGGATAGCGCCGCCCCGCCCTGCCAGTCGACATCGAAGATCGCGTCCTTGCCGCTGCCCAGCGCCGCGTCGATGGGTGCTTGTGCCGTGCCATAGCGGTTCTGGTGAACGAACGCGTGCTCGGCGAACTCACCCCGCTTCACCATCGCCTCGAACACGTCAGGCGACACGAAGTGATAGTCGCGGCCATCCACCTCGTTGTTCCGCCTTGGACGGGTGGTGTACGAGACCGAGAACTCGAGCCGGGGCGCGAACTCGGTGACCAGCCGCTTGGTGAGCGTCGTCTTGCCGGCCCCTGATGGCGACGAGACGATCACCAAGATTCCGCGATCGGAACCCCGACCTCCCGCTGGATCAGTCACCTGGCCATCATACGACATCATGTGAGCTCACTCATTCGACGTTCTGGACCTGCTCGCGCACCTTCTCGAGCGCGGCCTTTCCTTCCACGACCGCCGCCGTGATCTCCGTGGCGGCCGACTTGCTACCGATCGTGTTGAGCTCACGTCCGATCTCCTGGACCAGGAAATCGAGCCGGCGCCCCACCGACGCTTTGCCCGCGAGCAGGGCACGCGCCTGGTCGAGGTGACTGGCCAGCCGCACGAGCTCTTCGGTGACGTCGCTACGATCGGCGAGCAGCGCCACCTCTTGCGCGAGGCGGGACGGCTCGACCGCGGCGAGCTCCTGCGGCTCCAGCAGCTTTCGCACGCGCTCGTGCAACCGCCTGGTGAGCTGCGCGGGCATGCGGGCCGCGAGCGCTGCGATGTCGGACCTCAGCGTCGCAAGCCCGTCGAGCCGGGCCAGCAGATCGGCGCGGAGCGCCTCGCCCTCGGTGGTACGCATCCGCTCGAGCTCGCCGAGCGCGATGTCGAGCGCAGCCACGACCGGCAGCGCTTCGCTCGCTTGATCGTCGGTGACCACCACGCCTGGTTGCGCCAGCACGAGCTCGAGGGAGGGACCGCCCACCGCGAGCTGCGCCGCGAGCTCGCTCAGCGTGCGATGCGCGCGCGCTGCGGCGGAAGAGTCGATCCGCATGCCACCGGTGGCAGCTTCCGAAACGACGTGGATCGATACGGTGACCGCGCCGCGCTCGATCGCGGTGCGGACGCGGGCCGATACGGCCTCTTCGAGCACCGGCGCGATCGGCGCCCCCCGCAGCTTCAGATCGAGAAACCGGTGATTGACCGAGCGGATATCGACCGTCACGCGCTGGCCATCGCGCGCGGCGACCCCGCGGCCGTATCCGGTCATGCTCCGCACGGAGCGTTGATATCACACCGATCCGACGTCGCTCGGAGGCAGGCGCAACGCCGCCAGGGCGGCGGACAGGTCGCCCGGTAGCGGCGCTTCGAAGCTCAGGCGCTTGCCGGTGACCGGATGATCGAACGCCAGCAGCGCAGCATGGAGCGCCTGGCGGCCGAGCTGGCGTGCCACCGCAGCGATGCGCTCGTCCGAGGCGCGGTGGCCATAGACCGCATCGCCGATCAGCGGCCAGCCATGATCGGCGGCGTGGACCCGGATCTGGTGCGTGCGCCCCGTCTCGAGCCGGAGCCTGACCAGCGCCGCACCGTGCAGCGCCTCGACCACCTCCCAGTGGGTCACCGCAGGCTTTCCGGTCGCGACCTTCGATGAGAACTTCTTGCGATGGACCGGATGGCGGCCATACAGCGTGCGCAGCGTGCCCTGCCGTGCCCGCGGCGGCGGTGCCGCGAGGGCGAGGTACTCGCGACGAATTCCTCCGGACTCCCCACCCGATCGACCGCGGCTCTTGGCGGCAAACGCCGCGGCGAGCGCGGCGTGCGCGCGATCGGTCTTGGCCGCGACCATCACCCCGGTGGTGTCCTTGTCGAGGCGATGGACGATGCCCGGGCGTGCGATCCCACCGATGCCCGCGAGATCGCGGCAATGGTAGAGCAACGCGTTGACCAGCGTGCCGCTGGCATGCCCGGGCGCCGGATGCACCACCATGCCGGCGGGCTTGTCGATCACGATCAGCTCGGCGTCCTCGTACATCACCACCAGCGGGATGCGCTCGGCGATCACCTCGAGCGGCGCGGGCGCCGGCACGGTCACGACGATGACGTCCCCGGCACGCACACGAGCCCCAGGTTTGGTGGCCGCGAGATCGCCGACGACCACCTGGCCGTCGTCGATCAATCGCTGGACCTGTGCCCGCGACAGTGCGGGGATTGCCGCCGTCACCACCGCATCGAGCCGTCCACCGGCCTCCGCGGCCCCGATGTTCAAGCGATGCCGTGCAACCGGCTGCTCGTCATCCACCTCGAGGTCGAGCTCATCGTCGCCCGCCGGATCGTCCCCCGCCGCCGGCCCGCTCACCAGATCTTCGACTTGACGTGCCCCTTCGACTTCACGAGCACGTCGACGATCGCGCGCTCGTAGATGTGCTGGTGAAAGATGTCCTCGGTGACGCGGCTCTTGAACAGCTCGCGGCCCTCGTTGATCTCGTCGGCCATCACGTCGAACAGGTTGTCGTTCGAGATGCCCTCGAGGATCTTGGGCTCGTGATAGAGGGTCAAGTCCGACGCGATCGCGCGGGCGAGCTGCCTTGCGCGCTTCGGGTTGTCGATCAAGGTGGCCATTTGGAGATCGTGGCGGCGGGCTCGGCCCGGGTCAAGCGTTGGCCGCGGTTCGTTTTGACACCGCCCTACGCACGGCCGGACTGATCGTCGTCGCCGTCGGGGGCCGGCCGCGCCGCACGATATCGGGCGAGGTAGGTCTGCTTGACACGCTCGGCGTCGAGCCCCAGCGCGCGTGCGTACTCTCCGAGGAAACCGCGGACGTAGACCGGCGCCGGGAGCTTCGCAAACGCCTCGCCCTCGAGCGCGTGCAGGTACGGCATGCCGATCTTGGAGCGCTCGGAGATCTCGCGCAGCTCCACCCCGACCGCTTCGCGGATCTGGCGCAGCAACGCTCCCGAGAACTCGGTGTGGTTCGAGATGTCGGGCATCGGCGGACGCACCGCGATGCTCTCGTCGTCCTTGAGCACTGGCGGTGGGAGATCGGTCGGTGCCGGTGGCACGACCGGCATCGGAACGCCGTCGGGAAACAGCTCGAAGTCGTACTCCTTGCGCTTCGCCGCGTCCATCAGCGTCGTGTAGGCGAGATCGAGCCGGCGATGAGCGGCCTCGAGCGACGCCGGATCGTACAGCCCGCTGATCGCGATCGACTCCGCGCCGTAGATGTCGCGGATCCGCCGATTGGCGCGGCGGATGTCCTCGAAGCTGGCGGTCGGAGGAACCTCGAGCAGCTCGTAGTGCGAGTCCGATGGCAGCACATCGCCCTCGATGACCGGTGGACGCACGGCGAGCAGCCCGCGCGCGACGCGTTCGAAGCACTTGGCGATCCGCGTCTCGGGGTGCTCGATCAACAACGGGCGCCGCCGCCGCGTCGATGCCCACACGGCCTCGTCGTACTCGAGGTGCCCCAGGTAGCGGATCGGCAGCCCGAGCCGCCGGCGCGCGACCGAGGCGACCGCGCGGCCGAGCTCCATATCGGACTTGGAGCGAGCCGAGTTGATCACGAGCTGCGGGGAGAACCCCAGGATCGCCTCGCGAAGCTCGGCCAGCTCGTTGGGTTGCGCAGACGTCGCGCCGAGCCAGATCTCGAGCGGGCTCGGCGTACCGCCCTCATAGGGCGTCGGTTCACCCGAGGCGGTGTGACGCGGCCGTGCGAGATACGCCAGGCTGCGGCGCTCGAGTGACTTCAAGAACGCCGCCTTGAGGAATCGATGCATCAGCTCGATCGAGGTGGGATCCGGCACCGCGACGGCGAGCCCGATGTCGGCCTCGACGAACAGCTCGAGCGTGGGCGAGCTCATCCCTGGTCCGAGATCGACGACGACCCAGTCGGCCGGGAGCTGCCGGAGCTGATCGCATAGCAGGCGCACCAACGTCGGCCCGGGCTCGGCGATCCACGGTGGGTCGTAGAACCCGCCGATCAGCTTCACGCCCGACACGTAGGTGGAGATCGCGAGCTCGGCGAGCGGCGGCCCATCCGCCGCGAGCGCCTCGGACAAGGTGCGGGATGGGCGCGGCACGCCGGCAAAGATGTGCAGATTCGGCGCGCCGAACGCCGCGTCCACGAGCACGACGCGCTTGCCTAGCGTCGCCAGAAAGATCCCCACGTTTGCGGCGACCAGGCTCTTGCCCACGCCGCCCTTCCCGCCCGCGACGGCGACCACGTGAGGAGTCATGGCGGGGAAGTAACCGCGAACTAGTAGGGACGGTCAAGCCCGAGCGCTGGCCACCCACCCCGACATGCCTCAGGCGCGGGATCGCGGTGCGGCCATCAGCTACCCACCACGGGAAGCTCGAGGAACTTCGCGACTCGCCCCGCCAGCGCATCGGCCTCGGCGCGTTCGAACACCTCGGCGAGCACCAGGTCAGCCTTGAGCTCCTTGACCTGCATCCTGAGCGACAGCGTGATCTTGCCGTCTTCGGCGGTCTCGAGATTCAGCTGTTGGAGGTGCTCGCGCTCGAACGTGGTCTTGCCGATGATGATGGCATTGCCGGCCCTGATGAACCGGCGCTGTTCAGGCCAGATCGCCGAGCTCACCGCTGCCGCAAACGTGGGCATCGCGAGCAGCGGCAGACAGAACAGCACGGGAATCGCCCACAGCGGCCACTCGTCGGGAAGCACGCGGCTGATCACGATGTACGCGCCGGTGTACCAGACGAGGAACAGCACCAGAATGATCGCCGTCCGCCGCACCCCCGGCACGCGCGACCGACGAATGCGCAGGTAGTTGGGCTGCTCTTCGACCTGATAGCGCATGATTGAGTGATCTCGTCATATCACGCGCGCATGGCGTCATCCGCACGCGCGCACGGCGGCGATCACCGCAGCGATCTCGTCGTCAGCGATCGTGCGCAGGTCGAGCCACACTCGCCCATCGGCGATCCGTGCGATCACCGGCACCGGCGCCGCACGCAACCGGCGCTCGATCGCGTCCGGTGACGGACCACGCAGCGTGACTGCCCACGATGCAAGCGCGGCGGTCGGCATCGCGCCACCTCCGACGGTGGACATGCAGGCTTCGACCGCGACCGAGGTTGCGCCGACCTCCCCGATCGCAGCGGCGAGCTGATCGGCGCGCGCCCGGAGCTCATCGGTGTGCGCCGCGAGCATCCGCGCCGTCGGGAGCTCCGCTCGCTTGCCATCGCGGTGGAGCGCGAGCGTCGCGGCGAGCGCTGCCAGGGTGAGCTTGTCGGGGCGCAGCGCGCGCAGCAGTGGATGCTTGCGCGCGATCTCGATCGCCGCGGCCGTCCCCACCAGGATGCCGGCCTGCGGGCCCCCGAGCAGCTTGTCGCCGGAGAACGTCACGAGGTCCGCGCCGGTGGCGACCGCCTCGGCGACCGTGGGTTCGTCGGGGAGTCCCCACGCGCGCTGGGTGGCGCGATCGAACAGTGCCCCCGAGCCGAGATCGATCATCGTACCGACGCTGCGTGCCTTGCCAAGTGCCACTACCTCCGCGGGCGTCACCTCGCTGGTGAACCCGACGATCGCGAAGTTGGAGCGATGGACCTTGAGCAGCAAACCGGTGCGCGGACCGATCGCGGCGTCATAGTCGCGCAGGTGGGTCTTGTTGGTCGTGCCGACCTCGACCAGCACGCCGCGCGACAGCTTGAGGATCTCGGGCAGCCTGAACGAGCCGCCGATCTCGATCAACTCGCCACGTGACACCACGATCTCCCGCTCGGTCGCGAGCGCCGCGAGCCCGAGCACGGTGGCAGCCGCGTTGTTGTTCACCACCAGCGCATCCTCGGCACCGGTCAGCTCGCGCAACAGGCCACGCAGGTGGTCGTGACGCGATCCGCGCTCGCCGCGCTCGAGATCATATTCCAGGGTCGAGTACCCGCCGATCATCGCGTCCAGCGCGCGACCAGCTGCGTCGGGCAGCGGCGCGCGGCCCAGGTTGGTGTGGAGCACGACCCCGGTGGCGTTGATCACGCGGCGCAGGGTCGGCGACGCGAGCTGGCGCGCCGCACGCGCGACCCGATCAGCCGGAATCGTCGGCTCCCGCAACGTGCCGGCCTGGATCGCCGCGCGCGCCTCGGCGATCGCTCGCCGAGCTGCCTCGACCACCGCCCACCGCGGTGCGTCGCCGAGCTTCGCAGCTTCGTCGGCAAGCGCGTGAACCGCGGGGAGGCGCGCCAGCAATTCGTGCACGCGGCAACGCTAGCAGAACCCCGGCGCAACCGCGGTTCAGCCCTGCAGGATCGAGCCCGGGCCGCTCGCGGATCGCGGCGCTCGCGCGGGTGCGTGTCGAGGACCGCACGAGCACGTGGCACGCGGCGCGTGAGCAACGCCTTAGTGGGCCAGGGGCACGAATTGCCGGGTAGACTGCCGAGATGGACGTCCAGGCGGTCTCCGCGCTGCTCGCCGCCCTGCTGATCCTCGCGGTCGGCATGTCGGTCCTGCTGCGGTCGCGCAAGGACCGGATCTTCGTCGCGTTTGCGGCATTCACCTTCACGGTCGCCGCCTGGCACCTGTGCACGTTCATCGACGCGGCGACCGAGAGCCCGGTGATGCGGTGGTTGTCGTTGTGGGCGGCGGCCACGATCCCGGTGACCGCGATCCGGTTCTTCCGGATCTTCCTCGCGCAGCCGTCGATCGGTGGTCCCAAGCGCGGCCCACGCGTCACGCTGGCGTGGACGCTGGTCGCGTACGCCGGCCTGGTCTACTCGGCGGTGGTCCAGCAGATCCACGATTCGATCTACTTCCTCATCCCGTTTGGGGTCTACGTCTACGGCGGGCTGTACCGCTGCGTTTACGACATGTACATGCAGTACCGTGCGACCTCGAAGCGCGTCGAACGCACGCGCGTCGGCTACCTGGCGCTCGGTGGCTTCATCGCGACCACGCTGGCGCTGACCGACGTGTTGCCGAGGCTCGGCGTCGCGTGGCCCGCGGTCGGCAACGTGCTGGGCATCCTGTACCTGTACTTCCTGTCACAGACGCTGTTCCGCAACCGGCTGATCGACGTCAACGAGCTCCTCGGCAAGATGGCGGTGCTCGGCACGCTGGTGATCCTGCTGTGGGCCGTCTACGGCGTGCTGCTGTACTGGATCGGCAGCGGGCAGAAGGGGCTGTACCTGCTGAACGCGCTGGTCGCCTCGTTCGTGATCCTGATCTTGTTCGAGCCGGTTCGCAGCTGGCTCGAGAACGGCATCAATCGATGGCTGTTGCGCCAGCGCACCGAGCTGCGCGGCCGGCTCGACGCCTTGCGCCGCGAGCTGCCGGGGGTGGTCGACGTCAATGACATGGTCCAGCGCATCGTCGCTGCGCTCGAGGAATCGCGCCGGGTCACCGACGCGTCCGTGTACCTGCTCGACGCCGACGGCGCGGGCTTCGATCGCGTCGGCTCGATGGGGCATCCGCCGCCCGAGCGACTCGACGTCAACGCCGAACGGCCGCTGCTCGATCGCGTGCGCAGCGGGTTCGTCGACAAGGATCAGATCGAGCGCGAGCTCGCCGAGCTGGTCGTGGCGCCGGATGCCGAGGTCAAGCGCGCACCGCTGCTCGCGATCACGAGCCGGCTCGAGGAGCTCGGCGCTGCGCTGGTGTTTCCACTGTTCGGATCGGCCGAAACCGAACAGGGACCATGGCTGCTCGGCATGTTCTGCGTCGCCGATGATCGTACCGACAACGCGTTCGATCCCGACGACATCGACACGTTCCGCCAGCTGGCGGTGGCCGCCGCGCGCGTGATCGAATCGAGTCAGGCCTACGAACGGGTCAAGGAGCGCGATCGCCTCGCCGCGCTCGGCGAGATGGCCGCCGGTCTCGCCCACGAGATCAGAAACCCGCTCGGTGCGATCAAGGGCGCCGCCCAGCTGTTGATCACCGCCGATGGCAGCCCTCCCGCCCCCGGCCACGCGTCGGAGACCGCCGAGCTGCTCGACATCATCGTCGAGGAGGCCAACCGACTGAACAACGTCGTGACGCGGTTTCTCGACTACGCGCGCGCGGAACGTCCCGGCCGTGAAGGCGCCGACAAGGTCGACCTCAATCAGGTCGTGCGCAAGACCGTCCAGCTGCTCCAGCAAGATCCGCCGAAGGGCGTCGAGATCCGGATGCGCCTCGACGACATGCTGCCGCGGATCGCGGGCGATCCCGAGTCGCTGATGCAGGTGTTCTTGAACCTCGGCCAGAACGCGATCCAGGCGATGCCCGACGGCGGCATCCTCGAGATCCTGTCGACCCGGCGGCGGCGGTCGCGGCTCGGCTACGGTCAGTTCGCCGAGGTCCGGTTCCGCGATACCGGCATCGGCATCCCGCGCGACCGGCTCAAGAAGCTGTTCATCCCGTTCTTCACCACCAAGCAAAAGGGCACCGGACTCGGGCTCGCGATCTCGCACCGGATCGTTAACCAGCACGGCGGGACGATCGAGGTCCGCTCGGCGATCGGTCAGGGGTCGACGTTCTCGGTGTTCCTGCCCGCCGCCGATCCGGTTGCCGCCAGCAAGATCGAGGACATCACCGACACCGCGGGACTGCTGTCCGGCGCGCGCAACGATCCAACGCCGTGGCCCAAACCGCCGACGTTGCCGCCGCCGATCGCCGCCGCCGCCGACGATCCCTCCGCCGTCACCACGACGCCCGTCTCGAGCAACTCGGCTGGGGTCACCACCACCGGTGCTCGCGTCGAGACGATTCCGCCCGGCGACTCCGCCAGCGATCTGCTCGCCGTCACCGACGCCGGATCCGCGCCGGTGCACCCCAGTGAGCCGTCCGCCGCAGCGCCCGCGAGCGATGATGCGACCGTCGAGTCCGCCGCGCGCCGCGCCGTCGATACGTGATCGGATCCGCCGCGTCAACCCGGTTCAAGCGCATCCCACACCGATCGTGCGCAGCTCTGGCTCGCAGGTGACGGGAATGCCTCCCGGCAGGTCGGTTGCCTCGGAGCATTCGCAAAGGTCGCCGGCCGTACAGCCCGCCGGGATTGGCTGGCACGAGAAGGCCCGCGTTGCACCGATCCCGGCGTCGCAACCGAGCAGGCAACACCCGACGTATTCGGACAAGCAGTACTCGGTCGGCGCGCAGGTCAGCGTACCGCACGGAACGGGTGCCGCCGGGCTGTCGGGCGGGTCTCGATGCTCACCGCACGCAGCGGCGAGCGGCGCCATCGCAAACGTCACCACGAAGCGCATCACGGATCGGGCTGTCATGGCCGGAACGGTAGCCGCTGCGCGCTCGCGGGCCGACTGAGATCTCGTGGCAACCGGACACGATCGCCGTGCATGACTGGTACAGGCGACCCGCGAGCACCGAGCACGAGCACGAGCACGGCACGAGCACCGAGCACGAGCGCAGCACGAGCGCGAGCACGAGCGCAGCACGAGCGCGAGCACCGAGCACCTAGCACGAGCGCGGCACGAGCACCGAGCACCGAGCACGAGCACGAGCACGAGCACGAGCACGAGCACGAGCACGAAACGTCCCCACGGAGCGGATCGCGCGGCGCACGCAAACTTGACACCGTCCCCGAGGCCTGCGCGGAGCCACTGGTGTAGGCTTCCTGCGTGCAACCGGCCAAGATCCTCGTCGCCGATGACGAGCAGAACTTGCGACGTGTCCTCGTCGCGCTGCTGCGGCGCGAGGGCCACGAGGTCGTGCAGGCCGCGAGCGGCACGGAGGCGATCGAACGCCTGGCTGATGTCGACGTGGTGATCACGGATTTGCGGATGCCGGGGGCCGACGGCATGGAGGTGCTGCGGACTGCCTCGAAGAATCATCCGCATGTTCCGGTCATCATGATCACGGCGTACGGCTCGGTCGGTCAGGCCGTGGAAGCGATCAAGGCGGGCGCGTTCGATTACATCGAGAAGCCGTTCGAGCAGGACTCGATCCGCGCGATCGTGGAGAAGGCGATCGGTCAAGCCGCGGCCAACCGGACCGCGCCGCGGTCGACGCTGTACGCACATGACCTCGAGTCGCGCGGACGGTTCGGCTTGATCGGCCAGAGCCCGGAGATGCAGTCGATCTTCGCGGTGATCGAGAAGGTCGCCGATACGCCGTCGACCGTGCTGATCACCGGCGAGAGCGGCACGGGCAAGGAGCTGGTGGCCAAGGCGCTGCACGAGCAGTCGAGCCGGAAGGCGGGGCCGTTCATCAAGATCAACTGCGCGGCGATCCCCAAGACGCTGATGGAATCGGAGCTGTTCGGCTACGAGAAGGGTGCATTCACCGGCGCGACCTCGAGCAAGCCCGGACGGTTCGAGCTCGCAGACGGCGGCACGCTGTTCCTCGACGAGATCGGTGAGATCCCGGTCGAGATGCAGGTCAAGCTGCTCCGCGCGATCCAGGAGAGCGAGTTCGAGCGGGTCGGCGGCCTCAAGACGATCAAGGTGAACGTCCGCCTGATCACCGCGACCAACCGAGATCTCGAGCAGGAGATCCAGCGCGGCAACTTCCGCGAAGATCTCTATTACCGGCTCAACGTCGTGCCGTTGCAGATCCCGGCGCTGCGCGTGCGCAAGGGCGACATCCCGCTGCTCACCCAGCACATCATCAAGAAGTTCAACGAGCGGCTGAAGAAGCAGATCGCCGGCATCTCCGAGGACGCCCTGGCCGCGCTCGAGAGCCACGCCTGGCCTGGCAACATCCGCGAGCTCGAGAACGTGCTCGAGCGAACGATCCTGTTCTGCCAGCACGAGCGGATCGCGCGCAGCGATCTGCAGCTGTCCGGATCGCACGACACCTCGCCGCCCCCGAGCGCGAGCTCTGCCAGCGGGCCGGTCGCCGTGGTCGAGGAGGATGACGAGGACGTCGTCGACTCGAGCGGCGCGCCTGGATCGCTCAAGGAGATCGTCCGAGCCGAGACCTCGCGCGTTCAGCGCGAGCTGATCGTGAAGGCGCTCGACGAGACCGGCGGCAACGTCACCCAGGCCGCGCGACTACTCAAGATCAGCCGCAAGAGCCTGCAGATGAAGATGAAGGAGCTCGGGCTCCGCGATCGCGAAGGCTAGGTCCGCGGCGGTTCGGATCGCCGCCTGCAACCATCGGAGCCATGTGCGGCCGTGTTACCGTTGCGGCCCGTGATGCGGGTCTGCGGCACCCTGGCCAGCGTTGTGTTCGGGCTCAGCCTCGTGAGCACGACGGCTGCGCGAGCGAATCCCGCCGCGACGGTGCCCAGCGGGGCTGACCCGGGCAAGCCGATCAGCTTCCACTTCGGGCTCGACTACGACTACGAGCTCGACAAGGCGACGATCACGCGCGAGCTGACCGGCGGTGACCAGGATCCGCTCGACGGCACGCTGCGGCGTCCGGATCTCGAGTTTCGCCAGTCGCGCCACCTGTTGATCCCGCGGCTCGACATCGGGCTCGCCCCCGACACCTGGCTGTCGTTCGCGCTGCCGGTGACGATCGCGCAGAGCCGCCAGCTGTCGCTCGCCTCCGGTGTCGATCGAAGTCAGTCATCGACGCTGCTCGACGCGCTGTTGCCGCCAGAAGGATTCGACGCACGAGATCCGGGGACTCCTCCGCCGGGAGATCTGATCTTCCGCGGCGAGAAGCGCAGCGGGATCGACCAGGTTCACGTCGGGCTCAACTTCGCGATGTTCAACCAGCACCGCGATGACACCAAACCCACCTGGAAGATCGGCGGCGAGCTTCGACTCGCAGCGGGGCGGATCATGACGTTCGATCCGCGCAACCCGAGCGAGACCACGGGCGTGAGCACCGGGGTTCACGAGCTCCGGCTGTGGACCACGGTCGACCGCCAGTTCCGCTGGAACGAAGCCTGGTTCGAGCTGTTCTGGCAGACCCCGATCTGGACCCGCGACCGGTCGCTGTTCGCGGATCCCGGATTTGGCTCGCGCTCGGTCAAACCATCCCAGCAGGCCGGCGTCGCCTTCGGGCTCGAGACGTTCGTGATGAACGATCGCGCCAACAACCACAAGATCAGCGTCGACATCGGCTCGCGCGTGGTCGGCCACTTCGAAGGCCGGGCCTATACCGAGATGTGGGAAGTGTTTGCGTACGCCGGTGACCCTCGCGGAGGCGGTCCGCTGATCCTCGACGGCGATCCCGCAACGGACGGCGTGCAGCCGTTGCGCCATCCCGGGATCTCCAACGTCGAGAACTATCTCGAGACCGCTGCGCAGGTCGCGGTGCGCGCGGCGGTCGGCCCGCGGATCCGGTTTGCGGCGCTCGCCAAGCTCGCATGGAAGACCGATCACGTGATCAGCTTCGCGGATGCCGGGATCGACCTGCCCCACTGCGAAGGCGCGGCGATGACCAGCTGCGAGACCGCGATCGACAACATCGTCACCCCCGGCACGCGCGAGGTAAATCCCCTCCACGTTCCGCGGATCGATCTCGTCGGGCACCGCTACCGCTCCGAGGACAACTTCGGTCTGGTGCTCGGCATCGAGAGCCAGGTCCTCTGGTAGCGACGCTGCGCGCCTCGTCGTGATCGTCGCCGACATTCACCCACACGGCACAACGCGGCGCACAGACGGCGGTCTGCACATCACCATGGCGCGACGACGGTGTTACCGTTGCGAACGATGGGACGGCGACACCTCGCCGGGCTGCTGGTGCTCGGTGCCGCGCTGGTTGCATGCGGTCAACCGCGACCCTTCAGCTGCGCGCTCGACGAAGAATGCGTTGCGGATGGCATGCAAGGCCGCTGCGAACCGAGCCAGTTCTGCAGCTTTCCGGATCCGGCGTGCGCCGGTAACCGCTACGAGCCAAACGCCGGCGACGGACTCGGCGGCAACTGCGTCCACAGCAGTTGTGGCGGCCTCGGCCAGCCGTGTTGTGATGGCGAACCACCGTGTGAAACCAATGGCTACTGCAATGCCGGAACCTGCACAGCGTGCCTCCAGGACGTTCGGTACGGCCGCAGATTTGGATGTGCGCTCGCCCATGACGGAACGGTGTGGTGCATCGGAAGCAATCATCGAGGTCAGGTCGGCCTCGACCCGGGCGGTGAATACACGACATGGGTACCGATTCGCGATGGCGTGACCGGCGAACCGATCACGAATGCAACCGCGATCGGTGCCGGCGCTGATCATGCGTGCGCGATTCGCGGCGACACCTCGCTGTGGTGCTGGGGCGCCAACCCGGATGGTCAGCTCGGCAACAACTCGACGACCGACGCTTCAGTCGCCGTCCAGGTCACGATGCTTAGCAACGGACTCCCACTGCTGGGAGTCGTCACGGTCGCGGCGGGCTATTCGCACACGTGCGCGATCACCGGCAACTCGGGAGTCTGGTGCTGGGGACGCAACAACGCCGGTCAGCTCGGCGATGGCTCGACGACCACGCCACGACTCCAAGCCGTCCCGGTGCTAGCAGCCGGCGGCGGCGTGTTCGGGGGCGCATCGGCGATCACGATCGGGCGCTACCACACGTGCGTGAACACCGTGAATCACCAGGTCGCGTGCTGGGGCTTGAATACGAAGGGGCAGCTCGCGGACGGCTCGATGGACAATCGGACGATGGCGGTCCCGATCGGCACGTGGATCTCGGTGGCAGCGGGTCACCCGCAGCATACGTGCATGGTCGATCCGACCGGTCACGCCTGGTGCGCCGGATGGTCGTTCCGGATGCGGCTCGGAACAGGCGCTCACTCGCACGAGGACGACATTCCCGAGTCCTACCCCACACCACAGGCCGTGTTGGTCGAGCATGGCGGGGCGCAGCTCGATGGGGTCGCGCAGGTCGCGGCCAGCTCCGCGTCGTGCGCGCTGATGATCGACGGCAGTGTCAGGTGCTGGGGTGCGAATAATCACGGACAGCTGGGAACTGGAATCGGGACGCCGCACCCGCTCCCTGTTGTCAACGAGGACGGGTCGCCGCTGACCGACGTCGTGGAGCTGACGACGGGGTGGGCGCATACCTGCGCCCGCACCAGCTCGGGAAACCTCGTGTGCTGGGGTCGCGGCGTCAGCGGCGAGCTCGCCGACGGTTCACTGACGGAGCATTACTATCCGACCGCGATCGCGGCGCCGAGCTGTCCATGACGTTGCCCTTGCCCATTCGCTCGTCGTGGTGGATCGCGTCGGTCGTGGTCGTGGTCGCCGGGTGTGGCGAGCCCGCTGCGTACGTGTGCACGCGCGACGATCAATGCATCCAGGACGGCGTAGCGGGCGTCTGCCGCGATGGCGCGTGTTCGTTCGTCGAGGCCTGCGGCGGGGCGGGCCAGGCGTGCTGCACCACCGAAACCGCGTGCGCGTCCGGAACCTGCATCGATGGCGGCTGTCGCAGCTGCATCCAGGATGTCGCGTTCGGCCGGCGGTTCGGCTGCGTGCTCAAGACCGACGGCACGATCTGGTGCGCGGGCGAAAACCTCTCGGGTCAACTCGGCAGCGGCACCGCCGGCGACGATCGTCCCACGCGGGAGCCGGTCAGAACGGTCGTCGACAACGCGATCATCGACGATGCGATCCAGATCGCGCTGGGGAAAGCTCACGGCTGCGCGATCCGCGCCGATACGAGCGTGTGGTGCTGGGGAGCCAACCACGTCGGCCAGCTCGGTAACGGCACCACCAATACGCTGCAGCCCGGTGCGGTACAGGTCCTCGCCGGCGGATCGCCGTTGCTCGGTGCAAGCGAGGTTCGATCAGGGAGCGCCCATACATGTGCGATCACGACGGCAGGTGACGTCTACTGCTGGGGCTACAACGCGGAAGGCGAGCTTGGCGACGGGTTGACGGCAACTCGCGATCAGGCTGCTCCGGTCCTGACCGCGCCGATGGGATCTGTGTTCACCGGTGCGCGCTCACTCGCGAGTAGCGCGGGGACCAACTGCGTCCACCGTGGGATCGACGAGGTCTGGTGCTGGGGCGCCGACAACCATGGTCAGTTCGGGTTCGGCACGCTTGGCTCCCATCCAAGCCCTGCGCTGATCGGCAACGCGCCGGCATTCGCGCTCGGTCACGGTCAGATCTGCCTGGTCCGTGCAGCGTCGGTGGAGTGTACCGGCGGCGCCGCTCACGGCAGTCTCGCCAACGGAGAGGCGGGTGGCGCCCTCGACGTGCTCGCTCCGGTCGCGATGAAGGACGATGACGGCAGTGACTTCACCGGCGCCGCCGCGGTCGTCTTCGCGGGAGGCGGCGGCGGCTGTGCACGGATGAACGACCGCAGCGTGCAGTGCTGGGGTGACAACCAGTATGGCCAAGCGGGAACCGGCAAGGCGGTGCGATTTCCCGAACCCGTCATCGATGACGACGGCATGCCGGTCACCGAGGTCGATCGGGTGATCGCCGCGTTCCCGCACGCGTGTGCACGCAAGATCACCGGCGAGTGGTTGTGCTGGGGGCGCAACTCCCAGGGAGAGCTCGGCGACGGAACGTTTTCGAACCGACCGTTGGCAGCGCCGCTCGACGTCAGCTGTCCGTAGACACGCGCGTTCGCCGCGGCACCGCTCGACTCAGCGATCCATAGACATACGCCTCGCACCTGTCAGCACACGCGGCGAACCCGTGGGATCCGATCGTTGGCGCCCGATGTCATCGAGCTGTCGTCGCAGTGTTACGGTTCAAGGTGATGGCTTGGCATCGGGTCGCTACTGCGATCGCTGTGGTGCTATCCGGTTGTGGATCGCCACGAGCGTACGTCTGCTCCATCGACGGCGACTGTGTCGCGAACGGCGTCGAGGGTCGATGCGAACCGACGCAGTTCTGCAGCTTCCCGGATCCGGCGTGCGGCGGAAACCGTTACGAGCCCAATGCGGGCGACCAGCTAGGCGGCACATGCGTGAACGGCGGCTGCGGCGGTGTCGGCCAGCCATGTTGCGACGACGGACCAGCGTGCGGCGGGAATGGCTACTGCAACGCCGGGACGTGTGCGGCCTGCCTCCAAGACCTGCGGTACGGGCGCGGCTTCGGGTGCGCGGTCGCGCACGACCGAACCGTGTGGTGCATCGGATCCAACGGTCGAAGTCAGGTGGGGCTCGACACCGAAGACAGGTCCACCACGTGGACTTCGATCCGCGACGCGGTGAGCGGACAGCCGATCACCGATGCCATCGCGATCGGCACTGGCGGCGATCACGCGTGCGCGATCCGCGACGACACCTCGGTGTGGTGCTGGGGCCGCAACAACCATGGACACCTGGGAAACAGCTCGACCACCGACTCGGCGGTCGCAGTGCAGGTCACGATGCTGAGCAATTCGATGCCCCTGCTCGGCGCGGTCACGGTCGGCGCCGGGCGCGACCATACGTGCGCGATCACCAGCAGCTCGGGCGTCTGGTGCTGGGGTCTCAACGACGTCGGTCAGCTCGGTGACGGCTCAGCGGCGCCAGAGCAACACCAAGCCGTCGCGGTGCAGTCCTCAGCTGGCGGCGCGCTCGGCGGGGTAACCGAGATCAGCGTCGGGCGCGACCACACGTGCGCGACCACGGCAAACGACGAGGTCTGGTGCTGGGGAGCCAACGACTACGGTCAGCTCGCGAACGACAGCCCGATGGGGTTTCACGCCACCGCCGTCGCGATCGGAACATGGCGCTCGGTCGCGGCAGGTCAGCCCGACTACACCTGCATGGTCGATTCAGCCAACCACGCGTGGTGTGCCGGGTCCTCGTTCCGGCAACGACTCGGCAACGGTGCTCACACCACGGAAGAGGCCATCCCCGAGCGTTATGCAACGCCGCAACCGGTGCTGGCGGCGCACGATGGGACGCAGCTCGGCGAGGTCGCGAAGGCGGTCGCGGGCTCCGCGTCGTGCGCCCTGATGATCGACCACACGGTTCGGTGCTGGGGCTCCAACAATCATGGCCAGGTCGGAACGGGCATCGGTACCGGGTACCCACTGCCGGTGATCTTCCAGGACGGTACGCCGCTGACCGATGTCGTCGAGCTGACCGCCGGCTACTCGCACACGTGTGCGCGCACCAGCGCCGGAGCGCTGCTGTGCTGGGGGCGCGGCACCGACGGCGAGCTCGCCGATGGCTCGCTGACCGAGCACGGCTTTCCCACCCCGATCACCGCGCCGAGCTGCCCATGACGCTGCCGTTCTCGCTTCGATCGATCGCCGCCGCGTTGCCAGGGCTACTCGTGATGGCGGCGTGTGGCGATCCGGCCGCGTATGTCTGCAGCCGCGACGATCAATGCATCGACAACGGCATCGCCGGCACCTGCCGCGCTGGTGTTTGCTCCTACACATCCGAGACCTGCGGGGCGCTGGGCGCGACCTGCTGCGCAACCGGCACCGCGTGCACGTCGGGAAGCTGCATCGATGGCAGTTGCCAGAGCTGCATCCTGGACGTCGCATTTGGCCGGCGGTTTGGATGCGTGCTCAAGATCGACGGCACGATCTGGTGCGCGGGTGAGAATGAATGGGGTCAGCTCGGTAGCGGCTCGGCCGGGCCCGATCGCCCAACCCACGAGCCCGTGAAGACGCTCGTCGACAACACGGTCATCGACGATGCCGTCCAGCTCGGTCTTGGACGAAATCACGGTTGCGCGATCCGATCCGATGCCAGCGTGTGGTGCTGGGGCGCCAACGTGGTTGGCCAGCTCGGCAACGGCACGACGAGCATGTCGCAACCCGCCGCCGTCCAGGTTCTCGTCGGGGGCACACCGCTCCTCGGCGCGACCGAGATCCGGTCTGGCAACGCACACAGCTGCGCCATCACCTCGGCCAGCGACGTGTATTGCTGGGGTCAGAACGCGGTGGGGCAGCTTGGCGATGGCCTCGTCGCCGATCGCAACCAGGCGGCGCTCGTGCTGGCGTCACCGATGGGCGCGGCGTTCACGGGTGCGCGTTCGCTGGCGATCGGCTCGGATACCAATTGCGTGCACCGCGGCATCGACGAGATCTGGTGCTGGGGCGACAATGACCACGGCCAGTTCCGCGACGGCCTGCTCAACACGCATCCCAACCCGGTACTGGTCGGCAACGCGCCCGCGTTCGGACTCGGTCATGGACACATCTGCATGGTTCGCGAGAGCGCGATCGAATGCACCGGCGCGACCAGTCATGGGTGTATCGCGAATGGCGAGCGTGGATTCGGTGACAATGCCCTCACGCCGACGGTGATGAAGGACGCTACCGGTGGCGATTTCGCGGGGGTCGCGAGCCTTGCGTTTGCTGGCGGTGGTGGCGGCTGCGCGATGTTGGTTGACTGCAGCGTGCAGTGCTGGGGCGACAGCCTTTTCGGCCAGGCGGGCCCGTGCCCGGGTTCGCCATTTCCGTCGGCGATCATGGCTGCGGACGGCAAACCGCTCGTCGGTGTCGATCGGCTGGTGGCTGCGTATCCACACGTCTGCGCGCATACGCCGGCGGGCGACTGGCTGTGCTGGGGGCGTAATTCCGAGGGTGACTTTGGCGACGGATCATTCTCGAACCGACGAATTCCGGCACCGCTCGACGTCAGCTGCCCTTGATCGAGGCGTCGTCGCCGCTGTGGTGCCATGTGGGCGATCCGAACACCGAACCAGACACGAGCCGGATGATAAGCTTGACCAACATGGGCCTCGCTCTCAATGGAGTCGGCACGTGATGCCGCGGCTCGCGATACCGCGACCGATCGAGGTGCTCACCGGCTCCACGTTCGGCAAGTACGAGATCGTGCGAAAGCTCGCGGTCGGTGGGATGGCGGAGATCTATCTCGCGCGCGTGCGCGGCACGGCCGGATTCGAGAAGACCGTGGTGCTCAAGCGCATGTTGCCGCGAATCGCCGAGGATGCGGAATCGGTGGCGATGTTCCTCCAGGAGGCCCGGCTCGCTGCGACCCTGCAGCATCCCAACATCGCCGATGTCTACGACGTCGGTGAAGCGCATGGCTCGTACTTCTTCACGATGGAGTACATCCACGGCGCCGATGCCCGCGCGATCGCGATGATCGCGGCACTTGGTAAGCGAACCGTTCCACTTGCGGTCAGCACCGCGATCGTCCTCGGCACCGCGATGGCGCTCGATCACGCACACCGTCGCAACGGCCCGGACGGCCGGGTGATCCATCGCGACGTTTCACCCAGCAATATCCTGGTCAGCTTCACCGGAGCGGTGAAGCTCGTCGACTTCGGCATCGCGCGCGCCACCACGAGCGACAAGCTCACCCAGACCGGCACGGTGAAGGGAAAGATTCCGTACATGTCGCCGGAACAATGTCAGTCGCGGCGGCTCGATCCGCGCACCGACTTGTTCTCGCTCGGCGTGGTGCTCTACGAGCTCACGGTAGGTCGCCGTCCGTTTCTCGGCGACAGCGACTACGAGGTGATGAGCGGCATCGTCGAGGGTTCACCACCATTGCCGTCCTCGATCGATCCGAGCTATCCGCGGGGCCTCGAGACCATCGTGATGAAGCTGTTGTCGCGCAACGTCGAGACCAGGTATCAAACCGCGGATGCCTGCGTCCACGACCTCGAGTGCTTCATCGCGGCCAACAACCTGTGGCTGTCGGCGAACGCCCTGAGCAAGTACATGAGGACGCTGTTTCCCGATGAGCTCGACGCCTGGGAACGCGCCGCGCGGGAGGGCAAGTCGCTCGACGAACATCTCGTCGCGACGGCAGCCCTTCGCGCTGACTCGGTCCCGGAGCACACGGCACCGGCCAGCGCGTTTCCGGCGCCCGCCGCCGGCCAACCAGCTCGAACCATCGCTGCGGATCCGACCGATCTCCTCCGGACTGGACACGCGAGCTCGCGCATGAAGACGATCGCGATCACGTCCAGCGCGATCGTGGTTGCGTTTGCGCTCGCCAGTCTCGCGTTCGGCCGCGATCCTTCGCCGCACCAAGCGAAGCCGCCGATCTCGACGAATCCACCGCCCTCGCCGCCCCCGATCGCGGTTCCCACCGCGCGACCAGCGGTCGAGCCAGCACCGGTGTCCGCGCCACCACCAGCGAATGTCGCCGCGAGCGATCCAGGCACCGACGCGCCGCGCCCACCCGAGTCACCTGCCACCACCCATCCGGCCCGCAAGCGAACCGTTCGTACCAAGCCCGCCGCCAGGCCAGCCACGGAGACCTCATGCGATTCCAACTCGCCGTTTTGGCCGGGTCGCTCCTCGGAGCGGTGCCAGCAATCGCCGACCCCAAGCAAGACGCCGCCGCGCTAGCCAAGCAGGGCGACGAGCTGTTTCAGGCCAAGAGCTTCGACGAGGCGGCGAAGCGCTACGAGCAGGCTTACAACCTGGATCCCGATCCGGCGCATCTGTTTGCGCTGGCCCAGGCGGAGCGACTCGGCGGGCACTGCGATCGAGCGATCGGACACTACAAGAAGCTCACCGATGCGGCCACCAGCCCGCGGGCCGCAGAGTTCGTGCAAGAGAGTCTCGACCAGTGCGGCGCCGGAGATTGGGCACAGCCTCCCGCGCCCAAACCCGCGGCCACGCCCGCGCCGCAACCCAGGCCGCTACCGGTCGCCGTACCCGCTCGATCGACCGACACGCTCGCGACCTCGATGTTCGCCGGAGGTGCGCTTGCAGTGGGCCTGGGCGTCGGGCTCGCGGTGACCTCGCGCGCGATCGGCCTCGATTCCGATGAGGCGGCGAACAGTGACATCTACTATGCGTCGCACGACCGCGCCGATCGCTACATGCTTGCCGCCGGAATCGCCGGCGCGGTGGGCGTCGGACTGATCGGTTTCTCGGTGTACCGGTGGGTGTCCGGCGGCAAGGAGCACCACACCAGCGTCGCCGTGGTCCCGACGAGCACGGGCGCCACCGCTGCGATGTTCGCTCGCTGGTGATCACTTGCTGGCCGGGATCGGCTCGCGCCGACGGACCCGGTGGCGATGCGCTGAACCGCTCCGCTCGAACGGATCGCTCTCGACAGCAGGTCCGACCGTGATCATGGTGTCGGCTCGTTGAGAACCGACGAGAGGATCTTGCCATGTTGGCTTGAGCCTCAGGAGGCGGGGTCGTAGCTTCATCACCCCGGGTGACCTACGGCCCCGGGCGGAGGACCGCGATGATTCTCGGAAAGTTCTTTGGTGCGATCAGGGCTCAGCTCAACAAGCTCGCCAACTTCTTCTGGGAAGCCGATCCGATTGCCCAGATGCAGTACGAGTACGACCTCGCGGTCGAACAGCTCAAGGAGGGGCGGGTCGGGCTCGAACAGTACCGCGGGCTCGTCGAGCGCGTGGCCCGACAGGTTCGCGAGGGCGAAGCCAACATCAACAAGCTCACGGCACAGGCGAAGGCGTACCTGAAGGCCGGCGATCGAGAGACCGCAGGCACGTTCGCGCTTCAGCTGACCAAGGCGAAGACGCAGCTCGCCGAGAACAAGCAGCAGCTCGCGATGCACGAGCAGGCGTATCAGAACAACCTGAAGAAGATCCAGCACGCCAACAAGAAGCTCGTCGAGGTCAAGGACAAGATCGCCAAGTACGACGCCGAGCTGAAGATGAGCGAGGCCGAGGCCGAGGTCGCGAAGCTCACCCAGAGCTTCAACATGGACATCACCACCGACTTCGGTCAGCTCGAAGACGTCATCCAGCGCAAGATCGACGCGAACCGCGGCAAGGCGCGAGTGGCGAGCGATCTGTCGAGCGAAGGCATCGATCAGATCAACGCCGAGGAGCGGATGGAGAAGCAGATGGCGAACGACGCGCTCAACGACCTCGAGGTCGAGCTCGGGATGCGCGCGCCCGAGACCACGCCGATCGTCGCCACCGCCAAGGATCTCGGTCCGGCCGAGGAGAGCAAGCCGAAGCAGACCGAGAAGGTCACCGAGTAGATCGAATCGTACGAGCTCGCGCGAGCGGAGATGCTGCAACGGATCTGATCTGGAGCCGGCGCTGCCGGACCAGTGCGGGCGGGGAAGCCGCCAACGGGAGGTTCACTGATGAGCAATGGAGCTGGAAAACCCAAGGCCGCATTTTTCATCGCGGTGCTCGCGGTCGTGGCCGGGCTGGTCGGACTCGCGGTGTTTCGCTGCAACGCCAAGAAGGCGGACTCCGAGACGCCCGACAAGATCGATCCCAACATCCTCAAGCAGGGTAGTGCTGGCGGCAACGCCGAGAATCCCGACCCGAACGCGACCGGAACGACGAAGACCGAGTACGAGTTCGAATCGGCGTCGCGGCTCCCCGAGGTTCCCGGCACCGCCGAGTACAAGCCGCTCGGCAAGCCGCGCGTGGTTCGGTTCGCCGTCAACGTGTGGGCTGGATGGGCGCCGATCGTGTGGGCCAACCAGGGTCACCAGCCCAAGAAGGTCTGGAAGGACGCCAAGGGTGGCGAGTTCCAGGTCGAGCTGGTGCTGATCGACGACCCGGTCGCGATGGGCAACACGTTCGCCAACGGATCGGTGCACGTCGGCTGGGCGACCGTCGACATGTTGCCGCTGGTGATCCAGCGGCTCAAGCGCGATCCACGCACGATGCCGCGCGTCTATCAGCAGATCGACTGGTCGAACGGCGGCGATGGCATCGTGGTTCGCGAGTCGATCAAGAACGTCACCGACCTCCGCGGCAAGACGGTGGTGCTCGCGCAGAACTCACCGTCCCACTACTTCTTGCTCAACGTGCTGCTCAACGGCGGCGTGCAGCCGTCCGAGGTGAAGATGAAGTTCACCAAGGACGCGTTCCAGGCCGCCGCTGCGTTCAACCAGAACAAGGACATCGCGGGCTGCGTGTCATGGGCGCCTGACATCTACAACCTGACCAAGACCGGCATGGGTAACCGCATGCTGGTGTCGACCGCGGAAGCGAACAAGCTGATCGCCGACGTGTGGTTCGCGCGCGCCGACTTCGCGCGCGATAACCCGGACATCGTCGAAGGCTTGGTCCGCGGCATCCTCGACGCGGTGGAGGATCTCAAGGCCGACGCGAACAAGCAGGCGGTCGGCCCGTTGATGGACAAGTTCTACGATCTGCCGCCGGGCACCGCGGGGGGCATGCTGGCCGACGCGCACTGGACCAACTATGCCGAGAACCGAGACTTCTTCCTGGTCTCGAGCAACCCCACCAACTTCGAGCGCACGTACGACACCGCGTACCGGCTGTACAAGGCGATCCGCGCGGTGGACAGCAAGACCGAGTTCGACAAGATCGTCGACTTCTCGGTGATCAAGAAGCTCGGCTCCGAGGCCAAGTACGCACAGCAGAAGAACGAGTACGAGTACAAGTTCACGCCCGCGAGCGGGGACTCGGTCAACGTCGAGAACGCCGTGCTGACCAAGACGGTCACCATCAACTTCTTCCCGAACTCGTTCGAGGTGTTCAAGAAGGTGCCCGCGAAGAGTGGTGGCGGCGAGGTCTACTACGACGGCAACGTCGAGTACACGATCGAGGAGATCGCCAAGCTTGCGGGCCAGTTCGGCGCAGCGCGCATCGTGATCTCTGGCCACACCGACTCGTCGATGAAGGGCACGGCCGACCAGAGCCTGGTCAAGGAGCTGTCGACGCGGCGTGCGAACGCGGTGAAGGAAGCGTTGGTCAACAAGTTCAAGATGGCGCCCAACCAGTTCTCGACCAAGGGTGAAGGCTGGGACCGCCCCGCCGATCCGAACGATCCCGAGAACCACCAGAAGAACCGGCGCGTCGAGGTGAAGGTCGTGCCCGCGGAGGCCGCTCCGTGAGCACAGGCGCGCCGCCGCGGGGTCCCGACGGCGCGGAGCGACGCCCCGATGCTGGGTCGATCGTCCCGCCACGCTGGCACCGCCTGCTGCGCGCCGAACCGCCGGGCCTGGTGGCCACGCTGCTCGGCGTCGGAACCATCGTCCTGGTGCTCGTGCTGTGGTTTCTGCTGACGCTGGGAGATCCGACGGATCGCGTCATCTCGCCATCGAAGCTGCCTAGTCCGGGCGAAACGTTCGGCGCGCTCGGTGCGCTGTTCGAACGTGGTGTTGGCGAGGCCCTCGCCGATACCCTCCAGCGCGTATTTCTCGGCATCGCGATCGCGGCGATCGTCGGCATCGTAGCTGGCGTGCTCGCGGCCGCTCATCGCGGAGTCGCCGCCGCGGTGCTGCCGCTCGTGATCTTTCTGCGCTCGGTCCCGATGGGCGCGCTGATTCCACTGACCCTGTTGCTGTTCGGTACCGAAGAAAAGCAAAAGGTCATGTTCATCTTCCTCGCGGTCGTCCCGTTCGTGTTCTCTGACTCGTTCAAGGCGGTCTCGATCATCCCCGATCGCTACGTCGAGACGGCTCAGACGCTCGGGGCGTCGAAGTGGCAGATCGTCTACAAGGTGCTGGTCCCGCTGGCCATCCCGGACATCGTCACCAGCCTGCGATTTCAGCTCGGGCTGGCGCTTGGTTACATCACACTGGCCGAGGCGATCGATGCGCCGCACGGCCTTGGCAAGCTGATCTCGCTCAGCGAGCGGCTCGGCAAGCCCGAGCAGGTGTACCTGTTGCTGTTCATGATCGCGCTGCTCGCGTTCTCGCTCGACTACCTGCTCCGGATCATCCAGCGTGGTGCGTTTCCGTGGAGGCGAGATCTTTGAGCGCCGAGGACGCCAAAGCCCCACCGGGCACGGGCACCGGCCCGGCGGGCGGCGAACCCGTCAGGCAGACGCCGGCCGCTCGCGATCCTGCCGCCGAAGCCGCGGCGCTCGCCGCGTTCGAGGCCGAGGAGCACGACAAGGCCAAGGCCGACCTCCCGGCCCCCGCCGCGGCAAAGCCAGCGGTCGACCCCAGCGGCCCACGACCCGCGGCCGCGACCGTCTCGGCGACCGAGGCCAAACGCCCCGCGGAAGCGAAGCTGCCCGTGGTGAGCTTCGACAAGGTCACCAAGACCTACCAGAAGGGCGACACGTCGTTCACCGCGATCAAGGACGTCACGTTCTCGATTCCCGACTATCCGGGACGCGGAGAGTTCGTTTCGATCTTGGGACCATCTGGATGCGGCAAGTCGACCGTGATCCGGATGATCGCCGGGCTCGTGCCGCAGTTCCCGCAGACCTCCGGCACGGTGCTCGTCGACGGAAAGCTCATCACCGGCCCCGGTCCCGATCGCGGCATGGTGTTTCAGGACTACACGTCGTTCGACAACCGCACGGTGCTCGAGAACGTCGCGTTCGGGCTCGAGTGCCGTGGCGTGCCCAAGGACGAGCGACTCGATCGTGCGCGGGTGTGGATCAACAAGGTCGGTCTGTCGAACAAGCGCGATGCCGGCAAGTACCCGCACGAGCTGTCGGGTGGCATGCGCCAGCGCGTGGCGATCGCACGGACGTTGATCCTCGAGCCCCGGATCATCCTGATGGACGAGCCGTTCGGTGCGCTCGATCCGCCAACCCGCACGCGCATGCAGGACAACCTGGTCGCGCTGTGGCGTGAACAATCGCCCACGGTGTTCTTCATCACCCACTCGATCGAGGAGGCGGTGTTCCTCGGCGATCACATCCTGTTGTTCTCGACCTCGCCGGGAACGGTGCTGAAGGAGATCCGCGTTCCACCGCCGGATCGGCCGTCGCTCGAGATGCAGCGCGATCCCAAGTTCGTCGAGACCGTCCGTGGGATCCGCGAGATCATCGATCAGCTGGAATCCTCGAACCGAGCGGGGGACTGAGCGCGCATGGCGGAGCCGAAGAAAGCAGGGCTGGTTCGCTACCTCAAGGAAGCGTTTCTGTTCCGCTGGAACCTGCTGATCTTCGGCGGCGCCGCGGCGGCGGCGGCACTCTCCGGTTACGGCGATGTGGCGCTACCGCTGGTAGCTGCCGCAGAGCTGACCTACCTCGCGGGCCTGACCACGCTGCCGCGGTTTCAAGGGGCGATCGACGCCAAGGTCCGCGCCGAGACTCGCCAGAGCGGAGCGCTGCCGGCGGTCAATCCCGAGGCGGCGGCCAGCACCCGGGATCGCATCCTCGAGGTGCTCAAGTCGCTGACCGAGGAGCGCCGATCGCGATTCTTGCGGCTGCGCGCGCGCTGCGTGGAGATGAGCCGGATCGCCAACGCCGTCCGCGGCGAGACGCGCGATGCGAGCGGCGCGGCGACCGAGCTCCGGCAACCCGCGCTCGATCGGTTGCTGTGGGTGTTTCTGAAGCTGCTGCTGTCCGAGCAGGCGATCTCGCGGTTCCTGCAAGCCGCCGACGAGGCGAGCATCGACCGCACGCTCAGCGATCTCAAAGCGCGCCGCAAGAAGCGCGCGGATTCGGTCGGCGAGGCCAATCAGGCGGGCGATCGGATCGTGCGCTCGCTCGACGACAGCATCTCGACGGCCGAGGCGCGCAAGGACAACCTCGACAAGGCGAAGCAGAACGCCGAGTTCGTCGCGACCGAGCTCGATCGGCTCGAGAACAAGATCCAGGCGGTCACCGAGCTGGCGATCGGCCACAGCGATCCCGACGAGATGTCGCACCGGATCGATGCGATCGCCGAGGGCATCTCGCAGACCGAGCAGACGATCCGCGAGCTGCAGAGCATCACCGGGATGGGCAGCGACGAGGTGACACCATCGATCCTCGATGCCGAGCTTCCGGTCACCTCGCGCGATGCACCCACGGTCCTCACCAACCGCCAAGGACGCTCGTGACTGACCAAGCCAAAACTCTCGCCGGCTCCGAAGGCGTGACCAAGGCGACCCAGCTGCCGGCGCACTTCCCGGCATGGGCTGGCAAGCTGGCCGAGCTGTACTTCTCGGGCACCACCTCGATGTTCGTGGTCCACGGCAACACGTTCGACGTCGTGCGCGCGGGTCCAGATCGGTGGATCGGACTCGCCGACTTCCTCGCCGAACAGCTGTTCGGGCGGTGGGACCTGGTCATCCACTACGATCTCGCGCGCGGCCTTCGCTGCGCCGCGGGCTCCAACGGCAAGCGGCTGCAGCAGATGGTCGAGACCGCCAACAAGTGGCTCGGCGATCTGCGCGCCCTGCCCCGCGATCCGACGCGCGGCCTCGCGGCGATCGATCTGTTCGTCCAGAAGAACGTGATGGCGGACGCCGGCGATCGGCTCAACGCCGCGATCTTGATCGATCACGCCGGCTACCTTGCCCCGGCGGGCTCGAGCCTGGATCTCGCCGAGCAAACGCACCTGGTGACGCTGCTCAACTGGGCCTCGAGCCCGTACGTCAAGCGGCTGAACATGGCGTTCGTGCTGATCGATCCGCGGCTGTCGAGCATCGCCGAGCGGTTATCGGCCAACCCGCACGTCGCCTCGCTCGAAGTCCCGTTGCCGAGCGCCGATGAGCGCACCGCGTTTCTCCAGGCGCAAGTCGCCAGCACCGGCAAGCCTGTCGAGTCGTTCTCCGATTACGGCGTCGCCGAGCTCGGCAAGCTGACCGCCGGCATCGGGCTGACCGATCTCGAGGTCCTCGTGCGGTCGACCGTCGAAGGCGGACGCCGGCTCGACCGCAACTACTTCCGCGAGCTCAAGAAGCGGCTGATCGAGCGCCAGGCCCAGGGCATGCTCGAGTTCGTCGAGCCCAAGTGGGGCCTCGACACCGTCGTCGGCCACGACGCCGCGAAGAAGCGGCTGCTCGACGACGCCGAGCTGATCAAGCGCGGCGAGCTCGAGACCGTGCCGATGGGTTATTTGTTCTGCGGTCCCGTTGGGACCGGCAAGAGCTTCCTCGCCACCTGCGTCGCAGGCTCGATCGGTATCCCGGCGGTCGTGCTCAAGAACTTCCGCAGCAAGTACGTCGGCGAGACCGAGGGCAACCTCGAGCGCGTGCTCGGCGTCTTGCGCTCGATGGGGCCCGTGGTGGTGATCGTCGACGAGGCGGATGCGATGCTCGGCGATCGCGACCAGGGCGGCGACTCCGGCGTCGGGGCGCGTACGTTCGGCATGATCGCGTCGCAGATGGGCGACACCCAGTACCGCGGCCGGATCATCTGGATGCTGCTGACCGCGCGTCCCGATCTGCTGCCGATCGATCTCAAGCGCCAGGGCCGCGCCGAGGTCCACATCCCGCTGTTCTATCCCGTCGACGAGACCGAGCTGCGCACGATGTTGCTGGTGCTCGCGAACAAGGCGGGCACGTCGATCGCCGAGGCAGACCTGCCCGCCGAGATCGCGCACAAGGGCAACCTGTCGGGCGCTGACATCGAAGGCATCGTGGGCCGAGCGTTTCGCAGCTCGCTGCTCGCCGGATCGCGCACGATCACCAAGGATGCGCTGGCTGCCGCGCTCACCGGGTTCATGCCATCGACCCAGACGCTCGAGCGCGAGGCGCAGGAGCTCGCGGCGATCATCGAGTGCACCGACATCGAGTTCTTGCCGCAGAGCAAGCGCGAGCGCATGGACAAGCTCGGCGGCCGCGAGAAGCTGCAGGAGCGGCTGACCGCGATCAAGCAGATCCTGGAACAACGGTAACAAGGAGACACCATGCCCCGCGCCAGCTGGATCAACGACAACAGCCACCCCGATCTCGACGCCCACGTCGGTCAGCTCGACCACTTCGCGCAATCACTCGCCGACGGCGTCGTCGATGCCAAGGAGCTCGCGACCCAGGAGCAGAATCTGGTGACCGCGATGAAGGCGGTGGAAGGCAGCCTCGACGACGCACAGCACGCCAAGGTCACCAAGCTGCTCGCCGAGCTCACGGCGTACAGCGTGATGCGGACGCTCCACGAGATCGCGCAGGCGCGCGTGCAGAGCGCGGTCGCCGGCAAGAAGTGACGAGCTCGCAGCCGACCAGCTGGGGCAAGCACGCCCCCGATCCGACGTATCTGCGCGCGGTGTTCGACATCACGGAGCGCAGGATCGAGACCCGCTGGGGCGTGCCGGTCCGGATTCGCGACGTCGCCAATCCGTTCACCGGTGATCTCGACGGCGCCGAGATCATCGTCGATTACGACGTGGAGATCGAAGAAGCGGTGTTCGTGCTCGTGCATCTGTTCGGACATACGGTGCAGTGGAACTGCTCGGCCGACGCCCGGGCGCTCGCGTTCCGCAAGGGGCCGTGGGACGAGGACCATCTGCGCGCGCTCGCGGAGTACGAGACCCAGGCGTGCCGCTACAGCCTGCAGCTGCTGAACGAGGCGGGGTTCGCGGACCTCGACCAGTGGATCTCGGATTTCGCGGCGTGCGACGGCGCATACCTGATGCACTACTACCGCACCAACGAGAAGCGGCCGTTTCGATCGTTCTGGATCGACGACGCGCCCAAACTGGCCCCGCTCGCGATCCCACCGTTTCAGCCGACCCGGTGGCTGTCGCGATTCGATGGAGTCGTGATCTGAGCAGCGCTGCCGGATCAGCTGCCCGTGGGCTGCGTGGTAGCGGCTCCCGGCGGCCGTTCGGGCGCCACCATCGTCCAGCCGCGACCCGAGAACCACGCGATCGCACGAGACGCGGATGCTCGCGCTACCGCGGCCACCACCTCGTCATGACCGCGCAGCTCGGTGCGGTGGGTGAGCGGGGCGATCGAGGAGCCGCGAACGTGAAGCAGCAACAGGACGTCGTCGGTCGGAAGCTCGGCCAGGGCATCTGGCTCGCGCGATGGTGCCAGTCGCCAGCGCTGCATGACCAGCTGGTCTCGCCGGCTGCGGTCGATCCAGAGCAACAGGTCCGTCTCGCGCCCGAACAGCACGTTCATGTCGTGACGTTCTACGGTCTCGAAGGTCACGCCCGCGGTGAACGTCTCGAGCGCGAGATGCAGCTCGGGCCCGCGATGATCCTCCGCGATCAGCCGCGCGAACGCGAGGTTGACATGCTCGTTGGGTGTGAACGCGATCGCGTTGGCTACGTCTTCGACCCCCGCCGCCAACAACACGTCCGATCGAAGGCCATCGCCCTCGACGACCACCAGCCCGGCCTGGAGCGCGGCTCGGCAGCTCGACGGATCGCGTTCGACGCACACCACACGCTGTCCGAGATCCTTCAGGGCCTTGCCCATGGTTTGCGCCAGCGCGTTGGCCCCCAGGAACAAGTAGCCAGACCGCGACGGCCTGCGCACGCCGAGCAGCCTCGCCACCAGCCCAGCCGTGAGCCCCTGGATCGCGACCGTCGATGCGATCACGCCGAACACGAGCGCGCGCATCTCGACGCCACCTTCCACGCCGGCGCGTGACAGCTCGAGCGCGAACAGCGAGGCGACCGCAGCCGCGACGATGCCGCGGGGCGAGATCCACGACAGATAGAGCTTTTCGCGCAAGGTCAGGTCGGTCCCACGCGTGCTCACGAACACGTTGATCGGCCGTACCACCAGCATCAGTGTCGCGATCAACACGACGCCACTGGTCCCGGTCGCCACGACGTCCGCGATCCGGACATCGGCCGCGAGCAACACGAACAGCGTGGCTACGAACAGCGCCACCAGCTGCTCGTTGAAATCGGCGACCTTGGCGTGCACCCGAGTACGGGTATTGCCAACCACCAGGCCGGCGACGATCGCCGCGGTGATCCCGCTCTCGCGGACCAGCGCGTTCGCGACCTGAAAGATCGCGACGCTCATCGCGAGCACCAGCACATTCTCGAGGCCGTGCGGTACGAGGCGGCGTACGCGGAACAGGCCGACGATCACCAGGCCGCTGACGATTCCGACGACCCCACCCGTTCCGATCCGGAACACCACCGAGAAGATGCCCGCCGCAGCGGCGCCACGGGTGGGCGACAGCGCGATCTCGAGCGCAACCACCGCGATCGTCGCGCCGACTGCGTCGATCAGGATCCCCTCGGCGATCAGGATCGAGGTCACGCGCTGGGATGCGCGAAGGTGGCGTAGCAGCGGCGTCACCACCGTGGGCCCGGTAACGATCAACAGCGTCCCGAACAACACCGCGAGCCGCCAGCCCCACGGCATGATCAACTTGGCGGCGAACGTGCTCAGCACCGCCGTGATCAGCGCGCCCACCGTGATCAACCGGCGGATCGGCAGGGCATGGCTGCGCAGCATCGAGACCTGGAGCAACAGCCCGCCTTCGAACAGGATGATCGCGACCGCAAAACCGATCAGCGCGGGCAGCCCCTGCCCCATCGAGCTCGGACGGATCAGGTTTGCGCCGTCGGGGCCGAGCGCGACACCGGCGAGCAGCAGCACGACGATGCCGGGAACACGCAGGTGACGACCGAGTCCTTGAACCAGGACGCCTACCAGCATCGCAAACGCCAGGGTGAGCGGGCCGCTATCGAGGTTCATTGCGAGGAAGGAGGACGGTGGTGTTCGACGATCCGTCGTTGCGTCGATGGACCGCGCGCCGCCCACACCCACGGACACCGCCGCCATGGATAGTCGCATGCCGCAAAACCGCCGTCGCTGGCTTGTCGGGGTTGTGTGTTGGTCCCGTGCTGCGCCGGTGCCCGGCTAACCGCTCGAAAAGTTGTGATCGCTCCCCGTGATGGCGACAGAACGCGGTACAACCAACGAACGTGACCCAGATCCACACCCAGCTGCTGACCGACGGTGTGAGCGGTGCGCTCATGGAGCGCAGCTTTCGCCTGCGCGTCGCATCGGGTCCGGACCAGGGCAAGGAGTGCGTGCTCGACGAAGGCACGACGATGGTCGGTACCCACGCCGACAACAACCTGGTGCTCACCGACGCAACCGTGTCGCGCTATCACCTCGAGATCAAGGTACGTCGGGATGGCATCGAGGTCCGTGATCTCGACACCACCAACGGAACCAAGCACCAGGGCGCGAAGGTCGGGCAAGTCGTGCTCACCGGCGCCGCACGGCTGCGGCTGGGCAAGCACACCGAGATCGACATCGAGCCGGTCGATACCAAGGTCAACCTCAACGAGTTTGCGAGCGATCGGTTCGGCGACGTGCTCGGCACCACGGCGCCGATGCGCCGGCTGTTCTCGCTGCTCGACAAGGCCGCCTCCACCGAGGCGACCATCCTGCTCGAGGGCGAGACCGGTACGGGCAAGGAAGCGATCGCCGAGGCGGTGCATCTACGCAGCCGGCGGTCGCGCGGTCCGTTCGTGGTCGTCGACTGCGGCTCGATTCCGCACGAGCTGATCGGCTCCGAGCTGTTCGGGCACGCGAAGGGATCGTTCACCGGCGCGGCCGCGGACAAGCAGGGCCTGATCGAGGCCGCCAACCGCGGCACGCTGTTTCTCGACGAGGTAGGCGAGCTCGCGCTCGATCTTCAGCCGCAACTACTGCGCGTGCTCGATCGCCGGCAGGTCCGGCGCGTCGGTGAGACGCATTCGGTCGACGTCGACATCCGCGTGATCGCGGCGACGCACCGCGATCTCCGAGCGATGGTCAAGGCTGGCCAGTTCCGCGAGGATCTCTACTACCGACTCGCGGTCGTCGCCGCCCACGTGCCACCGCTGCGCGAGCGCAAGGCCGACATCCCGGTCCTCGCGTCCTACTTCGCCGAAAAGATGGGACGCGGCGGGTTCGGACATTCGCCGTCGCTGCTCGAGATGCTCGATCGCCACGACTGGCCTGGGAACGTTCGCGAGCTGCGCAACGTCGTCGAGCGCGCGCTGTCCCTGGGCGACGTCTCGCTGGGCGACCTCGCCGAAGGCGACCTGCCGATCCCGAGCGCCGACGACGAGCCGACCAACGTGCGGCCGTCGAACGCCGATGTCCTCGACCTTCCGTTCAAGGAAGCCAAGGCGGCACTGGTGGAGAGCTTCGAGCGCGACTATCTGACCGCGCTGCTCGCGCGACATCGCGGCAACATCTCGCGGGCCGCAGCCGAGGCAGGGATCGATCGGAACTACATCCATCGGCTCGTGAAGAAGTACGGTCTCGAGGTCGACCGCGGGTGAGGCTAGCGATCGGGCTGGCGATCTGCGCGTGCGCGATCGCCTGCAAGGGCAACGACCGCGGGAATTCGAGACAGGGGTCGGCGCAGCCCGATCATCCTGCCGCCATGGGCGACGCGGGCGCACGCATCGACTGCGCGGCTGCACTCACCGCCGCCGCTGCGGCCGCGCCCGCACACCGCGCGAAGACCTTGATCGAAGGCTGCAAGCCGTGTGGTGACTGGGCGCCGCTGCTCGGGTGGAACAAGCTGTCGACCGACGGCGGCCCGAGCCGCACGGCGATCGAATCGACGATGCTCGCGTGCAACGCATACTGTAACGTCAACGCCAAGATGCGGTTCCTCGGCGCGCTCGATCGCAAGCGCGGCGAAGACAGCCGCCTGCCATGGCGGATCCTCGGCGATCAGTGCGAGCGCCAGGTCAGCGCCGTTCCCGACTCGAGGTACATGTCGGCACCGTATTTCGCGCTCGATCGAATCGCGCGGTACGTGGCCGCCGGGCCCGGCGCGGCGCAGCTCGCCGGACTCGAGATTCCGTTGCCCGCGGTCTCGATCTCGGGCGCAGGTCTCGAGCTGCCCGAGTCGACGGCAACCAGGCCCACCGCGAGCGCCGGGGGGATCACGGTGACGATGAGCGAGGTACGCGCGGGCAAGCTGCCGATCGCGAAGCTGTCGGTCGATGGGGTGACCGTCACCGGCGATGCGTATCCGGGCGAGGTGATCGCCGAACGCGATCTGCAAGCCGCGCTCGACAAGCTGGGCAACCCGATCACGCTGTTCGCGCCGCGAGGGATGAAGGCCGCGCGTCTCGCAGCGCTCGCCACCGCCGCTGGCGCACGCACGTTCGTGATGGCCACCCAGCTGAGCGATTCGCTCGCGGGCTGGCCGATGTACGGCACCGTCCCGACCGCGCTGACGGGCAAGATCGATCCGAGCGGCCTCGCGCTCACGCTGGACGCGTCCGCGGATCCCGCGATCGAGCGCGTCCGCACCGCGCAACCGGCCGCGCTGACGGCACCACCTACGATCACGATCCGCCCCGACGCGACCGTCGACGGCCTGGCCAAGCTCCTGGGAGCGCTGGCGACCAAGAACGTCCCGGCCGCCGCCATCGTTGCAGCAGGCGAGCGGCCTTGACCGCAGGCGGCCAAGAACGTCCCCGCCGCCGCCATCGTTGCAGCAGGCGAGCGGCCTTGACCGCAGCGTCGTGAACGCGCGATCGTCGGGCGTGGCGAGTCCGAACGTCGACGTGGTGGTGATCGGCGGCGGGATCACGGGCGTCGGGATCGCACGGGATGCGGCGCTGCGCGGCCTCAAGGTCGCGCTGTTCGAGAAGGGCGACTTCGCCTCCGGTACGTCCTCGAAGTCGAGCAAGATGGTGCACGGTGGCTTGCGCTATCTCGAACAGGGCGAGCTCGGGCTCGTGTTCGAGTCGGTCTCCGAGCGCCGGGTGCAGACCCGCGTCGCGCCACACCTCGTACGCCCGTTGCCATTTCTGATCCCGATCTACGAGGGCGCCAAGCCGAGCTTCGAGATCATGAACATCGGGCTGTGGATCTACGACTCGCTCGCGCTGTTTCGCGCGCCGCGCATGCACAAGACGTTTCGCGGCGCGAAGGCGGCGCTCGAGCTCGAGCCGCAGCTACGTCCTGGCGGGCTGCGCGGTGCCCTCGAGTATTACGACTGCGCCACCGACGACGCGCGACTGGTGCTCGAAAACGCGCTCGATGCGCGTGCGCTCGGCGCGACGTGCTCGACCTACGCGGATGTGATCAAGGTCGAGCGCCGAGCCGACGGACGGATCACCGCGGTCACGGTCAAGCACCGGCTGACCGGTGAGGTCGCGACGGTGACGACCCGAACCGTGGTGCTCGCCGCGGGTGCGTGGACCGACGAAATGATCCGCCGGTTCGAGATCCCGATGGACCGACCGCTGCTGCGCCGGACCAAGGGCGTCCACATCGTGCTGCCGCGAGAGCGCTTGCCGCTTGCCCGCGCGATCACGCTGCTGTCGCCGCTGGACGGCCGCGTGATGTTCGCCCTGCCCTGGCGCGAGCGCACCGTGCTCGGCACCACCGACACCGATTTCACGGGCACCGCCGATGATGTCGCGGCCGACGCCGAGGACGTGCGCTACCTGTGCGAGAGCGGCAACGGCTATTTCCCGGGCGCGAACCTCGAGCCCACCGACGTGATCTCGACGTGGGCCGGGCTCCGCCCGTTGATCGCCGCGCCGCCCAACGTCGACGAATCCGACGTCTCGCGCGAGCACGAGGTATTTTCGCGCAACGATGGTCTCGTGATCATCGCCGGCGGCAAGCTGACGACGTACCGACGGATGGCGCGCCAGGCGGTGAACGAGACCATCAAGCTGCTGGGCGAGCTCGGCGAGTCCGTGGCACTGAACGATGTCACCACCAAGCATCGCCCGCTGCCGGGCGCCGCGGGACTGACCGAGCCGACGCTCGAGGGAGTCGCCGAGATCGGGCGCGCCCTGATGACCAGCCATGGCCTGGACGTCGACACATCGACGCATCTGTGCGGCGTCTACGGGGCGCGCGCATCGCTGCTCGCGGATCGGATCGCTGCGGATCGATCGCTCGGCCAGCGGATCGATTCGGAGCTACCGTACGTCTGGGCCGAGATCCAGTTCGCATGCGATCACGACATGGCTGCGACCGTCGAGGACGTGCTCGCGCGCCGGGTACCGCTGTTGCTGGTCTCGCGCGATCAGGGCCTTGGGGTTTGCGAGCGCGTTGCCGAGCTCATGGCCCGGACACTGCGGTGGAGCGACTCGCAACGAGCTCGGATGATCGCGGCGTATCGCGAGGAAGTTGCGATGAGTAGGCGGTGGAAGACCTAGAGCCGCTGGTGACCAGGCCGAGCGTGCGTTTGCACTCTACTGGCGACCTATGCACATGCACTTGCGGCCTTGCCCTCGCCGCTCGCACTTGCGCTTGCGCTTGCAGGTTACGACATGCACCTGCACCACCTCGGGGCCATCAGTTGCGCAACGACGACAACCGCCACCCACGCAGATCGCCACGGTCCTGCCGCGATCGGCGCCTCCGCCACTCACATCAAGAACCCATCAAGTTGTAGACTGATCGTCCCCTTCCCACATGTCCGCGCAGTTCCCCGTCCTGACCGAGCTCAGCCTCGTCATCGGCGCGGCGGCGGTTGCCGCCGTGGCGTTCCAGCGCGCGCGCTTGCCGATCGTGCTCGGGTACATGGTGGCCGGCCTGGTGATCGGGCCGCACGGCACCGGCAAGGTCTCCGATCCGCACCTGGTCGAGGTGTTGTCCGAGCTCGGCGTGATCTTGCTGTTCTTCACGATCGGCCTCGAATTCAGCATACGAACGATCGCCCGGGTCGGGTTACCGACGCTATTCACCGCCGCGATCGAGGTCGCGCTGGTCACCATCGTCGCGTACGCCGCCGCGCTGTTGCTCGGCCTGTCGAGCCTGCACGCGATCTTCGCAGCCACGGCGGTGTCGATCTCGAGCACCATGCTCGTGGTCAAGGGACTCGAGGAGCATCAGCTCACCGGCCCCAAGGCGGGGCCGCGCGAGCGTTCGGTTTCGGAGCTGATCTTCGCGATCATCGTGGTCGAGGACCTGGTCGCAATCCTGCTGCTCGCGGTGATGACCGGTGTCGCAAAGGGCGCCAGCCCGTCGGCAGTCGACATCGCGGTCACGCTCGGCAAGCTCGCAGGGTTCTTGATCGCCATGGTTGCCGCGGGCCTGTTGATCGTTCCGCGGATGATGCGCATGGTCGCGCGGCTCCAGCATACGGAGCTGCTGCTGATCACCAGCCTCGGCGTGTGCTTCGTGATGGTGTGGGTCGCAGGCGCGGCCGAGTACTCGGTGGCACTCGGTGCGTTCGTCGCCGGCATGATGATCTCGGAGTCGGGCAAGGGTCATGACGTGGACGCGCTGGTCCGGCCGTTCCGCGACGTGTTCGCGGCGATCTTCTTCATCTCGGTTGGCATGGCGATCGTGCCCGGCGAGATCCAGACGGATTGGCTCGAGATCCTCGTGCTTTCCAGGGTGGTGATGAGGGGCAAGGCGGGAGGCGTATCGGGGGCGGCGTTTCGCACCGGTAACGGCCTACGACGCTCGGTGCTGGTCGGGTGCAGCCTGTCGCAGATCGGTGAGTTCTCGTTCATCTTGATCGCGGTCGGCGTCTCGGCCAACGCGATCCCGAGCCACTTGCTGTCGATCATCGCCGGCGTGTCGTGCGTGACCGCGATGTTCGGGTCGACGCAGATCCGCTACTCCGGTCGCATCGCGAGCTGGGTCGATGCGAGGCTTCCCAAATCGATCTCGACGTTCGTCACGTTCTACGAGTCGTGGGTCGCGCGCCTGAGCTCCAGCCCACGCTCGGAGCCCCGGATGCGACGCCTGCGCCGGCCCGTGGTGTTCCTGCTGATCGATGCGCTGCTGCTGGTGGCGGTGGTGATCGGCGCAGCGACCGCGCGAGTGCGGATCATCGGGTGGCTGACCAACGTCTCCGGCATCAGCGCGAATTTCGCGTTCGTGATCCTGGTCGCGGTCACCGGCGTGGTCGCGGCGCTGTTCGGGCTGGGTATCGTCAACCGCGCGTTGCAGATCGCCCGCCAGCTCGCGGCGCAGATGATCCCGGGGGCGGTGGAGACCAGCGAGCTGCCCAAGGTCGTCGATGCCATCGCGCCACCGTCGCTGGATCTGGGGCGGGCGCCGCGGCGCGCGCTGGTGGTCACGATCGAGCTCGCGATCGTGTCGATCGTCGGCCTGCCGATCGCGGCGGTGATCCAGCCGTTCGTTCCAGGCGGCGGCATTGTCGTGATCTGCATGATCGGCATCCTCGCGCTGATCGCGCGGCGATCGATCTCTGATTTCGAGAGCCACGTCCGCGCGGGCAGCGCGCTGATCGTCGAAGTGCTGTCGCGCCAGACCGGCAAGCGCCCCGGAACCGAAGAGGGTAGCGCCGCACCAGAGCTCACCGAGGTCGAAGCGCTGCTACCCGGGTTTGGCGGGCTCACCCCGATCGTGCTCGGCAACCAATCCCCGGCGATCGGGCGCAGCTTGGCCGACCTCGACCTACGTGCGAGGACCGGCGCCTCCGTGCTCGCGATCACCCGCGGCGGCGAAGGCAACGCCAACCCGTCGCCCAAGGACCTGTTGCAGGCGGGCGATGTGCTCGCCGTGGCCGGGTCGGCCGAAGCGATCGCTGCCGCACGCGAGCTGCTGCTCGGCCTCGAGACGCCGGCAAGCGGAGTCGCCTAGCCCGATTTTCATCGCGACTGCGCGCGAGACCGAACGGTGCCGTGCAGCTCGGAGCGCACGCCCAGAACCGCAGCGACGGTCCGTACTTGCCGGACGGGCCGCGCGAGCACCGGCACATCTCCCGAGGTGCCGCAAGCCGACCGTCGCAGCCGCGGCGTGGGCGGTCGCGCGTCACTGGTCGCGGGTTTCACGGTAGCCTAGTCATCGTGGCGGATCGGCTCGCGAGGCAGGGGCGCAATCAGTCGCGCGTGCAGAGCTATTTCATCGCGACCGCGGGGGTCACGATCGCCACGCTGATCGGCATGATCGCCGAGAAGCACGAGCTCGAGGCGGATCAGCCGATGTTGTACATGATGGCGATCCTCGTCTCAGGGCTCGGTGGGCGCGGGCCCGG
This sequence comes from Kofleriaceae bacterium, assembly GCA_050187075.1. Classification (GTDB taxonomy): domain Bacteria; phylum Myxococcota_A; class Polyangia; order Haliangiales; family Haliangiaceae; genus JABFXX01. Next base: position 13,572 of record JBFWXW010000042.1, on the reverse strand, counting down.
CGTGTATGCGGCGTTGATCGCCGTGGCCTCGTTCGACTTCTTCTTTGTCGAGCCGCAGTTCACGTTTGCGGCTGCGGATGGCTGGTTGATGATGACGTTCGGGATGCTGTTCGTCGTCGGTGCAGCCACCGGTACGTTGGTCGCGCGATTGCGCGACGCCGAAGCGGCAAGTCAGGAGCGGGAACAGCGCACCGCCGCGCTGCTCGCGTTCACGCGCGATGCGGCCGCCGCGAGCGATTTCAAGGGCGTGGTCGCGGCCGTGCGAACCCACGTGCGCGACGCTACCGGCGTCGGCTGCGAGGTCACGATCCAGGACGAGGCCGCGTCACCTCACGACGGTCCAGTCGTGATCAAGCTCAACGACGAGTCGGGGTTCACCGAAGATCAGCGCTTGCTCGTCGATGCGGTGGCTCGCCAGGCCGGCGTCGCGGTCGGCCGCCTGCAGCTCGCGTCCACCGCACGCGATGCCGCGCTCCGCGCCAAGGCGGAGGAGCTGCGCAGCAGCCTGCTCTCGACGGTGTCCCACGACCTACGCACGCCGCTCGCCGTGATCACCGGCATGGCGACCACGCTGCGCGACGAAGCCAAGGGTCCGCAGCGCGAGGCGCTCGACACGATCGTCGACGAGGCGGGCCGGCTGTCGCGGATCTTGATCAACCTGCTGTCGATCACCAAGGTCGAGAGCGGCGCGGCCCCCCGGCGCGAGTGGGTACCGCTCGAGGAGCTCGTCGGCGCCGCGCTCGGGCGACTCGAGCAATCGCTGTCGCAGCATCCGATCTTCGTGCACGTCGCTGCCGATGCGATGGCTCATATCGATCCGATCTTGGTCGAACAGTTGCTGATCAACCTGCTCGAGAACGCCGCCAAGCACACCCCGGTGGGCACCCAGATCGAGGTTCGAGGCATGCGGAATAACAAAGGCGCGACGCTCGAGGTGTCCGATAGCGGACCCGGGCTGCCGCCGGGCCCCCCGAGCCAGGTGTTCGACAAGTTCTTTCGGGGCAAGGACGCCGCTGCAGGTGGCGTCGGGCTCGGGCTTGCGGTGTGTCGCGGCATCGCAACGGCGCATAAAGGAACGATCGACGCGCACCGCCGTGCCGGAGGTGGTTGCACGTTTCGCGTGTGGTTTCCGGATGCCGGTCAGCCTCCCGAGCTGATCGAATCACTGGCGGAGACAGGATGAGCTCACCCGAACAAACGGTACTGGTCGTCGAAGACGAAGCGCCGATGCGGCGGTTCTTGTGCCAGGCGCTCACCAGCAATGGGTTCGCCGTCGCGGAGGCTGCGTCGCTCGCCCACGGGCAGGAGCTGGCGACCGAGCTGCGTCCGATCGCGATCCTGCTCGACCTCGGGCTCCCCGATGGCGATGGGCTCACGCTGCTCAGGAGCGTCCGTGCGTGGTCGAATGCACCGGTGATCGTGCTGTCCGCGCGAGACCGCGAAGATGACAAGGTCGTCGCGCTCGATGCGGGCGCCGACGATTACCTGACCAAGCCATTTGGGATCAGCGAGCTGCTCGCGCGGATCCGCGTCGCGCTGCGCCACGCCCGCGGGCGCGATCACGTCGCCGATGATCCCGTGCTGCAGGTCGGTCCGATTCGCATCGACCGCGCGCGCCACGAGGTCACGATGGAGGGCAAGCCCGTCCATCTGACCCCGATCGAGTTTCGGTTGCTCGCGATGCTCGCCCAGCATCCCGGCAAGGTGCTCACCCATCGCCAGCTGTTGCACGAGATCTGGGGCCCGCGCAGCACCGACCAGAGTCACTACCTCCGCGTTCACATGGCAGCGCTGCGCCGGAAGATCGAGAGCGACTCGGCGCGGCCGCGGTGGCTGACCACCGAACCGGGCGTCGGTTACCGGCTGCGGGACGAGTAGCGAAGCAGCCGGCGCGAGCCGTGCATCACCGCATCGTTTGCGGCACGAGCAACCACGGCTGCAGCTCCGCGCCGCTACCCGCCGTCGCTGCCGACCGGGCTTGGAACTGGAGCGCCAGTGGGATGCGCGATCCGGGCTGCCTTGGTCGCCGGGGTGATCAGCTTCTCGAGCCGCGTCAGCCGGTCGAGCATGTCCTCGTACATCTTGTCGGTCTTCTCGTGGAGATGCGCGACCTCGAGCTCGGCCTTGAGGTTGACCTCGTACTCGATGTCGCTGCGGATCCGATCGCGCGCGCCCTGGCGATTGGAGCTGAACAGCAGCAGCGTCGACAACATGATCGCCTCGAGCGAGACGACCATGGTCAGCAGACTGAACGGGAACGGATCGAAGTCGCCGAACGGCAGCATCCCGGCGTTGAGCAGGATCCAGCCGGCGAACAGCGCCATGTGGAGCACCAGAAACGTCAAGCTGCCGGAGAAGTTCGCCACCCAGTCGGCGACCCGCATCACTACACCGCTGTCCTCTTCCTCGATCGCTTCGTTGACGTTCTTCGACACCCGCGCCTGGAGCAACGCATTAGCCTTGCGCGTCATCCGGCTCATCGCCGCGAGCATGTCGAGCGCTGCCTCGGGGCGCTTGCGGAACAGCTGGACCAGATCCTCGCGATCGAGCACGAGCAGGACACCCGCTTCGATCACTGTCGCTGCAGCGGTTCGCGAGCCGCCGTCGAGCAACGACAGCTCGCCGAAGTGATCGCCGGGCTCGGCGGTGTGCAGCACGATCTTCTGGCCGGCGGTGTCCTTGACGAACAGCTCCACGATCCCGGTCTGCACCACGAACATCGCGTCGCCCGGCTCGCCGGCACGAAACAGCTGTTCGCCCGGGGACACCTGGCGCTCGGACATTTGCTGCGCCAGCACCCCGCGCTCGTCGTCATCGAGCTGCGCGAACAAGCTGATCTCCGCGAGGAAGGCCGGGTCGATGCCCATCACCCTCGAGCATATCCTTTCGCCGCGCGGTCCGGGGCGTCACCAGGCGCGATCGTCGACCAGCCGGACATCGACGCGCGCGAGCAGTTTCTGGACGCGCGCCGCCATGTCCTCGAACTCGGTGAGCTGAGACGCCTCGCCGAGCTTGCGGGCGAAGTTCATCACCCGGACCAGATACGAGAACAGATTGCCTTCCTCGTGCTCGAGCGAGTGGCGCTCGACGAACTCGAGGAACGGCATGCCGCTGTCCTCGAGTGTCGCCCACACCGCCTTGGGCCGCTTGCCACCGTGGAGCTCGGGATGGGGCAGCTTCGCTGACAGCTCCTGATGGATCACCTCGATCTTGGTCAGCTCGCGCGGGTGCTCCTTCTCCCACAGCGCCTCGACGTCTTCCCAGCTGACCTGCGGATTGGTCTCGCGCAGCTCGCGCAGCTTGGTCCGCATCCACTCGCGCCGCGCGTCCTCGAGCTTGCGATCGAGCTGGCGCTGGATGATGTCGTGATCGATCAAGTACTCGACCAGCTGGCGAAGCTCGACGTACTCCAGCTGGTGGTTGAACAACGTGTAGTAGATGAACAAGCCGTCCATGCCTTGCAGATCGCGGATCATCTGGCCGCTGATCTGCTTGCCGTGCTCGTCGATCACGCCGACCGCGGTCAGATTCGCGACCAGCTGCGCCAGCGTCTTGTGCAGACCCTTGCGCTCGCGATCCTCGAGCAGCAACTGATCGATCACCGTGACGATGTCGAGCCGCATCGATGGTGGCAACGACGCCTCCGCCTCGGCCATCCGCGCGGACAGCTCGTTGCCTGGCAGCGCGTGCGCCGCCAGGTCGGGCAAACCGATCGCGAGCACCTGCTCGGCGGTGATCTTGGTCTTGCTGCGCAGCTCGGCCGGCTCGCCGCGCACCAGCTCGGCGTGAACCTCCGGTGTCCACACGATGTCGCCCTTGCGTTGGGCCTCGCTGCGCGCGCGGTTGTAGACCGACTTCTTGACCTTGGCTTCGTCGAACGCCGGGCGCTTCGCCGCGTCCTTGAGCTCCTTCTTGAGCTCGCTGACGATCTCCTCGGGCGCGAGCGTGATCGCGAGCCCGCGATCGTCGAACTGTGGCCGCCCTGCCCGACCCGCCATCTGATGATATTCGGCAGCGGTCACCAGCCGCGGCTGCTGCTTGATGAACTTGCGCAGCGCCGGAAACACCACGGTGCGCGCCGGGAGATTGATCCCGGCGGCGATGGTCTCGGTGGACACCACGAACCGGATCAACCGCTCGAGCGCCAGCTGTTCGACCAGCTGCTTGTAGCGCGGCAGGATCCCCGCGTGATGGATGCCGATGCCGTGCGCCAGCAGCGGCCGGAGCTCCTTGGCGGCGCCCGATGGCAGCAGGGCCTGATCGCACATCGCTTCGATCTTGGCCTTGTCGTCGTCGGAGGTGAACCGGCGGCACGACTTGATCAGCCGGGCGACCTCGAAGCACTGCTCGCGGCCGAACACGAACACGATCGCAGGCACATCGCCGGTGTGCGCGAGCTCGCGGACCGTGTCGATCATCATGTCCTCGCGGTACTCGTGCACCAGCGGCACCTTGCGCTCGCGCGACTCGACCAGCTCCATCGGAACGCGGCGGGTCAGCTCGACCCAGTGGCAGAACCGCTCGGGGTGCCCGACGGTCGCGGATAACACCACCAGCTGCGTGCGCGGGTCGAGCCCGATGATCGACTGCTCCCACACGTAGCCGCGCTCGGGATCGTTGAAGTAGTGGCCCTCGTCCATCACCACGATCTCGGCCGGTGACACGTGCTTGTCGGCGACGATCCGGTTCCACAGGATCTCCGCCACCTCGACCTGGATCGGAGCCTCACGGTTGACCTTGTAGTCGCCGGTCGCGAACCCGACGTTGTGGTCACCGAAGTCAGCGCACAGCTCGCGGTACTTCTCCTCGGTGAGCGCGCGGAGCGGTGTGGTGTAGATCGCGCGCTCGCCCCGACCGATGGCCTTGTGCAGCGCCGCCTTCGCCATCAGCGTCTTGCCCGTACCGGTCGGCACGGTGACCAGGACGCTCTTGCCGGCAAAGATCTGCGTGACGGCCTGCTCCTGGACGGGATACGGCTCGAGCCCGCGGCTCCACAGGAACTTGTCGTAGAACGCGAGCTCCAGGTCACCATCGCTCGGCACGCGGGCATCCTACCCCGAGCCGAGCCGCGGACTCCCGCTCGAGCGGTCGGGAGCGTGCCCCTCGAGGACCGTGCCAGGCAACAGTTTCACGGAGATAGTCGTCCTACCTACGTGCGGACAGCCTTGGCGATCTCAGCGGCCGCACACGTCGTGGCGGTGACGGGCGCGCTGGTGTGGTCGTGGACGCACGCCTCGAACGACACGCCCCTGGCAGATCCGATCGCGATCGAGATCGTCGACGTGCCAGCCAGCACGCCAGCAGGGCGCTCGAAGGACGCCGCGCCAGCGGCCTCCGCCGACGAGCCCACGCCGCCGGTGCGACCCGAGCCGGCGCGACAGCTCGTTCCGCGACGAGACAGCGGATCGGTAGAGGTGCCCGCGACGGACGCTCCGCGACCTCCTGACGCGGCACCGGCACCGGCGCCGGCGCCGACCGAGCCGAGCCGCTGGTTCGACATGCGGCGTCCTCGACTCGATCCAGCCACGCAGATCCGCGAGCGGTTCGACGCGCTCGATCACGTGCCCGCTGGAACCGACGCGCAGCACGACATCGTGACCGGCGAGCTGTCACCCGCAGGCGGTGGCAGGATGCGTTCCAACCAGGGGCCATTCATCGCCCACGTCGATCGAGACGGTAGCGTCGACCTGAAGGACAACAAGAATTTTCAGTTCCGGGTCAAGCTGCCGACCGCCAAGGACGTCGGGAACGTGGTGCAGGACTGGTACTACGATCCCAACAAGCCGGTCGGTCTGCTCGGCCAGGTCAAATCCGATGGCACCGTGAAGCCCGAAGGACGCAGCAAGTGGGACGACAAGGATGGCACCGTTCCGCTGGTAGGTGGCAGCTTCGATATCTCCGACGCGATCATGCGCCGCGGCGGTCAAGATCCGTATGCGAGTCAGAAGCTGCGCTTCCTCGACGCGACCCGCGACGAGCGCGCGCAGATCGGCGCTCGTCATCGGGCCCGACAACTCGCGGACGCGACGCGACTGGTCAAGCGCAACCTCGATCGGCTGTGGGCACAGACCAAGGATCCCCAGGCGCGCAGACAAGCGCTATTCGAGATGTGGGACGAATGCGCCGAGACCGGCACGACCGAGCTGGTCGAAGCAGGCCGTGCGGCGCGGCGAATGATCGTCGGGTTCATTCGCGCACGGCTGCCCGTGGGCAGTGCAGCCGGCTATTCCGCCGGCCACCTCGAGCAGCTCAATCGCCGGAAGCGCTCGATCGAACGATTCTCTCCGTATTCGGAGTAGTGCTATCTACGCCCCATGGCGAGCTCTCCGTTCGACGGCCCCCTGATCGGCGGGCGCTATCGACTGGGGTCCAAGCTCGGCAGCGGCTCGCAGGGTGAGATCTTCCTCGCGCGCGACGAGCAAGCGAAGGGACGTGCCAGCGATCGGGACCTCGTGGTCGTGAAGCGGCTCACTCCGCGTGGCACCTGGAAGTCGTTCGAGCTGTTCGAGCGCGAAGCCAAGGTGCTGTCACAGCTCCGGCATGCAGGAGTGCCACGCCACATCGCAACCCTCGAGGAGCCTCCCGGAACCTTCAACCTGGTGATGGAGCGAGCGCCCGGCGAGAACCTCCGCGAGCTGATCAAGCGGCGGCGGCTGTCACAGCTCGAGCTGCGAGACGTGATGATCCGCGCGCTCGAGATCCTCGATTACCTGCACACGCGTACGCCGCCGGTGGTGCATCGCGACCTCAAGCCGTCGAACATCGTCCGGGCGCCGGACGGCAAGATCGCGCTGGTCGATTTCGGTGGCGTGCTCGACGCGGCGCGCGAGCGCGGTGGCTCGACGATCGTCGGCACCTTCGGTTACATGGCACCGGAACAGCTGCACGGCCAGGCGACACCTGCCACCGATATCTACGCGCTCGGCGCGACGATCGTTGCGCTCGCAGGCGGCGTCGAGCCCGAAGATGTCCCGCGCAAGGGCCTGCGCATGGACCTCGAGCGCCACTTGCCATCGATCGATACGGGGTTGCGAGCAGCGCTGGTCGCCATGACGGATCCGGATCCGGACAAGCGCCCGCAGCGCGCGCGCGATGTCGTGAGCTTGCTGGCCAAACCGCCTGCGCCTGGAGCTCACCGCCACGGTGAGCGTGCGGCCAAGGCGCTGACCCGGAGCCAGCAGGCGAGCATCGTTCGCCGCAAGATGTTCACGGACGTGCCCGAGCCGATCGGCACGCTGCTACGCGTCGGCGTGCTCGGGTTTGGGTTCAGTGGATGGATCGGCATGGCTGCGGTGCGCATGTCGCTCACGATCACGATGTGGGTGCTCGCAGCGATCGCGTTTCCGACCGCGAAGAAGGTGCTGGCCGGCGGACGCGAGCTCGACTCGATGCTGTCCGAGGGCCAGGGCGGGTTCAGCGACCTGATGAAGGCCGCGATCGCCCGGCGATGAGGCGATCTACCAGTCAGCCGAGAGCGTGTAGGGCTCACGCGAGGTGTTCTCGAGGTATGGCTCGACGGTGATGTAATAGACGCGCGGATCTGGGTGGAGCGTGTGCTCGATCTCCTCCGGTTCCCCTGTGGTCCCGAATCCTTCGTCGATCACGTGCTCGTCGGCGTCCCACAAGGTGAGATCGAGATCGGCGCCCGCGGGCACGTCGAGACGCAGCTTGACCTTGCCCGACGCGACGATCCTGAACGTATCGAAGTCGGTCTCGTCGGGGATCGTCCCGACGATCTTGCCGGGCGCGGTGAGCTGGTTGGCCTCGGCGAACTGCTCGTTAGGCTCGACCTCGGTCGAAGCCTGCGGTTCGTCGTAGCTTGCAACCAGGGAGACGCCCGAGAACCCGGTGGCGGCCTGGACGGCCACGTACCACGAACCGGAGTCGGGATCCGTGACGTCGATCGCCTCGTCGTTGCCCCACGTCGCGGACTTGAAGTCGTATTCGTCGCCTCCGCCGCCGCCCCACACCCGCAGACCCTTACGAAGATAGAGATCCGCGTCGCCCGAGCCGCCGCTCGTGGACAGCGAGAGCGTCTCGATGCCCGGCGGCAACTCGAGGCGAAACTCGAGCGCGTCGCCCCACTGCGCAGCGAGACCATCGCGGCGAACGTTGTTGTCCAGGGACGGCAGCCCATCCCCATCGGTCTTGCCGCCGACCACGCCGCCCTTGCCGTCCCTGTCAGGGCCCGGAGCATCAGCGCATCCGATCGTGAGGATGGCCAATCCAATTGCCAGTAAACGCACCTCGTCGAGCATCCGGGCGAGGTGTGCAAGACCAGGTCCGGCTCGATGTAGCTGACCGCCAACAACTGCCGGGCGGCTACCGGACCTTCCGGCCAACCGCCCTGCTCGCTGGGACGCCATCCCACCTCAAGATCGCTTTGCATCCGGGCGGATCACCTGCCAGCATCATGGCCATGGCTGTGGCGGCACGCCCTACGGAGAGTCGTGTTCCTTGTCCATTGTGCGGCGGCCTCATCCACCCGATCGCGGGGCGGTGTAAGCACTGCAAGGCGGACCTGGTGACCCATCGCTACGGGCGTCCGCCTGCCGCGGCGCCGCTTCCGCCGCTCGCGAAGCACGACCCTACGCGCGGACCTGCCCGGTCACCGCTACCGCAGGCGGTCCGGCCGGTGCTCCCCGCGCAGCCGAGCGACTCATACACCAGTCTGCGGCCGAGCTTGTCGAGCCGCTGGCCGATGATCGTGATCGGATTGGCGGTCGTCGCGATCGTCGCTGCGATCGTGCTGATGGTGCTGCCCAAGAAAGGAACCGCGGCGCCGCGTACGATCAACAAGGCGCTTCACGTGCCGGCACCCGAGCGCCCAGAACCGGATCCGTTGCCGCCCGATCGCGGGCTCGCGCCAAAGGACGATCCGAACACCCGTCCGCCGCTGCCGAACCTTTCCCCGCCCGCACCCGATGTGCAGCCGCCTTCGCCACCGCTCGATCCCGATGATCCGCAGGCGGATCCGTTTGCGATGGGCGGCCGGCACACCGACGCCATGCTCAACGCGATCATGCAGCGCAGCTGTGCGCGGCTGAGCGCCTGCGGCGCAGCCAACCCCGGGTTGGCGGGAGTGTGCGATGTGCTGTCGCGTTCGCCGTCTCCACCGCCACCGACGTGCGCCGCCGCAACGCGGTGTCTCGAGAGCATCGATCGAATGAGCTGCGACGACCTCTCGGACATGTCGTCGATGAGCGGGATGATGGGCACCGCGGTCGCATGTGCCGAGGCGATGAACTGCTGAGCCGGACTCCTGGTCACTGCGTGGGGTAGAACCCGATCGACGTGCGATGCGGTACGTTCTGCGCGTGAACATTCCGTTCGAGGTGTTTCGGCGGCCTGCGGAGATGCGCGCACGGGTCGAGGACCTGCGGCGCGACGGCCGCAAGATCGCGGTGGTGCCGACGATGGGCGCGCTGCACGACGGGCATATCGCGTTGCTCCGCCACGCGCGCGGTCTGGCCGACGTGGTGATCCTGACGATCTTCGTGAATCCGACGCAATTCGGGCCCAACGAGGACCTGTCGCGATATCCGCGTGACGAGGGGGGCGACCTCGCGAAGGCACGCGCCGCCGGCATCGACCTCGCATTCTGTCCCGAGCCGTCGGCGATGTATCTGCCCGGCAACCAGACGTTCGTCGAGGTGCGAGAGCTGCAGCAACCGCTGTGCGGCGCGAGCCGGCCCGGACACTTCACGGGCGTCGCGACCGTCGTGACCAAGCTGTTTCACATCACGCTGCCGCATATCGCGGTGTTCGGAGAGAAGGACTATCAGCAGCTCGCGATCATCCGCCGGATGGTTCGCGATCTCGATTTCGGGATCGAGATCGCCAGCGTTCCGATCATCCGTGAGCCGGACGGCGTCGCGATGAGCTCGCGCAACGCGTACCTCGATCAAGCACAGCGCGTCGCGGCACGTTCGCTGTCCGCGGGCCTGGCCGCTGCGGAGGCCGCGGTGAAGGTGGGCGAGCGATCGGCGGCGAAGCTGCTCGCGCTGGCGCGTGCGCCGATCGAGGCGGAGCCGATGGCCCGCATCGATTATGTCGAGCTGCGTGATGCCACCGAGCTCACGCCGATCCAGTCGCTGGACCGACCGTGCGTGCTCGCGCTCGCGGTGTTCGTCGGCACGACGCGGTTGATCGACAATCGCGTGCTCGCGCCGAACAAGAAGTGAGTAGGATGCGTGCATGCCGGACCCAGTCCAGACCTGCGTCATCTGCCAGCTCGCGCCGTTGATCACCGCGCTGCAGCGCGATCGCAAGGCGTGCGATCAGTGCGCGGTGAAGACCGGATTGATCGCGTTCGGTCCTCCGAGGCGACGGGTCGCGTCGTGTAGCAAGTGCAACCATCCTCAGCTCGTCCGGTTCTTCCCGCGCGAGCTCGGAACAACGCACGGGCAATGGACGGATCCCTCGGTTCCTTGCTACGGGCCGATGTTTGCGACCTACCGGGTCCCCGACGATCGAGGTCCCGTACATCCCCGGTCCGGGTTCGGCATTCTCGAGGCCTACGCGTGTCGTAGCTGCGGGTTCGTCGAGTGGTATTGCCAGGACCCTGAAAAGATCCCGATCGGGCCTGAATACATGACCGAGCTGATCGACGTGTCCGGTGGCTCCCCGTTCCGCTGAACGCGAAACGTGGCGCAGGTCGTGAGCATGGATCCACCGTCGAGATCACCGAGTCGGATGACGTACAACGGACATACCAAGACCGATCGCGATCTGATGCTGGAGCTCAAGCTGTTCGAGAAGCTCCACCCACGCGATCACTAGGCGCTGATGGACGAGCTCCACACGATGAGGCGGTGACCGACCGCCCGTGAGCTCAGCATCCCAGATCTCGGTGCGCACAAGATGAGCGTGCCTGCTTCGCCGCCCGGAGCTACCTGCCGACCACGTTCGCGCGTGCTTCGCCGCCCCGCTCCCCCGCCCGGAGGTACATGCAGACCCGAGACAACCGACCCTAGCTGTCCGAATGTCGGACAAGTCGGAAGCCGGCGGCCATGATTGTCGCGCATTTCGCCGCGGGCGCGCCGTTTGCTCTGTGGCGAGTCATGACGGCGCCCCGACAGGTCCTTCCGGGTCAGTTTCAACTCATCACGCGGCGCTGCACGCAGGGCATGTTCCTGTTGAGGCCTGACGAGACGACCAACAACATCTTCGCGTACTGCCTCGCGCAGGCTGCCAAGTTGTTCGACATCGACGTCGTCCTCACGATCGTCGAGTCCAATCACCACCACACGATCATCTATGACCGGCACGGACGGTTCTCCGAGTTCATGCACTACCTCCACACGATGGTGGCGAGGTGCATGAATGAGCGGTGGGGCCGTTCAGAGAACTTGTGGTCTGCCGTCGAGCCGTGTGTCACCCGGTTGCTCGACACGTCGACGGTCATGAAGGAGCTGATCTATGCGGCGAGCAACCCTGTGAAGGACGGACTCGTCGAGCGCGCAACGCAATGGCCGGGACTCAATGGATATCGTGCGCTGCTGGCCGGAAAGTCGGTGCACGCGAAGCGCCCGCAGCAGTTCTTCAGCAAGCGTGGAAAGATGCCCGACGAGCTCATCCTGAGCTTTGTGATCCCGCCCGAGCTCGGCGATGTCGCTAGCGTTGTTCGCGAGCTCAAGGAGGGCGTCGAGCAAGTTGAGCGCGAGATGGAAGCGAAGCGCATGCAAGCAGCAAAGCGCGGCGAGCATAAGGCGCGGGTCGTGGGACTCAAGCGGCTCCTCGCGCAACCGTGGAACGCATCGCCGAGCAAGCCGCCACCGCATGGGGGCCTCCGGCCACGATTCGCTGGCCTCACCGACAACCGCGTCGATGCACTCGTCGCGTACAAGGCGTTCCTGATGGCCTACCACGAGGCCCGCAAGTTGTGGCTCGCTGGCGAGCACTCCGTCTTCCCGGCCGGCACCTATTGGCTCCGTAGATTCGCCCGCGTGACCGTCGCACCGTTACCAGCCTCCTAGCCCTCGCTCGCCTGCCGCTAACATCTTGCGTGCGCACGCGCACGGAATCGTCATTCCCCGATTCCGTGCGCAGCCGCCGCATTCCGGAACTCCATCCGAGCGCCGGCTCGTTCCCGGCCGTAGTCGACGCGCCGAACCCCCGCAATCGCGCGCGAGCGCTGCTGAGCACCAGCACTTGCCCGGCCCAACCTCCGGGTGGGCCGGCCCCGCCTGGCCCAACCTCCGGGTGGGCCGGCCCCAACCTCCGGGTGGGCCGGCCCTGCCCGGCCCCAACCTCCGGGTGGGCCGGCCGGCGGGCCGGGCTGCGGGCTAGGCCGCGCGCGCGATCGTCGACAGCTTCGCAGCTAGGCCCTGGCGATAGAACCGGCGCAGCTCGGCGAGCATCTCGGGGATCCGCCGGCGGGTGACGAACCGGCCCTCGAGCCACGCGGCGTAGCGGAGCGCGTTGTCGTTGGCGGCGCGATAACGCTCCCGCTCCTCACCATCGAGATCGGCTTCGTACACGCTGTCGATGAACAGCCGCCGGCGCAGCGTCGCCGAGACCTCGGGCTCGGGGACCATCGCGAGCAAGCAGGTGATGTACTTGTCCACCTCGGCCTGAAGCTCGAGCTCGAGCTGCGAGACGGGGCGATCGATCCTGGCGCACCACGCGGTGTAGATGAAGTGGGATACGCCCTCGACCGCGAGCAGAAAGTCGCCGAGGTTGCGATCATCGAGGCGCGCGCCCGGGTCGTGCGCCGCCAGGTTGTCGAGCACCCGCGGCTCGATGAACAGCCCGAACGACAGCTCGCCATCGTCCTCGCAGACCAGCAGCTGCTCGCGTGCCCTGCGCGAGCTCACCAGCTCATCGCGCATCGCGCCATCCACGACGAAGTCATCGATCTCGATCCCGGTCTCGACGCGATACAGCGCCTCGAGTCCGCGCTGGACCCGTGCGAGCGTCCGAGCAGCGCTGGCGCTACTCACCTACTGGATCACCTTGCCGGCGAGGTCGACGATGATCCCGGCCTGGCGCAGCTTCTTTTCGATCCAGTCCTCGCGCGTGCGCAGCCACATCTCGTAGAGCCGCCCGACGTCGGAGGTCTCCGCGATCGACACCCGCTTGCGAACCTCGCCCAGCACATCGACGAACCTTGGAAAGTTCGCCGACAGCTCCTCGTAGACATCGGCCAGCGGCTTGCCGGAGCCGAACGAGCGTGCGAGTTGCGAGTACGCGTTCTGGCCGATCCCGACGTAGTACTCGACATCGACCAGCGACCGGCTCAACGACTCGGAGAAGAACCCCGCGACATAGAGCGAGGTGTCGCCCACGTGCTTGAGTGTCCTTACACGTTCCCCGGGGTCGACTCCCGGCTGGGCGAGCTTGATCCCGAGCGGCTCATCGGTGAGCCGGGCGCGGGTGAAATCCCCCAGCAAGCTCACGAGGTACCAGCTTGCAGGCTCGGAGGCGTCGATCTCGGTCGCCGACAACGCGTCGGTGACGACCTCGTGAAAGAACACATCCACAGAGGAGGCCAGCGTAACGTCCATGATCCGATCTTCAGCTACACGCTCCAATATGCAAGAACCGCACTGATCACATGACGTTAGATCG
>JBFWXW010000041.1:0-61095 GCA_050187075.1 Kofleriaceae bacterium | reverse complement strand
TCTTCCGATCTGCACCTGCATCAGCGTCGCTCCGACGTTGTCGGCGAAGAACAGGCGCTTGAGCGTGAGCGACTCCCACAACACCACGCCGAGCGAGAACACGTCGCTGCGCCGATCCATGGGCTCGTTGCGGATCTGCTCGGGCGACATGTAGCCGTATTTGCCCTTGAGCTCGCCGTCCTGCGTCGAGGTCACTCGCCCCGCCGCCTTCGCGACACCGAAGTCGACCACCTTCACGGTGCCGTTGTAGAGCACGATGATGTTCGCCGACGACACGTCCCGGTGGACGATCTCGAGGCGATTGCCCGCGAGATCGGTGAGCTCGTGTGCCGCGTGAAGACCTGCGGCCGTATCTGCGAGGATACGGGCGGCGATCTGAGGCGTGAACGGCGGACCGACCTCGGCGACCGCCATCCGCTGGACCTGCGTGAGCGTCTCGCCCGGCAGGTACTCCATCGCGATGTAGAACGTGCCGAGCGCCTCGCCGAGCTCGTAGGTCTGGACGACGTTGGGGTGATCGATCCGCGCTGCGAGTCGTGCCTCGTCGAGAAGCATGTTGATGACCGCAGGCTCTTGCGCCAGGTGCGGGTGGATCACCTTGATGACGACGACCTTCTCGAACCCAGCCAGCCCGCGTTGCCGCGCGAGAATGACGCTCGCCATCCCGCCGCGGCCGATAGGTGTGAGTAGCTCGTACTTCCCGAACATCGTCCCCGGTGCGAACTGGGGACCTAGATCGAGCGTCGCGGCATACCCGGCCATAACCGATAAATTATCGCACGGGACTTCGGTCTTCTGCAGGGTGTGGGCTACTGTCCTACACTCAGCTCGGTGTCCGGGCCCTAGAAATTCCGCCGTGCATGGGGGCGTTGCACGCAACGTGCGAATCAAGCGAGCGATCACCGCATTCCTCGTCGCGGGGTTACTGCTCGCGAGTGCGATCTGGATCGCAGCGCGCGACGATCGTGCCCTGATGTCGCCGTCGTGCGCCGGCGACACCGTGGCCGGCATCGATGTCTCCTATCACCAGGACCGCGTCGATTGGGCGCGCGTCCGACGCGCGGGGATCCGGTTCGCGTTCATCCGGGTCTCCGACGGGGCGACGTTCGTGGACCCGCGGTTTGCGCAGCACTGGATCGAAGCCGAATACGCCCACGTGCTGCGCGGCGCGTATCAGTACTTTCGCCCGGCCGAAGATCCGATCGCGCAGGCCGACCTGATGATCGCGGCGCTCGCGCGCGATCGCGGCGAGCTGCCTCCCGCGATCGACGTCGAGGAGACGGGCGGCAAGCGCCCCGCGCAGGTCGCCGCGGCGGTTCGTGCATGGGTTGACCGCGTGCGGGCCAAGCTCGGCGTCGAGCCGATCGTCTATGTCAGCCCCGAGTTCTGGCGCGACAGAGTGGGAAGCGCCGACCTCTCGAAGCTTCCGCTGTGGATCGCCCACTACGACACGGACTGCCCGCGTGTGCCCAAACCGTGGGTCCACTGGACGTTCTGGCAACACACCAAGACCGGTCGGGTTCCCGGCATTCGCGGCAACGTCGATCTCGATGTGTTCGCCGGCACGCTCGACGAGCTGCGTGCTCGCTACGCGACGTCGACAGCGCGCAGGTAGTCGCTGAACCGATGCGTCCCGCGCGCCGGTGCGATCGCGTCGTGGCGGCCGATCAGCGCGGCGAATCGCAGGAACTGACCGAGCCGCGGATGAACCACTCGTAGCCCGATGCCGTACGCATTCGCGAGCCACGCCGGCATCCGCACGAACTTCGCAGCTCGACCCGCGCGGGCCGCGACCTGTTCGAAGATCGCGCGCCGCGTGAGCACGTTCGGTCCGCCCGCCGCGATCGTGCGAAACCCGGTCGATACCGCGAGCGCTTCATCGGCGACGATCGATGCGATGTCCACGTCGGCGATCGGATTGGTGCGCGCCTTGCCGTTGCCGATATCGATGCTGACGCGCACGGCGTCACTCTGCCGCAGTCACGATGTCCTCTTCGATGTCGTACGTTGGCTCGATCGGTTCGCGAAGCGCTCGCGGGATCAGTCGGGGGTGCGCCAGCATGACGACGACCGGTGACACGTCGGTGGGCGCGAACGCGACCGCCTGCGCCTCGGTCGGCGGGCGCTCGGTCCAGAAGTACACGCCTGTCGGGTCGTCGAGCTCCATCTCCGTGTCCTCGTCGCCGAAGACTTCTGTCCCCATCGCCCGAAGCTCCAGATAGGGGGGAACGGTTCCCAGCGCCCCTGGTCCAGAAGGCGTGAGCTGTTGCGACCTTGGCGGACGCTTCGAGGCCACGACTTGGTGAAGTGCAAGGCCTAGACCCGTGGGCTGTGCACCGTTGGGACAGCTCGCCCAGGTGGCGTCGTGCGCCGAGTCACGAACCATCGACGGCGCCTATCGCGTGTATCGGTTCGCCGACGACACCGCGGCGTTGTACGCATCGAGCAGCTTTGCAGAGCTGCCATCGGGGGCACGTCGGTTCGTACTTTCGGGGAGTTTCTTTCCATCGCGAAGCGCGCGCGACAGCTCCTTGATCTGAACGGCGAGCAGGTCGAACTCCGACGAGCTGAACGAGAAGAACGTCGCCTTCTCGATCTCCTCCTTGGTGGTCTTCGCCTCGTACGCCTTGAGCTCATCGTACGCGCCGATCGCTGTGGTCGCCGCAGCGAGGGTGGCGGTTGTGTCAAGCTGATCCGCGTTGACCAGGTCGACCAGATCCTGGGCGCTGTTCATCAGCTGCGCGATGTAGAACGACATCGTCTTGCCATTCGCGGCGAGAGCCTCGAGGTTTGCCGCGCGACCCTCCTTCTGGACCTTGTCGATGACCCGGCGGAGCCGCTCCGACGCACGGCCATGCTCCTCGAACGCTGCGACGAGCTGGGTATGGAGCTCACGACCCTTGGCGAACGCGTCGTCCTTGTAATCCTTCTGCTCGTAGTACGCGTGGGTTGCTTCGACCACGGGGGCAAGCGTGGAGACCGCGGCGCGGTATGCGATCATCGCCTGTTCGAGATCCTCGGGTGCTCCGCTGGCGGATGTGAGGCCATCCAAGCAGCGCGTTGGATTCACCGAATCGATCGACGGGATCTTTGGCCCTGGTGATTGGCCGCGCAGCGAGTCCAGGTAGCGCTCTGCAACGAGGAGGTAGGTCTTGTCGACTCCATTGAGACATTCCACGGACTGATTGACGGCCGTGGCCAGGCTGTCGCCGCCACGCCCACCTCCACCAAGCAGTGAGGATGCGCTCGACGAGGATCCGGCAACGTGCCGGATCCCGAACACGAGCGCGATCGCGCAGATCGCGCCTGCGACGGGTTTGAACAGTTGCGCGTTCACCATGGGGCTCCTGGTTGATTGCGAGAGATCGCCGATCAGAACGTTCCTCGGCCGGGCCTGCCGGGCGGTCGGTCGGCCGACACTGTTCGAGGAACACTCGTGAGTCTCGCGCGCGTCGGGACCGCCGCCGATATCACGGTGATGACATCACCGACGTCGTGCTCGGAACCCGCGACCGACCGGCGTGCCGCGATCGGCCGGCCGGGCATACTGCCCATCATGAGCTGGCTAGCTCTCGCGATAGCGACCGCCGTTGCGTTCGGGGCGTACAACGTGTTCATCAAGCTGGGATCCGGAAAGATCGACCAGGTCCTGGGAGCCGTCGTGCTCCAGATCGTGGCAGCGGTCGCGGGTGGTGCCTACCTTGCGTACCTCAAGCTCGCCGGGCGCGAGCTCGCGATCAGCGGCGCCGGGCTCGGGTTCGCAGCGCTTGCCGGCCTGGCGGTCGGGCTCGCCGAGATCCTCACGTTCGTCGTGTTCGCGCGCGGTGCACCGGCAGCGCTTGCAACCCCGGTGATCATGGGTGGCTCGGTGCTCGTCGTCGCCGTGGTCGGCGCCCTGCTCCTCGGAGAGCGCCTCGGCTGGGCACAAGTCGCGGGGATCCTGCTCGTCGCCGGCGGCATCGCGCTGCTATCGCGAGGCGCTCACAGCCATCCCTAGATTAGGCGTTCCCGCGGGAACGCGGGAGCCGCAGCCGTTCCACGATCTCGAGACAGCGTTCCGTAGAACGCCTACGCGCCTAGCCGTTCAGCTTCTGGTTGATCTCTTTCACTTTCGGATCCTGCGCGCACCCTGCGAGGCCCGCCATCTTGGTCGCGATCTTCCCGAGCCGGTCGGCGTGGTTTTTCGCCATGGCCTCGGCCTCGGCCTTGTCGTGCTTCTGGCTGGCGGCCCACGCCCTGAGCTCCTTGAGCTCGCTGCCTTTGGAGTTGTAAAAGCTCTCGAGGTTCGCGCCCATCTTCGCGCAATCGCCCTTGGCGGAGTCGATCGCGTCCGCCATCGCCACCATGTTGTCCAGGAACTTGTCTTCTTTGGAGCCGCAGCCGGCGATCGAAAACGCGACAACGGTGGAAATCACCAGCGCAGAGAACTTCATGATGATTGGCCGTTCTTGTTGTTGTTCTCCTTCGACGAGACGCGGCCCACCATGTCGCGCGTGTTCGTGTCCGAAACGACCAAGGGGAAGAACAAGCGGACGGCGCATTCGCGTGAATTCGCGACCGTGACTCAGCTCAGTGAACGCAGAACGCGCTGGTTGGCGCGAATGGATTGTAGTCGAAGGTGTAGGTGCGATCGATCGTGACTCCACCATCGAACGCGAGGCTGAGCTCGACATTGCACGTGGAGTGCATCTCGGAGTGGTACGTGCTCTGACTCGTGACGTAGCCTCCGATCGCGTAGCGCTTGGCCACCAGGGTCCCCGTTGCGTCCCAGCGCTTGTAGATGCCGCAGCCAGGGTTGATGTCGAGCAGCGGGTGGAACGTGCTGCAGAACTCTGGATGGTCCATGATCGCGAACGTGCCGTCGGGACAACGCGTATCCCCAGACCCGCCCTTGTTGATCAGCGCATACACTGCTGCCGTCGCGGTTCCCGGCGACGATTTCATATTCCCCACCAGCGCACATCCCAGACCCGATGATGCGGTGGTCAACCCGAGCATCGTGTCGTACTCGACGGTGGTGAGCCCCGCGCTCTGCGACGTCAGCGGCTCGACCGTACCGAACGCTCCTCCGGGATTGTCGCTTGCGTCTGCAAGGGCCGGCTCATGATCATCGCCTGCATCCGGCTTCTCGGTACCGTCACCGGGCCCGCTCGCCACGCAGACACTCTCGACGCACGCCGCCCCTCCAAGACAATCGGCCGAGGTCTCGCACTTATTCTTCGATCCACCGCCGAGACAACCAGCACCAAGCGCGGCAGCCAGAGCGAACACCTGGGTCCAATTCGACATCTCTAGCTCCTTCACCCGCTCCTACGCCAAACCTCGAGTGATCGGCCGCAAAATCGTCAAGACCTCAGGCCCAACGAGGACCGACGCGACTTCACCGACAACACGTCATCGACAAGAGGCCCGCAGCCATCTAGCGACAACGAAGTCGTTGAGGCCCGCAGCCGTTCTACGAAGACCATGTTCCGTAGAACGCGCGAGGAGGTGTGAGAGCGAGGCGGAGTGAGAACCGCACCGCAGCGCACTTCCTGTGAGCGGAAGCGGAGCGACAACGAAGCTATCGCACCCCTACGACTGCGGAGCGCACTTCCTGTGCGTGAGGACCGGAAGCGCAGAGGCAACGAAGTAATCGAGCCCCGCAGCCGTTCTACGACTACGACGAAACTGCAGCGAGCTGGGCCCTCGCCCACGCCGCGCGTTGCTCGAGGTTGGTGTAGTCGCCGTCCATCGGACGATCGCCCCACTTCGCGAGCTCGGCCTCTGCGGCAGCGAGCTCCTTGCTCGCCGTGCCGGTATCGATCGCGTCCGCAGACACCGCCTGCTCGACGAGCACCTCGACCGCACCCTGCGGATCGATCCGCAGATAGCCCGACGATACGGCGTAGCGCGCGCGGTTCTTGGTGCCGATCGTCAGCACGCCCGGCTTGATCGCCGTCAGCATCGGGACGTGTCCCGGCAACAGCTCGAACTCGCCGAGCTCGCCCGGCGCCTGCAGGCTGTCCGTGTCGGTGTGCGCGACGACGCCCTTGGGCGTCACCAGATTCACACCGAGAAACGTGGGGAGCCCGGTCGCCATGATCAGACCTTCTTCGCCAGCTCGACGGCCTTGGCGCGAACGTCGTCGATCGTGCCGGTCATCTCGAACGCCTGCTCGGGCAGGTCATCGCACTTGCCCTGCAGCACCTCTTCGAAGCTGCGGACCGTGTCCTCACGCGAGCAGAAGATGCCCTTGGTGCCGGTGAACGTCTCGGCGACGTGGAACGGCTGGCCCATGAACTTCTCGATCTTGCGCGCCCGAGCGACGGTGAGCTTGTCGTCCTCCGACAGCTCGTCCATGCCGAGGATCGCGATGATGTCCTGCAGATCCTTGTAGCGCTGCAGAATCCGCTGCACCTCGCGGGCGACCGCGTAGTGGCGCTCGCCAACCACCGCGGGCGTCAGAATCGTCGACGTCGAGTCGAGCGGGTCGACCGCCGGGTAGATGCCCTTCTCGGTGATCGCACGGTTGAGCACCGTGGTCGCGTCGAGGTGGGCGAACGCCGTGGCCGGCGCCGGGTCGGTCAAGTCGTCGGCTGGGACGTAGATCGCCTGCACCGAGGTGATCGAGCCGTCCTTGGTCGACGTGATCCGCTCCTGCAGCTGACCCATCTCGGTCGACAGCGTCGGCTGATAACCGACGGCGCTCGGGATACGTCCGAGCAGGGCCGACACCTCGGAACCTGCCTGGGTGAACCGGAAGATGTTGTCGACGAACAACAGGAGATCCTGCTTCTCGACGTCGCGGAAGTACTCGGCGACCGTGAGCGCCGAGATCGCGACGCGCGCGCGCGCGCCGGGCGGCTCGTTCATCTGGCCGAAGATCAGCGCGGTCTTGGAGAGCACCGACGAGCCGTCGAACAGCTTGGCGTCCTTGAGCTCGTGGAACAAGTCGTTGCCTTCGCGGGTACGCTCGCCGACACCTGCGAACACCGAGTAGCTACCGGACTTCTTGGCGACGTTGTTGATCAGCTCCTGGATCAGCACGGTCTTGCCGACGCCGGCGCCACCGAACAGACCGATCTTTCCACCGCGCCGGTACGGCGCGAGCAAGTCGATGACCTTGATGCCGGTCTCGAACATCTCGACGTTCACGCTCTGGTCGGTGAACTTCGGCGCCTGGCGGTGAATCGGCAGCTTCTTGGTCGACTTGACCGGGCCGGCCTCATCGACCGGGTTGCCGACGACGTTCAGGATGCGGCCGAGCACCTCGGCGCCGACCGGCATCATGATCGGGTTGCCGGTGTTCTTCACCGGCTGGCCGCGGACCAGACCGTCCGTCGTGTCCATCGCGACGCAGCGAACCATGTGCTCCCCGAGGTGCTGAGCGACCTCGATCGTCAGGTTGTCCTCGCGGTTGTCGATCGCCTTGTTGGTGGCGAGCAACGCGGTGTTGATCTCCGGCAGCTCGGCCGAATCGAACGCCACATCGACCACGGGGCCGATGACCTGGACCACGCGGCCCATGCTGTTGGGGGAATAGTCGGTAGTTGCCATGTTCGTTACCCCTTGAGAGCCTCGGCGCCGCCGATGATCTCGAGCAGCTCCTTGGTGATCGCCGCCTGACGAGCGCGGTTGTACTGAAGCGTGTAGCGGTTGATCATCTCGCCCGCGTTCTTGGTCGCGTTCTCCATCGCCATCATCTGCGCGCCGAAGAACCCGGCGATCGACTCGAGCGATGCGCGATACAGCTGGATCTGGACGTACAGCGGAACGAGTCGGGTCAGCAGGTCCTGCTTCGACGGCTCGTAGATGTAGTCGGTGGCGGCCTCGGCGCCGGCCTGCGTCTCGGGCGGCACCACCGGCAAGAGCTGGATCATCCGCGTGACCTGCGAGCCGGCGTTCTTGAACTCGTTGAACGCGAGGAACACCTGGTCGACCTTGCCCTCGAGGAAGTCGCCGATCACGCGGTTGGCGGTCTCGCGAGCGAGCGCCAGCGCGGTGGCGCCGGTGGGCGCCGGATCGAAGCTCGAGATCTTGGCGTTGCGGCGCGCGAAGTGCTGATTGGCCTTCTTGCCGATCACCCGCAGCGTGACCTCGGAGACATCCGTCAGCTCGTTGGCGGCGTAGCGCTCCACCGCCTTGATCACGTTGGTGTTGAACGCACCGGCCAATCCGCGATCGCTGGTGACCACCACCACCGCAACCTTGCTGACCGGGCGCTGCTCGAACAGCGGGTGAGCGTCCTTGCCGGCGACGCCGGCGAGCTCGGCCACCACCGACGACAGCGCTGTCGAATACGGGCGCGCCGCGATGATCGCGTCCTGGGCGCGGCGCAGCTTGGCTGCCGCGACCAGCTTCATCGCACGCGTGATCTTCCGCGTGTTCTTCACGCTGACGATCCGCTTGCGAATTGCCTTGAGCGAGGGCATCGGTCCTACCTTTAGGCCTTCTTCGCCTCGACGGAGAACTGCTTGGCGAACTCGGTGAGCGCATCGCGCAGCCGCTTCTCGGAGTCACCCTCGAGCTTGCCGCTGGACTTGAGCTCGGTGAGCAGCTCGGCCTTGCGCGACTTCATGAACGACAGCAGCTCCTTCTCGTAGCGACCGAGCACGGCGACCGGGTAGTCGTCGACGAATCCGTTGGTGCCGGCGTAGATCACGATGACCTGCTCCTCCATCGGCATCGGCGCGAACTGACCCTGCTTGAGCAGCTCGACCATGCGCTCGCCGCGGTTGAGCTGCGCGAGCGTCGCCTTGTCGAGGTCGGAGCCGAACTGCGCGAACGCCGCCTTCTCGCGGTAGCTGGCGAGCTCGAGCCGGAGGCGACCGGCGATCTTCTTCATCGCCTTGGTCTGCGCAGCGCCACCGACGCGCGACACCGAGATGCCGACGTTCACCGCGGGACGAATGCCCGAGTAGAACAAGTCGGCCTCGAGGAAGATCTGGCCGTCGGTGATCGAGATGACGTTGGTCGGGATGTACGCCGAGACGTCGCCGGCCTGGGTCTCGATGATCGGCAGCGCGGTCAACGAGCCACCGCCGTCCTTGTCGGACATCTTGGCGGCGCGCTCGAGCAAGCGGCTGTGGATGTAGAACACGTCGCCCGGGTACGCCTCGCGGCCCGGCGGGCGGCGGAGCAGCAGCGACAGCTGGCGATACGCGACCGCCTGCTTGGAGAGATCATCGTAGACGATCAGCGCGTGGCGGCCGGAGTCGCGGAAGTACTCGGCCATCGTGACGCCGGTGTACGGTGCGATGAATTGCAGCGGCGCGGGCTCCGAAGCGCCGGCGCACACCACCGTCGTGTACTCCATCGCGCCGGCCTTGGTGAGTCGATCGACGACGGTGGCCACCGTGGACTGCTTCTGGCCGATGGCCACGTAGAAGCAGTGCATGTTCTGGCCCTTCTGATTGATGATCGTGTCGATCGCGATCGCCGTCTTGCCGACTCCGCGGTCGCCGATGATCAGCTCGCGCTGGCCGCGGCCGATCGGGATCATCGAGTCGATCGCCTTCATGCCGGTCTGCATCGGCTCGTGCACACTCTTGCGCGAGATGATGCCGGGCGCCTTGATCTCGACCTGGCGCTTCTTGGCGCCGGTGATCGCCTTGCCACCATCGATCGGCTGGCCGATCGCGTTCACCACGCGGCCGAGCAGCTCCTCACCGACGGGCACTTCGACGATGCGCTGGGTACGGCGGACGACGTCGCCTTCGCGAATCGACTCGAACTTTCCGAGCAGCGCGACACCGACGTTGTCCTCCTCGAGGTTCAACACCATGCCGTTGACCTTCTCGCCGCCGGCGCCCTCGAACTCGAGGAGCTCGCCGGCCATCGCCCCGGACAGGCCGTAGACGCGCGCGATGCCGTCACCGGCGGTCAGCACGGTGCCGGTTTCGGTGACCGAGACCTTCTTGTCGTAGTTCTCGATCTGCTTGCGGATGATGTCGGAGATCTCTGCGGCGCGGATATCCATGGCGAATCCTCGTTCCTACTTGCTGGTGAGCTCGTCGCGGAGGTTGCGGAGCTGGGTGCGAAGACTTCCGTCGTAGACCTTGTCGCCGACCTTGGCGACGACCCCACCGAGCAGGCTGGGATCTTCACGCCGGGTGGCGTCGACCTTCTTGCCCGAGAGCTTCTCGAGCGCGGCGGTGATCTGCGACAACTGGGAGGGATCGAGCGGCTTGGCCGACACGATCTCGGCGGTCACGCGGCCGCCCTGGGCTTCGATCATCGCGTCGAGCTCGCGCGAGATCGCAGGCAGCGATGACATGCGCTCGCCGTCGAGCAGCAGCAACACCAGATTCCTGGTGTGCGGCTGGGCGATCACGCGCTGGAGCAGCGCGTCGACGACCTTCTTGCGGTCTGATCGGCGGATCGCGGGGTTGGTCAGCGATGACACCAGCTCGGGCGACTCGCGCATCGCCTTGGCGAGCGTGCGCAGATCGGCGCTGATCCGATCGAGGTTGCCGCCCTGCGTGCCGAGCTGCATGACCGCGCGCGCATAACGACGCGCCAGACTTCCGGTCACCATCAGACTCGCTCCTTGGCCTGGCGATCGACGTTGACGTCGTTGATGAACGACGCGACGAGCTTGGCCTGATCCATGGGTTGGAGATTGTCCTTGAGCAGCTTCTCGGTCGCGGTCGTCGCCGCGGATGTGACCTCGCGGGTCAACACCGCGCGCGCCAGCTCGATCTCGGCGGCGATCCGCTGCTCGGCGTCGCGCTTCATCTGCGCGGCCTGCTTCTCGGCGTTGTCGAGGATCCGAGCCTTGTCGGCTTCGGCGTCCTTGCGCATACCCTCGACCATTCGAGCGATCTCGGCGTCGGCATCGCGAAGCTTGAGCTCGTATTCCGACAGCTTGTCGGCCGCCTGCTGCCGCAGCGTTGCCGCCTCCTCGAGCGCGTTCTTGATCTGATCGTGGCGCTCGGCGGCCATCGTGTTCGCTGCGGGACGCAGCTTCCATGCCAGCAGACCGAGGAAGATCGCGAAGTTCACGATCATCAGGACGAACGGTCCCGACATCTTCTCTTCGGGGCCTGCGACGACTGCGCCGGTCTTCGGGTTCTCGTTCTTGCCGTCGCCGAACGCGCCACCGGTGACGTCCTTGCCCCAGTGCCATTCGGTGAAGTTGAAGTGCTTGGTCGGATCACCGTGGTGCCCGCCCGCCTCGTGACCGCCGGCTTCGTGCCCGCCCGGGTGACCTTCGCCCTCGCCCGCCTCGCCCCCGCTCATCCCGTGGCTACCGGGCGCCGCGCTCTGCGTCGGCGGCTCGGTCGGTCCGCCGTGCGGCGGCTGCTCCGCCGGCTGTGCATACGCGACACCGGCGGTGAACATCATCAACAGCGCAATGCGAAGCGCGATGGCCTTCATGCGACCTCCCGGCCGAGCAGCTTGCTGGCGATCTGACGCGCGAGGACATTTGCCTGCGGCATCAACTGATCGCGCGCCGCTTGGGTCTCTGCGCGCATCTTGGCCTGGGCAGCATCGGTGGCCTGTTGCGCAGCGGCGCGCGCCTTGTCGGTCACCTCGCGCTCGTGGTTCGCGGCCTCGAGACGGATCTTGCGACCTTCCTCGGCGGCGCGATCACGCGCGACCGCGAGCTGCTTCTGATAATCGGCGAGCCGCGCATCAGCCTGCGCGGTCATCCGCTCGGCTTCGGCCTTCGCTCCCTCGATCCCCGCGCGCCGGCGCTCACGCAGCCGCAGGTACGGCTGGAACAGCAGCGAGTTGGTGATCACGAGCAGGATCAGGAACAGCGCGAACTGGACCAGCACCGTCAGATCGAGATCGATCAGCGGAGCCGCTCCAGACGCGATCGAAACAAGCGGTGTTTGATCCATACGTTCCTGCGCAACCTATCGAGAATCCTGGGGTTGGCGCGGGGTGCTTATAGTCAGCTCCGCCACGCGTGTCAACCATGGGATGCCGAGGCTTTGTCGTCGGAACTGCGACAATGCGCCGCGACATCCTCGTGAGACTGTGGGGCGTTCAGATCCGAGCTAGATCCCGATCCAAGGCGCAGGATCCGCGGCGATCAGTCCCAGCAGGGCCGCAAGAACGCGGCGTTCGCCTTGAATGTGCGAGGTCCCGACGCGAAGGCGATCTCGATCTTGCCATCCCACCTGCGCACCACCCGTCCCCGCCCCAGCTCCGGCATGGCCGTATGCTCGTACCATTGAGGTTCCGCGGCTGGTGTAGGCTCCATCTGCGCACACAACAACGTCTCGCAGAGTGCAGCGAGCTTCCGCACACCCTGACGGGTCACGCGGCTTCGCTTCACGTCGAGTCGCACGAGCCGCCGGCCTGCTAGACCTTCGCCTATCTGATCGATGTGATGGTCTTCGATATTCACCTTCTCAAGCGTGAGCTCCGTGAGCTGTGCGAACCAACCCGATGTCCGCAGGTAATCCACCAGTTTCGTTCCTGAGACCGAGTACGCATCGAGCTCGAGCTGGGTGACGTTGGGTAGCGCCTGCGGAAAGCACGCTTGAAGCACCTGCTCGCTCGGCATCGAGAGCACCAGCGAACGAAGGGTAGGATGTTCGAGTCGAACGATCTTCTTACAACCCGCGAGCGACAGTTCCTCGAGGCGCGTCAGCATCGATAGGTTGCGGCTCGCCTCGAATTGAGCGCGTACAACGTGGAGCCGGCGCAGACTCGACGGGTTCACTGCCAGCGGAACCGACCAAACATCACTCGGTCCGCGAGGCAATAGACGAAGCTCGGCAAGTAACTGACAGCTTGGGTGCCGGAGGATTTGCTCGATCTCTGCGACTCGTGTGGCCCCCGAGACCTCCAGTCGTCGAATAAACCCGATACCCCACGTCATCGTATCCCTGGGATCGGTGACGGGCGTCAGCGCAGCTCGGAGCTGGCGTCGTCGCGAGAGCACCGCCTGATCGGAATCTGGCGACTCGACGACGCCTGCGAGCTCGAGTGCGATCAGCTCGCCACGCTCGTCACCGTTGGCCAGCAGCGCGTCACCCAGGACCCCGAGCATCGCGCGGTCCTCTGGTGCATCGGCCAGCTGCTCGAGGAGTTTCGATACCGTCTCGTCGGTGCCTAGCGGGTGAACCGTCACCGCGTTTGTCCGGGCCTGGAGCGCCAGCGTCGCATGGACGAGCGTGCCGAGCTCAGGGCGTCGTCGCGCGACCTCCGCGATTGCTGCCTCGAGAACGTTCGGCCTGGTAACTGACGAGACGAGAGCATCGTGCGCGAGCTTGGGATCGCGATCGATCGCACAATCGAAGTGCGTAAATCGAACAGTGGACGAGGTGGACGTTCCGCCCTGGGCCGCGACCCGTAGCTCTCGCGTCGAGATCGAGCTCTCGCAGATCGTGCACTTCGCGCGCCTCGAGGGGGCGTGTTCGAGCCAGATCGCCATGTACGCACGACAGCCTACGGAACCTCGCGAGGCGTCGCGAGCAGTTTTCGTCGGTCGCAGGACGCAGCGTTTGCCTTGAACGTCGCGTTGTCGAGCCACGTTCGCATCGCTGCAGCTAGCTCAATGCTCGTGCATCGGAGGCAGAGCGGTCCGCAAACATCGGGAGATGCGATTCTCGTCACTACGTGAGCTGTCTGGTTCTCGACGCCAGGCGAGGAGCGAGTGGGGAACCCCCGGCGCCGGTCGACGCCCTGGTGGCGTCGGGCGAGCTTCTCGGCATCCGTGATCCCGAGTAAACCAGCGCGATCAGCTCGCCGCGCTCGTCGCCATGGGCCTGCAGGTGATCGGCGAGCACTCCTAGCAATGCGCGATCGTCGGGCGCGTCGGTGAGCTGATCGAGCAGGCGCTTCGTCGCGTCATCGTCGCCGAGCTCGCGAACGTGCACGACCGGCTTTGCATCGCCAAGGTTCGACCCGGAGCGCAGCGCCAGGGTCGCCTGGACGACCTTTGCGAGCGACGGGTAGTGACGCTGCGCTTCTTGAAACCCCTGCTCGAACAACTCGGGCTTGGTCTCCTTCGAGACCAGCGCGTCATGCGCGAGCTTCGCATCGCGATCGACCGCGCACTCGAGGTGACAGAACCGCACGGTTCGCTGGTCGTTGCTCTCGTCTTCGCGCGCCACCCGCAGCTCGCGGTTGGCGATCGTGCTCGTACAGATCTCGCACTTGGCTCGCCCCGACACCGCTCGTTCGAGCCATGTGCGCATGAGCCCCCAGCATAATCTCGCGCGGACGACTCGAAGGCGTGGGGTGCGCTACGTCCCGTACATTGCGTTGGACTTCGACGATCGGGTCGTTGTGTCACGAACCCGATTCGACATCGTGATCGTTCGGCCACAGCGGATGGTGGCGAACGACGTCGTTCCGCACAGTAGCGACCCTGGCACAGATCATGATGATGGGGCGCCGCCATGTCGACGGTTCGCTTGACCTCCGGTGTGCTCGAGATCGCGTCGTTGATGTCATCGCGTGCGCACGCAATCGCGATCGTCCTGGTCTGCTCGCTCGTGCCCATGCTTGCACACGCCCAGGCCGTGCCTGCGCTGAGCTATCCACCACGCGGCGCTCCGATGCACGCGGTGTGGGGAACCGGCCCGTCGGATCAGTGGGCGGTGGGCGAGCGAGGCGCCGTGCTCCATTGGGATGGACTCGACTGGTCCCCCGTCGCGAGTCGTATGCGTTCGACGCTGTGGGCGGTGTGGGGAAGCACTGCGACGGACGTCTGGGCCGTCGGCGAGCGCGGGACGATCCTCCATTGGGACGGCAGCGCCTGGTCGGCTTCCGCGAGCGGAACCACCGAACCACTCCACGGGGTCTGGGGAACCGGACCAAGGAACGTCTGGGCCGTCGGCGGTGCCGGCACGATCCTCCACTGGGATGGTGCGAAGTGGCGCCCATCGCGCAGCAATACAACCAGCATGCTGCGCAGCGTCTGGGGAACCGGTGCGAACGACATATGGGCCGTTGGTTGGGGCGGTGTGATCCTCCGTTGGACGGGACGAACTTGGAAGGAATCCGCTCGGCTCACGCACGATCTCTCGTCGATTCGGGGCAGCGGACCGAACGACATCTGGGCCGTTGGCGATGGCGGAAAGATCGACCACTGGGACGGCGCGCGCTGGACGACCGTCGCGAGTCCGACGAAGGGCGATCTGTTCTCGGTATGGAGCAGCGGACCCAGCAATGCCTGGGCCGTGGGTGCAAACGCGCTGCTGCGGTGGAATGGAAAATCTTGGACGTCGGAGTACGTCACGATAGAGCTGCTGCGCGCAGTCTGGGGCTACGGTCCTGACGACGTCTGGCTGGTCGGTCTAGACGAGCACGAGCCGACGATCGTCCACTGGGACGGCAAGCGGCTCCAGCCGTCCTCCTCAAGAGCCAACGTGACGAATACCGCAGTATGGGCGAGCGGGCGCAACGATGCGTGGGTCGTCGGTGACCGTGGGACGATCTTGCGTTGGAATGGCATCAAGTGGACGGTTTCCACGACGGTTGATCGTCGACTCTCGAGTATCTGGGGATCGTCGTCGAAGGATGTCTGGGCGGTCGGCGACCATGGAGGGATGTTCCACTGGAACGGCATGCGGTGGTCTTCGGTCACAGTCGGCACCACAGCCACCATCGAACGGGTCTGGGGCACTGGCTCCCGCGACGTCTGGATCGTCGATACGCGTGGCGAGATTCGTCGGTGGAACGGCGTCAGCTGGAAGCTCGTTGGCAACTCCGACGCTCGCAGCAGGGGTAGGCCAGCCGCATGGGCTTCAGGACCTAACGATGTCTGGGTCTCCGGCAAGCGTGGCGAGCTCGTCCACTGGAACGGCAAGGCCTGGACGAAGGTCCCGATCGGAACCAACGATGCGATCTCCGACCTTTGGGGCAGCGGTCCCAACGACGTGTGGGCGGTGACTTCAGACGTACCGAACAGCACGATCCTGCACTGGAACGGAAACGCATGGTCCGTTGCGCAGAAGTTTCCTCACGACCTTCGCGATCTGTGGGGCACCGGACCCGACAATATCTGGGCGGTCGGAACGCGCGGCATCACGCTGCACTGGAACGGCAAGCGCTGGTCCCAAGCGCAAGCTCCGACGACGAACGACTTCACGGCGATCGCAGGAAGCAGTGCTGGCGATCTGTGGGCCGTCGGAGAGCGCCCCGGCTTCGTGTTTCACGGCGACGGCAAGAGGTGGTCTCCCGTGCTCGAAGGCAGAACATGGTCAGGGCCGCTCCGTTCCGTGTGGGGGAGCAGCGCAACCGACGTCTGGGCCGCTGGTGGGCTTGGAATGCTGCACTGGGACGGCGTTTCGTGGACGGAGTCGCCGACCGGCAGTGAGCGATCGATGTACGACGTCTGGGGCTCGGGCCCGCGCGACGTCTGGGCGGTGGGCGAACGCGGGACGATCTTGCACTGGGATGGTGACGTCTGGACCAGCTTTCCGAGCCAAGGCGAAACGCTAGTCGCGGTGTGGGGGAGCGATTCACGCAACGTGTGGGCAGTCGGCGAGCAAGGCACGATCATTCATTGGAACGGCGCCAAGTGGTCCACGGTGTATCGAGACCAACGGCAAGACCTCACGGCGTACGCGATCTGGGGCAGTGGACCCAACGACGTCTGGGTGTCGGCGATCGATCGGTTCTTGCGCTGGGACGGAACCCGCTGGTCCGCCGCACCCGGTGCGCACGGACACGAGCTTCATGCGATCTGGGGTCACAGCAAGAACGACGTCTGGGCAGCGGGATCGGAAGAGATCCTTCACTTCGACGGGCGTTCGTGGACACGCTCGCACAAGGCGAACGAGGTGTATTTCCGTCGCGTGTGGGGAACCGGCCCTCGAGACGTCTGGGCGATCGGGACCGGCAGCACCGGCCCCGCGATCCATCACTGGGACGGGAAGCGCTGGTCGGCGTGGCGGCTGCCCAACGTCGACAAGATCGAACACGAGCTGTACGGCGTGTGGGGAAGCGGGCCGCGTGACCTGTGGCTGGTCGGCGGTAGAGACACGATCCTGCGTTTCAACGGCGACATGTCGAGGCCTCGCCGATGATTCGCGCAACAGTTTGGCTGCGAACGCTGGTGATCGTCGCGATCTGTTGCTGGTCAAGCGCACTGCAGGCAGATGATCGCCAGCGGACGTGGACGTTCCGTCCTCCGTCGACAGCTCCGCTGTGCACCGACGACCAATGGTGCTGGCAGCATCCCCGCCCGCAGGGCAGCGACCTCACGGCGATCTGGTTCGTCAGCTCGACGGACGTCTGGGCCGCAGGCGGACGTTCGATCCTGCACTTCGACGGCAAGTCATGGTCATTCGCGCTCACCACGGACAACCAGATCCGCGGGATCTGGGGAACCGCCGCCAACGACATGTGGGCCGTTGGTGATCAGGGATCGATCATTCACTGGGATGGAGCACGGTGGACGCCAGCGCCGGCGATCGGATCGCACAAAAACCTCACGGCCGTCTGGGGCAGCTCGCGCAACGATGTCTGGGCCGCGGGCCAGGGTGGCGCGATGTTTCACTGGGACGGCAAGCACTGGACCTCGATTCCCAGCGGGACCTCGGTGACGATCACAGGTGTCTGGGGCAGCGCGGCTAACGACGCCTGGGCCGTCGGAGAATCCGGCACGATCCTCCACTGGGATGGCAAGGCATGGTCGCGCCCGTCGAGCCCAACCCAGGACTCATTGCGGGCGATCAGCGGCAGTAGCGCTCGCGAGGTGTGGGCGGTCGGGAGGATCGACACACTCCGCTGGGACGGCTCCGCGTGGGCGGTGGTCGCCCGCGATCGAAACCGCGAGCTCTTCGGCGTCTACAGTGAAGGCCCACTCGCGACGTGGGCGGTCGACAAGCAAGGAGCCGTGCTTCGTTGGAAGGCAAACCGCTGGATCCCAGCGAGCGCGGCGACCGGACGAACACTTCGTGCCATTGCCGGACGCGCGAACCAAGGTGCCTGGGCCGTGGGCGATGGCGGCGCGATGATTCAGCTCACCGGCTCGATGTGGCGCTCGAGAGCGCAATCCATGCGACGGACCAATCCGCGTGATGTCTGGCCGATCGCGGCGAATGACATCTGGGTCGTCGGAGATACCGAGATCGTTCGCTGGGACGGCCGCACGTGGAAAGGCGAGACGCTGTTTGAAAGTAACGTATCGCGTTCGTTCGAAGGCGTCTGGGCCAGCGGATCCAACGATGTCTGGGCGTGGGGTGGAGGCGGCGTGGTCCGCTGGAATGGCAAGACCTTGCGCTCGATCGCGATCGAGCCGCGGCTCGTTCCGGTGGGACTGTGGGGCAACAACTCGAACGACATCTGGTTGGTCGCAATCGGTCACCCGCAGTCGGCCATCCTCCACTGGGACGGGCGCACGTGGTCGCGTTCGCACACGCTGACCAACGACGACGTGCTGTTCGCAGTCTGGAGCAGCGGTGCTCGCGATGCGTGGGCCGTCGGGAGGTCGATGTTCCACTGGGACGGTCAGACATGGACGCGCATGCCGATGCCCAGCGGGCGCAAGGCGAGGCTCTCCGCGGTGTGGGGAACTGGGCCGTCCGACGTCTGGGTCGTCGGCGATCACGGCGAGGCCTGGCATTGGGACGGCAAGACCTGGACGCCAACGTCGACGGGCACGACCGAAGCACTCAATGCGATCTCTGGAACCGCGTCGAACGACGTCTGGGCGGTGGGAGACCACGGCTCGATCTTGCACTGGGATGGCCGCGCGTGGTCGAGGTCGCGAAGTGGGACTGGTGTGCCCCTTCGTGGAGTGCGAGCAGACCGCGCGTTGGGCGTCTGGGCGGTAGGTGGCGACGGGGCGATCGTTCACCGCCCAGATCGTCGCTGACGAGATCGTCTCGGGAGCGCCGGCTGTCGCAGCGTGCCGGAGCGCCACCCGAGCGCGCCGACGCACACCGATCGCGTTAGCGCGCGAGCCTCTCGATCAGGGCGGACGCACCGAGTAACCCGGCGACCGCGAGGCCGAGCACGAGCGCGGATCCCGAGCCTCCACAGGAGTTGAGCTCCTGGCACGAGGTCGTGGTTTCGGGCGCCCCGATCTCGCGATACGAGCTCGCTGCACCACAGCCGAGACACCACGCCAACGCCGTTGCCACGGTGAAGTTGCGCATGGGCCCAGCGGGTTCAAGCGACATGCCGGGAGCTGCGACGGAGCTGCGGCAGACACTCCGACGCTGCGCACGACTGCCTGCGCGCAGGGGTCCTGCCTCCACGCGATCGGCTCGAATGCGTCGCGCTCACGGTCGGGGCCCACTCGGCCCGAGCAACGACAGTAGAAGCTCTCCGGTGATCGCTCGGGTGTACGGCGTGCATCGGGTCACAGCGTCGCGCTGGGTCGCGGAGATCCGCGGCCGCCTGCCCGCCGGTACCAAGCGCAACCTTCGCGAGGCGCTCAGCCTGGATCCGCAGAGCCTGGACAGCGCGATGCGCTGGTTCGACACCAACCTCGACCTGAGCCTGTACCGGCTGCTGTCCGGCGCCGCGTAACAGACCGAGTCAGCATGTCCGCTCGCGCCCGGGTAGGCACCACTCGCTCGAAATGCGTTCGCCTCGCGGCAGGTGGAACCAGAACCGCCGATCAGGGAAGGTAGCGTGATGGATCACTTGCTCGTGCGTTACGGCAGCCCGCTCTACGTCTACGACGCAGACCTCGTGCGCACTGCCTACGCACGGTTCGTCACAGCGTTCGCGTACCGGCCGCTCGACGTCCACTACGCGATTGTGTGCAACAAGAACCGCTACCTGGTCCGCATGCTCGCCGAGCTCGGTGCCGGGATCCACGCGAACACCCCGGGAGATGCGTTCGCAGCACTCGCGGCGGGTGTGTCCGCCGAGCGCATCCTGTACAGCGGCACGAACCTTGACGCACATGACTTCAGCTTCCTGCGCGAGCACGGCATCCGGATGAACCTCGACTCACTCGACCAGCTGCGTGACGTCTGCCGGATCGGAGGGGTGCGCGAGCTCGGGCTGCGCTTGCTGATCGACGACGACGACCGCCCGAATCGGATCGGCGTGACCTTGCGAGAGCTCAGCGATGCGTTGGCTCTTGCTTCCGCGACGGGGGTACGGCTGACGGGCCTGCACATGTACGCAGGAACCAATACCCGGACAGTCCAGCGGTTCGTCGATTGCCTCGATCGGTTGATCGCCGCTTCCGACATGTTACCCGACCTCGCCTGGATCGATCTGGGCGGTGGTTTCGGGCTTCCATACTCAGAGACCGACCGCGAGCTGCCGCTCACCAATCTGGGCGCAGCGGTAAGCGAGCGGTTGCGCCGGGTCTCCGATCGGCGCGGCCGAGAGATCACGCTGGTTGTGGAACCGGGGCGTTACCTGGTGGGCGCGGCGGGCAGCCTTCTCACCAGGGTGGTTTCGGTCAAGCAACGCGAGGGCCGCCGCTATGTCGGAGTCGACACCACGGTCGGGAACCTCGTCGTGCCGAGCGTCTACCACACGCGCCATCGGATCGAGGTCGTGGACCACGCAGCGTCCCTGGGCCCGGTGCTGGACGTACCCACGGATGTCTGCGGCAACACCACCCATTCGCGCGACTACCTCGCACGCAACGTTCGTTTGCCGGCGGTCCAGCCGGGCGATGTCTTGCGGCTCTGTGACGTGGGCGCCTACGGCTACGCCATGTCGAGCCACTTCTTGAATCGTCCCCGCCCTGCCGAGGTCGTGATCGATCGCGGCGCCGAGCACCTCACCACGCGGCGCGAGACGTTCGCCGACCTGCTCGCCACACACCTGCAATCATGAGCGGTATCTGCGGCTGGGTCGGCGAGCCCGATGTAACGACACTGACGCGGATGCTCGACGCGATCGAGTATCGCGGCGATTCAACCGCGCGCGAACAGGCCCATGGGGCAAGCCTCGGCTACCGGTTCTGGGCTGGTCGACCGGGCAAGTCGGCAGGCATCGTCCGCGAGGGTACACGCGTGATCACCTGCGCCGGCACGCTGGCTCCACCAGTGGCGTCGCCTGGACACGACCTGCTGACCCGGCTAGCCACGGACCGGTTCGACGATCTCGACGGCGCCTTCGCATTCGCCGCGTGGGATGAGGACCGAAACGAGCTCGTGCTCGGCCGCGACCCGTTCGGGGTGCGCTCGCTGTACTACGTCGCGCACGCTGGCCGCTTCTACTTCGCCACCGAGCTCAAACAGTTGCTCGCGATCGCCTCACTACCGGTGGAGCTCGATCACGCTGCGATCCACAAGTACCTGACGTTCTCGTTCTTCCCCGGTGGTGCGGTGCCGGTCCGCGGAGTCCAGCGCGTGCTCCCGGGCCAGCTGTTGCGCTATCGCACGGGTGCGATCACCACCGAGCCGTACTTTCAGCTCCGCGAGGCGATCGACGACGAGCTCCGCGATATCCGCACCGCCGCACGGCGCGTACGCGAGCTCGGACGAAACGCGGTGGTTCGGCGACTCAACGGCGAACCCGAGGTCGGACTGTTCCTGTCCGGGGGCCTCGATTCGTCGGCGGTCGGCCTCTGGCTGCGCGACGCTGGCGTCAAGGTTCGGGCGGTCAGTCTCGATTTTGGCGAGCACAGCCTGGAGCGGGAGCCTGCCGCAGAGGTCGCGCGCTCGCTCGATACACCGCTCGAGCTGGTTCGTGCGAGTGCCACGGAGATCGCAGAGGTGTTCTGGGACGTGGTGCAGCGGCTGGACCTGCCGTTTGGCGACCCGGTTACCGCGCCGCAATACTTGCTCGGCGAAGCCGCCCGCGCCGCCGGTCTCATTGCGGTTTTCAACGGTGAGGGCGGGGATCAGCTGTTCGGCGGCTGGACGAGCAAGCCGATGATCGCTGCCGAGCTGTTCGGACAGCTCTACGAGCACCAGCAGGAGACCCGAGAGGAGACGTACCTGACGTCCTACCATCGGTTCTACGGCCTCGAGGACGCGCTCTACACGACGAGCTTCCGCGAGTCCGTCGGCGGGCCAGGCCAGCGCC
Organism: Kofleriaceae bacterium; assembly: GCA_050187075.1. GTDB lineage: Bacteria > Myxococcota_A > Polyangia > Haliangiales > Haliangiaceae > JABFXX01. The sequence continues at coordinate 39,192 of JBFWXW010000041.1, read as the reverse complement.
GCGCGCTGCTGGCTCCCTACCTCGGCGATGATCGCGCAGGCGCACTTCTCAACCGCGTGCGGCTGGCCGACATCTCGCTCAAGGGCTCGCAGAACATCTTGCCGCGCGCGGAGCGGATGACCAACGCGCACGGCCTGGACGTCCGCGTCCCACTGTTCGATCGCAAGCTCGCCGAGGCGTCGTTCGCGATCCCACCGGAGCTCAAACTCCACGGAGCGTGCGAGAAGTACGTACTCAAGGTCGCGCTGCAGAATCGGCTCCCGGACGACATCGTGTGGCGCCGCAAGTACGGGATGAGCGTACCGATTACGGACTTCATCATCGGTCCTCGCGACCCGAACGGACCATCGCGACCGGGTCCGCTGGGCGAGCTGGTGCGTGAGCTGCTCGGTCGGTCGGCGCTCGAGCGTCGTGGGTTGTTCCGGGCGGCGTACGTCGACGACTTGTTGAGCGGCAAGGACGTCCCGAACGAGGTGAGGCGGCGCCGGGTCGGCGAGCGACTGTGGACGCTCGCGATGCTCGAGGCGTGGATGCGGGTGTTCCTCGACCGGAGGGTCGCGTGAAGTGCATCTACTGCAACCGTGACTCTCCCTACAAGGATCGTACTGGCGGCCGCTGCGGGACGTGTCGCAAGCCGTTTGCATTCGAGCCCAAGCGTGGCGACCCGTTCACCGATGTCGCGTTCAACAACGCGATCGAAGCCGTCTCATCCGCCGGCACCGTGCGGTTCCTGCCTGCACATGTGTTCTATGAGCTAGCGCGGCGCGCCCGAGACCGCGGCGCAGCTCGCGGGTTCTGCTGGGCACTCGGTGGGATCGCTGCGGTTGCCGCCGCGTTCGCAACGCCATACCTGCTTGCCGCCACCGCCGCGCTCGGGCTTCTGGGCGTGGCGATCCCGCCCAACCCGACGATCCGCCTCGAACAGAACGTGTTCCATAGGCTATGGGATCGCTGGGTCGAGGTGCATGGCGTGCCGAAGGGGCTGATCGTTCGCAAGTCGCAGGACGGGCCGTACCGTGGCACGCATAGCGACATCCCGAATTACTCGTTCGATCGCGCCGTGATCTGCGATCGCGCCGACACCGTCGACGTCTTGCTCGCGAACAACTTCCACTTCGAAAACAACTGCGCCGTGCTGTCGGTGGATGGCTACCCGCCGCACGCGTTCCCGATCGTGCGCGAGATGCTTCGCAAGAACCCGAGGCTCACCGTCTACGTGTTGCACGATGCCGATCCCCGCGGCTGCACGCTCGCCCACCGGATGGCCAACGATCCGACCTGGTTCAAGGGCCAGGCCCGGGTCGTCGAGGTCGGGATCCGTCCGGCACAGATCCAGAAGCTCAAGGGCGTGTGGGCGAAAGCCAGCTCGCCCGTGGATCACCCGCAACTGCTGACCACGCTCGAACAGGCGTGGCTGGGTCGATATCAGCTCGAGCTCGCCGCGATCCGACCCGAGCAGGTGATCAAGCGGCTGTTCGCCGCGATCGTCAACGACGAGAAGCTCGTGCCCGCCGACCAGTACATCGCAGATAGCGGCGGCGACAGCTCGACCTACTATATCGACGAGACGTCGATGGCCAGCGACGCCAGCGCGGCCGACGGCGCGGGCGACGCATTCGGTTGAGCCAATGGCCCACCACATCGTGTCCCGCCCCGGGCCTCCGTTCGCGATCTCAGCGCTGAGAGGCCGGCACCGGATCGCAGGCTCGAGCCGCGTGCTCGGAGCCGAACCGGCGCGCCGACTACGCGCAGCTCTCGGAACGGATGTCCAGCTGCTCGATGGTACGGCGGTGCCACATGCGCTGATCGCGGATGCCGACGGCGTCAGCGCGGCCGAGCTCGTGTCCGCGATCGCGACCGGCGGGCTTGGGTCGATCGATGGCCCGTTTGCGGTGGCATGGCGATCGGACGACGCGGTTCACCTCGCACGCGACCCGATCGGTCACCGCACGCTCTACTATGCGTTGCACGGGGGCGCGCTGGTTTTCGCCTCGCACCTAGGCCCATTGATCGCGGCGTTCGAGCTGCCGCGCCGGCTCGCGTTACGCGCGGTTGCAGCGTTCTTGGCGTACGCCTATGTGCCGGGCCGCGCCACCCTCGTCGACGGCGTGTTCGAGGTCCTCCCGGGCGAGCGGGTGACCCTGCGCCGCGGCGAGCTGACACGCGAGATGTACTGGCACCTTCCGCACGTCCCTCCGTCCGACGCCCCCCTGGACGCCCAGCGCGATCGCCTGCGCGCCACCCTCGAGCACGTGGTGCGCTCCGCCTTACCCGCGCACGAGCCGGTCTCTGCGTCGCTCTCGGGAGGCATCGATTCGAGCTTGGTCGTCGCGCTCGCGCGCCGGCTGCATCCGCATCCCGTGCGGTCGTTTTCGATCACCTTCGGCGACGGCTACAAGAACGAGCTGCTGTTCAGCTCGATGGTCGCCGACCATGTGGGTACCGAACACCACGTCGTCGAGCTTCCTCCCGAGACGATCGTCGCTCATCTCGACGACACGATCGCTTGCATGGACAAGCCCAACGGGGATCCGTTGACGGTGCCCAACGCCTTGCTGTTCCGCGAGATGGCGCAGTATGGCCAGGCGGCGCTCAACGGTGAGGGCGGCGACCCGTGTTTTGGCGGTCCGAAAAATCTGCCCATGCTGCTCGCCGAGCTGTACGGCGAGCCGGGCGATGACGATCCGCGCACGGCGCGCGAGCGCAGCTATCTACGCGCCCACCTCAAGTGCTACGATGACCTTCCCGCGATGCTCGCGCCCGACGCGTTCGCGCGTGCTTGTGATCCGCCCCTCGAGCATGACCTCGAGCCGTGGTTTGCGGATCCGCGGCACGGCAGCCTGGTCGCGACATTGATGGCGATCAACGTCCGGTTCAAGGGCGGCCACCACATCCTGCCCAAGGTAGATGCGCTCGCCGAGCCGTTCGGAGTGATTCCACGATCCCCGCTGTTCTCGCGCCGCATCGTCGAGCTCGCGTTCACGGTCCCACCCACGCTGCTGCTCGCCGGCTCGATCGAGAAATTCCTGCTCAAGCAAGCGGTACGCGATCTGTTGCCGCCCGCGATCCTCGATCGCCCCAAGAGCGGCATGCTGGTTCCCGTCGAGGGTTGGTTCTCGGGACCACTGCAGGCGTACGCCAGAACCCGCCTGCTCGATGGCGCGCTACCTCGAACCGTATTTCAGCGCGGCATGCTGGAGAGCCTGCTAGCTGGCAAGAAGCTCGGGCTCCGGCCGCGCCGCGGTGTCAAGATCTGGCTGTTGATCACGCTCGAGTCCCACCTTCGAGCGCTCGGAATCACTGCCTGAGACGGCGGTACCCGGCTCGTCGAACGATCACTCCAACACGCCGCTCTCGGCGATCTTGCCGATCTCGCGGAACTCGGCCTTGATCGCGCGCTCGAGGTGATCCTGGGTGAGCGGCGAGTGTTCCTCCGCAGCGAGGAACGCGGCGCGCACCGCGGCATTGCGAATGTAGCCACCGGACAGGCGATAGCGGCGGGCGAGATCGGCGAAGTCGAACGTGCCGCTGCGCGGGATCCCGGGGGGTAGGTGCGAACGCCACAGCGATTCGCGCGCATCCTCGTCGGGAAACGGGAACGTGAGCCGGAACGACAGCCGGCGCTTGAACGCGCTGTCGATCGCCGTGCCGAAGTTGGTGGTCAGGATCGCGATGCCCTCGAACGTGTCGAGCCGCTGAAGGAGGTAGTTCACCTCGAGGTTGGCGTAGCGGTCCACCGACGACCGCACCTCGGTGCGCTTGGCGAACAGCGAGTCTGCCTCGTCGAACAGCACGATCGCGTGGCCGTCCTCGGCGGCATCGAACAGCTTGGCGAGGTTCTGTTCGGTCTCGCCGATCCACTTGGAGACCACCCGCGACAGGTCGACACGGTACAGGTCCATGCCGAGCTCGTTGGCGATCGCCGACGCGACCAAGGTCTTGCCGGTGCCCGGGCCACCCTGAAATAGCGCGGTGACGCCGCGCGCGGTCGACAGCACGTCGCCCATGCCCCAGGTCTCGTAGACCGTTCGGCGATGCTTGATCCGAGCGATCAGCTCGAGCACCGACTCCTGGATGTCGGGCGGCAAGATCACGCGCGACCAGCTCGCGAGCCGCTCGACCCGCGTCGCGGTGGTCCGCAGCTTCGACTCGAGGTGCTGGCGCACGGCGGTCTCGAGTGCGAGCGCGCGGTCGATCGGGTGACCGTTGGGATCACCGTTCGGATGACCGTTCGGATGACCGTTGCTGTGTCCCGCAACCTCGGATGCGACGGCCGCACACGCTCGCACGATCACGCCAGGTCCGACGCGAAATCGATCGGCGAGCTCACCTGGATCGCGGACGTAAAGCGCATGCTCGTCGAGCACGATCCGCCACGATGCCGTTCGTTGCTCCATCGTGAGCGCAGGCAGATCGATGCGCAGATAGCCAGGCGCGAGCGGCGGCTCGCCATCCCATGGCAAGCGGACCGCGAGCGGGCCCGGGTGATCGTCCAGGATCATCTGAACCGCGTCGCGAGCGCCGGGATCGTCGCTCGGAATCGACTCGAGTCCGTCGACGCACGGCAACAGCCCGAGCAGGTGAGCGCGACGGATCGCCGCCCGCAGCTCGTCGAGTCGCTTGCTGCGCAACATCGGGGTCGCATCCACGATGCCGAGCCTGCGACCGGCCGTTCGCGCGATCGCCGCGAGCACCGCGTGGCGTCCCGACCCGGCACGGCCCCGCGCGACCACCCGCCCGCGCGCGCTCGCCGCTGCCTGCCCCACACGCGCGGCGAGATCGTCCTTGACCGCGCCCGGAATCAACAGGTCGTCAAACGATCGGCTGGCCTCGACGATCCGGACATGCTCGAGATCTGCCTCCGCGTCAGCGGCGCGTAACAGCCGCAACACGATCGGATCGCACGAGAGCGACACGAACGGACGCTGCCGTCCCGCAGCGGCGATCACCAGGCCTTGGCGCAACAGCGGGGCGTCGCGATCGAGCTCGGCCGCGATCGCGTAGTGCGTGGCGTGGGGCGCCAGGATCTGGCTGACGAGCAATTCGTCGACGAGCGGTCGCCCGGTGTCGTTGGCCAAGATCCCGTAGAGCCGCGCGAGCTCGCCCCACAGCGCCGGTGCCGCCACGACGAGCAACGCGAGCTCGGCGAGCGGTGACAATCCGAACCGCCGTCCCAGCGCGCTCAGCGTCGAGACGTTCGGCATTCCGAGCTCCGCGGCGCGCGCCGTGGCGTTCGCTCGTCGTACGTGTTGTTCGGCGGCCACCACGTCGTCGACGGCAAGCCCCGACGACTTGCCCACCAGCCCATCGACTTCGACCTTGAACGGCAACACGCCGATGCCATCCGAAGGCAGGCTCAGGCGACCTTGATCCCAGGCCAACGCGATCGCCAGGCTGGTATGCGCGACCACGATGTCCCGGTAATGCTCGAGGATGGTCAAGACATCGTCGCGACGTGGCGGCGTCACATGACCGTAGGGTGCCAGAAACCGCGCCGTGATCAGCGGGCGTGTGCCGCGATGGAAGGTCACCGGAGGCGGTGGCGGATCGATCAGCTCCGGGGCGACAGGTTCGGGCGGCGGCGGGGGCTCATCGGTGATCGCGGTCTGGGCGATCGCAGGTGCGGCGATCAGATCGCGCACCGCAACCACCGACACGTCATCGGGACCATCGCCGAACCGCAGGATCACCGACAATCCGGCATCGTCGATCGCCGCGTCGAGGATCGGCCGGTCCGCGCGGTAATCGGCGATCACTCGACCGAAACGCAGATCGAGCAGCGTCAACGCGTCCGGCGCGGCACGCATGAGCACATAACCGCGGGCAGGCGCGAACCGGATCAAGTCGATGTTCGACAGCGTGATCCGATGATGCAGGCCCGCGTCGTGCAGGCCGAGGACGACGAGCTGAGTCAACGTGTCGCCGTACGCCGCGACCACCGCGACCGTACGCCCACCGAACAGCACGGCTCCGTCGACGAATCGCGTGGTCACCGACCCGGCGGCCGCGGACCAGCGCTCGGTCCCCGGGTCGCGTAGCTGCACGCGATCGCGGCGGCAGACGATCCACCGCGAGGTGGTGACCGGAATGATCAGGTCGCCGTCGACTGCGATCGGAATGATCTCTCCGACCGCCGGTACGATCGACGGTGCGCCGCTCCACAGTGCCCCCGCAGGGCCGACGACAGCTGGCCGCAGCACTCCGCCCGCACCACCGATCGGCTGCGACGCGCGTACCATGCGATCCTTACCGATGCGATACAGCATCGCCGGATCACCGGCAGCCACCCACAGCTCCGCCCCGACGGCGGCGAGATCGGCGATCGATGGCAGCGGCACGAGCGCGGTCTCGTGCGTCCCGGCGAGATCGACCAGATGGACGCCCTCGGCCGAAGCCACGGCGGCCAGCGCTCCGTCGAACGTGAATCCGAGACTGCGCGCCAGCTGCATCGGGTCCGCATGATAGCCCGGGTGCCCGGCTTGACGTCGATCGACGCGCAACCGATCGTGAGCCGATGATCGGCGACGCAACGGCCACGTGGCGCATGGCGCGGCGCATGGTCGGATGGGCGCCAGAGGCCGCGCGTGCGCTGCTCACCGAGGCTTCTCGCCACCAGACCGATGACACGAGTCAGGCGACGTCGAGCGAGCTGCTCGCGCGAGCACACGCTGCGCTCGAGGACTGGCACCTCGCGACCCGTGCGCTGCAGCGCGCCATCGAGCTCCGTCGCGACCTCGGGGACGCGGACCTTGCGGACCAGCTCGAGCGGCTGCTCGAACGATTTCCCGTGCCCGGATTCTCGTCGGAGCACCAGGCGCTGGAGGTCGAGCTCGAGCTGATCCGGCGATCGATCGCCGGCACCTCGTCGCGAGCCGATCGAATGACCGTGGAGATCGCTCGCACACTGCAACCTCGTCGCGTGGCGGGCAACCTCCAGGCCTGGCTCGGCCTTTCATCTTCGGAGATGACGCTGCTATCGGCGGCCGTCGCGTCGGTTGCTGATTCGCGCTGCGGTCCCCCGCGAATCGACGAGGGGTGGCGCCCCGTCCTGGGCGACACCGAAGATGGGTTTGCTCGACTGCTCGAGGCGCGCCTCGTCTCGCCCGTCCCTGCCCTCATCGCGAACCCGCGGATCGTCAGCCGCATGCTCGGCCGCAGCCAGCTCGAACCGCCGCGGTCGGTGCGGATGACAGCGCTGGCGCCACAACCACCGTCGGGTCACGACGCCAGCTTCGCTCGCGAGCTTCGCGGGTCATCGAGCATTGGTGTGGTCATCGGCCCGGCCGCCGCCGCGCGGGCTGCCGCGATCGCGACAGCGGCCGGCCTGCGCGCAATTGCTGCTGAGCCCCGCGCGCACGCGGACGTCGCCATGTTCGCGGATGCGGCGCTCGAAGCGCAGCTGTTCGGCGGGCTGCTCGTGGTCGACGGCGCGCGGTGGCGCACGGCGGGCCTCGACCTCGCGTCCACGGCCGCCGAGGTGCGCTGGGCTCCGATCCTGGTGATGTCCGACGACGATCCGCCGATCGACCGGCGATTTCGAGCTTTCACCAGCACACCCGAGGTATCGTCGAGGCGATGACGCCAGAACAGCTGCTCGCAGAGGCGCTCGCCGCCGCAGGCCGGGGCGATTTCGATGCGGCAGCCGATGCGTTCGAACGAGCGGCAAATGACCTGCCTCCGGATCAGAAGGCGAGCATCGCCAGCGCGCTCGAGTCGGTGATCAAGCTGCGGATCGCCGCGAACCAGGCGGCGCAGGCAGCGCTGTCACTCGAACGGCTCAAGGGGATCTCGGCGGATCCGACGGTGGAGCTTCGGCTCCGTGCCGAGCTCGCCGACAAGGAAGCCGATCTTCACGGCCGCCGGATGGCCTGGCAGGCGGTGCTCGACCGCGGCGCTCGAACCGACCGGGCGCTGGCGCTCACGCAGCTCGCCCACATCGCGCGGCTCGAGAATGATCATGAAGATGCTGCAACCCAGTTCGCCGCCGCGGCCAAGGCGGTCGATCGCGACCACGAACCGCTGCGCGAGGCGGAGCTTCGCCTCGAGGCGGCGATCGCGCTGACCACGCTGAACAACGTCGCCCAGGCCGAACCGATCCTCGATGAGCTCGACGCGAGCCTGCCGGTGGACGATGGCGGGTTGCGTGCGCGAATTCAGAGTCAACGCGGACTGATCGCGGTGGCGCGTGACGATCTCGCCGGGGCGCTCTCGCACGCGGAACGCGCTCGTGACCTGGCCGTGGGCCCCGACAACGTCATGACCTATCTCGCCGCCTCGACGTTGATCGCCGGTGTGCACCAGGCCGCGGGACGGCTGGTCGACGCGTACGACGCGCTCGCCAGCGCCCGCGAATCGCTCGGGGACCTGCTGGGACCCGCTGGCCGCGATCTCGTTGCTCCTGCAATCCAGTTGTTTGAACAGCGGCTCGGTGCAACGGCGTTTCAAGAGGTTTGGGAGCGCTGGGTTGCCCGCCGGCAGACGGCGGATCGATAACGCCGCGCTCGCTCACACGCAGCGTTCGAACTTGCTAGGCTGCGCTCGATGTTTCGCTCGTCCCGCGCCGCATGCGCACGCCTTCGCAACCGGCCATGCTGACCGACAAGCTCGCCGTCATCGGGCACCTCCGCAACCGACTCGAACGGCTCAAGATACGCGGTGTTCCACCCGGATCGCCGGTGCTCGAGTCCGTGGCGCAACAGGATCTCGGGCATGCGATCGGTGCGTTGCTCGGACTCGCGGTCGGCGATGCGCTCGGCACCACGCTCGAGTTCACCAAGATCAACGGTGCACCGTTTCCCGAGCTGATGACCGGGCCGCACCGCGAGATCGTCGGGGCCGGACCGTTCGACCTCAAGCCCGGCCAGGTGACCGACGACACCCAGATGGCGCTGTGCGTGTTTCACAGCCTCGTCGCGCACCATCGGCTCGATGTCGACGACCTGGTGGCGCGCTATCAGCAATGGCAGCGCGTCGCGTTCGACATCGGCATGCAGACCCAGTCCGCGCTCGGTGTGATTCCCGAGGTGCCGGCGCTCGAAGCGGGTCGCGTCATCTGGCAGCGCAGCGGACGGCAGGCGGCGGGCAATGGCGCGCTCATGCGTACGGCGCCGATCGGCGTTCTGCTGTCCGCGCATCCAGTGGCCCGCCGCGATGCGACACTTGCGGACGCCGCGATCACGCACTTCGATCCGCGCAGCCAGCTCGCATGCGCGGCGCTCAACGCGGCGATCAGCCTGGCGATCGTACACGATCGCCCGCGCAGCCCGAACGATCTGTTCGCGGCCGCGCGGCGCGAGCTCGAGCCCACCGCCGCCGTGCTGGTCCGGCGCCATGATGACCTCGCCAACCTGATCGCGCGCGCCGCCCACGAGCTCGCCGACGATCTCGCAGCCGCCGAGCGTTCCGATCCCGAGCTCTATGGTCCCGAGCTCGACCTCCGCGAGCATCAGGGATTCGTGCGCGCGGCGTTCCGGCTCGCGTTCTGGGAGCTCGGCCACGCACCGAGCTTCGAGGCTGGCTTGATCGATGTCGCCAACCGCGGCGGCGACTCCGATTCCAACGGCGCGATCGCCGGCGCGCTGCTCGGCGCGTTCCACGGCGTCGACGCGATCCCGGATCGATGGCTGTCGCCGGTGCTCTCGGCGCAACCGAACGAGCCACTACTCGCTCACGAGTTTCATCCGGCGCGATTCGTCGACGAGCTCACCGAGCTGTTCGCGCGCGCCTCGGCGCTGAGCTGACGGCCGGTCGATCGTCGATCGGCCGGCGGTGGCGGGGCGGCAAACAGTTCTGGAGCGAGCGTATCGTCGCGACACGAGGTGTGGCAGCCCGTTTGGAGTGCCGGAATCTGGTCGCTGTAGAAGCGATCGCTACTTGATCGGCGTCGGTCCCGTGCCGGCCTTCGGTGCGCCCGGTGGCGGCGACGGCGGTCCCGCGGCCTTCATCCCGGTCGCACTCTCCATGAACGAACGGCCCTCGAACATCACGCCCTTGTCGATCTGGAGCGCCGGTGTGTGAAGGTCGCCCTTCACGCGACCCGGCGCGTGGATCTCGATCGAGCGCTTCGCCTTGACGTTTCCGACCACCGTGCCCTGGATGATCACCTCGCCGATGTCGATCTCGGCCTCGACGTGAGCACCTTCGCCGATCACCAGGGTGTCATCCGAGAACACCTCGCCCTTGAACCGGCCGTCGATCCGGACCGTGCCGTCGAACGTGAGCTTGCCTTCGAAGCTCGCGCCGCGTCCAAGCAAGGTCGTGATCTCGCCCATCGCTGCAGTCTGCTTTGCTGTGGCCACCATGAGGATGGCGACGGTAGCACGTGGCCCTCGTGGTCGCGGCATCGCGCCGCAACGTCGACAAAAAAAATCGCGCGGGTCACGCGCGATTTTCTCGAGGTCGTAGGGTTAGCCAGCCGATCAGAAGATGACGCTGATGCAGCTCGCGATGTCGAACAACATGAACGCGAGCGCTTTCTCCTGGGGCGTCAAGTCATCGTTCGAGCACTGGGTCGGGAACGGACTACCGGGCGACGATTGCGAGTCACCCGACACGTGCATGTCCGAGAACACCACCTTGCCGCAGCGCTCCTCGAGCGGCTTCTCGTTGGGCGTCGTGAACTGGAAGTTCTGCGGATACTCGATGCCGTTGTTCTTCCAGTACACCCAGCGCTCCGCGCGGCCGGTGGTCACACCGGTGCAGGTCTGCTTGCCGGTGCTCGATTCGATCGGGATCACGCCTCGCATGCCTGACGGCGAGCCCATGACGTTCAGCATCCAGGTCGCAAACGCAGGGCCCTTGCCGTTGTTGACCTCGTCGATGATGTCTGGAGGGTTCGTGAACGTGGTGCCGCTGTTGTTCCACTGCGCGATCTCGGTCCACACCGCGGGCGCCTGATCGTAGTCGTTGTCCTGGGTCGAGCCCTCGATCCAGATGTTGTGCCAGTGCGACATGAACACGCGGCCGCCGATATCGGCGTACGCCTTGACGTTGTCGAGCGCCTGTTGTGGCTTGCGATCCGCCCCCTGCTCGCCTTCGCACGAGAAGATCAGGATGTCGTACTTCTTCATGGCATCCAGACTCCCCCACAGCTCCTGCGCGTTGGTCATCGACGTCGTGCCGATCTTGTTGGCGCCGTTGCCGTTGTAGAGGTGAATCCGTGCGTCGCCGCCAACGCCGATCTCCGAGTCCTTGATGCCGAACTTGCGGAGCAGACACTCGAGCGCATCGGCATCACCGGTGGTGACCGCGATCCTCGGAATGTCACCCTCGGTTCGATCCGCGGGCATCCGCGTCTGCGTCATCGGGGCAGTTGTCTCCGAGCACTGCGCCACGTTGGACAACATGATCTGCTTGCGCCACTTTCCGCTCTGCATCACGAGCGGGATGTTGTCTCCGGGCGGCACGTTCTCGAGCCGGAAGTTGCCGGCTTCGTCGGTCGTGGCCTTCGCCACCGGGCCGCCGAGCAACTCGGTGCTGCAGCGATCGCAGATCACGCCCTCGGGCAGCGCGCCCGGATCTTCGCGCGGCACGTAGACGTTGATGCCGTAGAGCGGCAGCGTGCCGTTTGGAGCGAACACGGTGCCGGTGATCGTCGTCGGTGTTTTTCCCATCGCGGCGCAATCGACGACGTCACATTCGCGGCCGACGCACGCGTCTGGCCCATCATCGTCGTCGCCACTGCCACTCTTGCTGCCGCATGAAGCCAACGACACGACGAGCAAGACTGCCGAGAATGTGGTCGTAACGGTACGCATCGAGGTCCCTCCGACGAAATGCAGCTAGCTGACAATGATATCGGACGAGCACACCGAGGGAAAGCAATCGCCGACCTGGCAGTGTCTAAAAGATCGGGCCGACGCAGGTGGCGATGTCGAAGAAGATGAAAGCCAGGGCCTTTTCTTGCGGGCTCAATGGTGACGTAGAGCACCCCCCCGGGAATGGAGTGTGTGACCGCGAGCTCGAACCGGACGACACATGCATGTCGGAGAAAACCACCTTTCCACACCGCTCTCCGACGGGGGCATCGTTAGGGGTCGTGAACAACGTGTTCTGAACACCTGTTCTACCCAGCGGTGATGACCGTGTCGGATCGACATAGACCCAGCGCTCGGCCTTGGCCGGATCGATGGTCTGGGCGGTGTACCGCGGCGATTTGACCTGTAGCTCGCCGCGCATCACCGGTGACGCGCCAACATGCTCGAGCCAGCTCGCAAACACCATCCCCTTCGGCGCGGTCTCATCGACGACGGTCAGCTGCGTCGTGTCGGGTTGCTCCGCTTCATAGTCGAACTGCACGATCGATTTCCAATCGGGCAGTCCATGCGATGCATCATCTCGATCGCCGCCGATCCAGATGTTGTGCCAGTGCGACATGAAGACGCGGCCGCCGAGTCCGGCGTAATCGTGCACGGCTTGCATCGCGGTCTGCGACTTGGTCTCGGGATACTGATCGCCCTCACACGAGAAGATCGTGATGTCGTAGTTCGAGAGCTTCGCGGCCGTATCCCACAACGTCGTCGCAGCTGGAAACTCGCCGCTGCCGCCGGCAAACCCCGGCTCGAACTCCTTGGCGCCGTTGCCGTTGAATAGATGGATGCGACCGCCCTGGGCGTCGGTCGTGAATTCCGCGTCGTCGACTCCGAGCTTGCGCACCAGGCACTCGAGTGCATCCGCGTCGCCCGTCGTGATCGCGATCAACGGGATGTCACCTTCGGACTTGTTCTTCGGCAGGCTGGTCTCGACCGCCGTCAGCGGAAGATCCTGACACGCCGCCACCCTGGGAATCGTCAGCTGACGCCGCCACTTCCCGATCTGGATCACGAGGGGAACGTCGATCGTGGCGGGAACGTCTCGCAAAACGAACTCACCCTTTTCATCGGTCACCGTCATCGACACCGCGCCGCCGAGGGGCGTGCAGCGATCGCACTGGACGCCTTGCGGTAACGGACCTGGGTCTGACGAGGGTACGTACACGGTGGCTCCGTAGAGCGCGAGCGTGCCGTTGGGCGCGTAGACGGTTCCCGAGATGCTCGTCGGTGGCAGCCCTTTGGCGCCGCAGTCGACGACCGCGCACGCCAGTCCTTCGCAGCTGTCGGGATCACCGGTGCCGGTGTCACTGGGTGCCTGACCGCGTTCTCCGCAGGCCGTAACGAGGCATACCGCAATGAACGCTCCACGCACGAGGGTCCTCCAAACCATGGGCCGGTTATATAGCGGGATCATATCCGTTGGTGCTCGACGGCCCATCGACCCGTCACGCGATCATGAGCCGCCGTCATCCCCCTCGTCGAAGCTGGCCAGAATCACCGCTGAAGCTTGGCGTCGATCTCGATCCGACCGTCGTCGGGCCACGCCAGATCGCGCGCCCAGAGCTGGTGGTTGGCAAGCCGAAGCTCGATGTGACGCGCTGCATTCATGTCCACATCGCTGATCGTCGTCGGCGTACGTCCGCGAAATCGACCATCGATCCAGATCTCGGCGCCCCCGGGTTGGCTGTTCACGATCAGCTTGCCGCTGATCGGCTCCAGCTTGGCAACGATCGAGACCTCCCCGCCTCCGCCGGGAATATCGACCGTCGCGACGTGGGGTGTATGACGAGGCAACTCCACGGTGATCTCGTGCCGAGTCCCCACGGGAACCCCCTCGATCGTGAGCGGGGTGCGCTTGGTGAAGGTGGTGCCATCGTAGCTGACCGCCGCACCCCGCGGATCTGACTCGACGTGGATCGAACCGATGGCCTGTCGGTCGCGGATCGCTCGGATGATGAAGAACGTCGCCCCCGCGGCGATCGACACCGCGACCAGCCCCGCGGCCAGGTACGGTACCCAGCGTCGAGCATTGCCACCGATCTTGAAATGCGACGGAATCTCGTCGACCTCGAACAGTCGCAGCTGATGCGTGAGCGATGCCGGCACGGGCGCGGGTGGGAATGGGTAGACCGGCGGTGTTGCCGCATCGTCAAGCGACATCCGGGAGGACGGCTGGGCGGCGCCGCCGGGACGGGGCTCGGGGACGGGCTCGGGGAAGCGACCGACGATGCGCTGGAGTGCGCTCGGGGGGGTCACGCCATCGGGTGGTGTGCGGCGTGACGCACGTCGCTTACGGAGCTCGCTGACCGCCGGCACCTGGATGTTCGCAGCCAGCGCAGGTGGTGGCGAACGCAATCCGGCAACCGGTCGCGCTCCCGTGATGTGCTCGGCCTTGAGCTCTCGCGACAGCGTGGGTGCGTCTTCCTCGTCGTCGACCAGCCCCATCGGGGGGCCCGTTGCGGTGTCGCCCTCACCGTCCGACCTCCCCTCGATGTCGTGCGCCGAGGGTCCCGTGACCAAGGTCGCATCGTAGGTGTCGTCGCTGCCGGCGTACGCGTCGACCATGTAGCCGCCGCCCGGGGCGTTGATCAGCGTGCGATCGCCGATGCCCACGACATCATCGGAGTCATCGAGGTCGATCGTTTCATTCCAATGATTCTCGCGAGCCAGCAGCGGGTTGTATTCCTCGAGCTGGCGGGTGGTCTCGTCGAGCTTGCGCACCCGGCCGGTCGTCGCACGGCGGGCGGCACGCGGTGCGCTCGGGCGCGATTGAGGCCCACCGATCGGTCTGAGATCGCTCGCGGTATCTGGCATCGCCGCAACTTCGCGCGTGCTCTTGGTCGCGCGCGAAGGCCGCGGCACCGTGGGCGCCTTCGATCGATCGAGGTCGCGCATCCGGAACAGCACGCTATTCTCGTCGCGCACGTCGCTCGCCTGGGCCAGCTCGTCCTTGATCAACGTGTGGGTCGCGATCCCGCCGTCACGGAGCTCGGCGGCCACCTCGTTGGGCACCTGCGTCGGCTCGCCGACCACGAGCTTGATCAAGCTGGCGAGCTTGGTGGCCGTGAACACCGGCGAATAGGTGTGGAGGAAGCGCTCGAGGTCGCTCGCGAGATCGCCGGCCGTTTGATAGCGATCGTCAGGTGACTTGGCGAGCGCATGCATCACGATGCGCTCGAGCTGCGGAGGGATCTGCCGGCGTAACGTGGTCGGCGACGCGATGTTCGCCTTGCGCGCCATGTCGAGCAGCTTCTGCAGATCCTCCTCGAGGTAGAGCATCTGCCCGGTCAACATCTCGTAGAGCACGATGCCGGCGGAGAAGATGTCGGAGCGCGAGTCGGTCGGGTCGCCCCACGCCTGCTCGGGGCTCATGTAGTAGTACTTGCCCTTGATCACGCCGACCGCGGTCTGGCGGACCTTCATGGTCGCCTTGGCGATCCCGAAGTCGACGAGCTTTACCTCACCGGCGTACGACACCAGCACGTTCTGCGGCGAGACGTCGCGGTGAACGATGCCGAGCAGCCGGCCCGTGTGATCGCGCTTTCGGTGCGCGTGATCGAGCGCGGACGCAACCTCCTTCGCGACGAAGGCACAGACATCGAGCGGCATCTCGATGTCGCGTTCCGACGCCCGCCTCAGGATCTTGTACAGGTCCGCACCGTCCACGTATTCCATCGTGATGTAGTACGTGTCACCGACGCGGCCGAGGTCGAACGTCTGAGCGATGTTGCCGTGCGACAGCTGCACCGCGATCTTCGCCTCGTCGACGAGCATCTGGATGAATTGCTCGTCCTCCGCGAAATTCGGATGGATCATCTTGAGCGCGACGTACTTCTCGAATCCGGCGATCCCTTTGGTCTTGGCGAGATGGATCTCGGCCATTCCGCCGACCGCGATCTGGCGCACGAGCCGGTACGGACCAAACTGACGCTCAGCCATCCTCGTGTCCGAGCGCGGTCTCGGGTCGCGGGCCGGTCGCCAGGAACTCGGCGCCACCGGGGTGCACGAACATGCCGACCAACCGGAGCGGTGTCTTGGCTCCGCGATCGAACGTACACACGACCTCGGTCGCGATACCGAACGCGACGTTGACGACGTACGTCGCGACGGCATTCGCGACCAGGTACAGCCCGAGGCCAGCACCGTAGGTCTTGCGATCGATCTGATTGGGCGAGCCGATGCACTTGTCGATGTACGCCAGGATCGTGTTCTTCGCGAGGCGGCCGAATCGATCGCGCACGGCTACCGCGAACAAGGTGTCGGTAGCGGCATAGCGGATCGACACCGGGCGCGGCGACAGCGTCGACCGACGATCCTTAGGATCGATCTCGGCGAACACCTGCTTGCCTTGCGCGTCGACGGGCGCGTCATACAGCGCGTTCATCAACAGCTCTTCGCTGACCTGGCCGATCGCCGAGCGCACCTGCTTGCGCATCTTTGCTTGCTCGGCAAAATCGAGCACGGTCTGGATCGCGCGGTCGCGGCCTTCGAAGTCGCGCAATCGAAGGTAGTGCACGGGAGTCCCGGGCGGCAGGTACTTCTCGATCCCGAAGATGTCGCCGGTGAGTAGCTTCTGTGCGATCACGAACACGCCGGTATCGAGCTCTTCACCCACGACGACGTGGTTGATCCGATCGTCGTGCAGATATCTGGTGAGGTCGGCGAGCGCCGCCGACGGGGTCACGATCGTGACGTGCGCGCGATCGCGCAGCCGACCTACCAGCGCCGCCAACGCCGTGACCTCCGGTCCGGCGCACGCATAGAACACGTAGCGATGAGGAATGACGTCGCCTTCGATCGCCTCGACGCTGCGCACGGCATCCACGACGGCTCCAGCCCGCTCGAGCGCCGCGACGATGCGGCGGAGCTGATCGAGGTCGTTAGAGATCGCGAGGACGCGCCGTTTCGACAAGTCTCCCCAGGGGTTGGCGCACGGCCAACGTCTGCAAAATCATACCGTACTCGTCTCCCTCTCTGCGGGATTGCGCACCGCACGCGCGTACAGTGGCCTTCGTTGGCTGCCCCGGCACGCATGATGGTCCCATAACAGCCCCTTATCGGGAGTCACGGCCCCTCGGAGCTGGTGTGCCCGCGTTGCAAGTCCGGCGGCGCGCTACATCTTCGAGCTCGAGGCGCGCATCGACGACCTCGAGCGCCGGATCGCGACGCTCGCACGAGCGCTCGCCGGTTCACCAGAAGTAGCGTGCACGGATCAGCCCGGAGATGACGAGGATCGAGATGTCGGCCTCGGGCTCGGACTCCGAGACGATGTCGGCCTCGGCGCCGATCGAGATGTTCGACCGACCGGTGTACGCGAGGCCGCCTGCGAACTGATTTCGCAGCGGCTCGTCAGGCGTGTGCTCGACGCGATACGACGCGGTCATCCCGAGCGGAGCTGGAGACACCCGCGAGAGGTCGATGCTGAGACCCACCCCGCCGGTGATCACGCTCTCGGTGTCCGACGCTTCCTTCGTGGTGAGCTGAACGTAGTTGTACTGAGCAGCGGCCCATGCGCCGATCGCCGGGTGGAGCCCAACGGCGATCTGCGCGCCTGGCGAGAAGGCGGTGCTGGTTGTCTCCGTGAACATGGTCCCGGGCGTGATCACGTCGGCAGCGAGGCTCTGCGTGATCGCGGTCATCACGTCGAACGCATAGTCGTTGGTGCGAGCGACATCGATGGATAGCCCGATCGCGAACCGATCTCGCTTGAACGACACGATCGCACCGCCGCCGAACGAGTAGCCGAGCTCACCACCGACCGTCAGGATGGCAGGTGTGTCGACGCCTGATTGGGCCTTGCCGGTGATCCCCGCACGTAGCGCGAACATCGGAGTGATCGCTACCTGTGCTTCGAACGTCTCGGACAGTGCACCGAGCTGGAACCGTGCCTTGCCCATGCGTTCGCCGTTCTCGTCGAAGTTGGGCGCATCGATGCGCGCACAGCCGTAGCCGGTCGACATGCTGAAGTGGGTCGTCGCGAATGGCATTTCGAGCTGACCCGATGGAATGAACCGATGCTCACCGGCCATCCGCGGTTCTGTCCGGGAAGGCACCACGCGCACCGCACGATCGATGGTCGAGCGCGAGGTCTCCGCGTTCGCTACATCCCTGTCGTCATCCGGCGATCGCTCAGCGCTCCCACCGGGCCTGGCGTCGGGCGATTCGCCGTCGTCGGCAGGGTCATCCTCATCGGTCATCTCCGTGCTGGGCTGATCCCCGGCTTCATCCGAAGCTGCCTCCTCGACAGACCGGGGGTTGCGCTTCCGCTTGCGCTTGTTCGCACCGGATTCATCGCGATCGCTGTCCGCTGCGCTCACGACGTCCTCGACGTCCGCATCGACCTCGGTCGTCGTCTCGATCGAACGCCGCTTGGAGTTGCGCTTGCGGTTGCTCTTTCGTCTCGATCGCGGTCGGTCATCGTCGTCGGATGCCTCGGTCTCTTCCGTGGCGCGACGGTCACGCGTGCTCTGATCGCCGGAGTCTCGGCGCGCCCGTCGCTTGCCCTTGCGCGCGTGCGTTCGATCACCATTCGACGAGGCTGTCACATGGTGACCTCGGTGC
This sequence comes from Kofleriaceae bacterium, assembly GCA_050187075.1. Taxonomy (GTDB): domain Bacteria; phylum Myxococcota_A; class Polyangia; order Haliangiales; family Haliangiaceae; genus JABFXX01. The sequence continues at coordinate 20,821 of JBFWXW010000041.1, read as the reverse complement.
TGCCCGGCGTCGGCGTCTCCGAGATCCACCGAGGACATCACCAGACATGCCACCAAGGCAGCGATCAACGTGCGGCCACGACCGGTCATGCCGGGCTCGAACAGCAATGGTCATGCCACGGGACGCGGCCGAACCCGGTCACACGATCTCGCGGACAAAGCACCCTCGCGAACGTATGGGTGGCTCATCCGAGACCGACGCATTGCAACATGGTCCCCATGGCCACGCCGCTCGCCAGCGCTCGGCCTTCGTCGGAGATCGAGTGTTTTCACCTCGTCGTGCGACGACCACCTCGCTCGGTGTCGAGGACCATGAGTGAGCTCGCCGTCGATGACGACGAGGTCGGCCAGGTAGTCAGGAGCCGTGGGGAGCTGGCCGCACGCCAGGTCTTGCTGCGGCGAGAACGTCTGGTGATTCGGCGCTCGAGCTCGTCGATGAGGTTCAGGCTTCGACGTCGCCGAGCAGATTGCGGGCGATGTTGATGATCTGAATCTCGTCGGTGCCGCCGCCGATCTGGAGCAGCTTGGCATCGCGCATCAGCATCTCGACGCGGTACTCGGCCATGTAGCCGTTGCCACCCAGGAGCTGGATCGCCTCGAGCGCAGCCTCGGTCGCGGCGCGTCCGCAGTACAGCTTGGCGGCGCTGGCCTCGGCGGCGGTCATCGACTTGCCCTCCATGGTCAGCGTGATCTGCTTGAACATGAGGTTCTGGCAGTTCTGGAGCAGCACGAACATCTTGACCAGCTTGTCCTGGACGAGCTGGTACTCGCAGATCGGCTTGCCCCAGGTCTTGCGCGTCTTGGAGTACTCGAGACAGATCTCGAGGCAGCGCTCGATGATGCCGACCGACATCGGCGCCATCCCGGTGCGCTCGGTGTGGAACACGTCCTTGCCGCTGGCGCGGCCGACCGAATCGTCGTCGGGGCGCTCGCCGCCGAGCAGACGATCTGCCGGCACGAACACGTTCTCGAGGAACACCTCACCGGTCGGCGAGCCGTGCATGCCCATCTTGCGCATCGGCGGCGGCGTGGTGAGACCCGCATCGCCGCGCTCGACGATGAACGGCACGATCGGTCGATCTTCCAGCGCCCGGCCGTCGCCCTTGTCGATCTTCGCGTAGATCACGAAGATGTCGGCGTAGGGTGCGTTGGTGATGAACGTCTTCTGACCGTTGAGGATGTAGCCGTCCTTGGTCGGCTTGGCGATCGTCCGCATCGAGCGGAACGCGTCTGAACCGGCGCCCGGCTCGGTCATTCCCCACGCGCCGATCTTGTCCCACGTGACGACGGGCACGCCGTACTTCTTCTTCTGCTCCATCGTGCCGCGGCCCATGATGGCGCCGCCGGCGAGGCCGGAGCCTGCACCGAACGCGAGGCCGAAGCCCGGGCACACGCGCGAGATCTCGATCGCGAGGATCGCGCTCATTGCCGGGTCACCCATGCCGGCGACCTTCACCGGCTGGTTCTCGCCGCCACCTTCCTTGGCGCGCTTCTCCGCCTTGGCGAACGCACCGCGGACCATGTCGGCGATGCCGAACGTCTTGACGAAGTCGCGCATCAGCTCGTACGGCTGCTCGCCATTCTCGAGCGCGTCGACTTTTGGCTCGAGCTTCGACGTGCACCACCGGCGCACCAGCTTGCGGACCATCTCGTGTTCTTGCGTGAACTGAAACATTGTCGTTTCCTTTGCAGCGGGGACGGGTGGCGTATCAAACCGGGATGATGCCGCGCTTGCGAGCCGGGCGCTCGACCTTGCGGCCCCACGCCATCTCGATACCGCGGCACAGCAGGTGACGAGTCTCGCGGGGATCGATCACGTCGTCGATGAGGCCCCAGCCAGCGACCTTGTAGATGTCGATGTGCTTCTGGATCATCGCGGCGATCTGCTTCTTCACTTCCGGAGGCGGCTCGCCGTTGGCGAACAGCTTGGGACCGGCGATGCCGAGCATGCCCTCAGCGCCCATGACGCTGATCTCGGCGCCCGGCCACGCGACCATGAGGTCCGGCTCGAACGCCCGACCGGCCATCACGTAATAGCCCGCGCCGTAGCCCTTGCGGGTCACGACGGTGAGCTTGGGCACCGTGGCCGCGGCCATCGCATGCAACATCTTTGCACCGTGGCGGATGATGCCGGCGTGCTCGTGGTCCTTGCCGACCCAGAAGCCGGGCACATCCATCAAGAACACCAGCGGGATGTTGAACGCGTCGCAGATCTGGATGAAGTGCGCCGCCTTGTCCGCGGTATCGCTGTCGAGGATGCCGCCGCGCTGCTTCGGATTGTTCGCGACGATGCCCGCCGGGCGACCGCCGAACCGCGCGAAGCACGTGATCATCGGGCGCGCCCACCGCGGCTTGATGTCGAAGTACTCGCCGTTGTCGACGATGCGGCGAATCACCTCGTACATGTCGTAGGTCTGCTTCTGGCTGTCGGGCACCAGATCGAGCATCGCGTCATCGGCGCGATCGATCGGATCGGTGCATTCGATCACCGGCGGCTGCTCGCCGCAGTGCTGCGGCATGTAGCTCAGGTAGCGCTTGACCGCGTCGATGCACTGCTCGTCGGACTCGACCTCGAGGTCACCGACGCCGGATGTCTCGCAGTGGATGCGCGCGCCGCCGAGGTCCTGCTCGGTGACGTCCTGGTTGGTCATCGCCTTCACCAGACCGGGACCACCAAGCGCCATCGAGCTGGTCTTGCTGACCATCGGAACGAAGTCCGCGAGACCCGGAATGTAGGCCGTGCCAGCGGCGCCGGGACCAACCATCGCCGAGACCAGCGGCACCACGCCGCTCATCACGACTTCCTCGCGGAACAGGTGACCCGAGCCCGCGAACAGCGATACCTGATCCGGATCGCTGTTCGGCTTCGGATCGATGCGCGCGCCCGCCGAGTCGATCAGCCACACCATCGGCATCCGGCAGCGCAGTGCGACCTCGCGTAGGCGCGAAACCTTGGTCTCGCTGACCAGGCCCATCGACCCGCCCTTGATCGTGAAGTCGTAGGCCGCGGCCGCGACGTGCCGGCCGTTGACCTTGCCCCAGCCGCAGATCACCGCGTCGGCGGGAACATCGTGCGCGCCCGGGCCCATCTCGGTGCCGTGGATGCCGACCTCGACGAACTCGCCCTTGTCGAACAGCAGCGCCATCCGCTCGCGCGCGGTCAGCTTGCCGCGGTCGTGATGCTTCTTGATCTTCTCGGGGCCACCCATCTGCTTGGCCTTCTCGCGGCGGGCAGCTAGGTCTTGGACTCGTTCGCGCATCGTCGTCATCTGGTGTTCTCCTGGTGGGCTCGTGATCCGGCCTAACGTCGTTCTTTGGTCGCGTCGCCGACGACGCGCTCGACATTGTCGGCAACCTTCGCCAGCGTGGTGATGAGTTGTTCGAGCTCGGTGGGTGGCAACGCGGTGACCGCGCCGCGGAGGATCTCCCACGGTGCGACATCGACCTTCTTCGCCATCGCCCTGCCCTCGGGCGTCAGCCGGATCTTCCAGACCCGGCGATCCTCGGTGCTCTGCTCGCGCTCGACCAGACTTGCCGCGGTCATCCGATCGATGATCCCCGTGACGGTCGAGTTGGTCGCCGCCATCCGCTTGCCGACTTCGGAGAGCGACAGCTCGCCGACGGTCTGCAACAGCTTGAGCACGTTCAGCTGCGTTGCAGTGATGCCGTGCTTCGCACATTGCTCGCGCGCGAGCCGGCGCGATTCGGTCTGCAGATAGATCGCGGTCTCGACGATCCGATCGATCGTCGTCTGCACGTCGACGCGCGGCTGCTTCGCAGGCTCACTCCGAGGAGCCCGTGCCCTGGCAGTTCGCGTCCCGGACATTTCGTGTCACGTAATATCAGGCTCGCGAATGATCGGCAAGGCCCAGGTCAGCCCGATGGACGCAAGGTACCGCGATAACCCAGGTGATCGATGCAGCTTGCAGTGATGGCGGGGGGTACCGGCGCAATACGAGCGGCGGCCAGGTATCTCCGCTGCGGACCAGACTGATCTGCGACGGGCACCAGTTATGCAATTCGTTCGAAGCCGTCAACTGGCTCGACGATCCAGTGCAGCTCGAGCTCTGCATGTCGTGCGGTCATCCCGGGTGCCAGATGGGTGGCTACGCGCGGATCTGTCGCCTCGGCGGCCATCTGCTGTGGACGCTGGCGGTACTCGATCAGCACGACCGACTCGGCCAGCTCTGGCGATACGAAGCCATCGGCGCGCTCACCCTGGCGGGTGCAATCGCATCGACCTGATTCAAGCATGGATGCTGGAGCTCCGCCGCGATCCCCGGGTTGGGTCGCCGGCGGCGCTGATGGCGATGGTCGGCGAATCACTGCTCGCCAGTGACTCACTCGATGTCGACGGTGTAATCGCTGCGTTGCATCATGTGCTCGCGTGGATGAACGACCAGCCGATGGCTGCTCGCCGGAGAGCTCGTGCCTGCCGCTTCGATCGGCGCGCAGCTCGAGACGTTCTATTTCGAGAGGCTCGCACGCGAGGATTGGCCGGCCTTGGCTCGCGCCCTGCGCTCACGCTCGCGTTTGGCCGGTCGTGGGTGTTTCGGCCAGGCGAGCGACTCGACTGGAAGTGATCGAGCACGCAAATAAGCGGGATTCCGGTGTCCGATTGATAGCGCTCGTCAATCGTCGATCAGCCTCGGCGACCGACCAAGGCGTCATGCTCCCGCGATGCCAAGCCCGGTCGCCAGGCATTTCAACCAGGATGCGAGCGTGACCGGGACGTCACTCGCTTTCGGCGCTGCATCGTTTGGCCTGGCGATCCTGGCTGCGCTCGATGCTGAGAGCCGAAAGCCGTTCTACGTCGTGCTGCCGTTTCTCGTCCTACCGGGCCTGATCGTGTTGCTGACGCGGCTGCTTCGACGGGCTTCGCCGCCCGCCGCTCGCTGTTCGATCTGCCGTGCTCCGGCATCGGTGTCCGAGGTTCGCTACCTCCAGCACACCGGCGCAATCGTGATGATGTTCATGACCGAGACGCCAGCGAATGCGTGTCGCGTATGTAGCCGCAAGCTGTTCGGTCGCACGACCTTGCACACCGTGCTCCTCGGTTGGTGGGGACTCGCCTCGCTGTTCATCACACCCGGCGTGCTGCTCAACAACCTGTTGTTCCTGGCGCGAAGTCATCTGGTCACGCCTCGGTCAAAGGCGGGCCTCCAATGACCAGATTCGCTGTAGCGTTGACATTGCTCCTCGGCGCGTGCAGCCCCGAGAAGCCCGCCTCGCAATCTCACGACGCGACATCGAGCGCTGCGAGCTCGGCGACCGAGACGGTGCATGGTCTCGAGGTCAGGTCGACGCCCGAATCTCGCGATGCCCGGTCCGGAGTTCGAATGCAGATCAAAGGCACGGCGGTCGAGCTAGCGGGTCTGCCTGCGACCGTCTGGATCGGACTTCCGATCAGTGGTCGCGCTGACATCACGGGTGATCTGTTCGTGCCTACCAACGCAGGCAACAAGGACTATCGAGGACTGCAGGGCGAAATCGTGCTGCGGTGCTCGACGGGGTGTCGGCTCGGCGACGATCGAGCTGCGCTGCGGGTTGGTCTTCCTGCGCGACCGGTGAACCTCCCGTTCGGTCATCTCGATTTTCGCTCCGTCGTCGCGAAGGTGTTCATCGCCGACGGCCGCGCCCTGGTGACCCAGTGGTCGACGGCCTCCGATGACGCCACGTTCGAGCTCTCGGCCGAGCTCGCGCTCGCTCCGAAGCTGGAGGACTCCAAGCTCAAGGGCTGTCTGCGCGTCAAGCCGAAGCCCGCGCTGGAGGCGCGCGATCCGACGCTGGCTGCCGTGATGACCACGACGGGTGCGTACGACGACAACGATCACCTGTTTCACACCCGGTTGCTGGGCACGCTCGGCAAGATCCAGACGCTCAACGAAAGCTGCGACATCCCCGACGAGCCACATACGCCCAGGCCCGGCGATCCACCGCCGCCCGACCCGAATGCTGTCGCCACCGAGATTGCCAGGGCGATCGAAGCCGGCATCACCAGGAAGGCGGCGAACAGCTACGAGCTGAGCTCGACGTTGATCGCCCAGATCGCGGCGAACCCGATCGGTTTTTCGCGCGGCGCGATCATCACTCCGGCCATGAACACGGGACGTCCCGCCGGGTTCAAGCTCGGCGCGATCAAGCGAGAGTCGCTGTTCGCCCGGCTCGGTCTGCGAGACGGTGACACGATCGTCGCGATCGACGAGATCGCGATGGACAGCATGGAGCACGCGCTCGACGCATACGCGACCGCGATCGCGCGGAAGCCCGGGCAGTCAGTGACGATCAAGCTCGAACGCGGCAAGACCGCGGTATTGCTGACCTGCACCGTGCGCTGATCGCGGACCTCGCGCGTCTCGCGAGCGACGTCCCCGGGCCTGCGATGCGTGTCCGTCACAGGGGTCGTGCCGCCCGCGGACCAAACCACGTCACGGGCCGGTGACGCTGAACGAGCCGCCGTTGAACGTGAGCTCGGCCATGAGCACGGACGACGAAGCTCCGTCGCCCTTCGCATACACGTGGAGTGGACCCGAGCCGGCACCGGGGAACATGGTCTCGAGCGGGAGGGTGCTGCTGTTGTTGACTATCGCTGCCGAGCCACCCACGTCATACATCTTCATCGGGAAGTCCCCGATCCGGGTCTCGATCGTGGTCGAGGCTGAACCCGACGGCCCGATGGTTCGCTCGAGGAGGATCTTGTGATCGACCGAAGTGTCCTTCCGATACACGAGGGCGTTGCTCGTGGCAATGGTGAGATCCTCGCGAGCGATGATCTCGATATCATCGACGGTGTCTTCGCCCGCCGTGGCTCGGGATGCCGTGAAGTCGAGGATCCCGTTCACCGTGAACTGGACGTCAGCCGGCTTGACGCGACCTTGGAACCCGCTGAGGTAGATCGTGTACGAACCGATGCCGAGCGTGGTCGGGAAGTCGTAGGTGACGAGCACGGACCCGTGCACCGGGAGGGGCTGATCCGGCGACTCGCGGCAGCCCTCCCACGCGTACGCCACCTGGTGCTTGCCGAGTGGTAGCTGCATCGCGGTGGTCACCGGTACGCCGTCGATGATCGTCCCGAGGTACTGTCCCGCGTAGCCGCAGCCGCCCGGTGTGCTGTATGTCGTGGCGAATGGGAACACCTCGCCGGGGAATGGCAGGCCGACGACGCCGGTGAACACGTTGCCGAGCACCGCGAGCAGGCCGTTGCCGTAGCCAAGCGCGACGTCGCCCTCGGGCTCGACCGTGCCGCGATCGGCATTGAAGTCGTACGACAGCGCCTCGACCGACTTGCACGCGTCCTCGCTCGACACCGAACCGAGCGAGTTGGACACCGTGACCCGATAACAATCCCCGTCGTCCGCGGTGTCCTGGTTGGGCCGCTCGAGAAACGGCTCGGGCCCCGACTTGATGACGGTGCCGAGCTCGATCGATTGCCACTCGTAGTTGAGATCGCTGCCGGTCGCCACCACGAAGAACACCGCGGTTCCTCCGCTGTGCGTCAGCACCGTGCGGGGTGCGCGCACGATGGTGGGGGCGAGCGGCGCGCTCGGGCCATCCGGCATCGCGCCATCCGGGTCGCCATCGGACGCATCGATCGACGTGTCGCCACCGCCCGACTTACACGCCACGAGCGCGATCGGCGCGATCGATACCAGGATCAACAGGGGTCAGACGCAAGTTGCGCAACTAACTCGTCCGAGATTCGGCCTCCGGGTCCATCGCCGTCACGGTCGACGAATCGCGATCACGACCACGTTCAAGTCCGTGGTCCGTGGTCAGCTGCTCGGCTTCGAGCATCGCCGCAACGCGCCGCGCAGCAGCTGTTCGAGCGTGGGCTCGTGGCCCACGACCACCTACGACCAGCGATCGCGACGTTGGGGCGCGCCACAAGTTGCGCAACTAGCGTCTGACCCGTTCTGTCGATCAGCGCGCCCTCGGTGCACACCTCGCTCGGCTCCAGATCGCGGTCGACGTCGATCACGAGCACGCCGCTGAGATCGTCCTCGCGTACGCCTGCGCCGCCCAAGACGCAACCGCCCTTGCCGTGTTCGATCGCGAGCTCGGCCCCATCATCCGCGCCGCTGCAAAGCGCATCGACAGCGCATCCGATTTCGTGGATGAAGTCGCGCAGGCTGCTCGCGAGCGTCTGCTGGTCGCGCCCCAGCCAGGCGACGCGCGGATCGCCGGTTATGCGGGCAAGGGCTCGCTCTCCGCGTGGGTGAGGATCGCTGCGATGCGGCTCGCGATGAACATGCTGCGCGCGCGCCGCAACACGGTGCTCGTGGACGAATCGTCGTTCTTCGACGTGGTCGCTACCAGTGGCGCCAAGGGCCCGAACACCAGCGCTCGCTACGCCGAGGTTTGCTCCGAGGCAGTTCGTGCGGCGTTCGGTGCGCTCAGCGTGCGCGAGCGGAACTTGCTTCGCATGCATCACCTCCACGGCCTGACGGTCGACGAGCTTGCACCGACGTTTCGCGTGCATCGCGCCACGGTCGCTCGCTGGATCAATCAGGCGCGCGAGCATCTCCTCGCCGAGACTCGCGAGCGAGTCTCGGCGTTGCTCGGTGCTCCGCCCGAGGAGGTCGATAGCATCCTGCGTAGCCTCGCCGGGCAGATCGATGTGACGGTGAGCCGGCTGCTGGCTGAGTAGTGTCCTGCAGGTGAGGTCAGGCCCCGTGCATGTCGCACGGAGATCTTCGCGAAATCGCAGCCTTCCAGCAATTCGCACCATCGTGATGCGACGAGCGTCGGGTGCCGTGTCTTGAGCCTACATCTCGAAGAAAGGCTCTCTCATGCAGCTCCCCACTCGACTCGTTTCAGCCCTGCTCGCCATATCTGCGGTCTCCGCATGCGCCGATGACGGCACCACCCGCGATGGCACCCCGTGCACCGGCGGCAAGTGCGACGGCGCTGACGATGACAACGTGTGCAACGATCCAGGCTACGGCGACGGTGTCTGCCAGACCGATCTCGCATGCGCGGCGCCCGACATCGATTGTTTCGTCACGTTCGATGATGACGCGACCGCAGGCGCGTGGTTCCTCCAGGAGCTCGAGCCCAAGCTCGCGATCCAGGAGAGCCGGCCCGAGCGCGATCTGGTCAGCGAAGCCGATGCGCGGTTCGTGCACACACGCGCCTTGCTCGATCGCGGCTGGGAGGCGTTTGCCGCGAGCCGCCCGGTCGCCGATCTGGCCGCCGCTCGCCCGGCGCTGTTGCTCGTCGAGGACGATCAGGTCAACGCGCACGCCACCGCCGACACCGCGAGCGAGCACGCCGTGTTCGCCGTGATCGTCAACAGCGGACTCCTGGTCGGCCGCACCGACGAGCAGGTGCTCGCGGTGATGATGCATGAGTTCCAGCACGCCATCGGCCTGCACGTACTCGATGCCGTCAAGGAGCCGATGCGCAGGTTCTACATCGCCATGCCCGGCGAGCCCGAGCCGATCGGACGCACGCAGCCCGAGGATCCCGACGCGCGAACATTCGGCACCGCGTGGCGAGCCGGCGCGGAATGGGCCGGGCCATATGCGCAGGCCGAGCTGGGATCTCTTCCATTCCAGGGAGACATGCATCAGGTGTTCAACGCCGCGCTGCTCAAGGCCCGAGCGCAGAATCAAGCCGACTGCGACGCGGCAATCGATGCCGTGAACACGGTGTTCCCGCCGCTGGTACAGCAACGGCATCCTCTGAGTGGCGCCCTCATCGGCGACCTCTCGGACGTGGCGAGCGACATCCCCGGCGTCGAGTCGAAAGTCGCAAGCTGTCTCAGCGTGATCACCAAGGGCTTCGTCGAGTTCCTCGTGGACGATCTCGGCGCTCCATCGGACAAAGTCGAGCAGACGCTCGGAGCAGATGGCCATGCCGCGATCGAGGGCAAGCCGCTGTGGGACGCCATGGCAGCCCTGATCACCGCGGGCCGCGACCGCATGCGCACCGCCGAGACCGGGTTCGTCTCGGAGGTCGGCTTGCCGTGGTCGTCGCTCCGCTACTTCTCGTATGAAGAGGACGCGGACGATGTCTCGGTGATGGTGATGCGCGCGGCCGGAATGGATCCGACCGGAAGCGATTCGATCCTCTCGCTGGTTGACCAGCAGGCCCAAACCGACTGCCTCGCGATCATCGATGCGGGGGAGATTCCGCCGTACGGCGTCGATCTCGGCGACGAGCACCACGGCACCTGCTGGCGCGCCTATCACGTTCGTCAGCTGGCGAGCCTCCAAAAACCCTGAGGTTCGCCCGTGTTACCGTGGACCCTGGCGCGGCAATCGAGATCACGTGACCTGCCCATCCGAAAATTCGCTGCTCGAGTTCGTGACCGGCAAGCTGTCTCCGGCGGACGCCGAGGCGATCGAGCTCCACCTCGACGGCTGCCCCGACTGCCAGCTGATCCACGCCGAGCTCTCGCGCAGCGCAGGTCCCCTCGCGACGGGTACTGCACCCGACCCGATCCCGCTCGGCCTCGCCGATCCGGCCACTCTGACGCGAGGCACCGTCGTCGGCCGCTACATGATCCACAGCGTGCTCGGCCACGGCGGCATGGGCGTCGTCTACAAGGCCTATGATCCAGAGCTCGATCGCTCGATCGCACTCAAGGTCGTGCGGTTCGATGTGGCTGACAGCCAGCTCGAATCGGCGCGCGAGCGACTGTTGCGCGAGGCCAAGACGCTCGCACAGCTGTCACACCCAAACGTCGTCGCGGTGCATGACGTTGGAACCTACGAGCACGATCTGTTCATCGCGATGGAGCTCGTCGAGGGCACCACGCTGCGAGCCTGGTTGGCGAGTGATAAGCGTGCCCCGCACGAGGTGCTCGCGGTTTTCGTCGCGGCAGGCTCCGGGCTCGCGGCTGCGCACAAGCTGGGGATCGTCCACCGCGACTTCAAGCCCGAGAACGTGATGGTCGGTGAGGACGGCAGGATCCGCGTCGTCGACTTCGGACTCGCGCGGACGGTCGCCGCGCCGTCGGGCCGGTCGTCGGTGCCCGTGATCGGCGCAGGACCCGCCGGCCGTTCTCTCGATGCGGCACTCACCCAAGGGGGCGTCGTGATCGGAACGCCGGCGTACATGGCGCCGGAACAAGATCTCGGCCAGCCCGTCGATGCGCGCAGCGATCAGTTCAGCTTCTGCGCCGCACTGTACGAGGCGCTCTACCAGCAGCTGCCGTTTGCCGGGACGGACTACGCGGAGATCGCCAACCACCGGCTCGCCGGCGAGCTGCAACCACCGCCCACCTCGCCCAGCATCTCCGCCAAGATCCGGCGCGCCGTCCTCAAAGGACTCAGCCGTCAACCGGCCGATCGTCATAGCTCCATGCAGGCGCTGCTCGCGGAGCTCCGCGGTGGCGGATGGAATCGGCGATCGCGCGTGGCGATCGCTTCGCTCGCGGTTGCTGCGATCGGCGGGACTGGCTGGGCCGCCTGGATGGTTGCCCATCGCCCACCGAGCATCGACGACACCTGCAGCGAGACCATGCGCGAGGTCGACCGCGTCTGGTCTGCTCACCGCAGGAATGCGTTTGCGGCAAAGTTGACCGCGCTCGGTGTTCCCGACGCGCGCGGCGTCGCCGATCGAATCGTCGCGTGGGGCGACGACTGGTCGAACGAGTGGAAGCAACGACGCGTCGACGTCTGTCGCGCTGCGATGCGAACCTCCACCGGTACCGGCCCAGCGGTCGCAGAACAGCTGCAGTGTCTGCAGCGTCAGCTGACCAACCTCGACGCAAGCCTCACGGTACTCATCGATACCGATGCGGTCGAGCTCGCTTCGATGGCCGAGCAACGCCTACGCGATCTGCCTCGGCCTAGCAGTTGCGACAAGACGATCGGCGTTCCCAGCGATCCCCGCCGCGCCGAGTGGCAACCGATCATCAAGCACATCATCGACGCTCGCCTCGCTCGCCAGGCCGGCCGCATCGACGACGCGATCGCCAGCGCCACGATCGCGGTCGAACAGGCGCGCGCGACCACGCCCGACGATCCGCTATGTCCCGCGTCGCTCGAGCTCGGTGCGGCGCAGGCCAAGCGCGCCGATCATGCGACCGCGCGCACGACCCTGCTGGAAGCGATTCGCATGTGTACGAAGATCGATGAGAATGGCCTCGTCATCGAGGCGTGGATGGCGATCCTCGAGATGGCGTTCTACACCGGCCGGTTCGATGACAGCTTCGATCGCGATCTCCAGGCGGCCGAGCTCGCTGCTGAACGGCTCGATCAAAACGCACCCGGCCGCGCGATCGTGCTGTATCTCGCGGGCGCTGCCCAGCTGATTCGCGGCAACGTCGAGCTCGCCGAGCACAAGCTCCGCGATTCGCTCGACCGGTGGACGCGAGCTGGCGCGGAGGCCAACAAGCTCAACATCGCTTCGGTGCAGGTGTCGATGGGGTTGGTGTTGGCCTATAGCGGAATGTGGGATGAGGCTCGCAAGACGCTCGAGGCGTCCGTCGAAACCTGGAAGGCGCATCGCGCGGTGAACCCCAACAGCGCGCTCGGCCTATCGGCGCTCGCGCAAGCCGAGGTGTTGCAGCTGCGGTTCGATCAAGCCATCCCGCTGTTCGAACAAGCCGTCGCCATGGCGGAGGCCACGGGCGCCGAGGGCAAGCTGGCATGGCAACTCCACGCCCTCCAGCTCGCCGATGTCCACGCGCGGAACAGCCGCTGCGATGAGGCGGCGGCGCTGCTCGACCGCGTGCGACCGACGCTCGCCAAGCTGAAGACCGATCCTGCCTCGCTCGCCGGACTGGCGTTGCTCGTGGAGGGCCGCTGTCAGCTCGCACGCCGCCGCGCCGCCGAGGCAGTGGCCACGCTGGAGCGCGCCGTCCAAGCAGCACACGACACGCCCGTCAACGCGATCCACCTACCACGCGCCGAGATCGCCCTCGCGTACGCCCTCGATCGCACGGGTACCAGCCGAACACGCGCCGTCGAGATCGCGAAGCGTGCACGGGAGCGGTTCGCCAGGTTTCCGGGCGCCCGCGCCGAGCTCACCGAGATCGACGCGTGGCTCCAACGCTTACGCCGCCGCTAGTGCCCGAGTCGACATTCCGCTCCACGAGACGCCGTCTACTGCACCGCCAAGATTGTCAGCGTCAACGAGCCGTCGTCGTTGTTGTAGTTGCCGTCGTGAATATTCGCGACGATCACGTCTCCCGCTCCGATCCATGGCACCTCGTACTCATGGCTCGCGCTGTAGGCGCCCCAGTCAGGTTGCCGCTCCCCGTCGACCGTAGCGTCGTTGATCGCGAGCCCCACGTCGACGCCGCCTGCGTTGGTCACCGGGTTCGAGAACTCCCACCACTCGGCATCGGCCTCGGTCTTGGGATTCATGTTGCTCTGGATCACCCACGTTCCGGTCGCCCGCAGGCGGTACTCCACCCCCGCCGCGAGCACCGTCATCGACTTCACCTCCACACCGCTCGCGGGGACGATCAGCGTTTCGACCGGTATCCACTCTGGCTCCGCCGGTGCATCGATGCCGGCGTCCGGCGTCACCGCATCGATCGAGCCGTCGACGGCAGCGTCGTTCGCGGTCTGCCGCGCGGTCGGCTGAAAGCCACAGCCGAAGGCGCCGATCATGAGAGCCACTGCACGCACTTCCAGTCACTATTACTGATCTGCAGCGCGTCGCGAAAGAGGCGCGCACGGTGAGATCTGACCGACAATCGCTGACTGAAATGAGGCTCATCGCAGTCGGGATCACAATCGTGATGGTGATGGCGTGCTCGTCGAGCTCGGAGTCACCCGACGACAAGCCGAAGCGCCGACCCGACATCCGGTTCGTTCCAACACCCGAGCCGCTGCTTGCAAAGATGCTGTCGATGGCCAAGGTTGGCGCGAGCGACATCGTTTATGACCTGGGCTCCGGTGATGGCCGGATCGTGATCGCTGCCGCTCGAGACTTCGGGGCGCGCGGTGTCGGCATCGATCTCGATCCCAAGCTGGTTCGGATCGCGAAGGAAAACGCAGTGAAGGCCGGCGTGGCTGATCGCGTCGAGTTTCGCGTGGGCGACATCTTCGAGGAGGATCTGTCGCAAGCGACCGTGGTGACGCTCTACTTGCTGCCGCGGATCAACCTCAAGCTCAAGCCCAAGCTATTTCGGGAGCTCAAGCCCGGGTCGCGCATCGTCTCCCAGAGCTTCGACTTCGGGGACTGGAAGCCCGAGCAAACCGAGATCGTCGACGGCAACAGGGCATTTCTGTGGACGATCCCCGAGAACGCGCGCGAGCTGGCCGATGCCCCCGGCGGCGCCGGATCGCGCATCGTCCCCGGTGACGGCGGACCAACCAGTGGCCCAAGCGACGCAAGCCGCGCGCTGAGGCCGCCGGCGACACCGACCCCATGATCGCGTACCATCGCTTGCACTCGCGATGGTACCGTGCGGCGTCTTGGTCTCCGACCGGCCGTCACAAGAAGGCAAGCTATCGCCCGGGGCACCGGGCGACCCGGTGTCGTTCGGCGACTACTACCTGCTGGGCCTGATTGCCCGCGGTGGCATGGCCGAGGTGTATCGCGCAAGACCGCGACACGGTGCGGCTCGACTGCTCGCGATCAAGGTCATGCGTCCGCAGCTCGCGCGCGAGGGCAGGTTCATCGACATGTTCCATCGCGAAGGCAAGCTCGCGATGCTGCTGCGCAACCGCTGCATCGTCGAGACCGTCGAGGTGGGTCAGCACGACGGCCGGCACTTCATCGCCATGGAATACATCGGGGGCCGCGACCTCACCCAGGTGCTACGGCGATGCCAGGAGAGCCAGCAACGAATTCCGATTCCGCACGCCGTGTACATCGCGGCGCGGATCGCCGAAGGCCTGCACTTCGCGCACACCCTCGCCGACCCCGACGGCAGGCCGCTCAACATCGTCAATCGCGACGTGTCCCCCTCGAACGTCCGGCTCAGCTACGACGGTGAAGTGAAGCTGCTCGACTTCGGGATCGCCCAAGCATTGATGACGTTCACCAGCGAGATCGGGATCCTCAAGGGCAAGTTCAGCTACATGTCGCCCGAGCAGATCCGCGGCATGCCGCTCGACGCGCGCACCGACGTGTTTTCCACCGGGATCATCCTCCACGAGATGCTCACCACCGAGAAGCTGTTCCGCGGTGACACCGAGTTCGCGCTGATGGAGAAGGTCCGCAAGGCCGAGGTGTCACCGCCGTCGAACTTCAACCGTCGCGTCTCGCCCGAGCTCGATGCGATCGCGACCCGGGCCCTCGCACGCGACGTTGCGGATCGCTACCAGTCTGCCGCGCAGCTTGCGGCCGACCTCGACGGCGTCCTCGCGGCGTACCGGTTCGACCCCAAGGAGCTCCGGCAGCTGATGCGCCAGCTGTTTCGCAAGGAGCACGCGCGCGAGCTCGAGGACACCGAGATCGCACTCGAAGCACGGCCTTCAGAAGCGACGCTCCGCGACACGATCCCATCAGCGATGATCTCGGGACCGGACATTCCGACCGTGGTGCTCGGTCCGGCGGAACCTCCTGCGCTGCCCCGTCCACCCACGTACGACCCACCTGGTCAACCTGACTCCGACGACAAGCGGCGGAGCTTCTGGGGCTCCTTGTTCAGGAAGCGCAAGTAGCGCATGCTCTGGCGATGGAGCCTGTGCCCACGAAGCCAGCGCCGGGGATGACGTGGTGGATCGGTCACGGCATGACGGCGATCGCCGGCGTCGCGGCGCTAGTCGCATCGATTGCCGGCTCGGTCCACGGGATCCCCAAGTTGCTCGGGGTGTCGCTGGCGATCCTCGGAGGACTGTTTCTGGTCCTGACCTGGGCGTCGATGCGCCACAAGAGCCGCGCCGCGTGGGCGTTTCTGGTGTCGTTGTCGCTCATGACCGCGGTGAGCGGGCTGTTTGGTGCGCCGAAGCTGCGGACCGAGGCGGGCATTCCACTCGCGGCGGCGTTGCTGGTACCGGCGATCATGGTTTGCACGACGATCGTGCTCGCGAACATCCGGCGGCATTTCCGCAACCACTAGGGCGCGCTGCTGCCGATTCGCGGACGGGAGTGACTTGCCCTTGCGCGACGTAACCGCTATGACGGCCATGGTTTTCGTTCTAGGAGGCGATCATGGCACTGCAGCTTGGAGACAACGTTCCTGATTTCACCGCCGAGACTACCGAAGGTCCGATCAAGTTCCACGAGTACCTGGGCAATGGTTGGTGCGTGCTGTTCTCGCATCCGAAGGACTTCACACCGGTGTGCACCACCGAGCTCGGTCGCGTTGCCGCGCTCAAGCCCGAGTTCGACAAGCGCAACACCAAGGTGATCGGTCTGTCGGTCGATCCGCTCGGCTCGCACAAGGACTGGGCGAACGACATCAAGGAGACCCAGGGGCACGCGCTCAACTTTCCCTTGATCGCCGACCCCGACAAGAAGATCGCGAACATGTACGGGATGATCCATCCCAACGCGAGCGACACGGCGACCGTGCGCTCGGTGTTCGTGATCGGCCCCGACAAGAAGCTCAAGCTGTCGCTCACCTATCCGGCGAGCACCGGCCGCAACTTCGACGAGCTGCTGCGCGTGATCGACTCGCTGCAGCTGACCGCGAAGCACAAGGTCGCGACCCCATCGGACTGGAAGCAAGGCCAGGACGTGATCATCGTCCCGTCGGTGTCGAACGAGGATGCCAAGACGATGTTTCCCGGTGGCTGGAAGACGCTGAAGCCGTACCTGCGCATCGTTCCGCAGCCCAAGTAGTCCGTCCGCACACCTCACGCCGGCCCGGCCCAAGGGGGCTACCGGCGCCGAGAAATCTGCCGCGGGCTATGCGATCCTTCGGATCGTGCCTTCGTCAACGCCCCTGCAGTGCGGAGTGTGCCGGCAGGCGCCAGCGCGGACGGGCGTGCTATGTGAGGACTGTTGCGAGGAGCTGTGGACACCAACCACGCTCACGCCACAGCAGGTCGAACGCTCGGGCGCGGGGGGCTCGACGCAGGCCGCACTGATCGACATGTGGGGCCGAGCGCATCGCCTCGAGCCCGAGATGGTGGTCGGGCGAAGCTCCGATCACGCGGCGCTCGCAATTCGCGAGTCGTCGATCTCGCGCGAGCACGCCAGGCTGACGCTCGCGCCGCTCGCCGTCGATCCGAGCCGTCCGGTGTGGACGATCCGCGACCTCGGCTCGGTGAACGGCACGTTCATCAACGACGTCCAGCACCAGACCACCCGGCTGCGCCACCGCGACAAGATCCGGTTTGGCCACATCACGATGTTCTTCGTAGACGACGCCTCGCAGCTGCCGCCACCGTCACCTGAAGTCCTCAACGCGGCGACGTTCCGCATCCCAGAGAACCGGACGTCGTCGACTGCCGTGTTCGATGCCGTGCCCGCAGATCTGCCGAGCCGCAGCTTCCGGTTTCAGGAACCCACCGGGGGCGGCGGGGGGATCGTGGAGATCGGCGCCAAGCGCCTGCAGCTGTCGATTCCGCAGTTCGAGCTGATCAAGATGCTCGCCGATCGGATGACCGAACAGGCCAACGAACCCGTGGACACCCGCGGCTTCGTCCGCGCCGCCGAGTTGCTCGCCGAGCTGTCACTCGACGCGCGCGATCCGAACGAGAACAACATCCGCCAGATCGTGCGCCGGCTGCGGCTCGTGCTGATCAAGGCCGGGATCGGAGATCTGATCGAGTCGCGCTATCGAAGCGGATACCGCCTTCGCGTGACCCCTGAGTCGAGGTGAGGGGGTCAGACTCAACTTGCGCAACTTAGTGTCGCTAATCCGGACTCAAATGGCGCTAGTTGCGCAAGTTGAGTCTGACCCTATAAATCGCGCCGGACATAGAACTGGCCCTGCGCGGCGAAGACGGGCGACGGATCGAACACGGTCGCGGCCGCGGGTGAACCGACCCACTTGTTCATCTCGACGTCGCCGGGCTGGTACTCGAAGTTGCCCATGACGTGGGTGCGCATCGTCGCGCCCAGATACGTGCCGCGCGCGATCTTGAAGTCGAGACCGACACCGAAGAACGCCTCGGGCATGACCTTGTCGTCGCGGATCGTCTCGTGCTCGCCGTAGGGCACCGAGACACGCGAAAGCTCCAGGCCACCGCCGAGCTGAAGGTAGCCGCGCAGCCACGACGTGACGTTGGTGCGCGCGCCGATCGCGACGCTCACCAGCCCGCTCATCCGATCGATCGGCAGATCGCCGACCTGGGCCTCGCCGGCCGAGGTGTAGGCATCCAGCCCGGCTTCCATGAACAGAGGGCCGGGCAACGCGCGGGTGGCGAACAAGCCAACGCCGTTCATCCGGCACTCGGTCCAGTCGGCGCTGGCGCCCTCTCGCCGGAACCCATAACCACCGATGCGAAATCCGATGTCGTAGGTGGGCTCAGGGGTCGATGCTCGGAGCGATGTAGGCTCCGCGCTTGCGGTGTGGGCGGTGGCGAGGAGCGGAAGGCCGAGGGCAACGAGGGCGATTGGGCGCATGGCCGCTCCCAAAGCACGGAGCGCGCCGTTAACAGGTCCTCTCGAACCGTGAACGACGAGTTACGAAGCGCCGGAATTTGCCACGCTGGCGTCGAGTCCTACGACAGCGGGATCGCCGCGAGATCCTCCGCAAGCTGGCGCAGCGCGGGCTCCCGCGGATGGCCGACTCGCCAGATCAGCCGGAACGCGTCGCGGGCCAGCTTGACCTTCGGCACCAGCCGGACGAGTCGCTCGGCGCGCAGGTCACGGTCGACGAAGTACTTCGGCAACACCGCGACTCCAGCGTTCTGCAGCACGCGCAGTCGGATCGCCCCGATCGTCCCGAGGTACTCGAGCTTGCCGAAGCTCCACGTATCGCGCCGCTCGATCGAATCGAGAAAGTATCGAAACAGCGGCAGATCTGGCGCACCATCGATCAACACATGCTCGCTCGCATGTTCGCCGCGCGATAGCGGCTTCCTCGCGATCAGCGACGCGCTGCCCACGAACACGTAGTCCTCTTCGTGCAGGACCTCGTACGACAGGCCAGTGGTGACAACCCGCGCGCTGGTGATCACCGCGTCGAGCAAGGCATTGCGCGCACGGTTGACGAGATCCGCGCTGTCACCGAACACCAGATGCAGCGTGCGTTCGGGTCGCCGGGTGTGAAGCCGCTGCAACGCGGGCGTGATCCAGGATAATCCGAGCTCGAATCGCGTTCCGATCGTCAGGTCATACGCCGCGGCGCGCTCGTGGACGACCTCCATGCAGCGCGCCGCCTCCTCGAGCACACGCCGCGCTTGTGGCAGCAGCTGATGGCCGGCAGGGGTCAGCGCGACCCGACGGGTGGTCCGCATGAACAGCGCGACGCTGAGCTGGTCTTCGAGTCGCTTGATCCGATCGCCGAACGCAGCGGGCGAGAGGGCGACCGCGTTGGCGGCGACTCGGAAGCTCAGATGCGTCGCCGCGGCTTCGAAGCAACGCAGCGACTCGAGGTCCGGAAGCATAGTTCACGATATCCGTACAATCTCGTTCGAACAATACCGTTTGTCAGCGCTACGGCCTCCTCCTACGGTCGCCGCACCGGGAGGAATCAGATGAAAGCGCTCCGTTTGTTGGTGACAGGCCTCGCGCTCACGTTCGTGGTCGCGGCCGGATGCGGCACCGATACCGCCAGCGAGGACAACGACGATGCTCACGATGACCAGGACCCACCGCCGATCGAGCCGTCGATGCTCGAGCGCTGTGTCAGCGCCGGCGGTACGATCAGCGAATTGTGGTCGACCGGCAACCTGCATGGCGCCGTGACGTCGATCGCGGTGAACGGCTCGACCATCGTGCTCGGATCGATCGATGGCAGCGTCAAGCAGTGGACTGTCGAGGCCGAGACGCCGAGCTATGGCACGCCGTTGATCGACGAGAGCGATAGCGTGGTCAGCGCACTCGCGTTTGCCGATGACGAGGTGGTCGTCGGTGTCGACCAGCGTGGTCAGCTCAGCGAGTGGCGCGTCTCCGACGCCGCACCGCTCCGCACGACGCCGATGACCGAGACCGCGCTGCACACGGTGTCGGTCAGCCGGGATGGCAAACACGTCGCGGTCGGGGATGCCGGCGATGTCAAAGCCGCGATCCGCGTGTTCGAGCGATCGTCCGGCGAGCTCAGCGAGCTCCTCCCCTCAGAATTGTGGGAAGCAAGAGCCGTCGAGTTCGGTGCGGACTCGCTGTTCACCGCTGGACACATGTACCAATGGCCGCTGATCGAGCGGCGGGCGGCAGACGAGCCCATGGTGGTCATCGAAACGTGGAACGAGGTGGCGATGGGGACCTTCAAGGTCAACGCCCTGGCCACCGATCCCGGTGAGACCGTGTTGGTCGCGGCACTCGAGGGCCGCGTCGCCGTTTTCGACCCAGAGACCCTGGCGAATGGACCGAGCGTCTGGGTCGACGTCCCCGATCACAACGCGATCGGCGTGACCCTGCTGCCCGGAAACGAGCTGTTCGCCACGGTCGGCCAGGAAGGCACGCTGCGGGTGTGGAAGATCACGGGAGAGCTGGTGACCAACGTGCCGATCGCCGAGCCGGTCGGCGTTGCGCGCGACGGCTCCGGCGACACGCTGTACACCGCGGGCCCCGATGGGATGCTGCGCGCGTTCGGTTGCCGCTGATCGGCGACCGCGCATCTAGATGGCATGCTGCGCGCGTTCGGTTGCCGCTGATCGGCGACCGCGCATCAGATGGCATCCTGCGCGCGTTCGGCTGCCATTGAGCGGCGACCGCGCATCTAGATGGGATGCTGCGCGCGTTCGGTTGCCGCTGAGCGGCGACCGCGCATCTAGATGGCATGCTGCGCGCGTTCGGTTGCCGCTGAGCGGCGACCGCGCATCTAGATGGCATGCTGCGCGCGTTCGGTTGCCGCT
>JBFWXW010000040.1:0-61177 GCA_050187075.1 Kofleriaceae bacterium | reverse complement strand
GTCAGCATGCACCTGCTTCCCGCTGCGCGCGGCTGCCGGGCTGCGATCGCCTGGCCGATGGGATCCTCCGTTCGCGAGTCCCGTTCGTTCACCGACGGGGCCCCCGCGCCGCGACCGATCCGCGTGCTTGCCGCGCCGGCACCTGCGTTTCGCGATCCGCCGTCGGTGAGCGAACGCCCGACGTCCGCGCGGTCGATGCGGATCGTGGCGGCGCCGCCGATCGCCGATCTCCCGGCGGTCCCGCAGACGGGTGGACCGCAGCGGTCGCGGCCGTCGCAATCGGCCGCGGCGCGGCCGAGCGCACGGGATGGCGCGCTCGCAGCTGCTCCGGATCACGCCGCACCCGCCCGGCCATCGATGTCACCGAGCGCACCCGCGCCCGCCCTCAAAGTTGCGACCCCATCGCGGTTCTCCGCCTCGGTCGGGCGCGCGGTGGATCCCATGCCGCGGATGAGCAGTGCAGCACTGCCCGAGCTGCCGGGGTTCGCAGAGTTTCTCGTGACGTCGGGGCTGATCACGCGCGACCGGTTGCGCGCCGCGCAGGCGTATCAAAGATCGATGAAGGTCCAGCTCGCCACGGCGATCGTCACGCTCGGCCTCGCGAGCGCCGAGCGTGTCGAGTGGGCGGTGGTCGCGCATCAATCCCAGCTCGCGCGCGGCGGCTAGGCGCAGGCCAGGCCACGCCCCGGCCACGTCGCCGCGATCCACGCTACGGTCTGGCATGACCTGGATCGATATCTCTGTCCCGATTCGCGATGGGATGGTGCACTGGCCGAGCAATCCGCCGGTCCACCTCGAGCGGATCAAGAATATCGCCGACGGCGCGAGCTCGAACGTGTCGCGACTGTCACTCGGCGTGCACACCGGCACGCACGTCGACGCTCCGGTTCACTTCAAGCCGGGCGCCCGCGGCGTCGATCAGATACCCCTCGACGCGCTGGTCGGTCCCGCGCGCGTGATCGCGATCGAGCATCCGGTGCACGTCACCGTCGACGAGCTGCGGGCCGCGGGCGTGGTGGCGGGGGAGCGGATCCTGCTCAAGACCCGCAATTCGCCTGCGGCATGGGCACGATCGCCAGAGTTCGTCAGCGACGCGGTGCACCTGTCGGTCGAGGCGGCCACCGATCTCGCCGCGTTGCCGATCCTCACGGTCGGCATCGATTATCTGTCGGTCGGCGGCCACGCGGCCAAGAACGGTGCGGCGGTGCATCATGCCTTGCTCGATGCGGGCGTGTGGATCATCGAAGGGCTCGATCTGTCAGCAGCTCCGGTCGGGCCGTGCGAGCTGGTCTGCCTTCCGCTCAAGCTGGTCGGCTGTGACGGCGCGCCGGCTCGCGCGATCGTTCGACCGCGGACGTGATCGGCGCTATCGTCACTTCCGGCGATGAGCAGACTCGCGGTCATCTCCCTGCTCGGAGTGGCATGCTCGGCCGCGCCGCCGGCTCGAGATCCCGCCGCACACAAGGATGATGACGCCGCCGCCGCATCGGCCGTAGCGGAGCGCCAGGAACATCACCCTGCTGGCTCCGCCATGGTCGTGACGCTCGCCGACGTCGGACTGGAGGGCGGCTCGCTCGATCGAACCGTGGATCCGTGCACCGACTTCTATCGCTACGCATGCGGCGGCTGGCTTCGAGAGAACACGATCCCGGGCGATCGCGTGCGCTGGGGCCGGCTCACCGAGATCGACGCACACAACCGCGGCGCGATCCGCGTGTTACTCGAGGAAGCAGCGAAGGGCATCGCGGCAGATCCAGGCACGCGCAAGCTCGGCGACTTCTATGCCTCGTGTATGGACACCGCGGCGATCGAGCGAGCGGGTCTCACGGCGATCAAGCCGATCATCGCCAAGATCGCGGCGGTCAAAGACGCCAGGACCTGGCTCGCCGCGGTGGTCGAGCTCCATCGGATTGGAGTTTCAGTGACGTGGAGGGCTACCGTGCGGGCGGACCTCACGGCGCCGGACCGAAATGTCGTTTATCTCGACGCAGGAGCCCTCGGTCTGCCCAATCGCGACTACTACGTCGCGACGAGCTTCGCGCCGAAGCTCGATGGCTATCGCGCCCACGTTGTGAGGATGCTGGGGCTGCTCGGCGTGTCCCCGGCGCGTGCGGAGCTCGCGGCCGGCGATGTGATCGCCATCGAGCGCGAGCTCGCGAAGCTCACCGCGACCACCACGGACACCCGCGACAGCTATCGCACCAGCGATGTGCGCACGCTGGCCAATCAGGTCACCAGCATCGAGTGGGCCGCGTACTGGAAGGGGCTCGGCGTGGCGCCCGGAACCAAGCTGGTGATCGCGGTGCCTGCGTGGTTCGAGCAGCTGGATCGGATCCGCGCCGCGTTCAGGCCGAGGCAATGGGCCAGCTATTTCGCGTACCACCTTGCCGCGAGTCGATCGTTCGAGCTTCCGGCAGCCTTCGACAGCGAGGCGTTCGAGCTGGACAAGCTACTCACCGGTGTCGAACGCCCGCCCGAGCGCCACACGCGCTGCGTGGAGGTCACGCAAGCCGCGCTCGGCGAGCTGATCGGCCAGCACTACATCACCAAGCACTTCTCCGAGGGCTCGAGGCAAGCCGCCGGCGCGCTGGTCGATGCGATCGTCGATGTGGCCGCGGCCGAGCTCGACCAGCTCGACTGGATGACGCCGCAGACCAAGCAGCGGGCGCGCGCCAAGCTGGCTCGGGTGGTCAAGATGATCGGGTTCCCGGATTCCTGGCGAACGTATCCGTTCGAGGTCAAACGCGAGGACTTCGCCGGGAACCGCCTGCGCGCTGATGCGTTCGAGCTCCGCCGCGTGCTTGCACTCGCGGGAACCGTGGTCGATCGCAGCGCGTGGCAGCTCAACGCATTCGCGGTCACCGCGAGCTACAGCGCGAGCTCCAATGCGATCGTGGTGCCGGCGGGAATTTTGCAGCCACCGCTGTTCGGTCAAGATCGCTCGATCGCAGCGAACCTCGGCGGCATCGGCGCGGTGATCGGCCACGAGCTGATCCACGCGCTCGATGATCAGGGCGCCCGGTTCGATGGCGACGGCAGGTTATCGAGCTGGTGGACCGATGCCGATCGGATGGCGTACGAGCAGCGGGGTTCGTGTGTCGCCCGCGCGTATTCGGGGTTCGAGGTGCTACCCGGCCACCGGATCGACGGGGCGCTCACGCGCGCCGAGAACATCGCCGACCTCGCCGGCGTGAAGCTCGCCTTCAAGGCATACCGCCGGCTGCGCGCATCAGCGACCAGCCACTACGTCGCTGATGGTCTCGACGAGGACCAGCAATTCTTCGTCGCGGTCGCACAGGCGTGGTGCACGCACGAGCGCGCCGATGAGATCGCGCGGCGGCTCGCCGCCGATCCTCACGCGCCGCCGCGGTTTCGGGTGTTTGGCGCGCTGCGCAACACGCCCGAGCTCGCGACCGCGTTCCGGTGCTCGGCAGGCACGGCGATGCGGCCGAGCACGACCTGTTCGGTGTGGTGAGCGCTCCGTCAGTACGCGTACCCCAGTCCGAGCTGCAGCTGGAAGATCGTGTCTCTGCCGGCGTCCGCTTTGACCGTCGCGTCCTCGGCGTATGCGAACGCCCAGCGATACTGCATCGCGGATGCGCCACCGCGCAGCTGAAATGAGCCGAGCCGCATGATCATGCCGAGGCCGGCGCCGTAGCCCTGAACACTCGCGCCATCCGGGAACCGCGCCTGCACGGTGCCACCGGACAGCACGTAGCGACCTTCGACGTTCACGTATGGCTCGAGCCGCCAGATCATGCCCGATGCGCGGAGCCGCAGCCGGAGCGATTCGTAGTCGACTTCTGGTGCATCGGCCTCATCGGTGACGTCACTGCTGTTGTACTGGTACTTGTCGTGGCCGTAGCCGACGCCGAGCTCGAACGAAGCACGATCACCGAGGCGGAACCGCTGCCGTATGCCGGCTTCCCAGCTTTGCCACGCCGTCGTGATGATGTCGTTCACACCGGCGACCCGCTGTGCGTTGAGCCCGAGCTGGAATCGTCCGAACAGCGATAGTCCCCGCAGCGCGCGCGCCTTGGCGATCTCCATCGGCCACACCTCGACCAGCGGCCCACCGAGCAGCTGCCCATATTCGCGTTCGAGGTCTGGAGGCGCCTCGGCGACCTTCGGCTTGTCATAGAAGAACGTGCGGAACCCCACGTCCATCAGCGCCGTGATGCGGAAGTAGGATCCGTGCGGCTGCCCGGCGCTCGTGGTCGCGACGATCTTGGCGGACTTCTTGGTCGGCCGCTTCGCGCGATCATCGTCGATCTCGCTCCCATCATCGTCGGTCGCCGTGGCGACCGCTTTCACCGGGACCGTGGTCTCGTCGCCGGCCACCACCTCGATGAACTCGTCATAGAGCGTCTTGCCGCGGAAGGTGACGACGACGTGATGGCCTTCCTCGGACAGCTCGACCTGCTTCGGTGCCTTGCCACGCTCGACGTCATCCACCGTGATCAATGCGCCCTTGGGGCCCTCGAACACGAGCACGCCGATCGCGCGTTCGAGCCGAAGCTTGATCGGCGCAAGCCGTCCGGTCTTCTTGACCACGAGGTTCTGGATGATCTCGCGGTGCTGGGCGAGCTCGACGATCAACGGCGTCTCACCGATGGGTGCGCTGAACGTGCACGGCGTCTTCTCGCACACCGGGCCGTCCTCCTTCGCGTTGAGATAGACCACGGCTCCGGGGGGCACTGTTTCGATCGTGACCTTGCGCGTCGGTCCTGCGTTGGCGAGGCCAACCCAGCCGACCACGACGAGCGCGGCCACGACGCGAACCATGGTCGAAAATGATAGCGCGCCGCGCCGCCGACGGGGTCGTGGAGTTCCTGTGGATCCGTGCGCATGTGGCATCCTGGGGCGTGTCGCGAACCGGGATTGCGGTGCTTCGGCTCACCGTGTTGACCCTCGCCGCCGGGCTCGCCACGACGCGGGTGGGGCTCGTGCTGCACGAGTTGCTCGGACACGGCGGCGCGGCGGTAGCGGTTGGCGGTGAGCTGACGGATGTCCGGTTGTTCTGGTTCGCCGGTGGCTGGGTGCGATATCGCGACGTGATGCCGGCTGATTCGTTGATCGTGTCGCTCGGCGGAATTGCCGTGGAGCTCGTGCTCGGGCTCGTGCTGTGGTTGGCGATTCGAGGGCGCGGGGTGGGCGCCCGGATCGTGCGGACCGTCGGCGCGGCGCTGGTGGTGCATGGCTGCGCGTACCTCGCGGCGGGTACCTGGCACGGCTATGGCGATGGCTGGATGGTTCATCGCGAGCTCGGCGATCAGCGCTGGATGATTGCGATTCCCGCCGGCGCGGTGTGCGGCGGGTTCGCGTTCCTCGGTGCTCGCTGGGTGTTCGGCTCGCTCAGCGCTACGGTGCCTGGCACGCGCCGTGTGAGCATCGCCGCTGCGCTCGGCGCGCTTGCGATCGCTGGCGCCATCCAGGTCGCGGCGGCAGCGACCGAGGTGCTGGTGGTCCGGCGCGACGCGGTCTACGCAGGGATCACCCGCACCGAGCGGGAGCGCGCGATCGATCGCGAGCTGGCACGCTGGCTGGCAGAACAGCGGAGACGCGGAATCGATCCCAGTGAGGCCGCGCGCGCCCAGACCGAAACGGAGCTCGAGCGCCGCCATCAAACGTTCCCGTTCGCGTGGCTGCTGGCGATGACCACCAGCCTGGCGGCGGTGATGGGCGCGATTCGCTCACCCGTGCCGGCGTCGCCGGGCGAGGTCTCGGCTCGTTCGCTCCGGGTCGCGGTCGCCGTGGCCGCCGGGTCTCTGGGGTTGGTGATCGCGCTTGGCGCCGCGCTAAATTAGAATCGATGTGATGGAGCGGACCGTGATGGAGCTCATGGGCGGTCAAGCCCGGCCGAGCGATCCGCGCCGGTTCGTGATCGAAGCGATGCTCGGCGCGATGCACGCCGATGGGATCGTCGATGAGCGCGAGCTGGTGGTGATCGAGCGCCAGCTCGCGGAGCATCCGTGGTTCAGCGCGCTCGGTGACGCGGCGCGCACCCTGCTCGATCTGTCGAGCGACGCGCTCAAGCACGCGGGTAGCGCGGCCCGGCGAGCGCCGGCGATCGCCAAGGGACTGCCCGCCCGGATCCATCGCCTCACCGCCTACGGGATGGCCGTCGAGGTGGCGGTCGCCGACGGCGAGCTGGCGCCGGCCGAGCAGGAATTCCTCGGCGCGATCGGTCGCGCGCTGCGCATCGATTCGTCGGAGGCAGACAAGATCGCGTGCGCCGTCGAGGCGGGGGCGCTGACCGACTACCTCGCCGAGCGGTTTCGCTGGATCGCAGGCCTGGCGCCCGTGATGTGCGACCTGATCGTGTGGCGGTCGATCGCACGCGGCACGCTCGCGCCGGATCCGCGCTCGGTCATCGGATTTCTGGCCGCGCTTCCAGATCTGCAGACCACGCGCTCCGAGCTCGAACCCGAGCTGAGCAACGCGCTGCAGCGCCCGCGCCGGACCGACCGACTCGCGCGCGAGCTCGACCAGCTGGCCGGTGCGGTGCCGGATCGCTCCGATCGCTACTGGATCATGGTCTACGCGCTCGCAGCCGAGCTCCCGGCGATGGTTCCGAGCTGGCGGGTGATTCCGTTCATCACCGAGCTCCAGCGCGCGTTCGAGCTCGATGATGCCGCCATGCAGAATGCCGTGATCGACGCGCTGTCCTTTCCGGCGGCGATGCCGCGTCCGGACTAGCAGCCCCCGACGCCTGGCGCGCTGAGGACGGTGCCGAATGTCAACCGCGATCGTGACGTGATCGCGATCGGTGCGCGAGCGGCGTTTCACGACCGCTTGTCTCGTGCGCTTCGGTGCATAATGGGAACGACACGCCATGACGTCCAACACGATCGAGCTGGTGGAACGCGTCCGTCGCCATCTTCGCGAGCACGAAACCCAGTGCCAGATCGCGGGCCCCGTTTCGGAGTCACAGATCTCGGCCGCCGAGCTCGCGCTCGGCGTCACGTTCCCTCCGTCGTACCGGACGTTCTTGCGGACCTTCGGCGGCATCGCGATTCCGCCTCATCTCGGCATCGTGCATGACTTCGTCGGCGTGGCCTCGGAGGGCACCGATGTCGTTCGCCGCACACTCGAGGCCCGAGCCGAGCGCCGGCTCGCCGACCATCTCGTCGTGGTCGGGATGGGAGCGCAGTACCAGGAGTGGTTCTGCCTCGATGTCAGCCGCCCGACCAGCAACGGCGAGTATCCGGTGCTGATGTTCGACGCGCGAGACAATGCGCTCGACCAGCAGTTCTACGAGGACTTCGGCCAGATGCTCCAGGAAGTCATGGGCTTCGTGGCAGCTAGCCTCGAGCAGCCGCTGGACTAGGGGGGCTGTCCCTGTTCGCATCGCCGGCTGCGACCGTCGCATTTCGGGCACCTCCGGCCGTACGTCCGTTGCTCGCTCGTAACGTGGGGCCACCACGCGCCTCGCTGCGCTACGGGCGTGGTCTCGCTCGACGCTGCAATAGGGACAGCCCCTAAGCGGCTGTCCTGCCGGGGCGCACGATCTGTGAGCCGGGCCACGCGAGTTGCGTTCGGGGACCGGCGCCATCCGCGTTCGTTCGACGCGTAGGAGTTTGTCGTCGAGGATTCGGACGTGTGGTGTTAGGGTCCGCGCCCAATGCGTTGTTGTTTCATCGTCTTGTTGCTCGCCGTCCAGGCGTGCTCGTGCCGTCAGGACAATCCCGGTGTCGATGCGCAGATCACGCTGCTCGACGCCGCCACCAATACCGAGGTGACCTGCGAGAACCTCGAGCCGGTGTCGTCGGGCACCTGCTCGGTGACCTCCGGGACCGCGGGTACCTTGATCAAGGGCGAGGTGTTGACGCCGAACACGCTGTTTCACGGCGGCCAGGTCGCGATCGACGGAGAGGGCATCATCACGTGCGTCGGCTGCGACTGTGCCAAGGGCGACGAGACCGTGATCATCTGCCCCGACGCGGCGATCTCTCCCGGCTTGATCAACACGCACGATCACATCACGTTCGCGCAGAACGATCCGTACACCGACGCCGGCATTCGTTATGAGCACCGCCACCAGTGGCGCAAGGGGCAGGACAGCCGGCCGAAGATCCCCTCGTCGGGCGGAGCTTCCGCGGATCAGATCCGCTGGGGTGAGCTGCGGTTCCTGATGGGCGGTGCGACGAGCATCGTCGGATCCGGTGGCCAGGCCGGGCTGGTGCGCAACCTCGACAGCTCGCAACAGGAAGGCCTCAACCAGAAGCCCGTCAACTTCGATACGTTCCCGCTCGATGACTCGGGCGGTAACCGCCGGGAGGCCGACTGCAACTACGGTGGCGATCCGGCGACGCCCGAGTCGATCGCCAGCGACGACGCCTACGAGCCCCACACCGCCGAGGGCATCGACGCGACGGCGCGCAACGAGTTCTTGTGCCAGAGCTCGACGGACTATGACTCGCAGACGCCCGGGGTGTCGAACAACATCTTGCTGGCGAAGACCGCGATGATCCACAGCATCGGGCTGCAACCGGCCGACTACGCCGCGATGGCGTCCGCCGGCACCGGGTTGATCTGGTCGCCGCGCTCCAACATCACGCTGTATGGCGACACGGCCCGGGTCTCGACCGCCGCCCAGCTCGGCGTCGAGATCGCACTGGGCACGGACTGGATGCCGACCGGCTCGATGAACCTGTTACGCGAGCTGGCCTGCGCCGACAACTTCAACAAGACCTATCTCGGCGGGTTCTTCAACGACATTCAGCTGTGGCAGATGGTCACCGTCAACGCCGCCGCCGTGACCGCGACCGATGACGTGATCGGCGTGCTCGCCCCGGGCAAGGTCGCGGACATCTCGATCTTCAATCGCCACGGCAAGCCCGGCTACCGCGCAGTGATCGAGGCGAAGTCCGAAGATGTGGTCCTGGTGATGCGAACCGGCAAGGCGCTCTACGGCGACGCCGAGCTGGTCGATGCCCTGCGATCGGACAGCTGCGACGAGCTCGATGTGTGTGGTTCGCCCAAGCGGCTGTGCGTGATGACGGAGGTCGGCAAGAGCTACACCTCGCTCAAGGACGCGGTCGGCGCCAACATGTATCCGGCGTTCGCGTGTGGGGTGCCCGACAACGAGCCATCGTGCACGCCCATGCGGCCCGAAGCCGTCGAAGGGTCGTCGATCTACACCGGCGAATCGACCGCGACCGACGCGGATGGCGACGGGATCCCGGACAGCTCCGACAACTGCCCGAACGTGTTCAACCCGGTGCGTCCGGTCGACGACGGTGCACAAGGGGACAGCGACGACGATGGCGCGGGCGACGCGTGTGACGTCTGTCCACTCGACGCGAACACCGCGACGTGCACCAAGGTGGATCCGGAGGATCGAGACAGCGACGGTGTGCTCAACCCGGTCGATAACTGTCCCGACAAGCCCAACCCGGATCAGCTCGACGCGGACGGCGACGGCAAGGGCGATCTGTGCGACGTGTGTCCGGCGGAAGCCAACCCCGGCTCGGCGGGTTGCCCGACGACGATCTACAAGATCAAGAACGGCACCACACCTGTGGGCACGATCGTACGCGTGCTCGACGCGCTGGTCACCGGCAAGGGCAGCAACGGGTTCTTCGTCCAGACCAAGATGGGAGATCAGGGCTACGCAGGTGCCGAGCTCTCGGGCTTGTTCATCTACACCGGCACATCGTCACCGCTGCTCGCAAACGCGGTGGTCGGCACCCGCGTCGTGATCGATGGAACGATCGTCAATTTCCAGGGGCAGCTCGAGCTCGACAACGTGTCCGCGGTGTCGGTCGCGAATGCCTCGCCCGAGGCCCTGCCGGCGCCGGTGGCCACCACCTACGCGGAGATCAAGACCGGTGGACCGAAGGCCGCCGCGTACGAATCGGTGATCGTCTCGCTCGGACCTGCTTCGATCAGCGCGGTCAACCCCATGTACGGCGAGGTCACGCTCACCGACGCCGGTGGCAATCAGCTCGTCGTCGACGACTTCTTGTACACGCCGGTGCCTGCGCCGGCGATCGGCCAGAGCTACTCCGCTGTGAAGGGCATCCTGACGCTGCGGCAGATGGCATCCAAGCTCGAACCGCGCGGTGCCGCTGACCTGACGCCGGGTGCACCCGGCCTCGCGTCATTCGGTCCGGCGATCAGCTATGCGCGCGTCGGCACGACGTCCAATGATCCGACGTTCCCCGGCGCGTTGACGGTGACGTTGAGCGGCCCCGCGCAGGGCGACACGGTCGTGACCATCACGTCGGAAACCGACAGCGCGCTGACCGTGTCCAACGTGACGGTGCCCGACGGCGCCACCTCCGCGCAGGTCCGGGTGAGCGCGGTGGCGGCGGATCCCGATGTGGTCGTGACCGCATCGCTGGGCATGCAGTCGATGACCGCGTCCGTTCGTGTGCTCGGCGCCAGCGAAGCTCCGACATCGGTCACGCTGTCACCCTCGGATGGCACGGTGTCACCGAACGGCACGACGATGTTCACGGTGACGCTCGACGCCCCGGCGCTGACGGCCACCGCCGTCGACCTCGCGGTCAACCCGAGCAACGCCGGAACGCTGCCGGCGCAGGTGACCGTCCCGGCGAATCAGACCTCAACGACGTTCACCTATACCGACGCATCGGAAATGGGGACCGCGACGCTCACCGCCACGTTCGGGGCGAGCACGAGCCATGCGTCGGTGACGGTGTCGACCGGGGCCAATCACCTGGTGATCAATGAGGTCGACTACGACCAGATCGGGAGTGACAATGCCGAGTTCATCGAGATCTACAACCCGTCCGGGTCGGCGATCAGTCTGGCGGGCAAGCAGCTGCTGCTGATCAACGGCAGTGGCAGCGTCATCTACGACACGATCACGCTCGGCACCGGTTCGATCCCCAGCCACGGCTACCTGGTGATCGCTGGGGCCAACGTCACCGTGATGTCGCCGGCGGTCAAGCTGGATCCGGGTTGGACGTCCGATCGCATTCAGAACGGTGCACCCGACGGCATCGCCTTGATCGACACCACCACGCACACGCTGATCGACGCGATCTCGTACGAAGGTGCGATGACGATGGTCGATCTGCCCGGATTCCCGGCTCCCTCGTCCCTGGTGGAAGGCACGGTGTTGCCGACAACGATCGCCGACTCCAACACCACCAACGGCTCGCTGTGCCGGTCTCCGACCAGCCAGGACACCGATGACGCGGCGGCGGATTGGGTGATCTGCGCGACGTCGACCGCCGGCAAGCCGAACATGTGAGTCGTACCGGGCGCGAGCGCTCGGCGTCGTCGGTGGTTCGAACGAATGCACGCATGACGCTCGGCGTCGTCATGATTCGAAGCGGGTTCGGGCAGCTGCGCGACGCAACGTCGCAGGCCGCGTAACAGCCCGGTTGCGGCCGCCTTTGCGACGGGACGCTCGCCCTCGGCGATGGCGGTCTGGTGTATATCTCGCGAACCACTTTTGACGGAGCCTGTCATGGGATTCTCGCTCGAACAGCAAGGCATCTTGGTTGCTGAGGTTCTTCGCAACGCTTCACCCGCGTTTCTCTATGAGGCCGCACTGCGATTCGAGAAGGGCTCCACGATCTCGTCCACCGGCGCGCTGATCGCGTACTCGGGCAAGAAGACGGGCCGCAGCCCCACGGACAAGCGCGTCGTCGACGAGCCCGAGGTTCGCGATGATATCTGGTGGGGTAACGTCAACATCAAGCTCGATCCCCAGAGCTTCACGATCAACCGCGAGCGCGCGATCGACTACCTGAACACCCGCGAGCGGCTGTACGTGGTCGATGGGTTCGCTGGCTGGGATCCCAAGTACCGGCTCAAGATCCGGGTCGTGTGTGCGCGCGCGTACCACGCGCTGTTCATGCACAACATGCTGATCCGGCCGACCGAGAGCGAGCTCGCGTCGTTCGGCGATCCGGACTATGTGATCTATAACGCCGGTGGATTCCCGGCGAACCGCCACACCGCCGGCATGACCTCGTCGACCTCGGTCGACCTGTCGTTCGGCCGCCGTGAGTTCGTGATCCTCGGTACCGAATACGCCGGCGAGATGAAGAAGGGCGTGTTCACGATCATGAACTATCTGATGCCCAAGCAAGGCGTGCTGTCGATGCACTGCTCGGCCACGCAGGCACGGGATAGTAGCGACACGTCGATCCTGTTCGGTCTGTCGGGAACGGGCAAGACCACGCTTTCGGCGGATCCCAAGCGCATGCTGATCGGCGACGACGAGCACTGCTGGACCGATCAGGGCGTGTTCAACATCGAGGGCGGTTGCTACGCCAAGGTAGTCAAGCTGTCGAAGGAGCAGGAGCCGGACATCTGGAACGCGCTCCAGTTCGGCGCCGTGCTCGAGAACGTGGTGTTCGAGCGCGAGTCTCACCTCGTCGATTACGACAACACGTCGATCACCGAGAACACCCGCGGCAGCTACATCCTCGACACGATCCCCAACGCCAAGCTGCCGGCCGTCGCAGGTCATCCCAAGAACGTCATCTTCTTGACCGCGGACGCGTTCGGCGTGCTGCCGCCGGTGTCGAAGCTGACCCCGGCGCAGGCGATGTATCACTACATCTCCGGCTACACCGCGAAGGTCGCCGGCACCGAGGTCGGCGTGAAGGATCCCGAGCCGACGTTCTCGCCGTGCTTCGGTGGCCCGTTCCTCGTCTGGCACCCGACCAAGTACGCCGAGATGCTGGCCGACAAGCTGCGCAAGCACGGTGCCCAGACCTGGCTGGTCAACACCGGCTGGTCCGGGGGCGCCTACGGCACCGGCTCGCGGATCAAGCTCAAGTACACCCGCGCGATCATCGACGCGATCCACTCCGGTGCGCTCGCGAAGGTCCCGACCCAGGAGGATCCGGTGTTCGGGTTCGCCGTGCCGACCTCGTGCCCCGAGGTCCCCGCCGAGATGCTCATGCCGCGCAACACGTGGGCCGACAAGGCCGCGTACGACGAGAAGGCCAAGAAGGTCGCGTCGCTGTTCCGCGAGAACTTCAAGAAGTACGAAGGCCAGGCGTCCGCGGAAGTCCGCGCCGCGGGCCCGAAGTCGTAGACAGCTCTCGGCTCGCACAGGCTCGCGGTACCGCATCCGAGCGAGATCTTCTCGCTCACGAGATCATCGATCACCCGATCGTGGATCGGTTTGCGGCCGTCCTCGACGGTAGAGCTGCGCCGAAGTAGATCTACGCAACCACCACCAAGCGCGGACTGCGCCTGCCACTGGCTTCGGCAGGCGCGGCGGTGGATCGGTCGCCGAGCAACAGTGCCGGTCCACGCTGAGCTCGCCAGCCGTCGAGCTTGCTGGCGTGGTGTGCGTACGCGATCGGGCAGGTCGCTGCGCACGGCTTGGGCGCGTCGAACGCCTGGCGGATGTGCTCGACGGTGTACTCGAGCAGCGGCGTGCCCGGATTGCCCATCCGTGGCTGGCACAGGTGCACCAGACCGTGCTCGCAGACCATGAACGTTCGCGCGCCGGCGCGGCACTTCCAGTCCATCGTGCCTGCGTCGAGCAGCTTCTCGGTGTAGTCATCGTCGAGCAGGGCAGGGAGCCGGCTCCCGAGCGCACGGATCTTGCGATACGCGGCCCGGGTCTCGTCGTCCGGAGTGACCAGCGCGCCGGTGTCATCGCGCACGAGCGAGCAATTGCTGTCGAATCCAAACTGCACGACCGTGCGCGCGACCTCGAGCGCCTCGGCCGGCGGACTCGAACCGAGCACGGTGTTGATCCGCACGTGGAACCTCGCGTAGCGCGCGAGCAGGCGAAGCTTCGGCATCAGCGGCTTCAGTGACTTCTTCGAGATCTCGTTCGGCTTCGCGTTGTCGATGCTGAGCTGCAGTCCGTAGAGCCCGGCATCGTTGAGCTGCTCGATGATCGAGCGCGTGAGGAGATAGCCGTTGGTGTTGAGAAACGGCGTCATGCCCTTCGCGCGCACGTAACGCACGAGCTCGACGGCCTCAGGGTGAAGCAGTGACTCGCCACCGGTCAGCGTCACGAACACCGACCGCAGCTTCGCCAGATGATCGATCCGCTGCTTGAGCGTCTCGAGCGGCACCGGCTGCGAGACCTTGTCGTACTCGAAGCAGTAGCCGCAGCTGAGGTTGCACCGCCTCGTGATCACCAGATGGGTGATGAGCGGCCGATCGCGATCGATCGCAGCGGACATCACATCGAGCAGGATCTTCATGTCGCGCAGCGGCTGGAACTTTCGGCGAAGCTTCGGCACAGCAGCGGTGTCGGGCATGTGGTCGAACCATTGCCAGCCTCGTGCCGCCGCCAAGTCCTCGAATCGACACGCACGTCGCTGTCAGCCGCGTCGAAGTTCTGACGCTGCGACTCAGAACTCGAAGTTCACGCCGGCGAACCAGGTGGTGTCGCCCACGGACAGCTTGGTGTCCTTGCCGAACCCATCCATCTTCGCCATCGACAGCTCTCCGTAGAACCCGGCGTGGTGGATGCCGCTCTGCCGCATCGACGACGCCGCATCGGGGTCGACCCGCTCGGCTCGGATCGCGATCCCGATCGCGCCCTGGTAGCCCGCCGACGCGCCGTACGCATAGTCCTTGTCGCAATCGGGGTCCTTGGTGCCATCCCAGCAGGCGGTTGCGGTGCGGCCGTTGGTGCGAATCCACCACACGTAGTAACCGAGTCCCGCGCGAACGTACGGGACGATCGGAACCCCATATTGCTCGTCGAGCACGGTGAACCGATAGATCGCGGTCAGACCGAGCGGGAAGAGCCGGAACGTGTTGGTGTCACCTTCGGAACGGGGGCGGTTGGGATCGGCTGGATCGGTGCCGTCCTTGAACGAGCGCCCCGACTTCTGCAGGTAGCCAGCACTCAGGCCGACGCCGAGCTGACCGAAGCCGCGCCACAGGATCCGATCGACATCGATCATCGGCGTGATCCGATAGCCGCCGTACATCGCGAGGTACGGACCGGACATCGTGCCCCCGACCTGCTCGCGGAACTGCTTGTCGATATCCGGCAGGTACGGACCCAGGCGCAATCCGACGACCCACTTCACGACGTCGTCGTCGGCGGAGGTCTGCGTGCTGGCCTGGTCCTCCCAGTAGGGCTCGAAGCCTTGCGCATGACCGAGCGCCGGTAGCCCGATCACGAGCGCCAGCGCCGAGGCTCCCGCCACCGACGGTCGCGTGATCGATCGAGCCATCCGCACCAGCCACGGGTGCCGCCGACGCCATAGCCATGCGGCTGCGAGCAGGCCGAGCAGGCCGGGGAGCGTGAGCACGTACCATGCGAGCGCGACCACGACCAGCGGGGCCAGCAACACGCCCGCGATGATCCGCAGCGCGAGCGAGCCTTGAACAGCCGCGCCGAGCCTGGCGAGCGTCGCGTAGTACACGTCGGTCAACCAGCGGCCGAACACGGAATCGGCGAGTGTCTCGTCGCGGAACGCGCGGAGCGCGTCGGTCAGCGGGCTGTCGTCGCCGTAGGTCTGGGCGATCAGACACACGCCGCCTTCGATGTCGCTGCCGCGATCGTGGAGGTCCTCCCAGAAGTCGATCGCCGGGGCCGGCGTGATCGTCTGCGACAGCTTGGTGCCGACCACGTTGCCATAGTCGTCGATCACGAGCAGCGCGACCGAGTACGGCACGCCGTTCTCGAGCCCATCGATCCGCAGGCTGGTGGCCGAGGCGCTCGTGGACTGACCGCACAGATACGCCGGATCGAGCTGGTCGATCGCTGCGGGGAAGGTCGCAGCCTGGCCGTCGGCGTCGATCTCGCTCATCGAGAGCTGGTCCGGCTCGCCGAGCGGGATCCCGCACAGCGTCGACGCCGTCTGATACTTCGGCGATAGCCCCGATTGCTTGGCTGGTAGGCCGTCGGGGCCGACGCACAGCGCCTGGAAGTAGAAGATGTCGGTGGCTCTTGCCTCCGGCAAGGTCCACGACACGACCACCGAATTCTCGGCACTGCTGGCCGAGAAGTTGGTGGGCAGCGGCGGTCGCTGGGTGTCGTAGCCGGTCACGCCGGCGCTCTGGTCCGTGCCGACGTTCCTGGTCTGCGAATACTCGAAGGTTCCGTCGCCATTGGTGTCGACGAGCAACCACAGCGGCGCGTCGCCTTCATCCTCCCGGCAATCGGTCGAGCTCGCCTGTCCGTTGACGGCGTCGTAGAGCGTGACCGCGACCTTCTCGGGCGTGGTCACGAGCTGGTCGATGTCGGCGATCGTGCCGGTCTTGCGGCAGCTCATCGCGCGGGTCGTGTCGTCCTTGCAGTTGGTGCCGACCCACACCTCGGCAGGACGATTCGTGCCGGTGACCACCGACAGCCTGACGTCGTACGCGATGCGCTGCTCCATGCCCGCGTTGTTCTGGCTGCACACGCAGTGCGCACGATTCAAATGAAACCGAAGCTCCTCGGGATCCGTTGGCTCCTCGAGCTGACCGTTCACTTCGATGTACTGCTTGTCGAACGTGAGCTCCGCGCCGTTGTCCAGCGTGCCTTCAGCGCGTGCTGGTCCAGCACTCGCCATCACACCGGCGAACGCCGCGCATACGAAGAATCGCATCATCCGAGGGCCAGCTTGCTGCAAGGGTAGGGCCGCCGGGTTTTCGACGACAATCGTTGCTATCACGCGAGGATGGCCGCTTCAACAACGTGAGGTCGCCTGCCAAACTGGCACGCCATAAGACGTCCGACTGACACCGAGGCGAGGCCGCGGACGAGCAGCCTTCACACGGCTTGGGCGGCCTTGCGGGCTGCATCGAGCGCCTTGCGGATCTCGAGCACGAGCTGTGCTGCGCGAGCTTCGCGATCGCGATCGCTCCGGCCACCCCATTCCGCGGCGTAGTAGAGCTCGGTGAGCTCGCCGACGAGCGTCGCCGCCGGGTCGCCGCGCTGGGTCATCATCGTGGCCAGCTCTCGCGGCGTGATCGCGGCGTCCCGAACGATCCCCGCCTTCGCGAGCGCCTTGGTCACCCGGTCATAGCTTGCCGCGATCGTCGAGCGAGCACGCTGGCGCCCGCGGTGCGGGCGGTCGTCGTCGAATGACCGGCGGCGTCGTCGGAGCAGCCACGCCGCGACGGCGCCGCCGATCAGCAGCACGACAGGCCACGCGGTTACCGCCGCGTTCTTGACGGTCACCAGCGCAGCGAGCGCGGCGGACGCACCCGCCTTGATCGCGCGGCCGACCGACGCGAACAGCGACATCTGCAGCCCCAGGTCGTATTCGATCACCCACTTCGACCACTGGAACCGCAGCGTGTCGACGAGCCGGGAGATCCGCTCGCTCCAGCCTGTGCCGCCGCGTCCGAGCAGGTCGACCTGTGACGGCGGGGTTGGATCGAACGTGACCCATCCGGCGCCGGGGAAGTAGACCTCTGCCCACGAATGGGCATCGCCCGCGCGCACGGCGACGTAGCCGCGGAACTCGTTCCACTCGCCGCCGAGGAAGCCATTGACGTTGCGGACCGGGATGTCGTTGATGCGCGCGAGCACCGCGAACGCCGATGCGAAGTATTCGCAGTGGCCCTTCTTGCGATCGAACAGAAAGAAGTCGACGGCCTCCTGGCGCCCCGGGTCGGCGAGCTCGAGGGTATAGGTGAGGTTGTCGGCCAACCAGCGCTGGATCGCGATCGCCTTGTCGTAGTTGTTGGTCAGGCCCTTGGTGATCGCCAGCGCGAGCGCACGCGTGCGCTGGGTGATCTCGGGTCGCTTGCCCGGAACGTCGAGCTGCAAGTAGACCTCGTATCCCGGCGGCAACGCACCCGTCGCCCGCCTCAGCTCGTCGGGTGACGGCGTCGCGAGCTCCGACCACACGGTGTAATGAAGCGTGTTGCCGTGGACCAGCCGGATCTCGTCGTTGCGCTCTGCCGTCGAGCGCCGCGGTCGCAGCGTGTGACCGTACTCGACGATCCGCGGCAGGCTCGCGCCAAACAGCACGTCGGTGTCGAGCGGATCGAGCCAGATGTCCTGGCGAATGCTGCGTGCGGCGACGCGGTCGATCTCGTACGCAGGCAACGCCTCGCCATCCCACAGCAGGAACCGCCGATCGCGCGTCCGGCTCTGCTCCAGGGTCTGTGCGGTCAGGGGAGCGTGCAGGCTGCGCCGCCATTGGCCGCGGCTGTAGTGATCGAACGCCACGCCGCGCCAGTGGATGGCCGGCGCCAATCGACCACCATACCTGGGGTCGATCTCGACGCGCATGATCACGGTCGGGTCTTGCTTGATCACGCCGTGGCCACCGAGCTTCACACCGTCGGAGAACCCCGACAGGGTCAGGCCACCCCGGTTGTTGAGAAACAGGCCGATGCCGACCCGTGGCAGGGTCAAGAACACGATCGCTGCGCCGAGAAACACGCCGAGCGACAGCAGGCCGGTGCCGACGAAAAACCGGCCGCTGACGATCCGGCGCGAGTCGAGGATCCGCCGCACCTCGACGCGCTCGGAGGCACGGTCCGCGGCGTGCTTGACCAGCAGGTTGTCCTCCATCTCGCGGCGCAGGTGGAACAGCGTCAGCGCCCACGTCGACGAGATCACGAACCCGAGGAAGCACAGCCCGTAGGTCAGATCCGCGTTGAGCACCGAGCCCGCGACCAGCATCAAGAACGACAGCAGGTACATCTGCTGCCAGTCTCGAGCGGCCCGGCGATTGAACGCCTTGGCGATCACCAGCCATACGAGGAACTGCGCCCCGACGCCGAGGAAGTCCGCCGTCGCGATCGCCGTGAGCACGGCGTAGATCAGCGCGAACAGCGAGGCGATCGTCCACATCCAGGTCCACCGCTCGAAGCGGATGCGCGGCGGCTCCCACCACCACGACACGACGAGCGCGATCACACCGGCGAGCGACAGCGGGAGCGAGAGCCCTGGACCGAGCGTCATCGCGAGATACGCGAAGCCGACCATGAGGTAGGTCGCCGTCTTGTGCGCGACCGCAAACCTCATACGTCCATCACGGTGGTTGCCACCGGTCGACCCGCGGCTGGCACCGCCCGCGGGATCACCAGCACGGTCTCGGCGCGCGCCGGCAACGCATGGAACGGCACGTCGTCGTCGACATACGGCAGCAGCGCGAGTGTGCGCAGCAGACGTGCTTCGTGAATCCGACCCGTGCCACTGGGGACGTGGCTGCCACGCGCGCACAGCTCGACCATCCAGCCGACCTCGAGGTACGACGCTGCGAGGCTGGCGGCGACGCTGATCGCGCGTTCGACCGCGGCGATCTGCGCTTCGCTCTGTGCGCTCACCGCGCCCCGTGCGTGCTCGTCGCGCGCCTGGCCGGGCAGCGCGTTGTCGACGCCGATCACGACGCGACGGCTGGCTTCGTCCTCGTACTCGCGGACCAGCAACCGTCCCGTGCGCGCGCTCGATCGCCAGTGGACATCGCGGCGATCGTCACCGGTTCGATGTTCGCGCAATCCGAAGAACTCACCGCGACGGCCTAACCGATCGGCGCTGGCGTCGCCGCGCACGCTGGCACGTGGTGGCGGCCGGGGTACCGCGACGCGAGCCGGATAGACCAGGACGTCGAGCGTGGCATCGACATCGCGAGACTTGCGAAACAGCGCGAACGGAAACTTCGTCGCCAGCCGGTAGCCGGTCAGGGTGTACATGCCGCGGCGCGCAAACGTGTGGCGGTAGCTCGTGCGTTGCGACTTGGACGCCGGGATCTTCAGGAAGTAGCAGCGCTTGTCGATCGGAACCCGGCCCATGAGGTCTTCGACCTCGATCGAGAACGAGGATCGGTTGGCCTTGCCGTTGTTGATCACCACCTCCATCAGGAACGGCTCGCCGGCGAACACACGAGGTGGCGGCCGGCGCTCGACCGATAGCCGCCGCAGCGTGATTTCCGAGAGCACGCCCGACGCGACGATGAATGACAGCAGCCAGCCGAGTAGCAGGTAGAGCAGGTTGTTGCCCGTGTTGATCGCCGCGAACCCGACGCCGATCGAGAGGATCACGATGATCCGGCCCTCGCGCGTGAAGCTCAGCCGGCGCGGCGGCCGAAAGCGACGGCGAAGGCGCGCCCAGATCGTCATGGCTCAGGTCGGCACTGCGACCCGCTGCACGATCTCGGCGACCCAGCGCTCGGCCTCGGTGCGCGCGCGCGACAGCGAGTCGATCGCCTGGGCGAGCACCAGGCGATGCGCGAGGCATGGGACTGCAAGGCTCTTCAGATCGTCGGGCACGACGAAGTCGCGGCCACCCGCGAGCGCGGCGGCCTGCGCGGCGCGGTACCAGGCGAGCGCACCCCGGGTCGAGACGCCGACCGCGATCGCGGGGTGATGGCGAGTCTCTTCGACGATCGACATCGCGTAGTCCAGCAGGGCGTCATCGACCCGGATCGTCTCGACCCCGTCCTGGAGCGAGCGCACGGTGGCGAGGTCGACCACGGGGCTGATCCGAGTGACCGGATCGCCACCCGCACGGTTGCGCATCAGCTCGCGCTCGACCGACTTCGCCGGATAGCCGAGCGAGATCCGCAACAGGAACCGGTCCATCTGCGACTCGGGCAGCGGATACGTGCCGTAGTGCTCGGCCGGGTTCTGGGTGGCGATCACCATGAACGGCATGTCGAGCGAGTGGGTCGTATCGTCGATCGAGACCTGCCCCTCGCTCATCGCTTCGAGGAGCGCCGACTGGGTTCGCGGCGTGGTGCGATTGATCTCGTCGGCGAGCACCACGTTGGCGAACAGCGGGCCGCGCTTGAGCTCGAACACCTTGCCGTGCTGGTCGTAGATCGATACGCCGACGATGTCGGATGGCAGCAGATCGCTGGTGAACTGGATCCGCCGGAACGTGCCGCCGAGCGCAGCCGCCAGCGCGCGAGCCAGCGTGGTCTTGCCGACGCCGGGGATGTCCTCGATCAGCAGGTGGCCGCGCGACAGCAAGCTGACGATGGCGGCGCGGATCGCCTCGGGCTTTCCGCGGACCACCATCGCGACGGCGTCCTCGAGCTTTCGGACCGCCCCGATGTCGGTGGACGAAAGCGGAGCGGCGGGAACCACCATGTTCGAGCAGTATAACCCGTCCGAAACGGCGACGGGGACCTACATGGTCCCCGTCGCGGCCGGCATTCCGTCGGTGGCGGTCAGTTGTTCCGCAAGCTCATCAGCAGCTGCAGGACGTACCAGAACAGCGTGGCAATCGTCGAGAACAGGATCAGCGCCGCGGAGACGTGCGCGGTGGGCGGGAACTCCTTCATCACGACGCTGGTGTAATAGAGGATGTATCCCGACATCAGCAGGATACCGATGCCGGCGAAGATGCCGCCGAGGTGAAACCCGAACAGCAGCGATGCGAGGATGATCCCGAGAAACGCGAAGCTCGCGATCGTCAGCGCGCCTCGCATGAACGAAAAGTCCTTCTTCGTGATGAACACCGTCGCGGTGAGGCCGCCGAAGATCACCATCGTGATCAGGCCGGCCTGCATGATCAGCTCGTTACCGCCGGACGGACCGAACTTCAGGATGGCGATCCAGAGAAGCGGTTGAACGATCAGCGCCTCGGCCAAGACCGCGACCAGAAGCCCGACGTACTGGAGTCCGCGCGACGTTTCGGACATCGCGAGCCGCTGCGCGACCCAACCAACGCCCATGAATGCGCCGAGGATGATGAGCCAGTTCCACGCACCACCAAGCGCGAAGCTCGCGAACTTGAGACTGGTGGTCTGCATGTACGTCATCATCCCGGCGGTGATCGCCGCCCAGGCGATCAAGGCCACGCCGAGCAGGCCGTACGTCTTGCGCAGAAATGCAACGCGGTCGCTCACGCCCAGCGTGGCTACAGCGCCTTCGATCGGTCGAGCAGTATTTGAAAGTGCCATCGTCGGCCTCCCAGGAGTTAGCCCTTGTGTAGCACGGATCATACCCGACGAGCCCGGCGAGGTATTCCGTCGTGGGAATAGATCTAGCCCCATGGGCAGGGCGCGCGAGCCGTGCGGCGGAAACGTTGACTTCCATGGCGGTCGTAGCGATGGTCGCACCGAGGGAATTGTGGTCGCACGGCGAGTCATCACGATGTGTGTGGTCCTGGGCGCTGGGGCTGCCCAGGGGCAGCCTGTAGCGGATCCGCCCGCCGAACCTGCGCGAGCGGATGCCGTCCAGCCACCGACAACCGTGGAACCGCCGGCGCCGCCCGAGCTGCCAGCGCCGAGCGATTTCGACGAGCCGGTCTCGCCCATGGACATCCAGATCCACGGGTTCGTCAGTCAGGGTGGCTTCGTCTCGACCGCCAACGACTACATCGGCAAGTCGTCGCGCGGCAGCCTCGAGCTGTTCGAGGCCGGTCTCAACGTCTCGGCGGCTCCGATCGACCGCTTGCGCGTCGGCGTACAAATCTTCGCACACGACGAGGGCGCGATCGGTAGCTATACGCCGCGGATCGACTGGGCGTTCCTCGATTATCGGCTGCGCCCGTGGCTCGGGATTCGCGCCGGGCACACCAAGATCCCGTTCGGGCTCTACAACGAATACCTCGACATCGATTCCGGCCGGCTGCAGATCTTGCCGCCGCAGAGCGTGTACCCGCTGACCAACCGCGACGTGTTGGTCGCCCAGACCGGGTTCCTCGTGTACGGATCGGTTCCACTCGCCGCAGCGGGCGAGCTCGAATACTCCGCGTATGGCGGCACGCTCGCTCTGGACGTCCCCGGTGATGGCGCGGGCTCGACCGGACCGAAGGCCTACGCGGTCGACAGCAAATACGTGTTCGGTGGGCAGGCGTTCTGGCGGCCGCCGGTCGAGGGGTTACGCGTCGGAGCGAGCCTGCTGCGTGCCAGCTTCGATACGTACCTTCAGTTCGACGCCGCCACGACCGCCGCGCTGATCGCGCTCGGACTCGCGCCGGCGGGTTTTGATGGCAAGGTGATCTTCGCGCTACGCCCGGCGAACCTGTGGGTCGCGTCGGTGGAGTACAGCGAAGGCGATTGGTTGTTCGCTGCCGAGTACAGCCGCTGGTTCGCGCGTACCCCCGTCGAGCCTGCCGTGTTGAAGATCCCGAACACGCTGAGCGAGCGGTTCTACGGCATGGTGACGTATCGCGTCTCGGATCGGCTCGAGACCGGTGCGTATTACTCGGTGCACAACGCGGACGTCCGACATCGCGACGGCCGCGATCCGAAATTCGCACATCGCCATCAGGCGTTTCAGCGGGATGCAGCTGCGACGGTGCGGCTGAACATCAACGAATATTGGTCGTCGAAGCTCGAGGCGCACATCATCGATGGTGCTGCGGGGCTGGACGCGGCGTCGAACCCAGACCCCGAGCGCTACTGGTGGTTGTTCCTCGCAAAGATGACGGTGGCATTCTGATGCGGTGGCTGCCGATCCTCGCTGCCGTCGCGCTCGCCACCGCGCCGCGTGCCGCCACCGCCGATGGCGATCACTACCAGGTCATCGTCCATCCCGCCAACCAGGCGACCACCGTCGATCGCACATGGCTACGCCAGGCATTCTTGAAGCGCTCGCTCGGCTGGCGAGACGGCAAGGTCGTGCGCCCGCTCATGTTGAGCTCGCGATTTTCTGCGCGTGATCGGTTCGTGCGCGAGGTGATCAAGAAGACGCGGTCCCAGCTCACCGCGTACTGGAACCAGCAGATCTTCTCGGGCAAGGCTGTGCCGCCACCCGAGGCCGATTCGACAACCGCCGCGATCGCGTGGGTCCTCAAGACGCCCGGCGCGGTCGCGTTCATCCCCGTCGATGCCGACCCAGGTGGTGCGCGCGTCGTGGCCCTGCGCTGAGAGGGTGGCGCGTCCGACAACGCGGCCTCGACGTCAACCTGCCGTCGAGTCG
The DNA here is from genome assembly GCA_050187075.1 of Kofleriaceae bacterium. Classification (GTDB taxonomy): domain Bacteria; phylum Myxococcota_A; class Polyangia; order Haliangiales; family Haliangiaceae; genus JABFXX01. The sequence continues at coordinate 37,441 of JBFWXW010000040.1, read as the reverse complement.
CGGTGGGAGCTCGGTCGCCGAGGGCTAGCGGCTCGCCTTGAGCTTCTTGATCTCGGTGATCAGCTCGGGGATGGCGGTCTCCCACTTCGCAACCAAGCCGTAATCGGCGACCTGGAAGATCGGCTCTTCCTTGTTCTGGTTGATCGCCACGATCGTCTTGCTGCTCTTCATGCCGGCGAGGTGCTGGATCGCGCCAGAGATCGCGACGGCGAAGTAGAGGTTCGGCGCGACGATCTTGCCGGTCTGGCCGACCTGCCAGTCCGCCGGAACCATGCCGGCGTCGGTGGCGGCGCGCGACGCGCCCATCGCTGCGCCGAGCAGATCCGCGAGCTCCTCGAGCACCTTGAAGTTCTCGCCGCTCTTCATGCCGCGACCGCCGGAGACGACGATCTTGGCGTCGGACAGCTCGGGGCGGTCGCTCTTCTGGGTCTCGATCCGCACGAACTCGGCGCCGCGTGCATCCGTCCCGCCGGCGGCAGCCGCGGTCACCGTGCCCGCACTCCCGAGCTCGGGAGCCGGATCGAACTCCGACTGCCGGACCGTGATGCAGATGATCGGCGTCGTGACCTGGACCGTCGAATAGGCGTTGCCGGCGAGCACCGGCCGCACGAACGTGTCCTTGGTCGACCCAGAGGATGACGCGATGTCCGAGGCCATGCCGGCGTCGAGCAACGCGGCCGCGCGCGGCATGAAGTCCTTGCCGATCGCCGTCGCGGTGGCGCTGACGACCGTGGCGCCATTTTCCTTCGCGATGCGCGCGACGATCGGCGCATAGGTCTCGGCGAGGTAATTGGTCAAGCTGGCGTCTTCGACGACGATCACCTTGGCGGCGTACTTCGCGGCGGCCGCGCTCGCGGCCTGCGCCCCTGCACCCATCAGCAAGATGATGACATCGCCGCCGTGCGCCTTCGCGGCGCTACGGGCGAACGACAGATTGGCGAGCGCGCTCGAGCGCAGCGCCGCGCCGTTGAATTCACAGAATGCGAGGACGTTACCCATGACTAGAGAACCTTCGCTTCCTCGGCCAGCTTCTTCACGAGCGTTGGCACGTCAGGCACGAACTGACCCGCTGCGCGCGGCGGCGGCAGGGTCACGCTCAGCTCTTTGATCACCGGAGTGGCGGATGCGCCGTAGTCCGCGAGCTTGGTCGCGGTGAGCGGCTTCTTCTTGGCGGCCATGATGCCCTTGAGCGATGGCAACCGAGCACCGTCACCCGCGTAGCTGTGCGAGTCCGGCGTGACGCCGTTCTTCACCGACTTGGGTCCGACGATCCGGAGATCGACGGTGACCACCGCGGGCATCGGCACGCGCTTGTACTCGACACCTCCATCGACCTCGCGGCCGACGGTCATCGACTTCTTGTCACTCGCGAGCTCGACCGACGCGGCGAACGTCGCCTGCGGCCAGTTGAGCTTGCCGGCGAGCATCTGGCCGACCTGGTTGGCGTCGCCATCGACGGCCTGCTTGCCCATCAGGACGAGATCGGGCTTCTTGGCCTCGATGATGCCGGCGAGCACCTTGACCACGATCAGCGAATCGATCTCGGCGTCGTTGGCGACCACGTGGATCGCGCGATCCGCGCCCATCGCGAGACAGGTCCGGATCTCCTTCGCGGCGTCGTCCGGGCCGATCGATACCACGACGATCTCGCCGGTCTGGCGCGTTCCGTCCGCGCCATTTTCGAGCAAGCGCAGCGCGGTCTCGACGGCGTACTCGTCGAACGTGTTGACGATCCAGGACGCGCCAGTCAGGTCGATGTGGCCATCCTTGATCTTGGCCTTTTGCGTCGGGTCGGGGACCCGCTTGACGGGAACCAGGATCTTCACGAAGACATCTCCTTCTTAGCTTCAGCTGCGAGCTCCGAGCGAACCGCGCGGTGACCCAATCAGCGGCCGGCACGATAGCGAATTTCTTCGGCCACGTACCGGATCAACGCCGGAGATCGACGATCTCTGCGACGAACACGGCTCGGCGGGTTGGGGTGTCTCGCACCCGGCAGCGTCGATGCCATCAGTTGAAAACGCGATCCGTTCGCACTACAACCTCGGGGTGTCAACAGCACGGATCTCCGGGCGTTTCGTCATCTGCGCCGCGGTCTTGATGGCCGGCGCGTGCGACAAGAGCAACAAGTCGAACGACACCGGCGCGATCAGCGCGATGGACCGGGCAGGGTCGGGAGATACCCCGCAGCCCGGCACCGAGGGCCCGGTCGATACCACGCCGCTCAGTGGCATCGACGTCAGCAAGCTGTCCACGGACAAGCAGCAAGCGTTCTACAAGTTCCTGGGCTCGCTGAAGTCACCGTGCGGAAAAGCCCACAGCCTTCGCACCTCGTTCACTTCCGATACCTCGTGCAAGCGGGCCCCGTTCGCGGTGAGCTTCTTGATCGCGATGCTCGAGGACGAGGCCACCGACGCCGACGTTCGCGAGCTGTACAAGAACCGCTACGAGACGCCCGAGACCAAGCTCGCCCTCGATCTCAGCAAGGCCCCGTACGTCGGCGCCCCGGATGCCGCGGTCAAGCTCGTCGAATTCTTCGACTACGCGTGCCCTCATTGCCAGCACCTCGCGCCGATCCTCGCCGAGGTTGCGGCCAAGAGTGAGGGCAAGGTGGTCGAGTACTTCCTGATGTACCCGCTCGAGAAGATCCACCCCAACTCGCGCAGCGCTGCGAAGGCCGCGCTGGCCGCTCAGCAGCAGGGCAAGTTCAAGGAGATGCACGAGACGCTGTTTGCGAAGGCGCCGGCGCATACCCAGCAAGACGTCATGGGGTACGCCAAGGCGCTCGGCCTCGACGCGGCGAAGTTCGAGGCGGACTATGCCGCGGCCGACGCGCAGGTCAGCGCAGATGTCAAGCAAGGTGAGGCCGCCAAGGTCGACTCGACACCCACGTTGTTCCTCAACGGCGTCAAGTACATGGGCCCGTTGTCGGCGAAATACCTGGAGATGGCGATCACCGAAGAGGTCGCGGTGAATCGATGACCGGAGCCCGTCGTCACAGGGCCATGCTGCGGCCCCTGGTCTTGCTGATCGGCACGATGGTCCTGGTGTGGTCCGTCCCCGCGGCCGCGCAGGTGCTCAAGGTGGGAGACCGCCTGGTCGAGCTCGACACCGCGGTCGATGCCGCGGGCAAGCCATTCAAGCTCAAGAAGCTCAAGGGCAAGTGGGTGGTGGTCACGGTGGGCGCCGAGTGGTGCAAGCCGTGCGCGAAGGAGCTGCCGGTGTGGGACAAGCTCGCCGGCGAGTACGGCCGCAAGGTCGTGTTCGTCGCAGTCGACGTCGATGATGAGATCGCGTCGGGCAAGCGCTTTCACAAGAAGCTCAACCTCAAGCACATGACGCTGGTCTATCTGCCCGTCGAAGGCTCGGCGGTGGTCGATCGCTACGGGGCCGCGACCATGCCGTCGTCGTTCCTCGCCGATCCCAACGGCATCGTTCGCTACGTGCGGGCCGGGTTCGAGGCGAAGGATCCCAGCGGCGAGTACAAGAAGTTCAAGGCGCAGCTCGACAAGCTCGTGAAGTGATCACGACCCGGGCGCGGGACGGCTCACCATCCACAGGTTCGCGCCCGCAGGCACACCCTCCATCGCCAGCGTGCTCTGCACGTAGAGATGACAACCATCGGCCGAGATCCAGTTGGGCGCCTCTTCGAGCGCGGGATCGCTGAGCCCTGGAATCGGCGAAGCGGTGCCGAACCCGTCCTGCGGTGTTGACCGCGAGGCGAAGTAGACGTCTCCCGAGGTGCCGACGATCCGGCGGAATGCGATCCGGCGCTCGTCCTGCGTCACCGTCGGGAAGTCCTCGGTGGCGGCGCTGTTGACGTCGCCGACCACCCCCGCAAACCCCGACAGCACACCATCGCTGGCGATCGTCGCACGGAAGATGTCGCGCATCCCCAGACCGCCTCGCGAGCTCGACGCAAAGTACACGGCGCTGTCGTTGGCAAAATTGGCGTGGATCTCGTTGTCCATCATCTCGGGCCGGATGCTCGGCGGTCCGAACGGGTCGGCGAGCGACGAGCGCGTGCTGATCCAGATCCGGAACGTCCCCGGCGTCATGCGATCGGTGTCGTAGAGCAACGTGCGCCCGTTGGGTGGGCTCGATGGGTTGAGATCGCTATTGACCGAGTTGACGGTGGTGAGCAGCTGCGGTTCCGAGAATGGATCCTCGATCCGATCACGCTGGGCGAACCACATGTCCCAGGTGTTGTTGGCGTTGCGGCGCGAGAACGTGATGCGAAGCTCATCCGGGCTCAATCGCGCCGTGGCTTCGTCGAGGTCGCTGTTGATGGTGGTCAGCAGCAACGGCGCGCCGAACGCGCCGTTGGGGTCGCAGCGCGGGCCAGCTGCGTCCGGAGCTGCATCTGGCGCTGCGGGGGAGGAACCGCAGCCCACGACAGCCAAGCCAAGGCCGAACCACCAGCGCATGTGCATAGTGTTTGACGACGCGCAGCGTCGGTCAACTATCAGGCCGCGCGATCAATCTCGTCGCCAGCGCTCGCGGCGGATCGACGGCATGCCCGGCCAGGTGCATGGGGCAAAGCTCGTCGGAGCAACCGGTTCGGCGAGCTCCACATCGAGCTCGTTGCCGGCGCATCGCACGATCGCAGCCGAGACCGCGGCGGTACAGCTCACGCCGTGATGCATGTAGCGCCGCCGCACATGGCCCGCGATCCCGGCGGACGACCGCGAGAGCTCGATCAGGCGCGGCGCCATCTCGATCTCGGCCTGCGCGTCGGGGAGGTCCTTGAACAGTGGATAGATCTCGAGCGGACGCGTGCGGTCGGCAGGTTCGCGGATCATCCACGTCTCGCCCGCATCGCTGCGCCACACGCCTGCCAGGCTGTCGCGACACGATTCGATCGCCGGTCGCCGGTTGCAAGCGCACCAGCACAGCAGCGCAGCGGCCGCGGCCGCCACCCGCTTCACATCCCCGCCTGCGCCTTGAGCTGCTCGGCCTGATCATGGGCGCGCAGCGCGTCGATGATGTCGTCGAGGTTGCCATCCATGATCGCGGGCAGGTTGTGCTTGGTCAGCCCGATCCGATGATCGGTCACGCGATCCTGCGGGAAGTTGTAGGTGCGGATCTTCTCCGACCGGTCGCCCGAGCCGACCATCGATTTGCGCTGCGCCGCCTCGGCGGCCATCACCCGCTCGCGCTCGGCTTCGTAGATCTTCGACCGCAACAGCTTCATCGCCTTCGCGCGGTTCTTGATCTGCGAACGCTCGTCCTGGCAGGCGACCACGACCCCGGTCGGGAGATGGGTGATTCGCACCGCCGAGTCGGTCGTGTTGACGTGCTGACCGCCTGCGCCGCTCGAGCGGTACGTATCGATCTTCAGATCCTTCTCGTTGATGTTGACGTCGACCTCTTCGACCTCGGGCAACACCGCGACCGTGGCGGCCGACGTGTGGATGCGGCCCTGCGCCTCGGTCGCGGGGACGCGTTGCACGCGATGGACGCCGGACTCGAACTTCATCTTCGAGAACACGTCCTTTCCATCGACCAGGATGACGACTTCCTTGAACCCGCCGGCCGTGCCCTCGGATAGCGACATCACCTCGAGCTTCCAGCCCTGGCGCTCGGCGAATCGCGTGTACATCCGATACAGATCGCCTGCGAACAGCGCGGCTTCGTCACCGCCGGTGCCACCGCGGATCTCGACGATCGCGTTCTTGCCGTCGCTCGGATCTTTGGGCAACAGCAAGATCTTGATCGCCTGTTCGGCGGCCTCGCGCTGGGCCTCGAGCTCGGCGACCTCGGCACGGGCGAGCTCGCGAAGCTCCGTGTCGGGCTCGGCATCGACCATCTGGCGGGCCGATTCGAGATCGCTGCGCAGCTTCAGGTAGCTCTTCCACGCCACCACCAGCGGCTCGAGGTCCGCGTGCTCGCGCGACAGCTTCATGAACTCGGCGCGCTTGTTGATGACCTCGGCGGTGCCGAGCAGCGCGCTGACTTCTTCATGACGACGCTCGAGCGTCGTCATCTTGTCTCTGAAATTCGGAGCGTCGAACATGGGCTGCCCCGACGCGAACCTGGCGGAGTCGCCCTACGACTTCTTCGCGTACTTCTTGTTGAACCGATCGATGCGGCCGGCCGTGTCGAGCAGCTTCTGCTTACCCGTGAAGAACGGGTGGCATTGCGAGCAAATGTCGATGCCGAAGTCGCCTCGGGTCGAGAACGTCTCGTGAACTGCGCCGCATGCGCAGCTGATGCGTGCGGGGCGATAGTGGGGATGGTTCGCTGTGTCCTTCATCGAAAACCTCGTTACCCCGTTGCCGGGGGGCTCGGGTGAGCCCGTATCTATAGGGAGGACCGCCGACAAATGCAAGCTAGCCGGTGGTCGGGTGTCGCTGCTAACCCCTTGAATCGACGAGGCGGGCGCTACTTTCGCGTGCCGCCGAGCCGGGGTGGCGCTCTGTCGGGGTACAGCGGCAGCAGCTCGTGGCCCACCCGCAGGTCCTTGACCGAGCGGTACTTCGCGCCGAGGTCGAGGCTCACATAGATCTTGTTCGAGTCAAACACCCCGAAGCTGGTCGACACGACGATCTGCTCCGCGCCGACCTTCTCGAAGCCCTCTGGACATACGTCGTGGCCATAGATCGCCATCGTGCCGTTGGTTGCCCTGAGAAACCGACGCGCCTCGGCCTCGGTCGCCGACCGTGCCCACAGCACGCGACCGACCACCGGCGTGTCGAGCACCTCGAGCGGGCTGGCGTACTGGTCGCCGGACAGATCGGCGTCCTCGAGGTCCTTCACCGAATCGATCTGCGCGGCAGGTGCACCGTGCGTGAAGACCGCGCCGCACTTGCTCACCGCCGCAAGCGCGAACGTGTTGATGATGCCGCGCATCCGAGCGGTCGCGGCGGGCCCCAGGATCTGCTCGAGCAGGGCGACCTCATCGGCCGCAAACTTCGCGGTGTGTGGGCCGCCCACGTGGCCGTGCTCGTGATTGCCGTACAGCGCGTGGACCCGTCCGGGGTACTGAAGCGTGAGCGCGTGGTACGCGACGATCAGCTCGCCCGATGCGTCGCGGTAATACTCGCCCAGGAAATCCGGCCAGTCCTCGGGATCGATGTGTGGTCCGTGGATCAGATCGCCGGTGAACAGCAGGTGTGCATCACCGTTGTGCGTGTTGAGCGCCGCCTCGAACAGCTCGACCATGCGCTTGAAGTCGCGCATGCAGCCCTGCAGATCCGTGCACACGAGGAGCCGACCGTGGTCGGGTAGTCGCAGCACGCGAGCCATGCGATCCCACGCTACCGGAACCTCGATCGTCCCGATAGCAGGTGGGTTCGAGAATTGCGATGTGGGACACTTTGTTGGTGAGGCGCGTCAGAGCAATCGTCACGGGCCGCGTGCAGGGCGTGTCGTATCGCGCGACCACGATGGACCGGGCGCAGCAACTCGGTGTCACGGGCTGGGTGAAGAATCGCGCGGATGGATCCGTCGAGCTCGAGGCGGAGGGGCCCGACGACAAGATCGCGGCGCTGCTCGCGTGGTGCGAGCAAGGGCCACCTCTAGCTGAGGTGTCGCGCGTGGCCGTCGAAGACATCGCGGTGACGGGGCAGGGCGTGGGGTTTCGGATCACGCGCTGACTCGGATCCCCGATCGTCCCGTGCTCCCCGACTCCCGACCATCAATGCTCGAGCCCCAGTAGCTCCTGCGCCTCTGGATCGGGCGGCCGGCACACGACGCGATCGACGTTGGCCATCTTCGCATGAATCACGTCGCACACCGGCGTGAATGACGCCTTCTGGAACGCCCGCAGCGAGGCCTGGTTGTCCGCGGCGATCAGGGCCCACGATCGATAGGTATCGGTCTCGCGCAGCAGCTTGGTCAGGTGCTCGAGCATCACCGGGCCGACGCCGCGGCCACGCGCGGCAGGCGCAACGAACACACTGTGGATATACGCGTCGTACTTCGAAAGCTTCAGCGTTCGCCCGAGCTCGGGAGCTTCGATCGGCCCGCGCGCCGACCATGCGATCCCGGCGGGCCGGATCCCGAACATCGCGAGCACGGCGCGATCACCGCGCTGCCAGTGCTTGCGCGCGGTGGGCTCGTCGAGCGCGAGGTGCTCGACCAGATCGGCGCGATGCGCCTCGTCGAGCTTGTCGTAGTCCGCCTCGCCGAAATCCTGCAGCGTCAATCCGTTCGGCACCTCGATGCCCCGCGTCCACAGCTGACCACGGTACAGGCAATAGCGATCGTATTGCGCGACGCTCGCGGCTGCGCTTCGGATCTTGGTCCACGCGGCGCGGGCCTGCGCGGCGGCCACCGCTGGGGTCTCTCTCGCGCGTCGTGCACGGCGTGTGACGTGATGGACCGTCTTGCCGACGCTCGCGGTCGTGGATTGGCCCCAGACTCGCACGGCGAGTGCCGGCTGCTTCGACGAAGGCAGCGCGGGCAGTGAATACTCGACGGCTCCGGCCACGACATCGAGCGCGACGCACCCGCGGGCGCGCGCCGCGATCGCCTCGGCATGCAGCAGCCGGGCAGGCGCCCTGGCAGCGACCTGAGGATCGACGGCCATCGCGAGCACGACCGCGCGATCGCCGTCGTCCACGACCAGCGCCGCAGCGGCCGCCTCACCTTGGGCGTCATCGAGCCGCGCGAGCCGAACTTTTCCCTGCTTGCCGAGCTCGAGCGCCACCTCTTCGAGCAACGCGTTGGCTTCCGGATCGGCCAGCGGCGATGGCTCGTCGCGCTCCGCCCATTCGAGTCGGGACAGCCGCCGCAGCGCCGACAATCCCTTGCGCAGCGCCGCAAGATCCTCGCCATAGGTCGTGACGAGGCCCGTGCCATCGGTGGTGTCGGTCGGCGCGAGCGCGAGGGCGATCCGGCTGGCCCCACCGGCCGACGGCGAGCTCTCGATCGTGAACCCCGCGGGTGCGAGCCGCTGCACGAGATGGGCGCGGATCCGCGACGGGTCGGCGAGCGGTTCGAGATCCAGCACGTCCCAGGTCTGCGCCTCGTCGATCAGCTTGCGGGCGATCGCCGCGCCGCTGCGATCTTCCCAGCCTTGACGCGCGAGCAGATCGAGCGACGGCGGGCGCGGGCCGGCGTCGCCGAGCATCCGCAACTCGTGGGTATCCAGCAATGCGACCTTGACGGTGCGGCGATACAGCGGCGCGAGGCAGACGATCGTGCCCGGCGCGACGTCCTTCTCTCCTTCCGTCGCGCGTCCGACGAGCACGTGGAGCTCGGCCGCCAGCGTGTTGTGGTACGCGTGCCACCACGGCAATAGCCACTCCGGCCCGCGAAACAGCGCGCTCGCGCCGGCCTGGGCCAACGCGCGCCACTCCGACTCGATGGCGCGAAGCGCGGGGAGCTCGCGGACTACCGAAACGTCGATCGCCATCGAGTTGATCTGACGGTATCACGTGGGCACCCAACGTGCGGGTCGGCCGCGGTCGCGCGCATCGGCGAGCCGCGCGATTTCGCTCGATCGCACGAGCTCCCCCGGTGTACTCGTATGGAGCATGGCCGTCGCGCCACTCGGTTTGCTATCGGTCCGCTGGGTCTTGATCGGCGCGGTCGCAGGGGTCGGTGCGTGGTGGTTCTTCGTGGCGTTGATGCTCAGCTGTGGGGTCCAGACGGAGGCGCTTCCATACATCGCGCACGCGGGTGCTGCGGCGACCGTCGGCAACTTGATGATGCGGTTTCGACCGTTCCGCCCGTCGCGCGAGCCGGTGGCGGCTGCAGTGCTCGCCATCGGGCTCATGGTGGTGGTGTTCATCTTGCTGCCTCACTGGTTCATGTGGGTCGCCGCTCGCTCCTCACGCCCGTGGCTGGTGGCGCCTGCGATCGCCCTGGGAGCCGCAGCGAGTGCGTTCCTGGGAGCGTTTCCCAGCCGCCGCACGCTGGGTACCGTGCCTCGGTTGGTTTCGATCTTGATGCTGAGCGCCTTCCTCACGCTCGGAGTGACTCCGCTGCTCGGCAACGTGTTGTTCGCGGTGCTGGGGCCCGGTGACCTGGTCCTGTTCGGGTTCGTCGTGACCCCGATCGCTGTATTCGCCGCGGGGTTTCTCACCCAGCTCGTGACGCCGACCTACCGGCCGTGGGCGTGCGGTGCGGGGTGGTTCTTTGCCCTGGGGCTCGTCGTGAAGGAGCGCTGGTCCGCGGCGCCGGGTGTGCCGCTGATCGATGGGGAGACCTTGATCATCTCGATCGGCGTGCTGTTGCTCGGCGCGTTCGGTGCACAGCTTGCCGGCCGATTCGCTCCAGCACCCGAGGCCGAGTCCGGCGTTCCGCGCGCCCACCTCGAGTGAGTGCCTACGCTGTTCGAGGTCTCAGCCGGCCTTCGCGCGCAGCACGCGCGCGAAGAACCCGTCGGTGCCGTGGCTGTGCGGCGCCACGGTGAACGAATTCCCGTCGCCGAGCTGGGTCCCGCGATCGCCGAGCACCTCGGTGACCGGCATCGGTGTCAGCTCGGGATGGCTCGCGGAGAAGCCATCGATCACGTCCTGGTTCTCGACGCGCAGTAGCGTACAGGTCGCATAGACCAGCCGGCCTCCGGGAGCGCACAACGCGCGAGCACCCTCGAGGATCTCGCGCTGCTTGGCGGCGAACGTCGCGAGGTCGGCCTCGCGCAACCGCCAGCGCGCCTCGGGGTTGCGGCGGAGCGCGCCGATGCCCGAGCACGGCGCATCGACGAACACCACGTCGGCCTTGCCCCGCAGCGCTTCGAGCGCGTCGGGCCAGCTCCCACCCTCGAGGTGAACCGCCTGGGCGTTCGACACCGTCGCGCGCCGTGCCCGGCGCTTGAGCTCATCGAGCTTGCCGGCATCGACGTCGCTGGCGATCACGCGACCGCGATTGCCGAGTCGCGCCGAGATCGCGAGGGTCTTGCCGCCAGCGCCCGCACACAGATCGATGACCAGCGGCTTGCCATCGATGCCCGCGATCGCCAGATCGGCGAGTAGCTGGCTGCCCTCATCCTGGGCCTCGAGCGCGCCGCGCTTGAACGCCTCGAGCGCGAACAGGTTGGTGCGGCTCTCGACGTGAAGCGCCGTATCGCACCACTGGCCAGGGGTCGTCGTGAGCTCGGCGTTCGCGAGCTCCGCGGCGAGCGCATCGCGCGTGGTCACCAGCAGGTTCGCGCGCACGGTCATCGGAGCGCGCTGGTTCAACGCGCGCGCGAGTGGCTCGGCCGCATCGCCCCAGTCGGCGACGATTCGCTCGGCGAGCCAGTCGGGCAGCGACGCCGCGAGCGCGATCCGTGCTGCGGGCCGGCGCTCGGCTGCGATGACCTCGTCGATCGTGGCCACCGCGTTCCAGTCGAGATCGGGCTCGACGCGTGCCGCGCGCGCGGGCTCGAGCACACCCTCGAGCACGAGCAGTGCGAGCAGCCGCTCGAGGTCGCGCGGTGCGCGCGTGCCCTTGGCGCCACGCGCGGTGCGGCCGCGTGCGAGGGCCGCGTCGATCCGGCGCAGGTGCCGGACGATGCCGTACAGGGTCTCGCTGACGAACCGCCGCTCGTGCGCGCCGATCCAGGTCTCCTTGCGGAACGTCGTCGACAGCCGATCGGTCACGAACCCCCAGTCCATGCGGGTCCGCTGCCACAGCTCGAGCACCAGCGCGCGCAACCGACCGCCCTCCGCCACCAGGCTGGCGAGCTTCTGATCTGCGACGCGATCAAGCCGGCTGGATGGGCTCACGACTGCACGTTACACACAGCTCATCGCGGGAACGAAGGGTCGAGGCCCCAATTCAGGCTCTGCGACTCGATAGCGGCTCGACAGCGGAATCGCGATAGGGAAGCGGAACCGGAACCGCGAGCTGCGCCCGGGGCGCACTCACCAGGGCGCTCGATAGTCCTCGAGGATCAAGTACAGCGGCACGAGCCCATGCCCACCGAGCTGCTTGACCATGCGCAACGAGTCCGCAATGCGATCGATCCGATCGCGGTGCTGCTCGACGTAGCCGGTGTTGGTCGCGAGCTTGGTCACGCCCAGCTGGCGGATCGCCGCGGCCTCGCGCTCGAGTGAGCTGTGGAACCGGCGCTCCCACACGTTGGCGGGCACCTGCACATCGAGCATGTGATCGAGGATGTCGACGTGGAGCTCGCGTCCGACGCGCTCGAACAGCGGGGCGGTCTTGGCAAGCGAGAGCTTGGACTCGCGCGACGCCGACATCACCGCGAACGCATCCCGGGCCAGGCCCACACGCGCGAGCCCGGTGGCGAGCTCGGGCGCGAACCCGTGCAGCACGAGATCCTGCGCGCGCGCCTCGAACGCGACCTTGGCGTGGCCGTCGAGCGAGCTCTCGATCGCGGCCGTGGCCTCGTCGAACTGTTTGCGGATCTTGGCGATGTCGTCGGGATCGAGCTTCCACTCGGCGTCGTTCCACAGCCACCAGCGGAGCAGCCGCCGATGCACATCCTCGATCGCGAGCAGCGCCGAGTATTGATCGTGGGACGAGACCAGGTTGTCGTGCGCGTGGATCGCCTTGCGCAAATCGCGGCCGCGCAGGAGCTCGTCACAGATGAAGTAGCGCACGACCAGCTCTTCGAGCGGCACCGTGGTCTCCTTCGAGAGCTCGACCAGCAGCGTGCACCCGGCCTGGTTGATGATCGCGTTGGTCGCGACGGTCGCGATGATCTCGCGGCGCAGCTGATGCTTCGCGATCTGATCGCGATGGCGCTCCGCGATCTTCGGCGGGAAGTACGAGACCAGCATGGGCTCGAACAGCGGCAGGTCGGGAATCCGCGACGCCAGCACGCGCTCGTACAGATCGTTCTTGGTGTGCGCGACCAGCACCGCGAGCAGGTTGCGCGGGATGCCCTTGCCGGTGACCAGCCACGATCGCAGCTCGTCGTCGGGGGGGATGTGCTCCGCGCCGCGGCTAAGCCCGTGCTTGTCGAGATACGACAGCAGGTCCAGGAACGCCTCGCCGTGCTTGCGCGTCCGCATGGTCTCCATCGACAGCAGCGCCGACTGGAGATAGTTATCGAGCACGCACGCCGCGCCGACGTCGGGCTCGAGCTCGCGCAGCAGGGTGTCGCGCGCGACCCGGGTCAGCTTGCCGGAGGCCATCATCGGCGCGAGCAGGATCTTGAGGTTGACCTCGTGGTCGCTGCAGTCGACACCCGCGGAGTTGTCGATCGCGTCGGTGTTGCACCGGCCGCCGTGCTGGGCGTATTCGGTGCGCGCGCGCTGGGTGATCGCGAGGTTCGCACCTTCGCCGATCACCTTCGCTCGGAGCTCGAGCGCGTTGATCCGGACGTTGTCGTTGACCTTGTCACCGACCTCGCCGTTGCTCTCGGTGGTCGCCTTGACGTAGGTGCCGATGCCGCCGAACCACATCAGATCGACATCGAGCGCGAGGATCGCGCGCACCAGATCGGGCCCGCTGACCACCTTGCCCTTGAGCCCGAGCAGGGCCTTGGCCTCGGCCGACAGCTTGATCTCCTTGGCGGCGCGCTCGAACACGCCACCGCCCTTCGAGATCAGCTCGCGGTTGTAATCGGTCCATTGCGTGCCCGGCGTGGTGAACAACCGCTTGCGCTCGGCATACGAGCTCGCAGCGTCGGGCGCCGGATCGATGAACACGTGCTTGTGGTTGAACGCCGCGACGACCAGCATCTTGTCGTTGAGCAACATGCCGTTGCCAAACACGTCCCCGCTCATGTCGCCGACACCGGCGACCCGGATCGGCGTGGTGCGGATGTCGATGCCCATCTCGCGGAAGTGGCGCTCGACGTTGGTCCAGCCACCACGCGACGTGATGCCCATGACCTTGTGGTCGTAGCCAGCCGAGCCGCCGGAGGCGAACGCATCGTCGAGCCAGAACTTGTAGGTCTGCGAGATCGCGTTGGCGGTGTCGGACAGGTGCGCGGTGCCCTTGTCGGCCGCGACCACGAGGTACGGATCGTCGTCGTCGTAGCGCAGCACGCCGGGCGGTGGGACGATCTTGGTGCCCGAACCGGAGACCTCGAAGTTGTCGGTGACGTCGAGCAGACCCGCGATGAACACCTCGTACTGCGCCCGTGCCTCTTCGCGCGTCGGGTTCACCTTGCGCGTGACGAACCCACCCTTGGCGCCGAACGGTACGATCACGGTGTTCTTGAGCGTCTGGGTGCGCTGCAGCCCGAGCACCTCGGTGCGGAAGTCATCGGCGCGATCGCTGTGGCGGATGCCGCCGCGCGCGACCTTGCCGCCGCGCAGGTGGATGCCCTCGACGCCCGGCGCGTGGACGTAGATCTCGAACATCGGGCATGGCTTGGGCATGTGCTCGACCAGCGCGCTCTCGAGCTTGATCGACACCGCGTCGCCGCGGCCGGGACGGTAATAGTTGGTGCGACGCGTCGCCTCGAACAGGTCGATGAAGTAGCGAAGGATCAAGTCCTCCTGGATCGCGGTCACCGACTCGAGCAGCTCGTCATAGCGGCGCGCCAGGGGTGGCAACAGCTTCTCCGCGCGCTCGGCCGGCGACTCCTTGCGGGCGGTCGAGAACTTGGTCTCGAAGTACTCGACGAGCAAGGAGGCACACCTGGGGTGGGCGAGCAGCGCGTCGTTGACGCTGTGCGTGCCGAACCCCTGGAACACCTGCACGAAGTAGTTGCGGTACGTGATCAGCAGATCGATCTGGCGCCAGTCGAGACCGGCGAGGTAGCCGAGCCCGAGCATCCGATCGTCGAGCAGTTGCCCGGCCAGGACGCGCTGGATGATCCCGCCGAGCCGTTCGAGCGTGGCCTCGTCCTCGATCTTGCCGCCGTCGGCACCGCTGACCTCGAAGCACGTGATGTGGACGTCCTTGCCCGGGCCCGGGTCGAGCCGCTCGGCGAGCCGGCTGGTCGTGCGCAGCGCCATGCGATGCAGCGAGGGCACGACGTCGTTGAGCAGCAGCTCCTTGCGGGACACGATCCGCAGCGAGGTGTGGCGATCGCCGCCTTCACCGAGCACGACCAGGGCCGCGCGCAGCCCCTCGGCGTCGTCGAGCTTCTCGATCAGATCGATGTCGAGCAGGGCGATGCCGGGCGGCTGGGTCCCCTTGTACGACTCGGGAAATCGCGCCCCGTAGCGCGACCAGATCTCGTTGGCCGACGCGGTGGTCGCGAGGTACTGCTTCGACCGCGCGTTGTGCGCCGCCTCGGCCCGGCCGCGATAGCGCTTGAAGATCAGGCTGCGCAGCTGATCTTCCCAGCTCTGTAGCAGGTGCTCCAGCTCGTCGGACAGCGTGTCGAGATCGGCGTCGGTGACGTTGGGCCGGTACTTGCCGACCGTGAAGTGCAGCCGGATCGGCGATTCGTCGTCGGTCTCCTGCCGGTACTCGCGCAGGTGCGGCACCTGGAGGAACTTGCGGATCTCCTGCGACAGCTCCTCGCGCAGCGCCTCGGAGAACCGCATGCGCGGGACGACGCACACGATCGTCAGCCGGCGTCCGCCGGGGCGGCGCCACACGAACACGCGCGCCTGGTCGCGGGACTCGGCGAGCCGGAACGTCTCGACGACGTCGCGGATCTCCTCGATGCTCCAGTAGAACAGATCCTCGACCGGGATCGAGTCGAGGATCGCGACGCTCTTGGTGTACGCATAGCTGCCGCGTTGCTCGTCGAGCTTCGCGATCACCTGCTTGATCCGCGGACCCACCACCGGGATCCGGCGGTTCGCCTGCTTGAGCGCCTTGGTCGACAGCAGGCCGATGAACACGTGCTCGCCGACCACCTTGCCGTCGGGGCCGAGCTGCGCGATTCCAAAGTAGCGGACCTGGGTCACCGAGCGGACCACCGTCATGTAATCGGTGCGATAGAACGAGTACACCTCGTCGCGCGTGCGGCGGGTGGACACGATCTCGCCGATCACCTCCTCGAGGTGCTTGCGCTCGGGAGCCGCGAATAACCCCATCCCGTGCTCGACGGTGCGATGGCCGTTGCCGCCGCGCGGAAACCACGCGTAGCCGGACAGGATGAAGTTGTCGTCCTTGAGCCAATCGATCAGGTTCACCGCTTCGCTGGCCTCGGCCTCGCGCGGATCGCTGAACGGCACCGGCGTCTCGAGCCGGATCACCGGCAAGCCTTGCGATTCGCGCGGACTTCGCGCGCTCGGGTCGCGGCCGGCGAGCGAGCACGCGTAATTGCGCACCTCGTCGAGCTTGGCCATCATCGGCTCGCGATCGCGGTTGACCAGCAGCGTCAGCTGCAGCCGCTGTTCGAGGTCGAACCGCAGCGCTTCACGCCGGTCGACCGGAATCGGCGAGACCAGCAGGTAGACCTGCGAGTAGCGCGCGCCGCGGGTTGCATCGATCCCCGTGATCCGGCCGTGATCCGCGATCACGCCCAGCATCGGATGGAGCACGAACTGAAGCTGCAGGCCCATCTGACGCAGGAATGACTTGATCGTCCGGATGATGAACGCGCAATCGGGCAGCCGGGTCTCGATCACCGTCGCCGGCGATTCCTCGGCGAGCAGCGTGTTCTCGGCGTCGCGGATCGACACCTTGACCGTCCGCTCGAAGTCCTCCTCGAGGAACGCGAACCGATCCATGATGAACCCGAGCAAGTGGTGCGGCTCGATCTCCACCTCGGGTGGAATCGCGCGGCAGTAGGCACGGATGTAGGCCTCGAGACGATCGCGGTGGCTCTCCTTGACCGCTTGATGAGCCAACGAGAGCACCTGCGTGACGACCTCAGCTTGCATAGGGGAGTGTTCTCCAGCGCCCGCAACGAAGGGCGAGGCGCACGTTAACAGAGTCACGAGGCGGAGTTGCGCCGCCCAATGGGCGGAGTTCGCGATGTCGCCGAGCAACCTCTGCCGCGCTGCGTTAAGAGCGGTCGGTGCATGCGTTCGAACGTCGCGAGCATGGCTCAGCCGACGCCATGGCCGCGATATAACCTGCGCGTGCGGATCGCTCTTGTGGTGGTTGTTCTCGCGGCCTGTGGCTCCGCGCCGCGTTCATCCCGCGCCCCGGCGGCACCGGGACCCACGAGCGCGGCCGCGGCACCGGCACCCGGCGCGTCGCAACCGGGCGCGAGCGGGCCGCTGCGTGACATCGGTTGCTTGACTCCGACGTGCGTGTTTCATCCAGGCACCCGCAGCTACTTCACGTGTACGAGCAGCGGTGCTGGGACGTGTTTTCATTTCGGACCGGCCTGCAGCCCACCAGATGCCTGCATGTACGATCCCGTTGCGCGCACGTACAAGCAATGCACCAAGCCGACGGAAGGCACATGCCAGGCGTGGGCCGGAGCCTGTGCGCCCGCGAGCAAGTGCATGTTCGATCCGCGCGATGGGTTGCACCGGCGATGTGAAGCGGTGTCCGGCGGCAGCTGTTCGCGGTACGGCGCGCTGTGTGCCCCCTAGCCGCGCCCCATTTCGCGCACCGGGGCCGCGCTCCGGGTCCACGAGCGTCAGCGAGCGCTGTACCGCGTCGTCGTCGTCATCGCCATCGCGTCGGGGCCAGTCGACCGTAGCTCGAACGTCTGCGAGCCAGTCCGCACCATGCGAGACAGGTCCACCACACCCACCCCGACGCCGGCGCCCGACAGCTCAAATCCCGCGAGCTCGGGCGGGAGCTTCGAGCCGCCTGCGCCAGGCTTCGCTTCGGAGATCAGCGTGAAGCCGAGCTTGGTGCCTTCGATGCTCGTGACCATCACCGACGAGGTCGCGACCAGCCCCAGCTCCGGTGGTCCGATCGGTCCCGTGTATCGCCACAGCGCACCAACGCCCACTGGCTCGTGAGGCAGCCGCAGCGTGAGCTCCTGGAAGTTCTTGCCCGCCTCGCCGATCTGCTTGGCCAAGGCCGGGGGCAACTGCTTGCCGGTGGCATCGACGTGAAGGTCGGCGATCCGGCCGTCGGGAGCGAGCGTGCCGACGTACGAGATGCCCTCGAGGGACGCCATCGCGCGGTCGAACGCGTCGCGCGTCGCGGTCATCCCCGCGCGGTCGCGCGAGCTGACGTGCGCGATCGTCGTGCGGATCTTCATTCCTCCATCGGGCTGAACGTCATCGACGGCGATCTGGAGCTCGGTCACCGAGGTGGGTGCGCGCCCGCCCATGCCAGGCGCGACGAGATCGTGATCGAGCTCGATCGCGAGCGTCGACGAGATCCCTTTGGCCAGCTGATAGTGGAGCACCGATCGCGGTCCGAACCCGGCGACCATCAGGTCGATCCCGTCGTTCGTTTGATCGACCGCTGGCGGTGGCTCGTGATGATCGCTGCAGCCCACGATCACCACGACCGCAGCCCAGACCCATCTCATGTTCACCAGGATGCGAGGGTTCGGGTTCCGGAGCAAACAATATCTTGTGTGCTTTCTGTTGGTTACCAGGTCAGAAACCGGGCCTTGACGTTTTTGGAATTGAAAAGCATTATCAAAGACGTGTTGATTTGCCTCTGTCACCCGACGTCGGATCGCGATGTCGATGCGGCGATTGACGAGGGGGCACGAACAGTTCAGGACATCGCCCGGCGATGCGGTGCTGGCTCGGGATGCGGCGCTTGCGTCGACGAGCTGCGCGATCGCCTCGCCGCGAGGGGCGCGAACAATTGCACCCGCGATTGTGCCAGCGACCTCGTCTCGGTAAGGTCTCGGACGTAAGTCGCGTCACATTGCTGACGCGCCCGACCCGAGCGAGGCGACATGAAGGGCAACCAAGAGGTACTCGATCTGCTCAACAGTCTGCTCACCAATGAGCTGACTGCCATCAACCAGTATTTCATCCACGCGAAGATGTGTGAGAACTGGGGATACGAGTACCTCGCCTCGAAGATCCGGGCCGAGTCGATCGACGAGATGAAGCATGCGGATCAGGTGATCAGCCGGATCCTGTTCCTCGAAGGCGTCCCGAATCTACAGCGCTACCACAAGCTTCGCGTCGGAGAGACGGTCAAGGAGCAGTTCGAGTCCGACCTCGCACTCGAGTACAACGCGATCAACTTTCTCAATCAGGGCATCGAGGCGGCGCGCAAGAACGGCGACAACGCCACCGAGGATCTGATGACGAGGATCCTGGTCGGCGAGGAACAGCACACCGACTGGCTCGAGACGCAGCTGGAGCTGATCCGGCAGGTCGGCGAGCAGAATTATCTCGCCCAGCAGATGCGCAAGAGCTAGCTGCGACGGGACTACAATTCGCACGCACATCGCGCCACTCGCCGGACGCTCGCATCGATCATCGTACTCGAGACGTAGACATGCGTCGCGTCGACGGCGACCGTGTACGGATCGTCGGCAGCCAGGATGCCTGCGCTTGCGACCGATAGATCCTTGGGCATGTGCGCAACTCCCGTGTCATCGCTCCAGTACACCTGCGTGTCATCAAGGGTCAGCCAGCGAACCGGCGCAGACCAAGTCACGCGCTGTTCGGCGATGGCCAGGGTCTTCACCCGGCGTAGGATCTCGAACTGGGTCGCCCAGTACACATGCGAGCCATCGAGTGCGAGCGCATAGACAGGGCCGTCCGCGCTGACGTCCACGGCTGGATTCGCGGTTGTCTTGACGCGCCGGCGCACACCCGGGTTGGCCGCCCAGTACACGTGGGTGTCGTCGACCGCCAACGCCTCGATCGAATTCGGTCCCTCCGTCGCGATGGTTTCGGCGGGTGTAGCCAGCGACTTGGGACGACGCGTCACGGACTGCTTCGAGGCCCAATAAACGTGCGTTGCATCTACGACAACCCAGCGAGGTTGGCTCTGGCCGTCGGCGACGACCTCTGCCGGTGCCGCCAACGATTTGAGGCGGCGCATGATCGTCCCGCTGGTGACGTCGGTCCAGTAGACATGAGTCCCATCGACCGCGACGCCGAACGCGTCCCCCTGCCCGGCGGCGACAATCTCCTCGCCACCGGCCAGCGATTTGGCGCGCCTCATCACAAAGTCGTTGGCGGCCCAGTACACATGAACATCGTCGAGAGCGAGCACATGTCGCTGGCTGCCACTGGTCGCGATGTTCTCGGGTGTGCACGACGTCTGCGAGCAACTACACGCGCCCGCGCTGCAGCCGCCGGTGCACGTCGCATCATGGAACGGATAGCTACACGCGCCGGCCGCGCACGTGCCGTAGTACGTGCGCAACGTCGAATCATCGATGCACTCCGCGGCGGGAACCTGATCGCAAACCTTGGGAGCGCTCGAGCATCCCGCGCCCGCGTCACACGTTCCGAGCTCGCAACCATCCACCGGAACGCAGGAGGTTCCCGGCGAGCGATCGAGGCAACCGTCCAGATCGTACTGGCCGCAACTGTGGAACGTGAGCGCGGCGCACGACGAGCTTGAGCATTCGTCGCTGCACACGGCGTCGCAGACGCCATTGCTACAGCTACCGTTCGCGCACGGCTGGGCAGGTCCCCACTCCAGACACCCATCCACATTGCGATCGCCACAGCTGATCACGCCGCCCCCGGCGCAATGAACGTCGCCAGCTGTACATTCGTCCTGGCAGCTCGGCCCGCAGCTTGCGTTGCTGCAGACCTGTCCAGCACTGCACGGCGTGACGTCGAGCCAATCGAGGCATTCATCGCTATCGGCCTGCCCGCAGCTCTGCGTACCGCTGGGCCCCGCGCAGCGGGTTTCGCCGTCGGCGCATTCGTCGACGCAGGTGGTCGAGCACGTGCCGACCGAGCAATATGGACTGGTCGCTTCGCACGCGATCGCATCGCTCCACTCGAAGCAATGATCGTCACCGCGCTGCTCGCAGATCACCACCGCATCACCGGCACACATCGTCGCCCCAGCGGTGCACCAAACGCCGCACGGGACCAGCTCGAGGTTCACCGTGGTCGACACGATCACATCCATGACGGGCGTGACGGTCACCTTGCCGTGAGCGATCCGGTCGCTCGCTCGCAACCCCCAAATCTCGATCGTGATCGGTTCGCCCGCCCACTCGTCGGGGACCTGGATGGTCAATTCATGCCTTGGATCGACCGTGCTCGACTGTTCCAACGAGGCGACATGCATCTCCGAGAGCGACCAGCTGTCGTCATAGCCCACGGCTAACTGGATCGTCGTAAAGCTCTCGCCGCAGCCCACGACCGCGAGCAGAGCGACGACGAACACCAACCGAAACACATTCGGGCGGCTCATAGTCCACACGCGCAACGCGAAATTCGGCGCACCTCGTCCGTCCCGCTCATGAGATCCTGGACCGTCCAGTAAACGTGGGCCGCGTCGACCAAGATCCCGAACACGTAGGACTGGTAGGGGAGGGCCAGAACCGTATCAGCGACGTACTCGCGGGGCGTGCTCGCGCCCGCGGATTTCGGCTTGCGAAACATTTCGCCGTCGGCAGGGTCTGCCCAGTAGACGTACTCGTCATCGAGTGCGATCGCCTGGATGCGGCTCGAGGTTTGAGTGTATTCCTCGACAACATCGATCGTCCCGAGCACTTTGGATGCCCGCATCAGCCGGCGTGGAGCCGACGGATTGCTGCTCGGTTCGCTAGTGACCCAGAACACGTGGGTCGCATCGAGCGCCAGTGCGGCAGCCCTGGGCTGTGCGTCGGCAACCATCAGCGACGGAGCGAGCAGCGTCTTCACGCGTCTCATCACCGTCCAGCCGTCATAGGTGGTCCAGTAGACGTGCGCATCGTCGACCGCGATGTGGTAGGCGCCGTTTTGATCCGCGGCGACGAGCTCGACCGGAGCGGCCAAGGTCTTGACCCGTCGTGCGACCGTATCGGCGTCCATGTTGGTCCAGTAGATGTGGGTGGTGTCGACGACGATTCCCTCGGCGCCGGCCTGGCTTGTAGCGACCTGCTCGGGCGGACTTGTGAGGGTCTTTGCTCGTCGCATGACCGTGCCGTCGGTGAAATTGGTCCAGTAGACGTGGGTCGCATCCACCGCAATACTGGACGCGCCACCTTGACCGGTGGCAACGATTTCCGCCGGGCTCGCCATCGTCTTGACCCGTCGCATCACGACATTGGCGTTCGCGGCGGTCCAGTAGATATGTGTCTCGTCAGCGGTGATGTCATACGCGCCGCTCTGATTGCTTTCGATCGTCACCGAGGCACAGGTCCCCGAGCATTCGCATGCTCCGGCATTGCATCCGGTGCACGGCGTGTCGGAGTACGGATAGCTGCACGTCCCGCCATCACACGCGCCGTAGAAGGTCCGTAGGGTGTCGGTTCCGACGCATTCAGGCTCGGGTACCTGATCGCAAATCTTGGGAGTACTCGAGCAACCCGCCTGGGCGTCACAGGCGCCTTCCTGACATGCATCTCCAGGGGCGCACGACGTTCCCGGCGACAGGTCCATGCAGCTATCGAAATCGAACTGGCCGCACGCGTGCCAGACGAGATTCGTACATGTGGCCGAGGAGCAGTCGTCGGTGCACGCCGTCTGGCACTGGCCGCCGCTACAGCTGCCATTGGAACACGGTGACTGGGGGCCCCACTCCGTGCAGCCGTCGGCGTTGAAGTCTGCGCACGCTGCAACCCCACCGCCGGTGCAGGTGGTATCGCCGCTGGTGCACTCGTCTTGGCACATCGCCTGGCAGCTGCCGTTGCTGCACACCTGCGGAGCGTCACACGCTTCAACCGCCAACCAATCGGTGCATTCGTCGCTGTCGGCGTTGCCGCAGCGTTGGTAGCCGCCGGCGCCGGCACAGCGCGTTTCACCTTCGACGCACTCGTCGATGCAGCTGGCGGAGCACTGACCCGCCGAGCAATAGGGAGTGCCATCGCCGCACTCGACTGGCTCGCTCCACTCGTAACAGCTGTCATCGTCGCGTTGCTCGCAGATCGCAACGCCGTCGCCGATACAGGTCGTTGCACCGAGCTGGCACCAGGCTCCACACGGCAACCGATTGAGCGTGATCGTGGCCGCGACGACCTGATCGACCACGGGCGTGACACTCACCGAGCCATGGGCCCATGCATCGTCCGCTCGCATCCCCCACATCTCGATCGCCAACTCGTTGCCAACCCACTGCTCGGGAACGAGGATCCTCACATCGTGCCGTGCGTCGATCGTGCTGGTCTCGGTATCCGTCGCGACGCGGAGCTCCGAAAGCGACCAACTGTCGTCGTACACCACTGACAACTCGACCACCGTGGGAGACGGATCGCATGCCGCTAGCGCGAGCATGACGATGACCGGGATGTAGATCGCGATGCGCTCCATGGTCACTTGCGCTCCTGCCAGTCGATGCAGCCGGGTCCGCAGGGATCGCGATCGGATCTCGCCGCCACGTAGATCAACGCGCTCGTAGCAATCACTCCGGCACCCACGGCGACCCAAACCGGCCATCGCGTCCACATCGAGCGCTCTGGAGCGGCCCGCGTGATCGCGGCCGTGCCGGTAAGGGTTGGCTCCGCGTTGTGCGCGACCAATGGCGCGGGCGGTGGCGCGGTCACAGTCGGCGACGCTGCGGCTGGCGCGGTCACCGGCGGCGCCATCACCGGCGGCGGTACTACGGGCGGCGGCGCTGCACGCTCGGTCGAACCAGGGAGCGCAGCCAAGCGCTGTCGCGCAAGCGTGGCCATCGAGCCGTCCGGTGCGAGCGCCAAGTAATTCTGATAGTGCTGGCGCGCAGCCGTGAGGTCGCCCGCGAGCCTCGAGCACTCCGCCATATTGAACACGAACCCCGGACGCCGGCTGAGATCGTAGGACGCCGAGAACTCAGCGCGAGCTTCAGCGTACTTGCCATCGCGGTAGAGCTCCTGGGCCCGCTGCGAATGCGCCTTGGCCTGCTTGTCCAACGCCGGATCGGCGAACGTGGGCGATGACGTGACCACGACCAGCGCCAACACGAAACAACTTGCTCTCATCATCGACTCCTCGAGACAACGCTTAGCGTCACGGCGAGCACGGTCGCGGATGGAACGCGCTCGGCGGGATTCTTCGCCAACAGCCACAGACACAGATCCTCCGCCTCGCGCGGGATCGCTAGCTCGGGCGCGCGGGATCGCGGTGCCACGATCGCAGTGGTTGCGTGGGCCTGTAGCACCTCTGCGGTCGTTCCGACGAACACCGGATGCCCGGTGAGTGCGCGATATAAGATCGCGCCGACCGCGTACAGATCGCTCCGTGGATCGGCACGGTGGCCGACAGCTTGTTCCGGTGCCATGAAGCTCACCGACCCAATCGCGAGCCCGCTTTGGGTGATTCGATCATCTCCGGCGATCAGCGCATGACCGAGATCCAGGATGATGGCGGCGGGGTTCTCGCCGCGCGGGATGATCAGGTTGGTGGGCTTGAGATCGCGGTGGACGACGCCTGCGCCGTGGACGGCGATCAGGCCATCGCAGATCGCGATCAAGATCGGGTGTAGCTCGGCCCAGGGCATGGGGCCTCCGGCGAGCCGATCGGAGAGTAGCGTCCCGTCGATCCACGAGGTCACGACATAGGGCGCATCGTCGAGGACCGTCCCGGCTTCGAGCAGTGGCGCGATCGCTCGATGCGAGACCCGCGACAACGCCATCGCTTCGCGTCGACCGCGCTCGATGGCGAACGGATCCACGGTGGTGCGATAGAGCTTGAATGCACCGACACATCCGTCTCGCTCGACGCGAAACACCGTCGCATGCGCGCTGCTCGCGATCCGAGCTTTGACGGTCCAACTCGCCAGGGTCGTCCCGACAAACACGTCGTCTGGATGACCCACGGCGGTCGTGGCTTCGGTAGTCGCGTGGACAGTCATTGGTCACTCGCTGAATGGATCGACGAGCACTCCGTCAGGCTGTGCGGGCTTCGGCGGAGGCGATGAACGCGGAGACGGTCGCGTTCGGCCGAGGTTCGCCCGCGCGGGCTTGCTGACGGAGCGCTCATTCGAGGCTGATGTCGTGGCAGGGGGGGGCACGCGGCCGTCGTTGCTCGGTGGGACCACCGCATCGGAAGGTGGCGGAGGCAACGCGGGCGCGGGCGCTGGGCTCGTAACCGGTGCCGACGGCGGCGGCTCCGGGCATTGCTCGGCGATCGCCGGCAACGCGGGAGGATGCGGGTGCGAGCGAGCCGTCGAGAGGGCGAGCACAGCTGCGGCAGCGAGCGCGACGACACCGAGCGCGAGGCCGAACCCCCGCCGGCGAAGTCGTTGCTGCGGTGCATGTTCAACGCCGTCGTTGGCGATGGCGGCGACATCGCGCTCGGCGGATGCTGAGAACCACGGCATCCCCGCGACAAGCGTCTGGATTGGGTCGCCGAGTCGCGCGGTCGTCGCTTCGACCAGGATGGCTCGCAGACGAGCCTCGATCTCGGATGCCGTGGGTCGCCGCAATGGATCGCGGTTCAAACAGCTCATGACCAGCTGCTCGATCGCCGCTGGGATCTGATGATCCTCGTCGCCGATGATCGCCTCGACGGTCCCGTTGTTCAGACGGCTAGCGAGCAATGACACCGCCGTCGGGCCGGCATGCGGGAGCCTACCCGTCAGCATCTCGTAGGCGGTACAGCCAAAGCCGAAGATGTCCGCTCGCGGATCGGGCTTCGCGTCGCCGCGGATCTGCTCTGGCGCCATGTACGCGGGCGTGCCGACCACCGCTCCCAGCGCGGTGATCCGGTCGGCGTCGACGAGCGAACGCGAGACCCCAAAGTCGCACAGCTTCACGAAGTCGCCGTGACCGATCAACACGTTCCGAGGATTGATGTCGCGATGCACGACGTCTGCAGCGTGCGCAGCGCCCATCGCACGTGCGAGCTGGATCAGGATCGGCACCGCGCGAGTTACAGGCATCGGCCGTGTGTCCTGGAGCAGCGTCGCCAAGGACGTTCCGGCGAACCTCTCCATGACGAGAAATGCGAGATCGAGTCGTTCGTCGCGTCCGAAGTCGAAGATCGACACGATGTGCTCGTGACTAAGCTGGCTAGCCGTCCGGGCTTCGCGCAGGAACCGCTTGGCGTGCGCGGAGTCAGCGGCGAGGTCACGCACGATCTTGATGGCGACTGGTTTACCGAGAACGATGTGGCTACCGCCGAACACGAACCCGAACCCGCCACCACCGATCAGCTCATGCACGACGTAGCGTTCGCCAAGCACGAACCGATCGCGTTGAGCAAGCGTTCCATCACGCGGGCAATACGGCGACTGATCGAGTGGAACACCACACGTTGGACACACCAACGAGCGATGCTCCGATCCGACCGCGACCGCGCCCGCGATGTCGACCATCGTCGTGCGATTGATGAGCTCGCGCTCCTCGCACTCGTCGTGCGGGTGTGCTGCGTTCATCGTTTCGGCGGTCATGACGGGTCGCTCGCCTTTGCACGCAACGTGCCGACGATCGCCCGATAGGTTGCCGGCTTCAGCGACCACTTCTCGAACAAGCGATAGAGCTGACTTCGTGCGACGCCCAGCGCGATGCTGACATGCCGAACGTTGCCGCGCGCGTCTTGAAGGGCTGCTTCGAGTCGCTCACGCGTCAACTCCGTCGTGATCGTCGGTGGCGTCACAACTGGTGCCGTCGGGCGAAATCCGGCGCGCACCCGCTCGGGCAAATCACCAAGATTGATCGGCCCGCGCGCGATCACCGCGGCGGAGCGCAACACGTGAGCGAGCTCGCGAACGTTCTGAGGCCAGCTGTAGCGCGCGAGCGCCTCGATCGCGTCTGGCGATAACGTCAGTGCATATCCGGCGCGCCGCGCCAGATGTTCGGACAGCACCGGAAGATCTTCGATGCGGTCTCGGAGCGGTGGTAGCCGCAACTCGACGGCACACAGCCGCGCAGCGAGGTCCGACCGAAACCGCCCACGTTCTACTGCTTCGACGAGATCGACGTTCGTTGCGCTGATCAATCGGAAATCGATCTGTTCCGAGGTGGTCCCACCGATCGGACGGACCTCGTGGTCCTCCAGTACCCGCAAAAGCTTCGCCTGGGCACCGAGCGGGAGATCTCCGACTTCGTCTAGGAACAACGTGCCGCCTGCAGCTGCCGAGATCAGCCCTCGCCGCGCGTGGGTCGCTCCAGTGAACGCACCGCGAACGTGCCCGAACAGCTCCGATTCGACGAGGTGGTCCGGCAGCGCAGCACAGTTCACCGGCGAGAACGTTCCCGAGCGCTCGCTGATCTCGTGGAGCCAGCGCGCGAGCACCTCCTTGCCGGTCCCGGTTTCTCCCGTGATGTGAATCGCTAGATCGGTGGCTCCCACGAGTCCTGCGATCCGCCGACAACCGGCGAGCGAAGGCCCACCCACCAACGGTCCGTTCGCACCACCATTGGGCTCATGCTCATTGCATTGGATGATCGCTGCAACGCTGTCCCCGATGCGGAGAACGCCGCGCTGCACGATCACCGACCCCGAGATTCGTCGACCGTCGAGATGCACTCCGTTTCGGCTGTGGAGATCCGTCACCTCGACTCCGCCTGGCACCACCGCGATCTGAGCGTGCGCGCGTGATGCGGACACGTCTCCCGTAAGCGCAACATCGCAGTCCGCCGATCGACCGACGAGTAACCGGCGATCGATCGGGATCGGTGGCTGGGGCGTCGTCAGCAACGCGATCGCATAGCGAACGAGTGGTGCCGCGTCCGCAGCAGCTCGGTGTCCCAGCGTGGACATATCTGTCTCAAACATGTCCCCCGTCGTCGCTGGCGGAGTGGGTCGTGACGAGTCGGGCACGGTTGGTGCGGTGTATCGCCGCGCGAACGTGTCCCACACGAACCCCCCTCTGACAGCGCCTTACTGACTTGTCTTCATCACGGTCCATCGTGATCGCGCTCACGCGGTCCTGGCTTTGCAAAGCGCGCGTGTCCGCACAACGAAAGGCTCTGGTTCATGCTCTGCGATCGAATCAACACACCAACCCTGATCGGACTCGTCTTCGTCGGTACCGCCGGTTGCGCCGACGCCGGCGAAGACCCGGACGGCGTGATCGAGTCTTACGAGGAAGCTCGCTGTCCGCTTACGGACATCAAACGGATCGCTGCCGCGCACGACCACACGTGTGTCATTCGAGATGACGGTGGAGCAGCGTGCTGGGGACGAAACTTCGGCGGCCAGCTCGGCCACGGTGCAAGACCATCCGGGCCCGAGACTGCAAGCGAGCTCGCGCGACGATGCACGATGCCGATTCGCGTGCTTCACGGCTGGAACAGCGGGTCTGGAAAGCTCAGAGATCTAGCCGTCGGCGCGGCGTACAGCTGCTTTCAGAACGCCTACGAGCTCGCGTGCACCGGACCTGGATTTGGAGACATACCGACGACGTTCCGGCCGCTCAAGCCGCTGTCTCCGACCGCTTCGTTTGGGGGCATCGGCTCGCATTTCTGCGTGCAGTCGGGCTGGTTGTGGGATTCGCAGCTCAATTGCTTTGGCAACAATAGCGATCATCAGCTCGGCTACGAACCAGACTCGTATGCTCCGGACCGATTTCCGCACTCGGCGATGCTCGCCGCGTTGGGCTTTCGTCACACCTGCTCCGTGGATTACTACGGGTTCGTCAACTGCTGGGGCAGCAACGATTCGGGCCAGCTTGGACATCCCGATGATCTGTCCAACGGTACAGAGTCGATCGTGTGGACGGGCACCAAAGCCGTTGGAGTGGCGGCGGGTGGATCGCATAGCTGCCTGAGCACGGTCGACGGGGCGGTGTTCTGCTTCGGCGGCAACGAAAACGGTCAGCTGGGCGTTGGGGATCAGCTCCCTCATCCAGAGGGACCCGTTCGGGTCGAGGGAATCCCCACGCCGGTCACCGAGATCCACGCGGGGCTTCTTCACACCTGCGCGCGTTCGGGAGGCGAGCTCTATTGTTGGGGCGATAACTCGCACGGCCAGCTTGGCTTCGCATCACCAGCGCTCGTCACGACGCCCACGTTGGTGACGCTGCCGGAGGCGATTCGAACGTTCACCACGGGGTCCGAGTACACGTGTGTTGTTGGCGTCTCCAACCAAGCATGGTGCTTCGGCAACAACTCATCCGGCCAGCTCGGGGATGGGACGTGGACCGATCGGAAGGAGCCCACCCCGGTGGTTGTGCCGTGCGACAGTGGGCTCAAGTGGACGCCGAGCTATCAAGGGCAGTGACTGAAGGGGCAAGCAGCGCAGCTTTGCCGAGCTAACGTTCGGACGTGAGCAGGCCGTGCTTGTGGCAGGCGGCGAGGACGCGGCGGCGTAGTTTGGGCGCGCCGCGAAGGCCGCGCACGTAGGCGAGGGCTTTCTCCTCATCGTTCGCGGCGCAGCGAGCGATCGCGGCGATCGTGCGGGCGAGCGCGCGTTGGCGCGGCTTGGCGTCGGCGGAGCCGAGCGCGACGAGCGCGAGCGCCTCGGCCTTCTTCGGATCGACGCCAAGGGCGCCGTCGGCTTCGCGAAGCTGGGCGCGGATCGTGGGATCGTCGTCGCCGGCAAACTCGTCGGATTCGGTGGGTGGTGCCGGCTTCGGCGAGCGCAAGACGGGGTCGGGTTTGAGGACGCGCGTTGGAGGTGGTTTCTCGAGGCTAGCGTCGGGAGGTGGTGCGGCTGCGATCGGCATGGCCGCGTCGGCCCGTGCGGGCGCTGCGGCGCTCGGTGCATCGGCGATGGTCGCGGGTGACACCGCCGCGACGGGTGGGCTGGCCGGAGCGTTGCGATCGCGTGTGGCGACGAGAACGAGGGCAACCGTCGCCGCAATGAGACCGAGCGGGATCCCGACGAGCAGGAGCTTCGATCGCGGTGTGGGTGCAGGCGGTTGTGTCGTCGGCGCGAACGTTGGATCGCCGGGGCCGCGATTTGCTGCGGGTTGCGGTGGCGCTGCCAGCAATTCTGTGGCGGGCGGCTTGGCGCCGGGATTCGATGCCAGGGTCTCTGCGTGCGCATCGGCATGGTTCGAGCCGTGGCCGAAGCCAGAAGGTGGCGCGGTGATCCGGATCGGTCGTTGCGGCACGACGAGCTTCTGGCCGGTCAGCGCTTCGATCAGCTCGTCTACCGAGCCGAACCGGTCTTCCGGAGACTTGGCCATCGCGCGCCGGATCGTCATCGCGAGCTGCAGCGAGATCGTGTCGGGCAGCGGTGCGGGCTGCTCGTAGACCACCTTGAACACCACCTCGGGGATCGATTCGCCGGAGAACGCCGGGCGCCCGGTCAACATCTCGTAGGCGATCGCTCCGAGCGCGAACACATCGCTGCGCGCGTCGACGACGTCGTGCTGTCCGAGCGCCTGTTCGGGCGCCATGTACTGCGGCGTGCCAAGCAGCGCCGAGTCCTGGGTCTTGACGGTCTGCGATCCGCGAATCTTCGATACGCCAAAATCGAGGACCTTCACCGCTTCGGTGATCTGCTCGTTGATCTCGACCTCGGCGAGAAAGATGTTCTGCGGCTTCAGGTCGCGATGCACGATCCCCTCGCGATGCGCCGCGGCGAGCGCCGAACCCACCTGGCGCAGGATCGCGAGCGTGGGCTCCGGCGCAAGCGGTCCGCGTTGCAGGCGATGTGCGAGCGTCTCGCCTCGCAGGTATTCGAGCACGAGGTACGGCGTGCCGTCGGGTGTCTCGTTGAAGTCGTGGACGGCAACGATGTTGGGATGACCGAGCTTGGAGGCGATCTCCGCTTCGCGGCGAAACCGCGCCACGACCTCGCGATCGTGGAGCTGCGAGTGCAGCAGCTTGATCGCAACGCGCTTACCCGGCAGACGGTTGTGACTCGCCACAAACACCGAGCCCATCCCACCTTGCCCGATGACGGCTTCGATCGTGTACGTGTCGCCGATCACCGACCCCACGTCGATCGCCACTCGTGCCGTGCCGCTCGTCATCCGCGCACCAGCGTATAATGAGTGCATCATGCGCGCACGAGGCATCTTGATCGTCCTGGCGTGTTCCAAGGTTGCCGCCGCCGAGCCGCGTCCCCAGCCCGTCGACATCAAGCCGATCAAGAACGATCTGATCGTGCTCCAGGATGCGCAGGGCGGAACCTACGTGGTCTATCGCGTCAAGGATCAGGACAAGCGGGTGTTCTTCGGGACCGCCAAGAAGCTCCACGAGCAGATCGTGATCGGCGGCTCGGCCGATGGCGACGCGTGGGGGATCAACATCTGGACGCCGCGACTCGCGAACATTCGATCGGGCGAGATCGAGCTCAAGAAGGATGGCACGTACTTTCGGTCATGCGACGGCAAGGCCGATGGCGCGCTGACCCGGATCACCGGGACCAAGGCCGCCGGCGTGCTCGACAAGGCAGCGTTTCTGACCAGCGCAATGGTCTACCGGCCGTATCTGCTCGCGCGCGACGATGCGGGCGTCTACTACTACGTCGATCGGCTGTCGAAGTTGCACGGCGGCAAGGGCTACCGGGTGTTCGTCGGAAAGAAGGGTGGGATGAAACGACTCGCGCTGACCGACATCGCGACCGACACCGCGGGCGACGTGTTTTCGACCAGATCGGGCAACCTGCGGCTGGTCGACACCAACGGCACGTCATCGACGACGTGGATCAAGGGCGAGCGCAAGACCGACCTCATCAAGCTCGATGTGGATGCCAATTCGCAGCTGATCTTCAGCGATCTGGGGATCTACACGTTCATCGGCACGATCTGCGACGCGATTCCACGCTAGCTCGGATTGGTCATCACCACGTCGAGCCAGACCGAGCAGTGCGATGCAGGCCGGGGCGCACGCCCGGAACCGCAGCGACAGTCGGTAGGTGCCGTACGGACCGAGCGAGAACCGGCCGTACGCCACGAGATGCCCGCGATGCGACGGTCGCAGCCAGCCGCGTGGTGAATCATACGGGCTAGTTGAAACTGACGCGCCGATCGAGTCTGCTCGGCGCATGAAGCTCACAGGTGCTGTTGCGTTGGTCACCGGCGGCGCGTCGGGTCTCGGCGAGGCCACGGTTCGCAGGTTGGTTGCCGGCGGTGCGAACGCGGTGATCGCCGATCGCGATGACAAGCGCGGCCCGGCGCTCGCGGCCGAGCTCGGCGCGAGGTTTTGCAAGACGGATGTCACCGATACCGAGCAGCTGAAGGCCGCGATCGCTGCGGCCGCGGAGCTGGGCAGGTTGCGGATCGCGGTCTCGTGCGCGGGAGTCGGATGGGCGGCGCGCACGATCGACAAGACCGGCAAGCCGCACGACCTCGAGCCGTTCAAGCGCGTGCTCGAGATCAACCTCGCGGGCACGTTCAACGTGCTGCGGCTCGCCGCGTCTGCGATCGCAGCGAGCGAGCCCACCGACGATGGCGAGCGCGGCGTGATCGTGAATACGGCGTCCTGCGCTGCATACGATGGTCAGATCGGGCAGATCGCGTATGCCGCATCGAAGGCCGGCGTCGTCGGCATGACGCTGCCCGCTGCGCGCGATCTCGCGCCGGTCGGCATCCGCGTCGTGACGATCGCGCCCGGGGTGTTCGATACGCCGATGCTCGGATCGCTCGCCGATGACAAGCGCGGCGGCCTGGCAGCCGACGTCGTGTTTCCCAGGCGGCTCGGCCGGCCAGAGGAGTACGGCGCGATGGTCGCCGCGATCGTCGAGAATCGCTATCTCAACGGCGAGACGATCCGGCTGGACGGCGGGCTACGCATGCCGCCGAAGTGAATGGGGTCAGACTCAATTTGCGCAACTTGCGTGCCCGCGGCACGCAAGTTGCGCAAATTGAGTCTGACCCCCTACGGCTTCGGAATCAGCTCTGGCGGGATCTTGTTGGGCATCTCGGGAACGGTCGCGTTCTCGTACAGCCACGAGTAGGTGAAGTACGACGACAGCACGCGCTTGGTGTAGTTGCGCGCCTGATCGTCGACGATGCCCTCGACGAATTCGTCGGCGTCCCAGGTGCCGCGCAGCTTGAGCCCGCGGCGCACGAACCCGGGGCCGGCGTTGTAGCCGGTGGGCACGAGGTGAGTGAACCGCTTGAACCTGGTGAACAGGGAGGCGAGGAACCGGCTGCCGATCGTCACGTTGGTCTCCGGATCGAACATGTTGGAGCGCGACGGCGTGATGCCCGTGCCCTTCGCGAAGTCCTTCGCGGTTGGCGGGATCATCTGGGTCAGCCCCATCGCGTTGGCGTAGGACTCGGTGGACGGATTGAACCCGCTCTCCTCGCGCACGATGCCGATCTGCATCGCCATCGGCACGTTGTTGCGCTTGGCGTGTCGCGACAGCAAGTCCCAGTAGCCCTTGGGATATGCGATCAGCCAGCGCGCGCGATTGGCGCCGATCGGCCACGCGCGGCGGTAGTCGAGGATGTGCCAGCGGGTCGGCCACAGCGACGTCGCGTAACGACCCGCGCGGTCATAGAGGTACGCCATCGCCCACAGCTTCTCGATCATGTCCGGATCGTCGACGCGCTTCTTGCCCGGTGGCGCCGTGAGTCCGACCTTCTTGAGCTCGAGCGCGGCTGGATCACTCAGGCCGAGCCGGAGCAGCTCCATCGCGCGCAAGAACCCCGGGGTTCCCCAATCGGGACGCGGCGCGAACGAAAAGGCCGGTGCCTTTGGATCGAAGTCCTTCGGCGGCGTGGACAGCTCCGCGACCAGGACCTTGTACGCGTCCGGTGCTGCCTCGCGGATCCGGTTCAACCCGAGCAGCGCGTAGTACGCGAGCGGGTACTTGCGCACGCCGGCTTCCCAGCTCGCGAGCGCCTCCTTGGGCTTGCCGGTGGCGGCGTACGCACGGCCGAGCCAGTACTGCGCCTGACCTTCGCCGTAGTAGTTGTCGTCGTGCGGGACCAGCTCGATCTGCTTGGCCCACCACTTGATCGCCGCGTCGTACTTCTGCTCGCGCCAGTTGCGCCAGCCAAGCCGCCACATCGCCTCGGCCACGTTGTCACCCTCGGGAAACTTGATCGGCAGCGATGACAGCACCGCCTCGACCTTGGCGCCGTCGTTGAGGCTCTCCCACTCCTCGGCCTCGCGAAGCAGTGCGTCATCGGAGTAGCTGTGCTTGGGGTCGACGATCTGCGCGGCTTGATACTTCTGGATCGCAACCGTGTGCTCGCCGATGAACGCGTACGACCGGCCGGCCTGATACAGGCTCTTGATCAAGAGATCGGTGTTGCCGGCTGGCTTGCAGGCGGCGGTCGCATCATCGAACAGCGCCGAAGCGCCCTTGCGATCGCGCGCCTTGAACCGGCTCTGCGCCCGGTGATACGCCGCGATGCACTTATCGGCCGGCGAGATCGCAGGATCGGCAAGCGCCGCGGCGAACGCGGCCTCGGATTCGGGATTGCGCATCGCATCGAACAGCTCCATCCCGCGCGCGATGTGCTCGGCCGCGGTGAGCTTGTCGACCGTCTTGGCCACATCCGGAGGAACCGTCTTGGCGAGCGCGGCGAGCTTGCTGGCGGCACGCGCGCTCCAGCCTGACAGCGGATCATCGATCCGGATCAAGCGATACAGCTGAACGATCTGTGCCGGTTCTCCCTTGGTCTGCTCGAGCGCCTCGGCCAGCCGGAACCGAGCTTCCGAGCGCTTGGGTCCCCGCGGGCGGCGCGCGAGATAGTCGGCGAAGTGGTCGCGGATCGCCGGCCAGTTGGCTTCCGCGGTCAGGATGTCGCCGATCAACATCTCGGCTTCCCAGCCGACGATCGACGCCCGATCGACGCTGCGCGCAACCTCGAGCGCTGGTTTGTGAGACGAGTACAGCGCGCGCGCCAGATGAAACCCGATGAAATCGCCGAGCAGGGGGAGCCCCGCACGAGCAGTGGCGAAATGGCCGGCCGCGCTCGACCACGCGCCGATCTCCTCGTCACACAGTCCGAGCATGAGCTCGATCCGAGCGACGTCGTCCCCCGTTGCGGCCTTGCGTGCTCGCTCGAACGCGACCTTCGCGAGCTTGTAGTTGCGGCCCGCGAAGTAGTTCGAGCCCACCCTCGCATCTCCGCTCTGGAAGTACGGGGCGGCCATGGCCTCCGAGAACGGCGCGGGATCTCCGGTCGGCACCGGCGGCGGCAACGGCGCCGCGGGAGCGGCGGCGGCTCCCGAATCCTCCGGCTTGGGCAGGGTGGTGGGCTGATGGCCGTTGTCCCCCGAGCAGGCGAACAACACCACGATCATCGCGGCCACGCGCATCCCGAGACCGTAGCCTGCCTGATCGTCGATCGCCAACCGGATGTGCTCTGATGTCGTCGAGGAGATCGGCGAAACCGGTCGACGCGGCGCGCTATCGCGCCACGCGGTTTCGGCCGGCGTTCTTCGCCCTGTACAGCGCCTGGTCGGCCGCTTCGATCAGCATGTCGGCAGTGTCGCGCTCCGAGCCGGCGAACATCGCCACCCCGATCGATACCGTCGCACGGATCTCACGATCCTGGTGCTGGATAATGGTCTGCTCGATCAGCCGGCGCAATCGATCGGACAGCTGGAACGCGGCATCGAGCGGCACCGCGCGCAGGATGATCGCGAGCTCCTCGCCGCCAAACCTCGCCACGACGTCCTCCTCTCGTACCGCGCGCAGCAGCACTTCCGCGAGCTTGACGAGTACGGCGTCTCCCGCGAGGTGACCGTGGTTGTCGTTGACGGTCTTGAAGTGATCGATGTCGATCAGTAGCAACGACAGCGCGGTCTCGTGGCGGCGCGCGAATTTCACCTCGCTCGCCAGGCGGTCGAGGAAGTAGCGCTTGTTGAACAGCCGGGTCAGCGGATCGCGAAGCGCCGACGACACGAGGTTTTCATGGAATGCCTCGTCGAGGTCATCGTGGTACCCGAACCGCAGGATGGTGGTGCGGCCGACCTGGATCTTGTCACCGTCGCGCAGCACGGTGGCCGCGGTGACGCGCTGGCCGTTCAGGTACGTGCCGTTGCGACTCTCGAGGTCGGCGAGCCACATCGTGTCACCGTCGGACCAGATCGCCGCGTGCTTGCGCGAAACTCCGTCGTCGGTGATGCGGATGGTGCATTCCGTCGCACGACCGATCAGCGAACGCGCCGCCGGCAGCTTGAATACGGTGCCCGACGCCGAGCCGGTGATCGCGGTCATGCATGCGCGCTTGCGCGTCAGCGCGGTGGCGAGGTCTATCCCCGTGGGATCGGTTTCCTCATCACCACCGAAATCGCCCATGGAGGAGATCCTACGGACCACCGGCGAGCTTCGTCAATCGACCGACGCGCGCGACACGAACCACCGTGCGATCCGCTGCAACATGATGGCGCGCGATCCGAGCGAATCGGCGATCGCGGTTGCTTCTTCGCCGAGGGTATGAATTCGATCAGCCGCCGCCGGAGCGAGCGCGCCGAACTCGCCGTCGTCGCGATCGTCGGCGTGCTGGAACGCGACGCCGATTGCCATGCCATACCGTCCGAGCTTGGCGCAGCTGGACTCGGAGGCGCCCGCGCAGATCGCACCGAGCTCGGCGGCGGCGGCGAACAGCGCGCCGGTCTTGGCAGCATGCAACCGCTCGATCGCTTCGATCGTACGCAGCTGCTCCGGTGGCGTGGTCAGATCGATCGCCTGGCCGGCCAGCAACTCGCGAGGGCCGGCGCGGCGCGCGAGTACCTCGACGGCAGCTGCGGTGTACGGACCGAGCTCGGCCAGCGTGGCGAACGCCGCGGTGAGCAGACCGTCGCCGGCGAGGATCGCGATCGCCTCACCGAACGCGATGTGCACGGTCGGCCGGCCGCGCCGCTCGTCGTCATCGTCCATCGCCGGGAGATCGTCATGAACCAGGGTATACGCGTGGAGCATCTCGATCGCGCTGGCGGCGGGGAGCGCGGCCTGGCGGGTTCCGCCGCAGGCTTCCGCAGCAGCGATCACGAGCGCAGGACGCAGGCGCTTGCCCGGCCCGGTCGCCGCGTAATGCATCGCTTCGATCAGGCGGCCAGGATCACCCGGGGGTGGCTGCAGCCGGCGCGCGAGGTCCGCGTCGATCTGCCGGCGAACATCGTCGAAGAATCCGAGCAGCTCGGGGGGCGCGGAGGCGGGCGCCAGCGTGGCTTGGCCGGCAGCCATCATCCGGTCTGATCGGTCTGGTCGGTCTGATTGGTCTGGTCGAACGTCGCGACCTCGACCCCGCCCGATGCGCTCACCAGGATCTCGACGCGCCGCTCGGCGGTCGCCAGCAGCTGTTGACCCCGCCGCGCAAGCGCGACGCCCTCTTCGTAAATCGCGAGCGATTGTTCGAGCGACAGCTCACCCGATTCCAGCCGGGTCACGACGTCGCGCAATCGCATCAAGATCTGATCGAATCCAGGCTCGGAGGGATCCGCCACGTGCGCCACCATAGCGAACACGAACTGAAAAGTCACTCCTCCGCGAAGCCTTGACGAAGCCGCTACTTGCAGGGAAGCTGAAACTCATGGCTGAGCGATCGGACTTTCGGCCCGATGATCCCGGGGAGCCCACGGGACGGTCGCGGACGTTCGCCCGGAGAGAAGCGAAACTCATGGCTGAGCGATCGGACTTTCGGCCCGAAGATCCCGGGGAGCTCACGGGACGGTCGCGGACGTTCGGCCGGAGAGAAGCGAAACTCATGGCTGAGCGATCGGACTTTCGGCCCGATGATCCCGGGGAGCTCACGGGACGGTCGCGGACGTTCGGCCGGAGAGAAGCGAAACCTCATGGCTGAGCGATCGGATTTTCGGCCCGAAGATCCCGGGGAGCTCACGGGACGGTCGCGGACCTTCGGCCGGAGAGAAGCGAAACCTCATGGGTGAGCGATCGGACTTTCG
>JBFWXW010000039.1:0-63347 GCA_050187075.1 Kofleriaceae bacterium | reverse complement strand
CGACGGTTGTCTGGCCCTCGTTGGCAGCTATCACATCGCAGTGGCACAGCCCGCTGCACCGGTGGCTCGCCCGGCGCTGCCAGCGCTGGTCAACCTCACCGAGGACGTCCGATTCGAGACGCCGAGCGGGTTCATCGATGACGTCGTCGCCAGTGATGCCGATCGGATCGCGTACGTGATCAGCGACGCGACCACCAAGGCCGAGCTCCACGTGGTCACGCTCGCCGGCCGCAGCGACCAGGTCGTCGACCTGGCGCCGATCACCCTGCAACCGACCGCGATCGCGCTGGCTGGTCAGCGCGCCTTGATCGTCGGGGTGGGCGAAGGCGGCCAGAAGATCGGCGCGATCATCGAGCTCACCGCGAAGTCGAAGACCAGGCCCGCCGGCACCGTGGTGGCGAAGATCGCCCCGGCCGCGAACATCACCGTGATCACGCGCGGCGGCAAGCAGCAGATCGCCGTCCATCGCGTGACCTCCAAGCCTGGGGGTGACATTCACAAGCTCGAGCTCCTCGCGCTCGACACCGGCCGGAAGCTGGCGACCGCGCGCCCATTCGAGATCGATCTCAATCGCTTCAACAAACCGCTCGACTTTCGCGTCAACCACTGGAGCCGCGGCTTCACGGTGGCACACGGAGTCAAGGGTGGCCGGTGGGACAAGAAGGAAGACCAGCGATCGCCCGACGTCGAGGCGAGCTACGATCTGATGTCCGGGAAGTTCATCGAGACTCGCCCGATCGGCGATCTGTACGAGCAGCGCACGCGGTTCGAAGTTCTCGCGGGCACTGCGAATGATGACTTCATTCGCGTTGATCCGATGAAAGGGCTGCAACTGTGGCACGACGGCAAGCTGCGCCCGCTCGAGCTCGACCAACCGGTCGGCAGCTACGATCTCAAGACCACGCTCGGCGTGGTCTTGAAAGACGGCTCCGCGTGGCTGGCGCTCAAGATCGATCCGGTCAACGCCGAGGCGGTCGCGCGCCAGAAGGCAGATCCGGAGTATCTGGATGTGTTCAAGGTCGACGCGAACAGCGGCAAGGCGGTTCGAAAAGCCCGGGTGCTCGCCACCAAGACTCGGTTCTTCTTCGGCATCGCGAACGATCGGCTGTGGCTGGTCGAACGCAACGCGGGGTTCGAGCGCGGAGGCAAGAACCTCGTCGTCTATTCGCTGTAGCTCGCTCGCACCAGTGCTGATGCGAGCTGGGCGGCGACGGCCGCGTTGTTGATCGCGAGCGCGCGGTTGGCCCGGATCGAGGCCCCCCCGGTGATCGCCGCGAGCTTGCCGAGGAGGAATGGGGTGAGAGGCTTTCCGGTGATTCGGGCGCACGCGGCCTCGTCGAGCGCCTGCCCGATCGCGCGATCGATGACGTCGCGATCGAGCGCATCGGCCTCGGGGATTGGATTGGCGACCAGGATGCCGCACGGGCCGAGCGACCAGCGCGCGAGCGCGAGCGCCGCGAGCTCCTCGGGTGTGTCGGCGCGGTGGTCGAGCGATAGCCCCGAGCTTCGCGTGTAGAACGCCGGCAGCTCGTCGGTCTGGTAGCC
The DNA here is from genome assembly GCA_050187075.1 of Kofleriaceae bacterium. Classification (GTDB taxonomy): domain Bacteria; phylum Myxococcota_A; class Polyangia; order Haliangiales; family Haliangiaceae; genus JABFXX01. The sequence continues at coordinate 61,802 of JBFWXW010000039.1, read as the reverse complement.
GATCACGAGCACGCCGAGCGTCTCGAGCATCTCGAGCGTCCGCGGCAGATCGAGGATCGCCTTGGCGCCGGCCGACACCACCGCGATCGGCGTTCGCATCAACGCGATCAGATCGTGCGAGACGTCGCCCGCGTCGCCGCGGTGGACGCCGCCGATCCCTCCGGTCGCGAACACGCGGATGTCAGCGGCCGCAGCAAGCACCGCCGTCGCACTGACCGTGGTCGCGGCCGAAGTTCCGCGCGCGATGTGGACCGCGAGCTCGGTGGCACCCGCTTTGGTGAACCGCCCGCCGTCACGCGCCAGGTGTTCGAGCTGCATCGCATCGAGGCCAATGTGTGGCGTGCCGTCGACCACCGCGATCGTGGCCGGCACGGCGCCGCCTGCGCGCACGGTCGACTCGAGGTCTCGCGCGATCGCGAGGTTGTCGGGCCACGGTAGACCGTGAGCGATGATCGTCGACTCGAGGGCAACGATCGGCTCGCCCCGCCTGCGCGCCTGCTCGACCTCCGAACTGATCGCCCGTTGCACGGTGGTGTTATCGGCGATCGATGGCGATCAGCGCAGCTCGAATTCCTTACAAAACGCGACGTGGGTGGGCCGCTCTCCAGTCTGGGGATCCGGTGCGTCGAGCGGCCAGCGCCGCTGGCCTTCGTCGGGCCAGTCATGCGCACACGCTGCGGTGCGCTCGATCCAGAAGAAGCAGTCGCGACACGCCGAGCGAAGCTCGAACCTTCGAGCTTCGTCGAGCAGCTGTTCGGTCAGTGGAAACTTCATGGCCGCGCCGTCCGCCCGGTGCCTGCGGCGGTCTTCGAGCGCGTCCGCTGCGGCGAATCCGAGCCCGAGCGCTCCGGCTCAAACGCCGATCCAGCCCGCGGCGCCACATCGGAGCCGATTCCACCATCGCCGCCGGAACCCATCCCGGATCCCGATCCCGACCCCGACCCCGACCCCGACCCATCGACCGCCTCGATGCCGGCCTTGACTCCTCGCTTCACCTTGTCGAGCGCCGGTCCGGCCTTGTCCTCGACGCCCTTTTTGAGGTCCTGCGCCTCATCGGTCGCCCAGATCCGGCGCACGTGCCCGAAGAACGTGTAGTCCCCGAGCTTCACCGTGGCCCCGCAATACCCCAGCGCGAGCACCAGCGCCACGAAGCCGATCAACCGCAACATGAAGGCTCAGCCTACCAGCGCTTTGCAGCCACGCCAGTGGGGACGATCATCGCCTAGTCCGACGCGCGCTTGATGATCAAGAACGCCACGCGGCGGTTCTTGGCCCACGCGGCCTCATTGGACCGTCGATCGAGCGGCTGAGTCTCGCCGTAGCCCTGAGCGGTGAGGCGGCTGGCCTCGACGCCCTTGTCGACCAGGTACTTCTCCACCGCGTGCGCGCGGCGATCCGAGAGGTCGAGGTTGTACGCGTCGTTGCCGCGCTCGTCGGTGTGGCCCTGCACCTCGACCAGCAAGATGCTCGGGTTGCCCTGGAGCGTCGCCGCGACCGCGTCGAGGATTGGATAGGACTGCGGCTTGATGACCGCCTTGTTGTACTCGAAGTACACCATGTCCAGGATCTCGATCGACGTGTCCGTCACGACCACGCGACCGCGATCCGGACAGCCGTCTTCGTCTTCGGTGCCGTTGTAGGTCTCGGGCTCGTTCGGGCACTTGTCGTCCTTGTCGAGGATGCGGTCCTTGTCGTTGTCGAGATCCGGGCAGCCGTCCTCGTCCTCGAACCCGTCCTTGTCCTCGGGATCGTTCGGGCACAGATCGTCCTGATCGAGGATGCCGTCCTGGTCATTGTCTGGATCCGGGCAGCCGTCCTCGTCCTCGAACTGGTCGAAGTCCTCGGGATCATCGGGGCACTTGTCCACCTCGTCGAGGATGCCGTCGCCGTCGCGATCGCCCTTGTTGCCATCGGGGCAACCGTCCTCGTCGTCGATGCCATCCTTGTCCTCGGGGACGTTGGGGCACTTGTCGTCCTCGTCGAGGATGCCGTCCTTGTCGTTGTCGGGCTCGGGGCAGCCATCCTCGTCCTCGAAGTCGTCGAAGTCCTCTGGATCGTCCGGGCACTTGTCGACATCGTCCTTGTAGCCGTCGCCGTCGCGATCGCCGATGTTCGGCTCGAACACGATGCCGATGAACGCGCGCAGGTCGGGGTTGGCACCCTTGTCGGGGACCAGGCCGCGGCCAGCGCCGAGCGAGAGAAACGAGTTGCGCGCGAGGTACACCTTGACGCCGCCGATCGCCTCGAGCGGTTGATAGTTCTCGTTATCGCCAAGCGGCAGGCCGCCGAACACCTCGGCCACCACGTCGAACCGTTGCTTCGCGATCGCGTACGCGATGCCAAGACCGAACGGCACCTCCGCGCTCGCGGTGATCGTCTCGCCAGTGGTCGGCGCCATCTCCGTGCCACCGTCGTTGTCGGTGAAGGTCGAGGTCGAGCGGATCCGGATCCCGCCGTTGAGGGCGACCCGGAACCGGCGCTCCTTGCCGAACTCCTTGTCGACGATGCCGACGATCTGCGGCGTGAGCTTGTCCTCGCCGAGCCACGCTGATTTCGGGCTCACCGATGGCAGATACAAGCTCGCGATCAGGCCGAGACCGATCGGATGCTTGCTGGTCTTGAGAAACCGGGTCTTGAAGTGGACGCCGATGTTGCCGAGGCCCTGGCCGTCGAGCTCGTAAAACTCGTCGTCGTTGGGCCCCATGGCGCCGAGGTTGTCCGGGCCGCGATCGCCGTTCATGAGGGTGAGCGGCAGCGATGCACCGAACTCGAGCTCGATGCCGCCGAGCTTGAGGCCGAACGCGCCGATCAGCGTGGCCGAGATGATGTTCTGGATCGTGTAGCAAGGCTCGCCGGAGGCCGCGTCACAGGTGTCGTGGTTGCCGAACCGGAGCAGGTGGCGGCCCCAGTCGAGCGCACCCAGACCGAACGAGATGTCCTTGTGCCCGAGGACCTGCGATGCATTGACCGTCAGGTAGCCGCGCGAATCCATCGCGGGTCGAAACGAGTTGAGATCGATATTGCCGCCAGTATCGGCAGCAACCTCGCCGGGGCGAATGCTGACCAGCGTCGCGGCGAGCGCAACGACCAACGAACCAGACCACAAGCGGGAACGGACGAACATGTCGCCTCCGAGGACAGGCCGCGACGACGGCCCTCCTCTCGTTACACCAACACAGACAGTGGGGTCAAATGCCCGGCAACGTTAGAAGATCCGGCTACTGCGGAAAGCCGGCGACCTTCTCCGCAATGCAGGTCTGCTGGAGGCTACGCTGGCTCGGCGAAAGGAGCTTGAAATAGTACTTCGCCTTTTCCGAGTTCTTGAGCTTGCAGGAGGTGTTGAACGCCAGCGCATACACCGCCGTTCCTGGCCGGCACGAGATCGATTTCTCGAACTGCCGGAGCGCCTCGCCGTACTGCCCAACTGCGAACTTATCCTTACCGGAGTTCAAGTACTGCTCTGCTTGAGCAGCGTCGCACCTCGGCTCCGGTGGATCGGGCCGGTCGGGTCGCACGGCGCCGCTGCCTGGCCCGGGCGGATTGACCACGACCGCGGCTGCCCTGCACGTCGACGGCCTGACCTTGATCTCGCGCGCCTTTGCCTCGGCCTGCAGCCGCTTGTGCTCGGGGCAGTTCCTCTCGGTCGCCGCGGCCTCGATCAGCCCGTTGTACTTGTCCTCGGCGTCCTTCACGGCCTTTTCGAGCTCCGCCTTTGCCAGTGCGCGATAGTCCGAGCCATTCGGGATCTGAGCAAACTCCTTACGAGCGACGATGAATGCATCCTTGGCGTCGGCTCGCAGCGCCTCGTGCATCCGTCCCACCGTCAGCTCGGCGGTGAGCTCGGCCTCCGCCATCTTGCGGTAGCCTTCGCCGGAGGAACGATTGCCGGCACCGATCAGGCGATCGCCGCACGTCGCGAGATCACCCCATTTCCGTGCCTTCAGCAGCGCTTCGCACTCGCTCGCGATCGCCTCGGGCGTGTTCGCCGCGACCTCCGTCGCATCGATCGCGACTTCGACCTGCGCATCCCCCGGCGTCGCAACGATACCGCCTGCCGAACCGCTGCCCGAACCGGTCTGGCCGACCTCGGGCACTGGCGGGCGGGTACGGGTCAATCCGAAGTATGCGCCCGCCGCCCCCAGGACCGCGATGCCGAGCAGCGCCGCGACCACCCAGCCGCGCTTGCCCCCGCCTTCGGGGACGTCGGTGATGATCGCGTCGCGCGCGAACACGAAGTCCTCGCCGGGCTCGATGTAGCGCAACCGCACATGGCCGAGATCGACGACGTCGCCGCGGCGCAGCTCGACCTTGCCGTAATCCTGGCCGTTGACCCGCACGCCGTTCGACGACTGCAGATCACTGATCGTGTACCGACCGTTGTCGGGTGATCGCACCACCTTGGCGTGGTTGCGGCTGATCGAGCGATGGTTGATGACGAAGTCATTCTCGTCGGTGCGGCCGATGATCATCTGCGGCCGCGACAGCTCGAACTCCCGGCCGGCGAAGTTCGACGACACGATCACGAGCTTGCCGTAGCCCATCGTGGTCGTGAGCGCCGCCACCGTCGCGGCACTTGCGACCGGCCGACCCGCTGGGTCCGTGTCGGCGACCGCCATCGGCCGATTGGGCGCTCCCGTCCCCGCAACCTGCGTGAGCGTCCCCGGCGGGGGCGTTGCCACCGGCATCGGTGTCGTCGGTGGCGCGGGCGGGACACCGACCTCGGTCTTCATGTCGATGCGCTCGATCGGCATCGTGCGCGCTTCGTCGGAGACCTGCTCGACCCCTTCGGCCTTCAGATACAGCTTGTAGTCGCCGATCTGGACCTGGTCGCTGACCCGCAACGACACGCGCTCGGCGATCCGAGCGTTGTTGACGCGAATGCCGTTGTAGCTACCGAGGTCCTCGATCTGAACCTCGCCATTGCTCCGCAGGATCCGAGCGTGCCGGCGCGAGACGTTGCGCTCGGTCAGCCGGATCGTATTGCCCTCTTTGCGGCCGATCGTGATCTCGTCGCGGATCAAAGGAACGACTGTCGTCTTTCCTTCGTCGTCCTGGATCACGAGCTTGAACATCGTCGGTTAGATCCCCGCGGTTTTCAGTTGGATCGGCCAAGCGAGAACAATGCTAAGCGCCCGTCTCCCAATCGGTTGTACCAGTCCGAGCTTCGCGAAAACAACGGTAGGGCCGACTACTTGCTCCCACTGCGGAGAGCTTGACGCGCGAGCTTTACAGCGGCCGCGAGCTGTGGATCGTCGGCCTCGGTAATTGTGGCACCGTTGTCGGGCACTCCGCCACTACCGGTTCCATTGCCCGCAACGATCTCGTCGGGAGTGAAGGCCTCGACCGTCACATCCGGGACAATCCCTTTCGATTCCAGCGAGTTACCCTTCGGAGTGTAGTACCTCGCGGTGGTCAGCTTGAGCCCCGAGCCGTCCTCCAGGTCGAAGAACGTTTGCACCGTGCCCTTACCGTAGGTGGGCTGTCCCACCAGCTTGGCGCGGCCGTGATCGCGTAGCGCCGCCGCAAGGATCTCCGCCGCGGACGCCGTTCCTTGATCGACGAGCACGAACAGCGGCGTCGCGATCGCGCCACCCCCGCGATGCGCCCGCTGGGTCTCGACCTTTCCCTGACGGCCGCGGATCGTCACGATCGTCCCGCTGTCGAGGAATTGGTCTGCCACGGCGATCGATTGATCGACGAGCCCACCCGGATCGTTTCGCAGGTCGATCACCAGCGCCGACATCGCATTCTGGCGGCGTAGCTTGGCCAGCGCATCGGCGACGTCACCGGCGGTGGCCTCGGCAAACCGTGCGATCGCGAGATAACCGATGCCGCCCCCGAGAGCCTCGAACCGCACGCTCGCCTGCTTGACCTGCGCGCGCACCAGCACGAACGGCCTTGGATCTTTCCATCCGGTGCGCAACACCGTCACCGTCACGCGCGTCCCCGAAGCACCACGAAGCTTGGCCTCCCACGCGCTCGCGTTGTGGATCTCCCGCCCACCGTCGGTGGTGGGCGCACCGTCGACCGAGATCAGTCGATCGTCGAGCTGGATCCCGGCGACGTCGGCGGGCGATCCACTGACCACGTCGTCGACCGACGGATAGGCCGGCAGACCTGGCCTCGCATCGTCGATCTCCCCCGGCGCGAGCGTGATCCCGACGCCGCCGAACTCGCCTTCGGTGTCCTGCCGCAGGCGCTGATACCGACTCGGCGGCAGAAACGTCGAGTGACGATCGAGGTTGTGCAGCATCCCGCGCGCCGCGTCGTAGAGCAGCCGTTGCTCGTCGGTCGGATCGACATAGTTCGATTGCACGAGGGCGAGCGCCTGCGCGAACGCATCGAGCGCCTTGAACCTGGCCACGTCACGCGGCACGGCCTGCGCGGCGATGGCAGTTGCAACGACCGCACCGGCGATGAACGCGGCCGCATGGGAGGCGCGGGACATTGGCGCGAGTGTAGCCCGGTTCGGCCGGCTACTTCGTGGTGAGCCGCTCGTGGTCGCGAAACAGCGGCTCGGGATCGATCGGCAAACCGCCGGGCCCGATCTTCACGCGCACCTCGACGTAGATACGACGGCGCTCCGCGCGGCCGATCCGATCGCCTTGATGAACAGGGGCACCGATCGGAACCGCGAGCTCGCCGAGCTTGGCGATCACCGTGTAGTAGTCGCCGTGATCGATGATGACGCCGCGATCCATGCCGCGGATCGGACCTGCGTAACGAACCGTCCCGTCCGCGGGTGCGACGACCTCACGCCGCAGCTCGACCTCGAAGTCGAGACCGCGCCGCGACAGCGTCGCGCGCGAGCGTTCGTGGACGAGCGTACCGAACCGGCGGACGAGCTTGCCGGTCACCGGAGCCAGCAGGTGCTCGGGCAACGCGATCGTCGCGACGTCCTTGGCGTCACCCCTCGTTCGCAACGATGCCGCGCGCAGCTGATCTGCTTCCTCGACCAGCAGCGCACGCTCGTTGGCATCGCGCTCGACCAGCAGTCGTGCGCCAGCGCGACGCCGGGCCGCGGCCATCCGATCGGCCGCGCTGGCACCCGCGCGCAGCGGGGCGCGCAGTAGACGATATGCGGCGCGCAGCCGGTTGGTCCGCACCAGCTCGGCCGCGGAGAGCTTCTCGCTCACCATCGACAGCGCCTGGCTGATCGCGGCCGATTCATCGGCGAGCTGCGCTTCGAGCTGGGCCTTCGCGGCGCGCACGGGGTCGTCGTCGGCGCGAACCGTGACGGACGTGAGCACCAGCAGGATCGCGACGGCGCTAGCGCGCGACACGCGATGCTCCTGCGAGTGCGCCACCTGCCAGACCGAGCGCGCCCCCGCCGAGCAAGAACACGACGAGGCCCACGGCCCCCGGTCCGATCAACTCGACCGGACCGATGGCCGGCGTGATCGACGACACGATTGCCTCACTGTACCGATGCAAGGCGGCCCACAGCGCGATCGCGGCGACCAGCGCCGCAACGACGCCCTGCAGCGCACCCGCGAGGGCCGTCGGGATCACGGTGAAGCTCGGCGACGCTCCGAGCAGATCGGCGACGGCGACGTCGCGCCGGGACCGATCGAGGCGAACGCGGATCGCCGCGAGCACGATCAACAGCGCCAGCCCCGAGAACAGCATCGCTCCGGTCCACGCGACCACGCGGATCGTCCGCAGCACGCCGGCGGTGCGCTCGTCGCCCGCGTCTTCGACCACGACATCATCGACGCCGGACGCACCGTGCAGCGCGCGCACCGTCGGGCTCATCGCGACGACGTCGCGGACGCCGGGCGCCAGCGTGACCTCGACCGACGCTGGCAAGCTCGCGGGCTCGACGCCATCGAGCAACGCCGCATCGGAGCCAAGCGCACGGCGCAGCCGCTCGGTGGTATCGGCGGGCGACACGAGCTCCGCACGCTCGACGCCGGCCAGTCCGCGCAGCTCCCCGAGCAGCTGATCGGCGCGCGATGGATCGACGCCCTCGCCCAGATACACCACCATGCTCGCACCACCGCCTCGGTGCTGCGCCCAGCGATCGACGTTATCGGCAGCGATCGCGGCGAGCCCGACCGCGAACAGCGCGCAGCTGAGCGCGAGCAACGTCCATAACGCCGCGCGCGGACGCTCGCGGGCGATCCGGACCGATCGCCGGAGGGAAGAACCAACCTGCGGGATCACGTTTCCTCGTCGGCAGCGCCGGGCATCGAGATTCCGCGCCGTCGCCCGAACGGTCCCGTCAACCGATCGAACACCGCCTCGGGTGGCGGCCCCGGGTCGGGCTCCATGGTCGCATCACTGAGGTCGAAGTCGCCGCGGCGCACGGCGCGTGGGGCCATCGAGCGGAGCCGGCGGGCCGTGCGCATCTTCATCGCACACCCGCGCTGCGTGCGATCGACTCGGCGACCGGCCGGCTATCCGAGCGCGGAAACGGAACGACATTGGCGAGCTCCGGGTCGGGGACCGTGTGAAGCGGCGCCGCCTGCGAGTCGATGTCGATCAGGATGTCGTCGATCGAGCGGCCGGCCATCGCGACGTCCGCGAGCGGTCGCAGGCTGCCATCCACCAGCGCGAGCTGTCGCCAGGCATTGCGCTCGGCGATCGCGCGAAGCGCCGGCTCGCGGGCGCACACGATACAGGCCGCGCCACGGCCCGCAGCCTCGGTCAACAGCGTGGCGATCAGCTCGGCGCCTTGGGCGTCTTGCATGCTGGTCGGGTGATCCGCGAGCACCACGGCGGGATCGCGGATCAAGGCGCGCGCGACCGCGACGCGCTGGCGTGCGGACGCGGGCAGGCGACCAACCTCGACGTCGGAATCGCCGGCGAGCGCGAGCTTGCTCAGGATCTCGTCGGCTCGAGCGAGCGAGATCGATCGGGGGATGCCATCGATCTCGAGTGGCAACACGGTGTTGATCTGCACGCTGCGATCCTCGAGCAAGCACAGATCCTGCGGCACGATCCCGATCCGGCGCCGGAGCAGCCGCAACGACGAGCGCCGCAGCTTGCTGACGTCGCGCCCGAGCAGCTCGATCTTGCCCTCGGCGAGCGGGACCTCCCCGAGTGCGGCAGCGGCGATTCGAGATGTGCCGACGCCGGCGGCGCCGACGATCACGACGATCTCGCCGCCCTCGACCTTCAGGTTGGCGCCGGTTACGAGCGGAGGTCCACCGCGTGGGTGGTCGAGACGGACATCGACCAGCTCGATCATCGTCTTCGGTCGTACGCCAGACGATCGTCGGGGGCAAAAAACCGGCGTAGTGGCCCACCCCCGCGCCGGTTCGGTAGGATCTCCGCATGCGGAGAATCGCTGGGTTTACCGCTGCGTGGATCGCGCTCGCCGGTTGCCGCGCGAGTGACACCGATCAGCGGCTGGACCAGGACCGCAAGCAGCTCGCCGAGCACGGTGCACGGCTCGCAGCGATCGAACAACGCGGCGAGCTGGACATCACGAAGGTCGCAAGCGAGCTCCTCGCTCGCGGCAAGGACGCTGGCCTGTCGGGACCACCCGGACCACCGGGTCCGATCGGTCCGCCCGGACCTGCCGGACCACCCGGACCATTCGGCGTCGGCCCGACCGGACCGGAAGGCCCCCGCGGCGCGCAGGGGAATCCCGGTCCACCCGGTCCCGATGGCCCGCAAGGCGTTCAGGGGCTGCAAGGACCTCAGGGCCTGCAGGGGCCGCAAGGGCCACAGGGTCCCAAAGGCCCCCCCGGCCCCGCCGCGGCGTATTCGTCGAAGCCGGACATCGGGCGCAAGGAGGCGCGGATCTCGGTGGGCGCGGGCCTGGTCGCGACCGCGATCGCCACGTGCGAGCGCGCGGGCGATCTGCTGGTCAGCGGTGGCTGCTATGCGGATCCGCAATGGATGGCGCAGCTCGTCGCGACCCGCCCACTCGCGATGAGCGACCCGGCGACCGCCGCAGCGTGGCGATGTGACTATCGCAATCTCTCGCCATCCACGACGATCGAGGTCGTGGCAGAAGTGTACTGCGTGCGGCCGCGCGAGTAGCGGGTCGTCGCAGAGGTGTACTGCGTGCGGCCGCGCGAGTAGCGGCGACCGCCGCAGCGTGGCGCTTTGACGATCGCGGCACCTCACCATCCACGACGATCGAGGTCGTGGCAGAGGTGTCTGCGTGCGGCCGCGCGAGTAGCGGCGACCGCCGCAGCGTGGCGCTTTGACGATCGCGGCATCTCACCATCCACGACGATCGAGGTCGTGGCAGAGGAGTACTGCGTGCGGCCGCGCGAGTAGCGGCGACTGCGTGCGGCCGCGCGAGTAGCGGCGCTGCGTGTGGCCGCGCGAGTAGCGGCGACCGCCGCAGCGTGGCGCTTTGACGATCGCGGCATCTCGCCATCCACGACGATCGAGGTCGTCGCAGAGGTGTACTGCGTGCGGACGCGCGAGTAGCGGGTCGTCGGCGAGTGGTGAAAATTTGCCGGCGAATTCCCACCATCGCGACCGTTTTACCGCTCCGCGCCGACGGTGCTCACGACTGTGGGCACGGGATGATCGGGCTCACGAACCGGCTCGCCAACCGCTTGTCATGCGAGCGAGTGCTGCTCATCGCACGCACCAGATACGTGTCGTGTGGCGATCGCGCGACGTTGCTCGGCGATTACATCCGATCGAGGTCACACGCTCAACCGCGCGAACCGCGTCGGCAGGCGGATCGGTCTTGCGGTTGCACAAGGAGCTCTCGCCGGAAACGAGAGGTTCGAAATGACGACTACCACGCTTCGCTTGATCACCACCTGCTGTTTGCTTGCTTCATCGTCGACGATCGCCGCGGCCGAGGCTACTCAGTCCGTCGCCAGCGACGCCGCGGTGTCGCCCGCGTCGCCGCGCAACGTGGCCTACGTCAACCCGCTACCGATGATCGAGGGCATCTACAACATCGGCTACGAGCGCATGGTGACCCGCCAGCTCTCGGTCGGTGTCGAGCTCGCGACGACCGCCGAGGGCACGGCGCGCGCGTACGGCGTCAAGGTCATCCCGCGGCTCTACGTCCTGCGCAAGGAACCGAGCGGTCTGTACATCGCGCCCGAGTTTCAAGCGATCTACGCGAAGGACTCCGCGGCGCCGGGGAGTGCCTGGGGCACGGTCGGCGGGATCACCGCGGGCTGGTCATGGCTGATCGGCCCCGTGAACATCAAGCTCGCCGCGGGCGTCGCGCACTACCGGATTGCCAGCGACGATGCCAGCCTGATGGGCGGGCCGGCGGCCTTCGAGGAATCGGGCATCGTTCCGCGCGCCGATCTGTCGCTCGGCGCAGCGTTCTAGAAGTTGTCTGCACGTCCGTGGGCGGCTCGCTCCCTCAGCGACTCGCGCGCGAGGGCGCCCAGAAATTGACCCGCGCCACGGGCGATCGCGAGCTTCGAGAGCGGCTTGCCGGCGAAGTCTTGCACGCCGACCTTGAGCAGCGAACCGATCCGCGGAAGCATCCGCTCGATCATCGCGCGGCGTGGGCCGTAGAACGCGCGATACGCCGCATGGCGCGCGCGTAGTTGCCACCCGACGTGGCGGCGATGCACGTGCCCAGTCCAGTCCGCGAATCCGACGTCATCTCGCTCCAGCGCACGCGCGAGGTACGGACCGGCGACGTAGCCGTATTCGATCGCCTGCGCGATGCCCTCGCCGGTGGCGATGTCGATCCCCGCGGCTTCGCCAACGAGCAGCACGCGCGGCAGCGCCATCGCCGCGCCGGGCTCGAACCCGCGCTCGGCGAACTGCTTGAGCCGATACCGGCCGAGCTCGAGGCCACGCCGCTCGAGGTAGCTCGCGATCCGGGTGCGCGGAGTATCGGGCCCGAGGTTGTGGATGACGTAGGCGCCGCGACACATCAGCGGCTTGCCATCGACCAGCGTGGGAAAGTCCCAGGCGTAGCCGCGGAGGTCGCTCGCGGTGAGGTCGAACACGATCGTGTCGCGCGGCTCGTCATCGGCGACGCCCTCGGTATCGAGCTCGACGACCTGCGCGCGGAGCTCGCCGCGAGGAAATCCCGCAAGCCGGCGCACCACGCCACCAATGCCGTCCGCACCGATCACCGCACGAGCTCGATACACGTCGCCGGTCTCGGTCTCGACCCGAACGTGATCGCGCTCGATTGCGAGCGTCGTGACCGGACAACGATCGCGCACCGCGATCCCCCGCGCCCTCGCCTGGCTGGCGAGCGCATGATCGAACTCGGCGCGCCGAACCACCACGCCGAGGTCCGGATCACGAACGGTGACGGTGTGCGCACCGAGGCGGAGCGCGATCGCATCGAGCTTGACCATCGGGCAGTCCACCGCAACGCCGAGTTGCTCGAGCTTGCGCAGCGCACGCGCGCCGACACCGCCGGCGCAGATCTTCTCGCGCGGATATTGCTTGGCCTCGAGCACGACCGTCCGGTCAACGAGGCGCGGCGCTGCAGCCTGAAGGTGCAGCGCCGTCGAGATCCCGGCGGGTCCACCGCCGACGATCACCAGGTCAACATCGATCACACCGCGACTCTACCTCGACTGCCGCCGAACGGCGGCCCCGGGTGGGCGGCGCGGACGTCAGTTCGGGGCGCGCCAGGTGACGGTGAGGTTGAACGTCGAGGTGCGCGAGTAGCCTCGGACCATGACGTACGCCTGGGTCGTGCTCGCAGGAACGGTCAGCGAGCAGGTCTCGTTGGCGCCCGCCGTGTACGGCCGGCAATTGAACTGCTGCAGCGTCGGAGCGGCGCCCCAACGAACGTAGAGATCGGGATCGCCGGTACCCGTCATCTGCGCCGTGAACGTGCTGCCAGGCACGACGGTGAACGGCGCGTAGGTCTTGGTGACGTTGCGTGCGAGCGTTCCGCTCTCCGTCTGGGTCTTCTCGACGCCCTGCTCCGGCTGCTCCGGCTGCTCTGGCTCGCCCGGCTCGCCGTACAGCGACGCGGCACCCTGTGCATCCTGAGCGGTCCAGTCGAGGTCATCCGAGCTGCCGTTGCACTGCGGGTAGTGCATGATCGACGAGGAATCGTACGGCGTCAGCGGGCGCCAGCTGTTGTCCTCGAAGCACGCCCCGGCCTCCGGCCGCGTGTGCTCGTGACGGAACCCGAGGGTGTGGCCGAGCTCGTGGCCGAGGATGTGCGCCAGCGGCCAGCCGATGTTGCCAAACGAGCTGCTATCGACGAGCACCTCGCGCGATGCACGGCTGCCGTCGGGGAAGAACGCGCGCGCGAGGTACGGCTGGTTCGACACCTGGCGGATGTTGAACAGCACGTTGTTGTTGCTGTTGGTGCAGTTGGCGTCCTGGGCCGGTACGTAGACGAAGTTGACGTTCGCCATCGTCTCCCAGCCGTGGGTCGTCGCGTCCTCGACCGCCTGCACGACCTGAGCCTTGCGGCTGCCGAAGTTGTTGCTCACGCAGTACGTCAGATTGAGCTTCTGCGTGTTGTTCCACTTGTTGTCCGCGCTGCCGATGCGATCGACGATCAGCGTGTTCTGCTGCAGCGCCGACCAGAACTCGAACAACTGCTTCTCGTCGGCGATCGCGGTGTCGCCATCAACGATGAAGTGGCCACCCTCCCACGGTTCTCGATACGTCTGCGCCATGAACGCTTCGAACGTCTCGCCCTCCGTGGACGACTCGTTCTCCGCGGTGGTACCCACCGCGCACCCACCCAGCCCCAGGACGACGAGAGTGATTGAGGTCCGCTTCATGGGAGCGGACATTCTTCATGGCGGGTGCCAATGTGCGTGATCCGCACGCCTCGGTTTCTGTTCGTTGGTGCCAGTGAGGGCCAGACGAGCAGGACAGCGTTCGAACATGAGAACGAACGGCAACAGCAAGGCTGTACGTTTGGTGAGGTGAGCTACGACACACCTCGGTGAATGTGGTCGGACCGTACGCTATGTAGGTTCGGAACCCTCACATGGACGCGGATTCACAGATAGCCCGTGTCATCGTAGATACCGACACATCGCAACCGCACCTGCAATTGGATTGCGATTCGGCGCGACAACCCGTCACGGCTCGCTGCGGCAAACGGAGCGTTCTGCCTCTGCGGCGAAGGCCTACATCGTCGCAGATCATGCGCTAGTGAAGGTAGCCGGCGGCCTAGTAGCAGACCGCGCCACATGAATGCAAGAGGTATCGATCAAAAATCGGGAGTGGTCGTGTCGGCTGCCACGTTCGAACCCTCAGCTGGAGCCTCCCCTTGCTCGACCATCGCCGCCACCAACGCGAACGTCAGCCGCCGGCAGTCTCGGCAGCGATCGAAATGTGCCTCGAGCACACCGGTACGGTCCGCCCGCAACACGTGCGCTGCGAACAGCGCCAGCTCCGCTTCACTGGGGCACGGTGTCTGCGCGCGATCACTGACCGTGGTCCCGCTCACCTTGGGGAGACGCCCCGGATCGATCCGTGTAGCGAGCTTTCCCGGAGTCGCACCGCGAGGGCGAGCGAGTCATCGTCTCGCCGCGCGAACCACGCCTCGTCACCGAATCGCTCACCAGGTCGCACCGCGAGGGCGAGCGAGTCATCGTCTCGCCGGCCCTGGTGTAAGGCCGTCAAGGCGGTTCAAGGCCCGGATCGGCGAGCAAGCGATACAGGCTGACGTCGAGGTTGCTGTCGATCCAGCGGATCGCACTCTCCAGGCTGCCGGGATCGAGCTTGAGTGTCTGGCGCAGCCGGCGCTTGGTCCCGTCCAGCAATGCCTTGCGGATCTCGGCTACCCAACGCGATGCGGTGACGCGGTGGATGCCGTACACCGCGGCCACCTCGTTGACCGTTCGATCGTCCACGATCAAGGCGCGCAGGATCGCGCGATCGCGCGGCTCGAGCGCGGCGACGGCGTCCTGAAACGCGCGCTTGAACTCGCTGCTATGGGCCGCCTTGAGCGTCATCAGCTGAGGATCGTCGGCGACATCGAGCAGATCGTCCTCGCCAACCGATTCGGTGATCTTGCGGCGGCGCATCATGCTGAGCGCCTCACGTCCGGCCACCGACGCCACCCAGTGCACGAGCGGGCCGGTGCCTTGAAACAGCGCGAGCTTGGGTTCACCGCCATGGCCGATCAGCAGCTTGCTGCGAACCTCTTGCTTCACGTCGTCGCTGTCGGCGCCGACCACGCCGAGCCGCGACAGCACGCGATCGACGCGGTCGAACATCTGATCGTTGAAGTAGCGCTGCGCGGCGAGGTCGCCACGCAGGCAGATCCGCGCCAGCGCCAGATCGGCGGCACACCGAGGCAGCGGTTCGCCTTCAGCGGCCGCCGGCGTCCACTGCGCGGCGAGCTCGGCCACCACCAGATCATCATCGACCTGGATCGCTGGCCAGCGCTCGCGGACCGCGGCGAGCGTCGCGACCAGCGCCTCGCCCAGTGCCACGCGTTCGCCGGGGGCGGCCTCGGCTGCGAGCTCGACGAACCGGTACGCGTGCTCCGCCGCACGCCCCTCCATTACAGCCCCCTCACAAGCTGCACGAAGCTACGCTCCGCTGCATCGAGCTCCATTACAGCCCCCTCACAAGCTGCTCGAAGCTACGCTCCGCTGCATCGAGCTCCATTACAGCCCCCTCACAAGCTGCTCGAAGCTACGCTCCGCTGCATCGAGCTCCACTACAGCCCCCTCAGAAGCTGCTCGAAGCTACGCTCCGCTGCATCGAGCTCCATTACACCCTCACAAGCTGCTCGAAGCTACGCTGCGCTGGCTCGAGCGTCATTACAGCCCCCTCAGAATCTGCTCGAAGCTACGCTCCGCTGCACCGAGCGTCATCGCAGCTCCTTCACAAGCTGCTCGAAGCTACGCTCCGCTGCATCGAGCTCCACTACAGCCCCCTCAGAAGCTGCTCGAAGCTACGCTGCGCTGGGTCGAGCATCATCGCTGCTCCTTCACAAGCTGCTCCGCGGTGCGCCGCGCTGGCTCGAGCATCATCGCAGCTCCTTCAGAAGCTGCTCGACCGTGCGCCGCGCTGGCTCGAGCTTCTCCGCCGCGTAGTCGTCGCGGCTGGCGGTCGCGAGCTCGCGCGCCTGGTCGCGGTCGCCCAGCTGGCCGTGGGCGCGCGCGCGTGCGAGCAGCAGGAACGCACGCTCGTGACGCTCGAGCGCATCGAGCTTCACGGCGGCAAGTGCCGTCTCGAGCTCGTCGAGGCGCGTGCGCTCGACCCGGTGCTGCACGGCATCACAGTACACGATTCCCGCACGCGCACGCAGCGCCGACAGGTTGGTCACGGGCGCTTCACCGAGCCCCGCCGCCGCCTGCTCGAACACACCACGCGCCTTCGTGACGTCGCCATGGAGCGCATGAAGCTCGCCGAGCTGCAGCCGGACCTCGTTGAGCTCGGCGCTGTCATTGCCATGGTTGCGCTCGAAGATCGCCATCGCCGAGCCGAGTGCGGCCAGCGCTCCCGCGTGATCGCCGGTGGCCTCGAGGGTCGCCGCGATCCCGCTATGGACGCGCGCAACCATGTCGTGGCTTGCGCCCCAGGTGTTGGTGAAGATCGCCTGGGCCTGGTCGAGGAACCCGCGTGCCGCGGCGTAGTCACCGGTTCGCTGCGCAACCAGCGCCATGTTGCCGAGCGCGTAGCCGACACGTGGATGGCGATCGCTGAACTTCGCGCGCATGATCTCGTACGACCGGCGATGGAGCTGCATCGCCTTGTCGTAATCGCCCAGCGTCATGTAGATGCTGCCCATCGTGGACAGCGCGTGTCCGACGACGAAGTGGGTTGGCCCGAGCAGGCGCTCACCGATCGCCACGGCCTTTTCGAGCTCGATCAGTGCCTCGCGCGGCCTGCCCGCCTCCGACAGCAGGAACCCCAGGTTGGACTCGAAATCGGCAACCCGCGGATGATCATCGCCGTACACGCCGCGGTACAGCGCCAGCGCCTGCTGGAGCTGCGCACCGGCGTCGCGCAACTTTCCCTCACGCTGCAGCACCATCGCCAGCATGTTGCGAGCGTCGGCGATCGCGAGTGGATAGCCGGCAAAGAACTTCTGGCGCAGGGCGAGGCCGGCCTCGATCGCGTCGCGCGCCTTCGCCAGCTCACCCTGCTCGAGCCACAGCGACCCGAGGTACAGATCGAGCACTGCGCGCGGCCCGGGCGGATTGCCGGAGCGCAGCACCGCGGCATCGGCGGCGCTCGCCCACTTGTGCGCGTCGCCGTAGCGCGCGAAGTGAATACCGACCGCGTAGACCCGCTTGGTCCACGCGGCTGCCTCCATCCGGTTGTCGCGCGCCTTGGCGGCCTCGCGCACTGCCTCGTCGAGGATCGCATCGAGCGGCTCGTAGGTGTCGTTTGACTCGAGCACATCGGCCTGGACCAGCAGGGCGCGCGCGGTGAGCGGCGAGTACCCCACCGCACGCACGTCGCGCACCAGCTGATCGATCTCGGCGTTGGCCTGCGTCCATTGACCGATCTCGCGCAAGCTCGCGACGCGGTTGACCCGGGTCTCGAGCGCACGCACGGCGGCGATCTTCTCGCTGGGTGGCGGCTCCCCTTCGTCGAGCACCGAAGCGATGTGCGTGCACGACTCGACCTCCGGCAGGCTCTCGAGCGCGCTCACCGCACGCGTCACGGACGTCGGGTCGTTGGTGGACGAGAGCACCGCAGTGAGCGCATCGAGCTCCTGGAGCCGGCGCTCCAGGCACGCGCGCTGTCGATCGGCGATCTGCGGAGACACGCGCTGGTCGACGGCGTCGCGGCACACGGCGGTGCTTGCGGCGCGCCAGCGCTGGCCATAGCTGGCCACCCAACGGCCCACCGCGTTCGCTGCGGCTGCAGCCGACGGTGACCGGGTCTCCAGGAACGCGGCTTCGATCTCGCGTTGACGCCCCGGACCGAACACCTGCGCGGCCTGCGGATCGAGCTCGAGACACCGCTCGCCCAGCGAGGGCGAGCGGACCCATCCGGCCACGAGCACGGCCGCCACCGCACCCACCGCTGCGCCCGCGGCCACCCAGCGCGCCACCGCGGAGCGCGGCGTCATCGCGTCGAGCAGCGCCGTCATCGATCCGAAGCGCTGCGCTGGCTCACTCGCGAGTCCGCGTTCGAGCGCGCGCCGAACCCGCGCGGGGATCCGCGGCGCCGCCGGCATCCGCAGCGGGGCGGTCATCGCTGCAAGCAGCTCGGGGATCGTTGACGCAGTGAATGGCCGCTGGCCGAACAGCACCTCGAACAACGTCACGCAGTAGCTGAACTGGTCGCTCGCCTCGGTCGCGGGCGCGCCGCGCAGTTGCTCGGGAGCCATGTACGCCGGCGTCCCGATCACCGAACCCGCCACGCTGAGCGTCATCGCAATCTCGGAGTCCCCGCTCGATGCCTCGGGGACGACGCTGGTGTCGAGGCGGGCGAGCCCGAAGTCACCGACCTTCGCCGCCGCCGACCTCGACACGAACACGTTGCGTGGCTTGAAGTCGCGATGGATCAGCCCGACCGCGTGGGCCGCCGCGAGCCCCCGACCAGCGTCGAGCATCAACCCCAACACCACCGGGGTACCGCGTGGCGTGCGCAGCCAGACATCGAGCGTGACGCCGTCGATGTACTCCATCGCGACATATGGCATCCCGTCGTGCGTTCCGGTCTCGAACACGGTCACCACGTTCGGGTGGGTGAGCCTCGCCAGTGCCTGCGCCTCGCGCCGCAGTCGATCGTCACCATCGGCGGACAGCCGCGCTCGGTTGCGGCGAATCTTGATCGCGACCTGGCGATCGAGCTCCGGATCGCGCGCGCGGTACACGATCCCCATCGATCCTTGCCCGAGCACGTCGATCAGCTCGAACCGGCCGACGCGGGTATGGGCGCTGGGCGCCGGAGCCTCGCCCGGCTGTCCACCTCCGCTCGCGAGCGCGAACACCAGATTGCGGCAATCCTCGCACTCGGCGATGTGAGCTTCGACCTCGGCCGCCGTCCTGGGCGGGAGCGCACGCGCTGCGAAGTCGCAGATCAGGGCTTCCGGTGGACACGGCATGATCGATCAGGCTGCCCTTAATCTACGCGCCCTTCGAACACCGCGACAAACGCAAGTCGGTTGGCCAGGACCCTCAACCCACGCCGCCCAGATCGCCAACCGGGGGTTTTTCGGAGACTTTCGCGGTGACGGTGGCTGGAACACCATCGTGACAAACTCTTCTGTCCACCGGACACCTTGGCTGTGGCTCTTGGACCGAACGTCCTGGAGGAAGCCATGCGCCTGGGCTTGCTGTCACTGTCACTATTGCTGGTTGGCTGCGTCGTCCATCCGGCGGCCAAGACCCCGACTCCTTGTGCCGCACCCGTCGCGGTTGCCGCACAACCCAGAGCGGTCGAGATCTGCACGCCCGGGACCTCGTGCGAGCTCGACTGTCCCGAAGGCAACTGCGCGTTCGTGTGTCAGGGCGGGAGCGCCTGCGAGATCGGGTGCGATGGTGGCAACTGCCAGACCGCGTGCGAGCCCGGTGCGAGCTGCGACGTCAGCTGCGATGGCGGCGACTGCGTGTCGACGTGTGACAACGGCGCGAGCTGCGAGCTCGAATGCGACGGCGGCGCTTGCCGTCAGGCGTGCGCGCCGGGCGCCCATTGCGATACCGATTGTGACGGTGGCGATTGCACTGGAGTCGCGGTTGTCGTGCCCGCTGAACAGGGCCTCGATCGGTTCGTGTTCAGGTTCGACGATGGCGCCGAGGACGACGACGACGACGACGATGACGACGACCGCGATTGAGTCACGCGTGCGCTGCGACGAACGGCTCCGCCTCGTCGAGTAGTCGCGGCAGCGACGCGATCAGCTCGTGACCGTCATCGAGCTCGATCAAGGTGACGTTCGGACGGGCGCGCGCGAGCTCGCGTGACGTTTCGATCGGAACGACCTCATCGTGCCTGCCGTGGAGAATCAGCGTCGGGACCTCGAGCGCGGGTAAACCGCGATCGATCGCGCGCACGTCTTCGACGAACCCAAAGTCGATCCGCGCCGGCTGGTTGGCGGTGTAATCGTGGACCTCTCGCCAGCCGCTCGCTGCCCATGCGTCCCACTCGGTGCCGAGCAGCTGTTGCCACCGCTCGACGAGGCGGAACGCCGGCGCCATCAAGACCAGCGCGATGACCCGGCGATCGCGTTCGGCGAGCCGGGCCGCGACCAACCCGCCGAGCGAGCTCCCAAACACCACGGCGCGATCGCCACGGATCGCGGCCGCCGCGGTATCGATCATCGCGGACAAGCGCAGATGTTCGAACGACGGGACGCGAAGGTCGAGTCGATCGATCGCGACGCCGCGCACGGCAAAATGCTCCGCGAACGCCAGGCCTTTGGTCGACCGTGGACCCGAAGCGAAGCCGTGGAGATACAAGTAGCTCGTCACGCGAGCACGGTACGGCGCGGCGCGATAGACAGCAATGGTTTCGGTGATATGGACCGCGCGAATGAAATGTTCGGGGGTTTGGGCGCAGCGTGCTATCGGTTGGCCCCGTGGTAGCTCCCGCGCGCGCCCTGTTCTCGTATCGCCCGTACTGGGCGCATCGATTCGGCGTGGCCCCATTTCTGCCGACCTCGCGTGAAGAGATGGATGAGCTCGGCTGGGATAGCTGCGACATCATCCTCGTCACCGGCGACGCATACATCGATCATCCGAGCTTCGGGATGGCGCTGATCGGCCGGCTGCTCGAGTCGCATGGGTTCCGTGTCGGGATCCTCGACCAGCCCGACTGGCGCAGCGCCGAGCCGTTCCGGGCGCTCGGGCGACCGAATCTGTTCTGGGGGGTCACCGCCGGCAACATGGACTCGATGGTCAATCGCTACACCAGCGACCGCAAGATCCGTCGAGACGATGCGTATTCGCCCGATGGCGCTGCAGGGCTTCGCCCGGATCGCTCGGTGATCGTCTACTCGCAGCGCTGTCGCGAAGCGTTCGGCGATGTGCCCGTGGTGATCGGCGGCATCGAAGCGAGCCTGCGGCGCATCGCGCACTACGACTACTGGTCGGATCAAGTTCGCCGGTCGGTGCTGTTCGACGCCCATGCGGACCTGCTGATCTTCGGAAATGCCGAGCGCGCGATCGTCGAGCTCGCTCATCGGCTGGCCGCCGGCACGCCGATCACCGAGATCCGGGATCTGCGCGGCACCGCGTTCACCGGTGTGCTCGCCGGCTTCAGCGAGCTCGACTCGACCTCGCTCGATCGCCCCGGCCGCGTCGATCCGTTGCCAGATCCGTACGCGCTGGAGGAACAGCGCAAGGACGCCGCATGTGCAACCGGGGCCGCACCCTCGAGCGAGCTGATCCCGCTCCGGCCGCGCAGGGTCGATCGCTCGCGTCAGGTGATCCGGATGCCGAGCTTCGAGCAGGTGGCGTCCGATCCGGTGCTGTACGCACACGCATCGCGGATCCTTCACCTCGAGGCCAATCCCGGGAACGCGCGTGCGCTGGTGCAGCGCCACGGCCAAACCGACGTGTGGATCAACCCTCCGCCGCAGCCACTGACCACCGCGGAGATGGACGCACTGTACGAGCTGCCGTTCTCGCGGTTGCCGCATCCGCGCCATCAGCCGACCAAGCTGCCGGCCTACGAGATGATCAAGTTCTCGGTGACGATCCTGCGCGGCTGCTTCGGCGGATGCAGCTTCTGCTCGATCACCGAGCACGAGGGCCGGGTCATTCAGAGTCGATCCGAGAAGTCGATCCTGGGTGAGATCGAACAGATTCGCGATCGGACGCCGGGATTCACCGGCAACATCAGCGACCTCGGCGGTCCAACCGCCAACATGTACCGCATGGCGTGCAAGAGCCGCGAGATCGAAGCCGCGTGCCGCAAACCATCGTGCGTGTACCCGGACATCTGCGACAACCTCGGCACCGATCACGGTCCACTCGTCGCCCTCTATCGCAAGGCGCGCGCGATTCCCGGGATCAAGCGGATCTTCATCGCGTCGGGCG
Source organism: Kofleriaceae bacterium (assembly GCA_050187075.1). Classification (GTDB taxonomy): domain Bacteria; phylum Myxococcota_A; class Polyangia; order Haliangiales; family Haliangiaceae; genus JABFXX01. The sequence continues at coordinate 39,960 of JBFWXW010000039.1, read as the reverse complement.
TGCGCTACGACCTCGCGGTTCGCTCGCCGGAGTGGATCCGCGAGCTCGCGCAACACCATACCGGCGGCTATCTGAAGATCGCGCCCGAGCACACCGAAGATGGTCCACTCACCCACATGATGAAGCCGGGCATCGGTGCCTACGATCGGTTCAAGGAGCTGTTCGACCGCTACTCCCACGAGGCGGGCAAGGAGCAGTATCTGATCCCGTACTTCATCGCCGCACATCCGGGAACCACCGACGAGGACATGCTGAACCTGGCGCTGTGGCTCAAGCGCAACGGGTTCAGGCCCGATCAGGTTCAGGCGTTCTTGCCGTCGCCGATGGCGAGCGCGACCGCGATGTACCACACCGGCTACAACCCGCTGCGCTCGCTCAAGGCGCTCGATCGCGTGCACGTCGTCAAGGGGCTGCGCCAGCGACGGCTTCACAAGGCGTTCCTGCGCTACCACGACCCCGAGAACTGGCCGATGTTGCGTGAGGCGCTGCGCCGGATGGGACGCGCAGATCTGATCGGCGGCGGCAAGCACCATCTCGTGCCATCGTGGCAACCCGCTGGCACGGCGCATTCGTCGCCGCGCGGCCGCGCTCGGATCCAGCCGGGCATCGCGCTGACGCAACACACCGGCCTGCCACCAAGGCCGCTCGCTGGCAAGCACAAGTCGAAGCGGCGCTGACCGCGCGCGATCGCGAGGCGTCCGGCGGCATTTTCAGGGTAAATTTGGGGTCCGGTATGTCGGTGTCCCCCTCGCCTCCTCCGGATGCCGGCGATCTGTCGGTCGGAAGCATCCTCGATGGGCGGTACCGGATCGACGCGCTGCTCGGCAGCGGCGGGATGGGACGGGTATATCGCGGCGAGCACACCGGGATCGGGCGACAGGTCGCGATCAAGGTGCTCCACGCCGACCTCAATCGCAACCGCGAGGCAGCGCAGCGGTTTCAGCGCGAGGCGCTCGCCTCAGGTCGGCTCGATCACCCCAACATCGTCGGCGTCAGCGACTTCGGGGTGATCGATGATGGCCCGTGTTACCTCGTGATGGAGGCGCTCGACGGCGAGTCCGTCGGCGACCGGCTCGAGCGCGACAAGCGCATCATGTGGCCGGAGGCGGTGACCATCCTGCGTGGTGTGCTCGCTGGCCTGCATCACGCACACGAGCGCGGCGTCGTGCATCGCGACATCAAACCCGACAACATCTTCCTCGCGCGCAAGGACGGCGAGCTCGTCGTGAAGATCCTCGACTTCGGGATCGCCAAGCTCTATGCGGGTAACGCCGATGATCCTGCGGCGACGCGCGCGGGGCTCACCGTCGGCACGCCGGCGTACCTGTCGCCCGAACAGGCCGTGGGCGGTGCGATCACGCCGGCATCGGACCTGTATTCGGCAACCATCGTGTTGTTCGAGATGATCACGGGTCGGACCCCGTTCCACGGTCTGGATCCGCTGGCGATGCTCGGTGCACACGTGTCGAGAACGCCGGCGACCATCGCAGAGCTGGCTCCCGAGCTCGCGGTACCACCAGCGCTCGAAACCGTCATCCAGCGAGGGTTGACCAAACAGGCCGCGCAGCGCATCGGCTCGGCCATCGAATACCTGGCCCTGCTCGAGGGCGTGCTCGGCGAGCTGCAGATGACCCGCGGCTCGGGGCAACACCCGTCGACATCGCCCGACCTACTCGGGACGATGCCGACCACCGAGCTCGGCGCATTCGAGTCGCCCATCCCGACGATGACGCCCGTGCCCGGATCGCTCGCGGGTCTGAGCTCCGATGCCATCGCCACTGCGACCGCCTCGCCTTCGATGACGATCGCGCCGGTGCCCGGGATGACGCCGATGCCTGGGATGACGCCGCCGCCGGGCTCGATGCCGGCGGGCATGACGCCGATGCCTGGGATGACGCCGCCGCCGGGCTCGATGCCGGCGGGCATGACGCCGATGCCTGGGGTGACGCCGATGCCGGGCTCGATGCCGGTTGTGACGACCTCCGTCGCGGCAGTGCATCGCCCGCAGCGGCGATGGCCGGTCCTGTTTGGGCTCGTGGCGCTCGCGATCGTGGTCATCGCGCTGGTCGCCCGTTCCGGATCGAGATCGACGAAGAAGACCGCGGCGCTGCCGGTGGCGATCGATCCCGACGTCGCGTTCAAGGCCGCGGTCCACGATCTGCAGAGCGGCAAGACCTGCGAGGACCGCAAGGAGGCGATCGGCGCGCTGGTCAGGCTGCGCGACAAGCGCGCCATCCAGCCGCTCCGCACGGCACGCTATCGGATGCGCGGCGGCGTGCTCGGTATCGGCCAGGACAACACCAACGCATGTCTCAAGTCCGATGCCGAAGCCGCGATCAAGTCGCTGGGCGGAACGATCAGGTAGGCTTTGCCTTCCATTCTTTCGCGGTGAATGCGTCGAAGTCGATCACCAAGCAAACCGGCTTGTCGGTGTCATCGATGGCCCAGTACGCAGCGAGCTCGCCATTGCCGCTGGCGAACGCGAGCGCGCGCCGGCCATCGGTGAGCGGCACCTCGACCGGAGCAATCCCATCGGAGCCCGCGACGACCACCGCGCCCGGTGAGCCTCCCGCCGCATCGAGCAGGCCAAGCACGCCGGAAGTGATCGGGACACGAGGGATCTGATCTTCGGACCTCGGGCGCTTCTGACCTTGATAGTGCGCGACCGTCCACCGCGCAATCGACTGACGCCCGAGATGGATCACCACCGCTGCCAGGCGCTCGCGGTCACCGGTGCGCGCGATGCTCAACATCACGCCGAAGCGTCCCGCACCGACCGGCCGCTCGAGAACGCGCCAGCTCTTGGGCACAGCGGGATCGAACACCGCGATGTGCCCCGTGCTCGGCAACTGAAGCGGCAGCATCCTCACATCGATCTTGTGCGGCCCGAACCGCTCGCCGTAGCGCAGCAGCCGACCGACATCCCGCGGTGCGGGCAGCTCATCGCGTTGCGGCGGCGGCGGTGGCGGCGGCGGCGGCAAGGCGATCGACGGCTTGGTCGGCTTGCCCCGCTTCGCCGCGACGACCGGCTTGGTAACCGCACCGGCGGACGGCTTGATCGGCTTGCCCCGCTTCGCCGCGACGACCGGCTTGGTAACCGCACCGGCGGACGGCTTGATCGGCTTGCCCCGCTTCGCCGCGACGACCGGCTTGGTAACCGCACCGGCGGACGGCTTGGTCGGCTTGCCCCGCTTCGCCGCGACGACCGACTTCGCCGCGGTTGTCTTCGCACGCTTGGCTGCTGGCTTGGCTCGCTGGGTCTTGGCCACGGGCGGACCGTACCTCAAGGCAACGCGGATCAGAGCGCCAGACCCACTCCGAGCAGCAACGTTGCCTCGAACGGCGTCGGGTAGACCGCTTCTAGCGACATCCTGAACCTGAGCTCACGACCAGCTCGAAGGCGACGCGCGGCACCGCGATCCATCCGTCGCGCCGCTCAGGACCATGCGGATCGGTATGCGACATGTACTGGGTGGAGCGCTGATAGCCGCGCCGTGTAACCACGGTGCGGCGCATAACTACCGACCGGCGACCGTTCGGCTGTCAACGATTCGATGACGTGGCGAAGTCTCCACGACGTCGCTCATTCCGCTGGAAGGCCGGTCCACTCGGCGCTCTTGGTCCATAGCTTCGCGGCGAGCTCGGTGTCGTCGGCGATCCGATTGGGCGCGCGCTCGTTCCCGCCGACGTCGTAGAACCTGCCGGACTGCGACGCCAGCTCGGGTGCCGTCGCGCAGACCAGGCTGGCCTTGGCACCCTCCTCGGGCGTGATCATGAACTTCTTCATCAGCCATCGCGCGGGCTGTGGAATGCGCCGCCACATATCGCTCGCAACGACCCCCGGGTGGACCGCGTAGGTCGTCACGCCTGAACCTTCGAGCCTGCGTGCGAGCTCCTTGGTGAACAGCACGTTCGACAGCTTGGACATCGAGTACTCGTACATGCCGATGACCGTCTGGGTTGGCTTCTGCAACACATCCCAGTCGATCCCCTTTGCGCGGAAGTGCGCATCGCTTGCAACGTTGACGATCCGCGACGGCGAACTCTGCTTGATCCGATCGAGCAACAGCCGCGTGAACAGATAGTGGCCCAGGTGGTTGGTCCCGAACGTCGCCTCGAATCCCTGGCGCGTTTGCTTGCCGCGCCGGGCGGCCACGCCGGCGTTGTTGATCAACCCGTGGATCGGAATGTTCATGGCCAGGATCGCCTCGGCGGATTGTTTTACCGACGCCAGATCGCTGAGGTCTAGCTGGATAGGCTCCGCGCGTTCGGCGCCGATCGCGCGATTGATCTCGTCAACGGCGGCGCGGGCCTTGTCCATCGAGCGACACGCAAGGATCACATGAGCACCGCGACGAGCGAGCTCGAGCGCAGTGACCTTACCGATCCCGGTGTTCGCCCCAGTCACGATGAAATGTTTGTTCGCGAGGTCGTCAGCCATGACGGCAAGAGTGTGGCCGCGGAGCGCTCGGTCAAGTAGCGCGCTTCGAACTTTTCGGCATGCACCGATCATCCGAGCGCCAAGCTCTGGTACCAGATAGGTGATCGTGCGCAGGGCGTCCCTGCGACGCACGTGGAGGGACAGCGATGCAGATCAGTGGTTCTTGGAAAGCGATCCTGTTGGCCGCGGTAATTGGCGTGGGCCTGGCCGCATGTGGCGGCAAGGCAAAGACCGAGGCCGCTGGCGGCGGCGACGACCAGGCCGGCTCCGCCGCGGCCACCGCCACGCTCTACGACCGGCTCGGCGGCAAGGATGCGATCACCGCAGTGGTCGACGACTTCATCGCCAACGTGGTCGCCGACGCTCGCATCAACTCGTTCTTCGCGAACGCCGACGTGGCCAACCTGAAGGCCAAGCTCGTCGATCAGATCTGCGAGGCGTCCGGCGGCCCGTGCAAGTACACCGGCAAGACCATGAAGGAGACCCATACCGGCATGGGCGTCAAGAACGAGCACTTCGACGCGATGGTCGAGGATCTCGTGAAGTCGCTCGACAAGTTCAACGTGGCCGAGCAGGACAAGGCCGACCTGCTCGCCGCGCTGGGTGGAATGCGCGGAGATATCGTTACGCCCTAGAATCGATCTTGCGCCAATGGTGTGTTCTGTGGGACGAACCCGGCCCGGAGGCACGATCGAACAAACGCTAGACGACAGCTCCGACGGAAGCAGGGAAGCCGGTCCAACTCCGGCACAGCCCCCGCTACTGTAACCGGGGACGACGCAGCACAGCGCAAGCTGTCAGCCACTGGGCAACTGGGAAGGCGCTGCTAGGACGATCCGGGAGTCAGGACACCTCTCCGTTGGCACTTCGGGTGTGAAGGACGCGTCGTCGCGCCGTCATCCCGCGTCACGTGGGGTGGCCATGCAGATCCCAGCATCTAGATCAGCGCGTTGCGTGCACGCGATCCTCGCGAGCGCGCTGCTCGTGACCCCCGCGCGTGCGACTGCCGATCCGGATGTCGAGCTCGATGGTGAAACCATCGTGGTCATCGATCGGGCGCCCGACGAAGCGGCCGACGATCGCGAGCGCGCCCTCGCCGACGCCCCCTTCGTCACCGTGGTTCGTCCCGACGACCGTCCCGCAACCGCGTCGATCGCCGATGCCGTCGCAACCACCGCCGGCGTCCAGACCAAGAGCCTTGGCGGGCTGGGGGCGTTTCAATCGATCAACGTGCGTGGCGCATCGCCCGGACACACCGCGGTCCTGATCGACGGCGTGCCGCTCGCGCGAATCGCGGCGGTGACCGCGGATCTCGGACGGCTCTCGCTCGGGTCGTTCAGCGAGGTCGAGCTGTACCGCGGTAGCGTACCCGTCGAGCTCGGCGGCGCCGGCGTCGGCGGTGCGCTCAACATGGTGACCCGGCTCGGTCGCAGCGAACGCGGCGAGCGGCTGTCCACGTCTGCCGGGGCGGGATCGTACGGGGCCCATCATGTCCGCGCGCGCTACGGCGACGACCATCCCGGGTATGCATCGTCGATCACGGCGGGTTATCAAGCCGCCGCCGGCGACTACTCGTTCTTCGATGACAACAGCACGGCGCTCAACCCCAACGACGATCAGTTCCAGGTCCGACGCAACAATGGGTTTCGCCAGGTCGATGGTGCAGTCCGCCTTGGCTCGACGGACCGCGACCTCGTCGGTGGAGCGCGTGCGCTGTGGAAGCGCCAGGGCCTTCCCGGCAGTGTCGCGCAACCGGCGCTAGACGCCGAGCTCACCACCCTCGACGTCGTCGCAGACGGGCGGATCGACATCGCGGTCGGGTCCGCGATCGCCAGCCAGCTCGGCTACGTGCTGGTCGAGCGCCAGCGGATGCGCGATCCGATGGGCGAGCTCGGGCTCGGCGCCGCGGATCGCAAGTACCTGACGGTCTCTGGAGGCGCGTCGTCCACGTGGAAGCTCCCCCTGGGTTCGCACCGCCTCGCGACCGGGGTGGAGATGCGTGGCGATCGGTTCGTCGACCGCGACGCACGCGGCGCGCAGCCGCGGCTGTCCGGAACCCGGATCGGTGGCTCCGTGCTCGCCGCGTTCGACATCGCGGTGTCGCCGAGTGTCGCGATCACGCCCGCCACCCGGCTGGATGCGGTGCGCTCGGCACCGACGCCGATGACCAGCGGACCGAACGCGCTCGATCAGATACCAGCCCGCTGGGACGTGGTGCCTAGCCCGCGATTGTCGATGCGCGTGGCCATCGGTGACGACGCGGCGCTCAAGGGCAGCGCTGGCTGGTACGTCCGCCTGCCGACGCTGCTCGAGGTATTCGGCAACCGCGGCTATGTGATCGGCTCACCCGATCTGCGACCGGAGCGTGGGCCATCGAGCGAGCTCGGCGTGGTGTGGGCACCCCGCAAGGCGATCGGCGCCATCGATCAGGTGCTGGTCCAAGCGGATGTTTTCGGCAATCGGGCCAACGACGCGATCGCGCTGATCTCGACGGCAGGCTTCGTCGCGCGCGCCGCAAACATCGGCGACACCCAGGCCTACGGCGCCGAGCTGGTCGCCTCGGCGCGGCTGGCTCGCACCGTGAGCCTGACCACGAGCTACACCCGGCTGGTCACCGAGCAGATCTCGAACGACGTCAGCGTCGACGGCAAGCCGGTGCCGCGAGCGCCCGCGCATCAGCTGTACGCACGCGGCGACGTCGCTCGCACGATCGCTCGCCGAACCGCGTCGGTGTGGGTCGATCTCAGCTGGCAGTCGCACAGCTTCCTCGATCCAGCGAGCCTGGGTCGGGTTCCCGGTCGCGCGATCGTCGGTGCGGGTGCGCGCTGCGAGCTCGGCTGGGGCACCGCGCTGGCCGTATCGGTCGCAAACCTCACCAACCTCCGGATCACCAGGCTGCCGCTCGATCCGCCGCCGTCTCCAACGTTCACCGCCGCACCAGCGGCGCTCGCCGACGTCGCCGGGTATCCGCTGCCCGGCCGCAGCTACTACATCTCGCTCGAATGGTCCTACTGACTCGGAGCCACCATGAGAACCATCCTGATCCTGACCTTGCTCGCCGCGTGTGACTACAAGCCGGTCTACACCACGCCCGATGCCTCGATCGACTATCAAGGCAATCCTGACGCGATGTCGGTGACGACGCGCGCGGTGGTGGTCGCAGGTGACTTCAATCCGGGCCATCCGGGCGTGCTGTCGGCCCTCGACGTCGAGACCCAGACGATGACCAGCAACGTGGCACCGGCGCAGAGCATCGGGAGCGACCCGATCGTGAGGCGAATCGGCAGCGAGCTGTTCGTCGTCAATCGCGCGGACGGCAACAACATCACGATCCTCGACGCCCAGACGTTTCAGCTGGTGGAGCAACTCGGCACGGGTGCGAGCTCCAATCCGCAGGACGTGGCCGCCGTCGATGACAAGCTGTTCGTCGCCGCGTTCGGGACCAAGGGCGTGCTCGAGCTGACGCGCGGTTCGGGTGCGACCACCGAGATCGACCTGAGCGCCGATGATCCCGACGGCAAGCCGAACTGCAATTCGATCCATCTCGCGAGCGCCAAGCTGTACGTGGCCTGCGAGCTGCTCGATGACACGCAGCAGTTCTTGCCGCCGCGCGGCAATGGCAAGGTCTACGTCGTCGACCCCGCGACCCACGCGATCGAGCACACGATCACGATGGCCACGGTGAACCCGTTCGGCGTGTTCGAGCAGCTCCCGGCGGAATCGCCGTACGCTGGCGATCTGTTGATCCCGACGGTTTCCTTCGCGGATGGTAGCGGGTGCGTCGAGCGGATCGCGACAGGAGCAGAGCCCGCCAGCGGCGGCTGCGTGATCGAGAACGCCGCGCTCGGTGGGTTCGCCAATCGAGTCGTGCCACAGCTGGTCCCGGGCGCAGTGCTGCTGCGAATGGCGGTGCCAGCGCCTGACTTCGTTCACGCGAGCATGCAGACCTATGACCTGACGTCGCACACCCTGTGGACCCAGACGCTGACGCCCGAGAGTCAGGTGATCGGCGATCTCGCGGCGTGTCCGACCGGAGAGCTCGTCGTGAGCGACACGAACGCCGACGGCGCGGGGCTGCGGATCTATCGAGGCAGCCAGGAGCAGACCGTGAGCGCCATCCCTGCAGGGCTGATCCCATGGTCGTCTCACGGACTGGTTTGCTATTAACGAGGCATGACCAAGGCCAAACCACCCGGCTCGCCGTTTGCGGTGCTGGAGGCGTTGCGCGGCTCGCTGCCCGACCAACCGGTGCCGGTATCGAAGCCGGTGGAGGGACCGGCGCGTGGGCCCGCGCGGGCCGTGGTCCGGCTCGAGCGCAAGGGCCGGGGTGGCAAGGAGGTCACGATCGTCGAGAAGCTCGAGCTCGCAACCGCCGAGCTCGAGCGCTGGTGCCGTGAGCTCAAGCAGGCGCTCGGCTGCGGCGGTGCCGTCGATGGAGTCGCGATCGTGCTGCAAGGTGATCTGCGCCAACGTACGGCGGCCGTGCTGACCGCGAAGGGCGTGAAGAAGGTGACCGTCTCGGGGTGAGCGGCCGAGGAGCGCCGAACATCCCGTCCGACGTCGTCGGGAAATCGACCTCGACGCGAACGTCGACCTCATCGTGCACGTCGACCTCGCCCCGTCGAGGTCAAGGTCCACAGGGGCGATCGCCGAGCTCGATCACGGCGCCCGCTTGAGGATCAGGAACTCGACGCGACGATTCTTCGCCCACGCCTTGGGTCCGCTCGAGCGATCGATCGGCCGGGTCTCGCCGTAGCCCCACGACTCGAGCCGCTTCGGATCGATCGGCCTCGGATCGAGCTTGGAGCCATGCGTGGTCAAGTACTCGACGACGGCAGCGGCGCGGCGATTCGACAGATCGAGGTTGTACGCATCGTCCCCGCGCTCGTCGGTATGGCCGGCGACCTCGAGCCGAAGGATATCCGGGTTGCCCTGCAACATCGCGATCACGGCGTCGAGGATGTAATACGAGTCGGGCTTGATGACGTCCTTGTTGTACTCGAAGTTGATCGGCCGCAGCGGATCGAGCGTGGTCTCGGTCTCGATCACCACGCCGGTATCGGGACAGCCGTCGCCGTCATCGACGTTGTTGTAGACCTCCTTGTCGTTCGGGCAGCGATCGAGCGTATCGACGATTCGATCCTTGTCGTTGTCGAGGTCCGGACAGCCGTCCTCGTCCTCGAAGCCGTCCTGATCCTCGGGGTCGTTGGGACACAGGTCATCGACATCGAGCAGCTTGTCATGATCGTTGTCGAGATCTGGACAGCCATCGGCGTCCTCGAACTGGTCGAAGTCTTCTGGTTCATCGGGGCAGCGATCGACCTCGTCGACGAGCTGGTCACCGTCGCGGTCGTTCAGCTCTGCAACACGCGTGCGCTCCGAACGATCCGGCTCGTCGCGCTCGATCTGCTCGCCGTCGCGAGCGCCCGGGCGAGGCTCGAACACGATGCCGATGAACACGCGCGCATCAGGATTGCTGGCGTTCCCCGGCATCAGCCCGCGGCCTGCGCCGAGCGACAGGAATGAATTTCGGGCGAGATACAGCTTCACGCCTGCCAGCGCCTCGAGTGGTTGGTAGCGCTCGTGCACCCCGATGGGCAACGCACCGAACACCTCGCCAACCAGCTCGAATCGCTGCGGCGCGATCGCGTAGGAGAGGCCGAACCCGAGCGGAAGCTCCGCCGCCGCCGCGACGGTCATGCCGGTCGGCGGTGCACCATCGAAGCCTGCATCGGTGAACGACGTCGCGGAGCGCAATCGGATTCCACCGTTGATCCCGATCCGGAGCCTGCGCCGTGCGCCGAACGCGCGGTCGACCACGCCGAGCAGCTGTGGCGTGATCGAGCGCTCTCCGAGAAACCGTTGCGCGGGGTTCGTGGTGGGGAGGTAAACGCTTGCGATCGCTCCGACACCAACGGCCCCTGCAAGCAGCCGCGCCTTCACATGCAACGCGAGGTTGCCGAGGCCCTGGCCATCGAGCTGGTAGCGGCGATCGTCGTTGGGGTCATCGAGCGCACCTGCGTCGTCCGGTCCGCGATCGCCGCTGAGGATCGCCAGCGGTAGCGATGCGCCGAGCTCGAGCTTGGCCGGCCCAAGCTCGAGCCCAACGGCCGCGATCAGCGTCGCGGTGACCACATCGTCGACAGAATAGCTCGCGCCCCCCGCGTCGAACGCGAGCAGCCGCCGGCCCCACGCCAGCGATCCCAGCCCGAAGGACAGCTCGCCGTGACCCAGCGTATCGGAGCCATTCACGGTGAAGAACCCGCGGGAATCGATCGCCGGGCGAAACCCATCGAGCGGAAAGTCGCCCGCAGGTTGAGCGTGGGCCACCGGAGCGGCGCCGGCGCAGAGCGCAATGATCGAGCAAGCCAGGCGTGGCATGGCGGTCCTTTGCGAGCCCGGCGGCACCAGAGGGGATGCGCCGACTCGACTGATGCCAGCACTGTGGCGGCTCGATCGAATTTGGTTACAGCGGACCCCGCCGCGCCGGCCGCGAGCCGCGGATCCGCGGATCAGGCCTACTTGGGCAACTTGATGCCGCTCAGCCAGCCGCGAAGCTCGGGTTCGAGCTGGGTCCGCCTGGCAATGCACTGATCCATCGCCTCGAGCTGCTCCCTCACCACGCGCGTACCGCCGGGCAGCGAGCCGAAGGTTCTGGTCATGTACTCGGCCACCTCGGCGCGGTGGTCGGCTCGACAGGTCCTCGCAAACAACCTGCTGAGCTCGTACACCGAGCCGGCGGTCTCCTCGCGGGGTAGCCGCTCGAGGATCGCCTTGTCGTTGCTGCGGAAGAAGCTCTGTGCCGCTTCCGCGGTCCGATCATGCTCGACCGCCCACAACATCCTCGACGCCTCGCGGAGATCGAGCTTGGGATCGATCAGCAGCGTCAGCGCCTTGCGGAGGCTCACGGGATCGTTGACCGATCCCAGTGCCCAGTACATCTCTCCGCGTCGCACGCGATCGGGCTCGGACTTCACCTCGCGGGCGATCCGATCGAACACATCCGCGCGCGCGTCGACCGCGATCATCAGCACCAGCATCCGGATCGAGTCGGGCAGCGTACGCCAGCTCCCGGTGGCCAAGCGGATCGCCTCCTGCACCAGCTGCGGATCGCGTCCGATCACCGCGACCGCCGCGATCAGATCGTGACGAGTGAGCTCGGTGTCGAGGTTGTCCTTGGCACTCGGAGTCAAGCCTGCCTTGCGCGCCCCGGGTCCGAACGTCTGGCGCATCCAGTACGCGTAGCGAGGCCGCAGCTCGCTGGGCACCAGCGGATCGAGCTCCGATGCCAACTCGACCGCTGCGGTGATCTGAAATCGGTCGCCGCTCGCGAGCAGCTTGGGTACGAACGAGAGCGCGAGCATGAGCGGCAGCTTGCCTGCCGTCACTTGCGCCTTGATGTCGAGGTACAGCGCGCGGCGCTCGGTCCCCGATAGCGACGGCCACGCTTCATCGCGCAGCGCGATCAGCTGTGGCTGCGTGAGCACGCTGCGGTAATAGCCGCGACCGTCGAGGTTCGGCATCACCCACCGCGGACACGCCTTGGCGTGCAGCGCGATCATGCCGGTGGTGTCCTCGAGGAGGGTGCAGTCCTCGCCGCGCGTACCCTCACGGTCGTACGCCACACACACCGGGACGATCCACGGCTTGCCCGCCGCCGGTTGCGCTGCACCGGGTGGCACGTAGCGCTGCTGGCTCAGCACGACGCGTGGTGCACCATCGCACGCCAGCGTCGCCACGATCTGGGGCGCACCGGGTTGATCGAGAAAGCTCGAGAACGCGGGCCCGACATCGCGTCCTGCCGCCTTGCTCAGCGCCGCGACGAAGTCTGCCGAGGTCGCATTGCCCCATTCGCGCGATCTGAGGTACTCGCGTACCCCGCGCTGGAACACGTCCGTGCCGAGGTGCTGCTCGAACATCGCGAGCAGGCTCGCCCCCTTGTCGTAGGTGATGCTGTCGAACACGTTGAGGATGTCGTCGGCCGTGCGGATCGGTTGGCGCACCTGGCGCGCGGTCACCAGCGCGTCGGCGGTCAGTGCGCTGGTGCGCAGATCGAGCGCCGACAGCTCGTGTCGCCACGATGGCTCGAGCTTCGCCGTCACCTTGACCTCGAGCCAGGTCGCGAACCCCTCGTTGAGCCAGATGTCGTCCCAGAACTTCATCGTGACCAGGTTGCCGAACCACTGATGAGCGATCTCGTGCGCCGCGGTGCGCACCCAGTCCAGCTGGCGTTGCTTCGATGCGGTCCGCGGGTCCATCAGCATCGCGGACTCGGAGCAGGTGATGAGACCCGCGTTCTCCATCGCGGTGAACCCCGCGGTCAGCGGGATCGTGAGCATGTCGAGCTTCTGATACGGGTACGGCACTCCGAAGAAATCTTCGACGAGCTCGGTGATCCGTGGCGTGGTCTGGACGGCCCAGGTTGCGTCGGCCGCGCGCCTGGCGAGCGTGATGATCCGGATCGGCGTGCCGTATTTGGTCTTCCCGGCCTCGACGATCTCGAACGGCCCGATGCCAAACGCCACCAGATACGTGGGGAGCGGCTTGGTCTCGGCGAACTCGACGCGCTTGTTGCCACCTGCCAGCGGCTTCTCCGCCACAACCGGTGCGTTGGAGACGGCCACCAACTTGCTCGGCACGTCGAGCGTGAGCTTCCACGGCACCTTGTTGTCGGGCTCGTCGAGGCACGGGAACACACGACGCGCGTACAGCGCCTCGAGCTGGGTGTAGACGTACGAGGCTCCTTGCACGACCTGCTTGAACGCACCGGTGGTGTTGATCACATCGAGCTTCGCCGTGTAGTCGATCGAGACGATCGAGGTCCCGGCCGGCAGCGGAGACGCGGCGGTCAGCTCGAGCGTGTCCTCGCCGCGCGGGGTGACGGTGAGCGCGATCTCCGTCCCATCGTGGGTAGCGACGGCACGCTTCACCTCGAGCTCGCGCCCGTGCAGCCAGATCACCGAGGTCGGCTTGTCGATCACCCCGGTGATCGCGATCGATCCCGAGAATCCGTCATCCGCCGGATCGATCGCGAGCCGAGCGGCGTAGCCGGTGGGCAAGAACAGCCTCGGCAGCCGCACCGGTCGCACTGGTGGAGCCGTCGCGGGCGTGTCCGAGCCGGGTGCGGAGATCGTCGCGGGCGGTGCGGGCGACGCCGGCTGCGTACGCTGACCACAGCCGACCAGCGCGATCGCCAAGCCCATGACACATCGGCGAGACATGTTGGACACCATGACCGCGGTGCTAACACGCCTGCTTCGTCGGATAGGCGATGCAAGCATGTTATCGGCGGGCGTCGGGCGCGACATCGTATCGTCGCACCGTCATGAAGCTGTATCGCGTCGCACTCGTGCTGGTCGTTCCGTCGCTCGCCGTCGCAGCTCCCGGTGACATCGTTCATGACATTCCGGGCCCGGGCTTTGGCGCGTACGGTCTGGGCTGGTCGAGCGACAACCACCTGTGGGTTGCAAATCAGAAGCAAGGCGGCCAGGGCGGCGATAACAAGGTCTACGAGCTAGATCCTGATACCGGGTTCGTGGTCTCGAGCTTCGCGATGCCGATGGGCCAGGGATTCTCGGGCATCGCCTTTGCGGACGACGAGATGTTCGTGGTGGATACGTTCCGGACGCTGCGCAAGCTGGACAAGCTGGGCGCGGAGAAGGACGACTTCGCGGCCCAGGGCTTCACCTACGGGCTCGCGCGGAATCCGACGACGGGCGAGCTCTACGAGATCGAGATGACGAACAAGACGATCTATCGGATCGACAGCAGCGATGGATCGGTGGAGAGCTCACAGGCGTCGTCGGTGAACGAGGTCACCGTGCTGGGCCACGTGTGGGCCGGCGATTCGCTGTGGGTGGTCGGCTCGTCGGCGCAGATCCATCGCATCAACCCGACGACGGGAGATGTGATCGCGAGCCTTCCGGTGAATCCGATGATCTCAGGCCCGACGGGGCTGGCGTATGACGGCGCGTGCTTGTGGGTGTCGGATGTCGATAGTGATCGGATCTTCAAGATCGATCATGGCCAGGCCGACATGCCGGCGTGCACGCACGTGTCGCCGGTCGATGCTCCGCCCGACGCGGGAGTGGCACCGCCACACGATGCGACGCCGGATCCGCAGGATCCCGGGACTCCGGGCGATCCTGATGATGACAAGGCTGATGGTGGTGGTGGCTGTTGCAGCAGCTCTCGTAGCGGCGCGACGAGCTCGGTGGCGCTCGGGCTCATCGCATTTGCGTGGATCCGAAGGCGACGACGCTGACCGCGCTCGGGGCGGCTGGTGCGTCATGCGCTATCGAGCGAACGCGTACACCCATCGATCACGTGAGGTCAACAGTGCCGCGGCCGAGCTCGACCACCGCGCCGGTGACGTAGATGGCACCGTCTTCACCGATGCGAAGACCGAGTCGTGATGGGCGGCCGACCGCTGCGCCTTGTAACAGGATGGCCTCGAATGGTCGCGGTTGATCATTGGCGAGCAGCCATCCGCCGAGGTTCGCGCAGGCCGAACCTGTCGCTGGATCTTCGATCAGCGCTCCGTTCGACATGAAGAAGAACCGCACCTGCCACTCGCGATCGCTACGCGCCCATACGTACGCCATCGCTTCGTCACGACTCTCAGAATAGCCGCACCGCGTGAGCAGCTCGGGCACCGGTCGCGCCGCGCGCACCAGCTCGGCGGAGCGCAACGGAATCACGAGCTGCTCGACGCCCGTGTTGACCCACAGCGGTTCCCCGGCGATCGCTCCCTCGGAAACCCCGACCATCGCGGCGAGCTCGCTCCGCGTCGCTTCTACTCTGCGTGTTGTGGGCGGCCTTGCAGTGCGTAGCGTCCATGCACCCGCGCTCGCCGTGACTGGCACGATTCCCGCGATCATCTCGAGCGTCACGGCGGATGTATCTCGCGCGACGACCGAGGCCGTGCCGAGGGTCGGGTGCCCGGCAAACGGCATCTCGAACCCTGGAGTGAAGATTCTCACGCGAGCGTCGGCACGGTCACTCGGCAACACGAACGTGGTCTCCGAGAGATTCATCTGCCTTGCCAACGCTTGCATCTGCGCGTCGCTCAACCCACGCGCGTCCTCGAACACGCACAACGGATTCCCGGAGAATCGATCATCGTCGAGGGTGAATACGTTGACGATCCGGAACGCGTGCGACATGACCGCGGTGTACGCCGGTGAAGTAGCGAATCACAAGCACAGAAGCTCGGTGTCCAAGCGAGCACAGTCGACGCGCCACGATCCGCACCACGACCAACGGGCGGTCATCGCGCACACCACGCGGCATGCGACGTTGCGCCGGATCAGACCATCATGCTCCCGTCCTGAGGAGCCCACGTGGTCGCGTCGGGCACGCGGCGGCCCGGCGACGGCTGGCTCCAGCCGAGAGCGAGGTAGGCCGTCAAGCCGAGCGGATCGGAGGAGCTCCCCGGAGCCCGGGCCGCGTGCCCCACCAGGCGAGCACTTCCAGCGCGCTACCACCGAGCCGATGAACGATCGCTTACGTCGATGTCGACGTCGACGGTCGCGTTTACGTGGCGTTTACGTGGCGTTTATGTTGACGTTGACGTTGACGTTCGCGTCGACAGGTCGAACGTCGACGAGCTCGGAATCAGAACGCGTACGAGACGCCGACGCTGATCGAGCCGCCGGAGTAGGCGCCGGATTGCATGTCGCCATACACCGGCACCGTCATCTCGCGCTCGGCCTCGGTCTCGGCCGCCGCGATCGCCCGCGCCTCGGCGTGGATCGCAAAGCGATTGAACCGGCGCTCGATCCCGATGCCGAGCACCCCGGCCGGACGCTGCGCGCGATCGAGCTCCTCGTCGCTCGATCGGTGCGGTGCGACCACCATCCCGCCGAGGCCACCCATCAGCCACCAATCCCAGGTCTGGCGCGGACGGAAGTGATAGCGCGCCGCGAGCATGACGCTGCCCATCGCGAGGTCGCCCTCGCGGCCATCCTCGAGCTGCTGGCGGCCACCAGACGCTCCGAGCTCGATCTCGAAATTGGTCCCGGCGAGATAGCGAATCGCGATCTCCGCGATCGAAAAATCGGCCTGTGCCTCCGGCGCGTGCTTGGGCGCCAGCCCCATCGCACCGACACCGACGGCGATCGACCAGCGATGCACCTGCGGCGCGGCGACCACGACCTGCGGCGCAGCGGGCACTGGAGCGGGCGGCATCTCGCCAGGTGCTTGCGCTCCAGCGCTGGCAGCGGCGAACAACGGCACGAAACCAAGGACAGTGAGCCGAGACATCATGCAGCCCCATCATTCCACGAGTCGTGCCACGGCAAGTAGGCAAAACCCTGGTATCGAACGTTGTTAGAACCCACAGCCGAACCCCTGATCGTGGCGGCTTCCTACACTAGGATCGCCGCGTGACGGCTCGAACCTTCGCGGTTGGCGATATCCATGGCGATCTCGCGGCGTTGGAATGCGTGTTCAAACGTCTACCCGCGCTGACGTCCGACGACACCGTGGTGTTCCTCGGTGACTACATCGACCGAGGTCCCAACTCTGCCGGCGTGGTCGAGTGGGTGCGGGGGCTTGCGTCGTCCACCCGCGCGAACGTCATCGCGCTGCGGGGGAATCATGAAGACGCCTGGCTGCAGGTCGTCGACGGTGGCTGGCCTGGCTTCGTGCTCCCGCGCAGCAATGGCTGCCTCGAGTGCTATCGCTCGTTCGCGGGCGGAGCGGTCCCTGCGGAGGACGAAACGCCGACGCGCGAAGAGCTGGCTGGAATGCTGACCGCGGGGTTCTTTCCCCGCGAGGTGATCGAGTGGATGCGTGCGCTTCCGTACTTCTACGAGGACGAGCACGCGATCTATGTACACGCCGGGATCAAGCGTAGCGACGGAGCGTTCCCGCATCCTTCACACGTGGAGCCCAAGCGATCGCTGCTGTGGATGCGCGACGCCGACTTCTTCGAGAACTATCGCGGCAAGCTGGTCGTGTTCGGCCACACGGCGACGTACACGTTGCCGCCCGATCTTTCGACCTGCACGCCCGCCGATCCGCTCGACCTGTGGGCCGGGCCGGCGTGCGTCGGGCTCGACACCGGATGTGGCAAGGGCGGGTTCTTGACCGCGCTCGAACTGCCGTCACGCACGATCTACGAGTCCCGATAACACCCCGAGATCAGCCATGCCCAGCGCGCGCCGGTCGATGGTGTCCGTGTGTGATCAACGGCCAGCGCTCGACGCACCCATGCCCCACAGCCCACCCCAATACTCCGGCGCGCAGTGCTGGGCGATCACGCGAGGGAAGACAGCGACCTGTCCGAGCTCCCGCTCGTCGACCGTGGGCTGTACGAGATCGGCAGCGAAGTAGCGCGCGGCGGCATGGGTCGCGTGATCACCGCGCGGGATCGCCGCGTTGGTCGCGAGGTCGCGATCAAGGAGCTGCTGTTTGCCGAGGACGCCGCCAAGGTGCGGTTCGAGCGCGAGGCGAGGATCACCGCGGCGCTCCAGCATCCCTCGATCGTGCCGATCTACGAGGTCGGCAGGTGGGACAACGGCGAGCCGTTCTACGCGATGAAGCACGTCGATGGCCGCTCGCTGGATCAGGTGATCGCGGAGAGTCCGCAGCTCGATGATCGACTGGCGCTCGTCCCCAACCTGCTCGCCGTTGCCGATGCGCTCGCGTTCGCGCATAGCCGCCGGATCGTCCATCGCGACATCAAGCCCGCAAACATCTTGCTCGGGTCGTTCGGCGAGACGCTCGTGATCGACTGGGGACTGGCGAAACAGCTGATCGACGACCGCGAACCCGAGCCGGCCGCCGATCCCCGGCGCAGCAGCAGCGATGCGCTCACGCTGTACGGCCAGGTGATGGGGACGCGTGCCTACATGCCGCCCGAACAGGCACGCGGTGAGCCGATCGACGAACGCGCCGACGTGTTCGCGCTCGGCGCCACGGCGTTCCACGTGCTCACCGGCGTGACTCCATTCTCCTCCGATGGCGATCCACATGACGTGATCGCGCGGCTCCCACCCGACCTGCTCGCGATCGTTCGCAAGGCAATGGCGCGCAACCCTGACGATCGCTATCCCACCGCCCAGCAGCTCGCCGATGATCTGCGGCGGTTCCAGCGCGGTCAGCTCGTCGGCGTTCACCGCTACACATCGTGGCAGCTGGTGCGCCGCTGGCTACGCCGCTATCGCGTCGCGGTCGTCGTTGCTGCGTTCGCGGTCGTCGTGCTCGGCGCGGTCGTCGTGATGGGAGTCGCCGAGATCGTGCGAGAGCAAGCGCGTGCCGACCGCCAGCGCCTGATCGCGGAGGACAGCCGGGCCGAAGCCGAGCAGCTGATGGACTTCATGATCGGCGACCTCCATCGCAAGCTCGAGCCGATCGGAAAGCTCGATCTGCTCGCGTCGGTCGCAGAGAAGGCGGACAACTATTACCAGCGCCACGCCAACGAGCTCGACCCAGATAGCGAGCGCAAGCGCGTTCAAGCCGCACTGAACTTCGGCGAAGTGCTGGCTACCAAGGGCGATTCCACAGCAGCGCTCGCGACCTTTCGCGATGCGCTGAGCCGATCGCAAAAGCTTGCTGCTGCCGAGCCATTCAACCGGATGTGGCAGGACCGGCTCGCGGCGAGTCACCTCCGGGTGGCAAATGTCCTGCTTAGCCAGGGTGACTTGCAGGGAGCCGTCGATGGCTATCGCATCGGTCGCGGGATTCTCGAGCAGCTCGCTGCCGTGGATCGATCGAACACCGAATACGTGAGGGGGCTCAGCATCGCGAATGTTCGGCTCGTCGAGGCGTTCCGCCAGCAAGGGAACCTCCCGGCGTCACTCTCGGCATCGCGCGCCGCGATCGCCAGCGCGGTCGCGCTCGTCGCAAGGGATCCGACGAATAGCGACTTCAAAGAGCTGCTCAGCAACGCTCACACCCATGCGGGCGACATCCGGCAGGCGAGCGGTGACGCCGCTGGTGCGATGGCCGAGTATCGCGACGCGATCGCCATCGCTAGCGCCCAGCTGGAGGTGGAGCCGACCAACCTCGACCGAAAACACAACCTCGCGTTGCTCCATGGCAGGGTCGGCTCGATCGAGCTCGTGGGTGGCAACGTCACGGGGGCGCTCGCCGACTTTCGCTCGATGGCATCGATCCTCACGCGACTGGTCGACATCGATCCGCTCGACACGACATGGCGACGGAACCTCGCGACCGCGCACTATCAAATTGCCAGTGCGCTTCGCGCGCAAGGTGCGTTCGCCGAGGCGATCTCCGAATATCGCAACGGGCTCACGATGTTCGGTGAATTGGTGGCCGGAGATTCCGCCAACGCGAGGCATCGCCGCGATCAATGGTACGGCCATACCCAGGTGGGAGAGCTGGCCGCGCTGTTGGGTGATCATCAAACCGCCGATGCCGCGTACCGCGCGGCGCTGGACATCATCGACGCCCTCGTCGCACAGACCCCGGATGGCTATCAGATCGAGCGATCGATGACGCACAGCCTGGGGGCCCAGGTCGCGCAGCTTCGCAATGACGTACCCGCGGCGCTGATCGCGACGCGGCTGGCGCTCGCCATCGATGAGCAGATCACCGCCAAGGACGACACCAATACGCTGGCACAAAGCAATGTCGTGCTGGGTTACCACACCATCGGCGATCTGTTGCTTGGACAAGCGAAGCGCAGCGAGGCACTCGTCGCATTTCGTGCGTCGCTCGCGCGCGCCGAGATGATGGCCGCGCGCGATCCAAATAACGCGCGCTGGCAACACAACGTCGCGATCACGAGCAACGCGATCGCGAAGGTCCTGGTCATGAAAGGGCAGCCGAAGCAGTCGCTGGCGTACAGCCGTAAAGCCCTGGCGATCGACGAGCAGCTTCTTGCAAGCGACCGCACCAACGCGCTCGCTCGACGCGATGCCGCGCTCGGTCACCTCGAGCTCGGCAACGCACTGCTCGCACTAGGCGATCGTACCGGGGCACGCGCCGCCTATCGTCAGGCACAAACGATCGGCGCACAGATCGCGAACGCCGACCCCGGCGATGCCGCATGGCGCTCCGAGCTACGGCGAATCCGTCGCGCTGCCGCTCGCGCACGCGAACGTCACTTACCTTCGGGCAAATACGCGCGCGGCAGCGGCTCGAGCAAGAACTGATGACGACGCCGGCGCTGGTTGAGCTTGTGAAGCCCGACCAGCGCACCCGCTCCCGCGAAGATGCCTCCGGTCGCGTACAGCCAGCTGAACCCGAGCGCCGGCAACCCGAGCCCGACACCCGCCACGATGACCATCCCCACCAGCACCGGCGCGATCATGTCGCTGGCGTACCGCCGGACCCATGCGTCGTAAGAACGCTCGCACGCCGCACACCACCCCTTGCGGCTGAGCTGACCGTCTCCACGACAGCGCTTGCAGGTCACCTCCGGACACTAGCACCCGGCGCCATCGTCGGCCGACGTTCCAAAGGCCGCGTGGCCGGCGGTACGCGACGCGAACGAGCGCTATGCTGCGCGGGTGTCGGGCGAGCCCTACGCCAGCGTCGGCGACCACCTTCGCGACGAGCTCCGCCGAGCCTGGTTGCGAATCGAGTACCAGGTGCGGCTCGGCTGGACCAGGAGCAGAACCGAGCGCGGTGAGGACCTCGCCGAGGTGGCCCCGGACCTTGGCCGATTATTTGCCGCTGCACGTGGGGAGTCGCCGATCGGTGACGATGCCGCCGGCGCGAGTGTCGCGCTGGAAGCGTGGCTCGCGGCCCATCGCGCGACCGAGGCGAGGATCCGCGCCACGATCGAGCGCGATCAGCGGTCGCCGTTCGTCGACCTGATCCGCGTGTTCGCGCTGACACCGCGCCAATGGGCGACCCTGATGTTCGCGCTGTTGCCGGAAGCGGATCCGAACCTCGTCCAGGCCTATCGTCATCTCACGAGGGACACCGCGTGCCGCAGCCTCGACGGTCGGCTGCTCGCGCAGCTGGTCTACGACACGCCCGAGAGCCGTTCGCTGATGGCGCGCGACCTGTCGCCGAATTCACCGCTGCTGCGCTATCGACTGCTCGACGTCAGCGCGACCACGTCGCACGAGTCGCTGCTGTTTCGCAAGATCCGGGCGGCGACCCGGCTGATCTACATGCTGGATGGTGCATCGCTCGAGCTCGATCCGGATCTCGCGGAGCTTGCCGAGCTGCGCGGCGGTCCAGCGACCGGGACATTTCCGGGCGTCGTGGTGGAGCGCGCGCGCGCGGCGATTCACTCGAACGAGGTGATCGTAGCCGTGCAGGGCCAGCGCGGCACCGGCAAGCGGCTGTTGCTCCAGGCCGCCGCCGCCCACTGGTCAAAGCGGCTGCTGCTGATCGATAGCCGGCGGCTGTCGCAGGCGCCGATCCCCGCGATCCCGCATCTGGTGCGCTCGCTGGTTCGTGAGCTGCGGCTGCTCGACGCCGTCCCCGGTTTCATCGAGCTCGACGACGCGATCGTGCGCGACGGTGATCGCGACGAGCTTCCGGGCTGGTTCGATGGTTTCCTCGCCGAGTGGACCGGGCCGGTCGCGCTGACGATCAATCGCGAGCGCATGCCGCGGATCCACCAGCGCCCGATCGTGCATCTTCTCCTCGAGGTACCGACGCTGACCGTCCGCACCGCGATGTGGCGAGACGTGATGCCGGGGCTCCCGATGACAGACGCCGAGAGCCTCGCGGGGCGGTTCGCGATCCCCGGTGGTGTGATCGTCGCCGCGAGTCAGGCAGCGACGGCCGGCCGGATGCCCGATGCCGGACCGCCCACCGGCGACGACCTCGCCACGGCGGTGGCCGAGCAGCTCCACCAGCGCCTGGTGCGACTCGGCAAGAGGCTGCCGACTCCATTCGAGATCGAGGACCTCGTGGTCGACGATGACACGCGCAGCGGGCTGCTCGAGATCGCCGCCGCGGCGCGCGAGCGGCGACGGATCCGCGACGCGTTTCAGCTGCGGGGCGCGCCGGGGATCTCGGTGCTGTTCTCGGGTCATCCCGGCGTCGGCAAGACGATGTCGGCCACCGTGCTCGCGAACCGGCTCGGGCTCGACATCTACGAGATCGACCTCTCGCAGGTGGTCTCGAAGTGGCTCGGCGAGACCGAGAAGAACCTCGGCGACGTGTTCGATGCGGCCGAGCCCGGACACGTGGTGCTGCTGTTCAACGAGGCCGACTCGCTGTTCGGCAAGCGCACGAGCGACGTCAAGAGCAGCAACGATCGCTACGCCAACATGGAGACCAATTACCTGTTGCAGCGGCTCGAGCGATTCGGCGGGCTCGCGATCCTGACCACCAACCTGACCTCGGCGATCGATCAGGCGTTCAAGCGTCGGTTCACCTACGACGTGTTCCTGGGGTTCCCGACGCCGGAGATGCGCGCCGAGCTGTGGCGCCGGACGCTGACCATGCACGCGCGGGCGGCGTCGATCGACTTCGAGTCACTCGCCGAGAACTACGAGCTATCCGGCGGCTTCATCAAGGTCGCGTGCGAGCGCGCCACGTACATCGCCGGTGCGAACAACATCGAGATCGACACCGCGCTGCTGCGCGGAACGATCGAGCGGATGTATCGCGAGCGCGGCAAGGTCAGCGCCGGCGGCCGGCTCGAATGACCATGAGCACCACGCGATTCGCGCTGCAGTGGTCTGCACCGCAAGGCGTCCTCCGAGCGATCGAGCCGACGGCCGATGAGGTGCTCGCCCACGCGGGCGCCTTGGTAGCGGCCTACAACGATCCGCACAACGCACCGCTGCTCGGCCATGACGCCGAGCTCACGCGTGACGACGTGCTCGAGCACTACGACACACTGCGAGCGCGAGGAGCCCGCGCGTTTCTGCTGCTGTGCGACGGCGTGCTCGCAGGTGATGCCGATCTGCGTGGCATCGCGGATCGTGCGGCGGAGTTCGCGTTCATGATCGCGATGCCTGCGGCACAGGGCAAAGGCCTCGGTACCGCGTTCGCGACGATGATCCACGCGTTCGGTTTTACACAGCTGCCGATCGATCGAATCTACGCATCGATCATCCCTGCCAATGTCGCGTCGCGCCGAGCGTTCGAGAAGCTGGGCTATACCGTGGATGACTCGGCGGCCGCACGCGAGTACGCCGACCCTGGCGACGTGACGATGTCGATCGAGCGGTCGACGTTCGAGCGACAACATCGCGCCGCGATCGCAGCGATCCAGGTGATGAGCCTCGGCTAATCAGCGCGAGGCTCGTCGCGAAGATGCGCGATCACCGGCGCGTGGTCACTCGAGCCCACGTCGCGATACACGCTGCAAACGACGGTCTCGTCGACCAGCGCGCGGCTCGCGGCGATGTAGTCCAACCTCCATCCGATATTGCGCGCGCGGAGGTTTCGCCACGGCGCCCACCACGTGAACAGCCGGTCGTTGTCGGGGTCGACGTGGCGGCCGACGTCGACGAGGCCGTGCGACAGTAACCGCTCGATCAGATCACGCTCCTCGGCGAGCTGACCGATCATCTCCTTGCGCAGCGTCGGATGAACGTCGGCGAACGTGCGGGCAACGTTGAAGTCACCGCACAATACGAGGTGCTGGCCGCTCGCGTGGAGCTGCCCCGCCCACGCCTCCAGCTCGCGCAGAAACGTCATCTTCGCCGCGAAATCCTTGCCGCCGTTCGGGACGTAGACCGACGCCAGCACGATCGTGCCGATCGCCGCGACCACGATCCGATACTCCAGATCGAACGGCGGATGGACGAACTCGGGAGCGTCGCCAAACCTGGCCGTACGAACCAGCAACGCGACCCCAGAGTAGCCTCCGCTGCCGTGGAAATGTGCGCGATAGCCGGCGACCGTCGCGATGTGCTCCGGGATCTGAGCCGGTGACGCCTTGATCTCCTGCAGGCAGATCACGTCCGGCTCCTCGCGGTCGATCCAGTGCGCAAGCTGCGAGGAGCGAGCGCGGATCCCGTTGACGTTCCAGGTCGCGACCTTCACGTACGACGCCTACCATGAAACGCTCGATGTTACTTGTCGCCGATCTCTCCCGCGACCTGAGATAGCTCGGGGCGCGGCGGCGGCGGCTCCTCGCTCGAGAGCAGCGCAGGCCCGAGATCCTCGAGGCCGAGCAACGCACCGAGCACCGGGGTCTCACGCGGCTTGAACGCACCGGCGCGGTATGGCGTCGCCATCGCGACGGCCAGGACCTCGGCCGGCCGGCCCAGCGCGGGATCCGGAGGAAACCACGCGAACAGCAGCGCACCGTCGGCTTCGGCATTCGCGTGCGCCGCATCGATCGGGCTGACGAGCCGAGCGATCACGTCGTCCGGACCGCCGCCGCCATCGATCGGATCGACGTGGACCGGAATGATGTCGCGCTGGAGCGTGGTCTTGCTCGACGAGATCGCCACCAGCGCCGCCGGCGCGCCGCGGGTCTCCGCCGAGGCACGGACGCTGCCGATCGAGAGCGCGGCGACGTCATGATCAGGCGGCAGCGGATCACTCAGATCGATCATCACCATCGCCGGGTGCCGCGCGCTCGTCCATCGAGCGAGCTTGATCGTGGCCGAGCGGTCGAGCCTGGTCGCGATCGCGAGCTGCGCGAGCGAATGCGGTTGCACACGCGAGGCGCTGGCGACCGCGATGGTCAGCTTGTCACTGCAGACCAACAGGACAGGCGCAACCAGCTCGCCGGTAGCTGCCACGATCAACGGCGCAACCGCACGCAGCTCGACCGCGTCGTGGTCGCGCGCCACCATGCTGGATTCACTGTCGCACGGCAACGTGGGCGGCTCAACGAGGGAATGCCTGCGCTCGTCGCCGGAAACCTGTGTGGCCGCTGGTGTGCGCTCGTGTCACGACGAGGTGTGTGCCCTTCGCTGATCCGGCAGCTTGCACTCGCGACAACCCCGAAACCGACGTGTACCGGACGATGGTTCGCGCGATGCGGCAGCGGTCGGATCGGTTGCGCTCGATCCACGTGCCGGTCAAACGGGTCAACTCATCCCGGCGTCGACCGCTGGACCGTAGCGCTGCGGCCGCAGCGGGTGAGCACATGCCAGCCTGCGATCCCGCAAAGCGCCTGGTCGCGCTCGACGACGCCTGGCACGTTCGCATCATGATGCGCTCGCGATGGCTGACGCTGGTATTGACCGTTGGCGCACCGACCATGCTGGTGAGCTGCACCGAACAAGCGGCGGCGCCGGCGACTGGGCAGTCGCGCGTGTGTCTCGATAACGCGCCGAACGAGTATCGGTTCGTGGCCGCGGGGACCGGGTTCGGCGAGTACGATGGTCGAACGATCCACGCGCTCACGCTCATCGAGCTGTCGCACGTCGACGGTGAATGCGTCAGCACGGTCAGCGGAACGATCGATGGTGGAGCATTCGAGCTCGAGGCCATCAATCGCGTGGCCGACCAGGCATATCCGGACGCCGGCGTGTTCATCGATCTGGACGGCGACGGACAGTGCGAGCCGGGTCAGGACCTGATCTGGGGCGTGGTCGCGATCCTGGGTCCCGACGGCATCCGGTTCCAGCTCACGCCGAATGACCTCTCGGCCGATGATGAGATCGGCACGTGCGCGCGGTTCGCCGCGGCCGCGCGCACGACGCTACGTCCCGACTGATCCGTCGCGCGAGCTCGGCGCCTTGCTGGTCGCCTGGCAACAGGCACGCCTGAACCAGCCAGTCGGTGGCGCAGACCGAATTCGTTTCGTTCCACGGCCGCACCTCACTCGCCCACAGTGACGCGACCAGTGGCAGAGTTATCGCATGGCTGCCGCCGGCTACTCGGGAACCCCGCTGCCTCAGAAGCTCGGAATCAAGGAAGCTCACCGGATCGCATTCGTCGGAGCACCGCCGGAATTTGCCACCGCCCTTGGAGCGCTGCCGCTGACCACCACCGTCGAACGTGGGCTCTCCGCGCGCGGCAAGTCGCCACCGCTGCTCGATGTGATCGTCGTGTTCGTGAAGCGGCGGGCCGACCTGGTGACACAGATCGACGCGAGCCGGCCGAGGATGAGCCCGGCCTGCGGGCTGTGGATCGCATGGCCGAAGAAGTCATCGGGCGTCGCGACCGACCTCACCGAGGATACGATCCGCGAGGTCGCACTGCCGACGGGACTGGTCGACAACAAGGTCTGTGCGATCGACCAGACGTGGTCCGGTTTGAGACTGGTGATCCGCAAGCAGCTCAGGAAGTAGCCGCGCGCCTGGCGCGAGCGAACACGCGATCGAGCATCGGCTCGGTGAGCCGGCCCGTGAACGTGTTCTGCTGGCTGACGTGGTACGAGCCAAACAGCTGCCATGGGCCGATCGTCGCCTGCTGGTCGTGTCCGAATCGCGGGCGCGGTCGCGGCACCGGGTGACCGAGGCGCTCGGCGGCCAGCAGCACGCCATCCCACGCGAACGCGCCGAGCGCGACGATCGCCCGCGTGCGCGGCAACAGCGCAAGCTCGCGCGTGAACCAATCGAGACAGCGGTCGCGCTCGGCAGGCGCGGGCTTGTTGTCTGGTGGCGCACACCGGACGATGCAGGCGATGTAGGCGTCGCACAGCTTCATGCCGTCGTGCTTGCTCGTGGATTCGGCCTGGCTCGCGAATCCTGCGCGGTGAAGCGCGGCATAGAGCCAGTCGCCGGAGCGGTCGCCCGTGAACACGCGCCCGGTGCGATTGCCGCCGTGCGCGGCAGGAGCGAGCCCGACGACGAGCAGGCGTGCCGCCGGATCACCAAACCCCGGCACCGGCTTGGCCCAGTAACGCTCACCCGCGAACCGGCGAGGCGGATTCTCGGCAGCGCCCTGCCGACAGCGCACCAGCCGCGCGCAGCCCCGGCAGCTCGTGATGTCCGCGGTCAGCGATCGTAGGGTCGACACGCGTGGAGCATACGTCCAGTCATGATCGGTCGCGCGTCGAAACGCATGTACGTCGACGCTGCTACTCGAGCTGCACCCGCACGCCGGCACCGACGACCAGGTAGCCATCGTGGTCATACTCGGTCTCGGACACGACGCTCGATTCGAGTAACCAGAACCTGATCATCGACACGCCGATGACGAACGACGTCTCACGCGATCCGAGCTCCAATCCGGCGCCGAACGACGTGAACATGTTGGCGGGCAGGCGCAGCTCGGCGGACACATCGCCCTGCGCGACGGTGAACGTCTGCTCGCCAAACGGCGCGCTATAGCCAACGCTGGCGTTGAGCACCGGCCGGATCCAGCGATGATTGCCGGCCGCAGCGACCCCGGCATCGACCGCGCCCCACATACCCGCGACCTTGCTGGTCCCACCGCCGAGACCCACCAGCGCGGCGAACCGCTGATCTCGCGATCGAACGATCGCGCCTGCCCGACCGGTGAACGCAGTGCGATCGCCGCCCGATCCGTCATTGGTGACATGGAGCAGCCCGCCGTCGGCCTCGATCACCAGGGTAGGCGTCACGCTGTGGCGGACACGCGCGTTGCCAGCGACGAGCTTGGGTCCCAAGATCGTTCCGATCCGTGCGGCGTCGAGCTGGATGTCGGAGCTACCGGACGGCGGGGTCACCGGAGCGTCGATCACGAACGTACGGCTTGGAGGCGTGACTGCACGCGGAGCACAGGCAGTGACGACGAGGACGAGCCATGGAGAACGCATGGCGGCGACCAGAGCAATACGGGTGCCTCAGCCAACCCGTTGAACGCACGCGGCGCGCTTGTTCGCTCCTCGATCGATCTGGACAATCTTGTCGTGACACACGCCGAATCGCAGCGACGGCAATCTCCGGCAGGTCTCAGCCGTGGCCCTTGGTGCGTTGCTTGGTCCGTCCAGCCGTTGACCGGCTGGACACCACGCGCTTGGCGGCAAGCTGCTTCGCAGGCGTTCGCTTCGCAGGCGTTCGCTTCGTGGGCGTTCGCTTCGCAGGCGTTCGCTTCGCGGGCGTCCGCTTCGTGGAGGCGGTCGTCGTTGTCGCCGCGGATCGCAATGACCCACGCGTGCGCTCGTAGAGCTCGACGTAGTCATCCACTCCGACCCGGGCGATCGTCTTGCCGATCACCTCGAGTGGCAAGTCATCGATCGCCGTGAACCGCACGCACGACTTGCCCATGTCGAGCTTCTTGCCGGCGTCCGCGAAGCCCTTGCGAAACTCTCGTTCGACCGCCTTGTGGCCGTAGACCGCCATCAAGTACAGCGCCATATGGTTCTTCTGCGACGCGAGGGCGGCGTAGCACAGCGGCTGGCCGTTATAGGTCTTGGCGAGCCGGGTGAACGGCACGTACCAGCAGATCATGCCGAACGACATGCCCTCCTCGTAGCCGTTCGGAAGGTTGGCGTTGATCACGTCGCGCACGCGCGCGATCGCCGGCCGCCGCTCTGCCGGTAACGACGCAAGATACTGTTTCACGGTCGTCGCGCTGTTCCTCATGGCGCGGGCACGATAGCGCATCGTCGGCGTGATAACGAAGGCCATGCTGCGCGTGACGCCGTTCGCCGTTCTCGTTGCTGGCTGCGCTGCGAGCCTGCCCCGCCCCGTGCTCACCACCACGGCCGAGCGGTCGGGCTATGTCCGGACCGGCCGTTATCACGAGGCGGTCACGCTGTGCCGCGACTTCGCGCGAGCGTACGACGGCGTGACCTGCGTCGAGATCGGCAGCACGATCGAGCACCGACCGATCGTCGCGTTGCGGATCGAGCGCACGCCGGGCGTGCCGGTGATCTACATCCAGGCGGGGATCCACGCGGGCGAGATCGAAGGCAAGGACGCGGGCTTCGCATTCCTCCGCGATCTGCTCGACGGCAAGGTGGCGCCCGGTGCACTCGATGCAGTGTCGGTCGTGTTCGTTCCGGTGATGAATCCCGATGGCCACGAGCGATTCGGTCCGAACCACCGGCCGAACCAGCGCGGTCCCGAACAGATGGGATTTCGCACCAACGCGGCGCGGCTCAATCTGAATCGCGACTTCGTCAAGGCCGACGCACCCGAGACCCAGGCCGTGCTGCGGCTGATCGCGGCCTCCGATCCGGTGTTGACGCTCGATCTGCACACGACCGACGGTGCGAAGTTCGAGCACGACATCAGCATCAACGCGGCGCCGATCGCTCCGCGCAGCGACCGACTCGATGAGGCGGGCAACGAGCTATCGGCCGCGGTTGCGAAGCGGTTGACCGAGCTGGGCCACCTGCCGGTCGAGTTCTATCCGGCGTTTCGCAACGACGAAGATCCCGCTTCGGGATTCGCTCGCACCGAAGCGCCGCCGCGGTTCTGCCAGTTCTACGTCGCGGCACGCAGCAGGCTCGGGATCCTGGTCGAGACCCACAGCTGGCGCAGCTATCGAGAGCGTGCGAGCTCGACCTATCACACGTTGCAGGCAGTGTTCGAGCTGGCCCGGCACCAGGCGCGACGCTGGCGATCGATCGAGCTCGACGCGACGCACGCCGACGCGAAGCTCGCGGGCACCTCCGTGCCGATGACCTGGGACGCTGGACCCGACAGCCATCCGATCGCGTTTCGCGGCTATGCCTATGAGAAGCGCGTCTCCGAGCTCACCGGCGGAACCTGGCTGGTCTACGACGAGACCAACCCACAGGTGTGGACCGTGCCGCTGTTCGACCAGCTGGTGCCGGCGGTGACCGTCAGGGCGCCGGCAGCCGGCTACATCGTCGACGGTGGGTACGCATCCGCGGTCGCGGCCGTACTCGATCGTCACGGGCTGACCTGGAATCGGATCCGCGACGGCGCGAAGCTCGACGTCGAGACGTTCCGAGCCACGAGCGTGACGTTCCAGCCACCGTACGAGGGTCGAACCCGCGCACAGCTCGAGGGCGCATGGGCCCGCGAGCCACGGACCCTCGATCGCGGCGCGATCTTCGTTCCGATCGCGCAGCCTGGTGCGCGATTGGTGCTTCACCTGTTCGAGCCGACCTTGCCCGACTCACTCGCGCAGTGGGGACTGTTCAACACCGTGTTCGAGCGAAAGGAGTACATGGAGCCGTATGTCACCGAGGAGGCTGCGCGCGCGATGATCGCCAGGGATCCGTCGGTGCGTGCCGCGTTCGACGCTGCGGTCGCGGCCGATCCCGCGATGGCAACCAGCCCGACGTTGAAGCTGGAGTGGTTCTATCGCAGGCATCCTGCGTGGGACGAACGGCTGAACCTGTTGCCGGTGTATCGGGCGAGCAGCGAGCCGGCGCTTGTACACTGATCCAAGTCGAGTTGTCACCGCGCGATCGCGATGCTGGTCACCATCGGAAACGTCACCGCATCTCCATCGCGATACGTCGCGAACACCGGCTCGATATCCGCCGTCACCTTCGCGACCAGCGCGTCGATGTCGATACTCACGAACTGCGGCATCACCGCGGCGGCACCGATCACGGTCAGCCTGACGAACTTCTCGGCCATCGGAAACCGGGCCTCGATCGTGTGCTGCTGGATCTCCACCGACGAGAACCCCGAAGCCTGCAGCAGCTCGCGGAGCGCCGCGGGATCGGGGAACGAGAACGGCGCGGTGGCTTCATCCTCGGACAACCCGAGGTGCTTGTTCTCGGATCTCACCATCACGTCGAACAGCGCCTGGTGCTCCAGGCCACGCCACACGGCGAGCACGGCGCGCCCACCCGGTGTCAACACGCGGCGCATCTCGCGTACGGCGGCCGCGCGATCCGGGAAGAACTGCAGTCCCTGCTGGCAGACCACGAGATCGAATGCGGCGTCGGGGAGATCGAGCGCGAGCGCATTGCCCTCCCGCCATTCGATCGCCACGCCGGATCGCGCGGCGACCTCGCGTGCGACGGCGAGCATGTTCGCGCTGAGATCGACGCCGACGACGCGGCCCGCGCCACCTACCGCGGCCGCGAGCTGACGCGTCACGATGCCGGTGCCACACGCGATGTCGAGCGCGCGCTGACCCGGCTGCGGCCGCGCTGCCGCGAGCACGGGTACCGACAGCGGCTTGAACATTGCCGGACCGAAGTACTCCTCATACGTCAACGCTGGATTGCTCGGGGCAGTCATCGGCAGCTCCTCGACCTGAGGACTGCACACTACTCCACCGACAGCGCGCAGGTAGTGGACGCGTCTGGAATCCGGACACCAGCGACATCGACCGGCGAGCGCGACGCGGACGCGTCGAGCGCATCAGAACAGCGGAACCGGAGCCTTGAGGAAGAACTGGTTCGCCACGCGGGTCCTGGCGCCATTTTCGCCGGCCTCGTCTTGCCGATCGCCGACGATGATCACGCCCTCGTTGAACAGCTTGGAGTACGCCTTGTTCAACGCGTCCTCGCTCGCACCGGAGCTGACGAAGTCGACGTCGGTGATCTGGGCGCTGCGGTTCGAGTTGAGCCGCGACTCGGTGATGCTCGGGCACGGCGCGGTCAGGCAACGGATGCCGTTGTCCTTCGCGAACACGAACGTGCCTTCCAGGGCTCCGCTCTCACTCTGCGGGACCCAGATCTCGGTCACCCCGAGCGCCGGATAGCCATCATTCTCCGGCGCGATCACGTCACCGCGAAGGATCAGCGTCTCACCGGCGCGCAGCCGCTTCTCGTAGTCGGCCGACAGCGATGCAGGCATGCCGGTGTTCCACTCGATCTTGTTGACGTAGCAGAGCTTGACCTGCGCGCGGCCGCACTGAACGGTCGAGCGGTTAGGGCGCTGGACATAGTAGCCACCGCAGCCCGCCTCGGGCGTGCACTTGCGCTCGTCCGGGGTGACGGTGAAGTAGCTGAACGCGTCGGCCGCATCAGCCTTGCCGGCTTCGCCATCCTCGGCAGTCTCGCCGGCAAGCTCGTCCACCGAGGACGTGTTGTCGGTGGCGCAGGCGGACACCAGAGACGAAGCAATGAGCGCACAGAACAAAGACGAACGGATCATTGGAGAGCTCCTCGTGAGCGGTTGATGGCCGCCGCGCTGTGCAACGCCGGTGCCGCGCGACGCGCCTGCGATCTCGCGAGCCTGGGCGAACCAAACCCTGGCCACGCGGCTCGTCATGGCTCCCCGACTAGTCAGCCATGTCCGCGAATCTAAAGATGTTGTTGTCCACGCGACAGCCGCCTGCTGCAGCGGACGCAAGCGAGCCTACACGCTCAACACGATCTTTCCGAATCCGCTGTTACTCGCCATTCGCTCGTGCGCCGCGCCAGCGTGATCGAGCGGCATCACGCAATCGATGATCGGTTTGATCAGACCGCGCGCGAGCAGCGGCACGACCTGCTGCTCGAAGACTCGCATCGCAGCGATCTTCTGTTCGAGTGGCCGCGCGCGCAGCACGGTCCCCATGACGCGCAGCCGCTTTCTGAGGATGAGGCTCAGATCGAGCTCGTGCTTGGCGCCGGCGAGCAGCCCGATCAGCACGATCCGGCCGAGCGGTTGCGTGCACCGAAGATCCTCGTCGACGTACTTGCCGCCGACCAGCTCCAGGACCACCGCCGCGCCACCAGGATCGGCGACGTGAACGGCGTCGGCGAATTTGCCGGAGCTCGCGAGCACGCCGACCTCGAGCCCGAGCGGTTTCGCGCGCTCGAGCTTCTCGGCGGTACGTGCCGTGCCGATCACGCGGGCCCCGAGCGCCCGGCCCAGCTGTACGGCCGCGGTCCCGACGCCGCTACCGACCGCATGCACGAGCAGCGTCTCGCCGCCCGCAAGCCCGGCCTGGGTCACCATCGCGTCGTACGCGGTGATGAACGCCTCGGGCACCGCCGCCGCATCCTCGAACGAGAGCCCGGCGGGGATCGCCGCGAGCGCGCGCTCGTGACTGATCACCTGCTCGGCATAACCGCCGCCGCCGGCCAGCCCGAACACGCGATCGCCGATCCGCCAGCGCTGGACTCCTGGACCAAGTGCGTCGACCTCGCCCGCGAGCTCGAGACCGGGGATGTCCTGCGGCGCATCGTGCGGTGCTGGGTAGCCGCCCCTTCGCTGCAGCAGATCCGCGCGATTGACGGCGGTGGCGCGCACGCGCACGCGCACCTCTCCGCGCGCGGGCTCCGGGCTTGGCCGCTCGACGATCGTCAACACCTCCGGCCCGCCTGGTTGGGTGATCGCAATGGCACGCATGGTCATGGTGAAGCGAGGCGGAGTATGCACCACGAGGTCGCACGCTGTCCCCGGCTAGTCGCGTTGCGCGCGTCCGACGAACGGACGCACAGCCGAGCGATCGTGCGCGGACTCGCGTGGTTCGCACGTGGCGCGGTGGTTGCTACCGCGAGCGACGATGAGACCGGCACAGTTCGCGTTGCTGATCTGCTCGGCGTGCACCGCGACCGCCGAGCCGGGACCGTCATCGCCTGGATCGCTGCGCGAGCAGCTCGTGCGGCCGGTGCGATGCTCGGTTTCAGCTGACGACAGCACCGGCGTCGTCGCCGCGGAGCGGCGGTTACCGAGCGGTGGATGGGACGCAGCGTGGGTGGATCTCGCGATCGAGGACGGCGAGCTCGTGGTGGTCGCCGAGGAAGCCGGCATGCTGGCGGTTCAGCGATGGGAGGTCTCGATCCGCGCGATCGATCTGCCACACGACATCTTCGATGCAGCCGCACAGATCACCGGAATTCGCGTCGAGCTCGCGGCACCCGCTCGCGTGGTGACGTCGTGGCTGGATGACGAGCGTGCGCGCGCGACAGGCGTGGCGGATCTCGCGCTGAGCTGGCGGCTCACGATCGGTGACGCGCAGCTTCAGCTCGGCGCACCCGAGCTGCGAGACGTTCCGATCGAGCTATCCGTGACCGGCATCGGCAACCGCGCCGAGGTCCAGCTGCGACTCCATGCAATGGGTGAGCTGTGGAGCTGGGCCGACATCGTTCGGCTGGGCGAGCTGCGGATGGTGCTCGACGCCTACGGGCAGACCGGGAACTGAGACGCGCCCTGGCGGATGACGGCGTCACCCAGCGCGATCCCGCTATCCTCGAGCACCTGACCGCGAGTGTCGGTGACCCGAAGATCGAACGGGCCTTCGCCGAGGCCCTGTTCGCGAACGAAGTAGTTGTAATCCACGCGATCGATGGCGACGTACTCGCCGCCGTCGCGAGCTTCGAGCTTCGCGATCGGATAGCGGTGATCGCGGATCTGGATCGCCACCCAGTACGGATTGGAGCCATCCTTGAACTGGTACGAGATCGGACCCGAGACGTCACAGGCAACCTCGTGCCAGGTGATCGGCACACGGCCCGCCGAGATCGGCGCGATCTTGGCGAACGCTTCGACGCTGAGGTCGAGATCGCCGTGCTTGCACTCCGGGCATTGATCGACGATCCGCACCACGACCTCTCCATCGGGTCCCGAGACTGCGACGCACGCCCCGCACCAGGCTGCATCGTCGTAGTCGACCGCGTTCAACGCCGCGACCATCAGCCCAGGGTCAGCGTCGAACCCACAGTTTCCGGTGCCATCGGCGTCGTAATAGGTGCCCTCACCGCTCAGCGCAGCGCGGGGGGCGAGGCAATCGTCGCCGGGCGGCGGATCGGTTCCGGATGAACCGCTGCAGCTCCAGGCTGCGACCATCGGGAGCACCAGGGCCAGGCCGCGCATCGTGGACAGGATCACCCCGAGGCCGGGCACGGGGCAACGTTGCAACCGCGTGGCAATGACGCGTCTCGTCGGACTGGTGCGAGGATCCCGGGCGCCGGAGAACAGGGAACCGAGTCCGCACCGGAACCGGGAACCTGAATTTCAGGATCCGTTCTACGATGGGGCCGAGGTGTGGTCTTGATCAACGCGCCAGGCATGACCAGCCGCGGCAAGCAGGTCGCCTTCATTTTCGCGTGCATAGCCGTGTTCCTGTTGCCCAAGCGGGTGGACTGCGGCTACCCCGGCGGGCAGTGCGGCACGTACTCCCGCGACCGCACGATGTACTGCACGACCAGCGACCTCGAGCCGTTCGGGTTGTTTCTGATCGAGCGGATCGCCGGTCGCAACGTCGGCTTCGCGTACTCGAGAGATGTGACCTGCCGGTGAGCGGCGTCGCACCATGTGAGGAAGTGGTTGCGGAGATCGACGGAATACTAAAGACTGGTTGTGATGTATCGCGACGCGGCCACCGTCCTCGATGAGCACGATCGCGCGGTCGGCTCCATCCTGATCGGCGAGACCCTGATCGCGCAGTGCGAACGTGCGGTTGCTCGCGTGCGCGAGCTTCAGGCGACGGCGCCGAGCTCGATCGAGCGCTGGCGGATCGTTCGCGATCTGCACGACGACTATCCCGAGATCTGGCGCCACTTCGATCGCGCCCAGAGCGTGCTCGCCGCGCGCGGCGTCAACACCGCAGGATACGACGAGCTTCGCCCCCACGTTCGGCCCCGGCTCGCATCGTCGACCACGACCGAGCCCGATGCGATCGATCCCGACGCGCTCGACGATGCGCGTCGTGCGATGGAGGAGCTCAAGCTCGTGGTTCCCGGCGCCGACTGGTCCGGGATCGACGAGCGCACGCGCGGGCTGGTCCACACGCCAAAGTTGCGCCGCTCGCACCGCCTGGCGCTCACCGGGATCTTCAGCGGGATCGGCGTGGCCGTGTTCGTCTGGCTCTACGCGTTGATGCCCACTGCGCGCCCCGATCCAGCCATCGAGATGCAGCGCGAGCTCACCACGATCGCCGTCCAGCGCGATCTTCGTACGATCGCGTTGCAGGCCGAGCTCAATGCCCGCTGCGATCTGCCAAAGGCGCAGGAGCTGATCAAGCTGCTGGTGTCGGACGGCCGGTACGCCGAGGGCAAGCTGTTCGGCAGTGATTACTCGCAGCGCTGCGGCCACGACATGACGATCTCGAAATGGTCCAAGCTCGCGATGCTGAAGTGGATGAAGTCGATCGACAAGTCCGCCGAGACCGTCGAGACCGCGGTGGCACCGACCGCCGCCGCGTCACCACCATCGCCGAAGCGCTAGCACGACCCGCTGCGCGTCGGCACGCCGTGCTGTCGGTCAGGGTCGCGGTCCCGGCTTGGACCTCGAGGCTGTCCGCTTCGCTCGCGAGCTGTTGCAGCACGTTGCCGCCTGCGTGCGGAGTCCGTTGACCGTGTCCGCGATTCGGTCGTTGGACGGCGCCCGGGTCAACAGTGCCTCTGCCTGCGCGAGCGCGCGGTCGAACATCGATCGCGCTTCGTCACGCTGGCCACTCACATCCAGCGTCCACGCGAGTTGCCGGATCGCATCGACG
This sequence comes from Kofleriaceae bacterium, assembly GCA_050187075.1. GTDB lineage: Bacteria > Myxococcota_A > Polyangia > Haliangiales > Haliangiaceae > JABFXX01. Next base: position 3,452 of record JBFWXW010000039.1, on the reverse strand, counting down.
ACAACAACCTCGGCCTCCATGTTTTTCGGGTCCAGAGCGAGCGTGTTCTCGGCGAGCTCCACCTTCTTGCGACGGAGCACCAAAGCGCCCGCGACGTCGTTGCGCTCCATGAGCGTATCCGCGAGTGGGTCGTAGATGAGCGCGAGGTTCTGCTGCCAGGTCGCGTTGGCCGGGTCGGCGGCAGCCAGCTGCTCGGTCGTGGCGCGGCTGGTTTCGAGCACCGAGATCGCGGCGTCCAGCCGCCCGAGCTTCAGCAGGACCTGTCCGGTGAGTCGCTGCGCGGTGGCGTGCGCGTTCAGAACATACCTATTCGATGCGCTCGAAGGCGTGATCTTCATCAGCTCTTCCATCTGCTTGGCGGCGGCACGATGATGCTCCAGCGCCCCGGGCAGGTCGCGTTGCTCGTCGAGCGCCTGGCCGGTGGCGAGGTGCGAGCTCGCGAGCATCGTCCGCCATCGAGCGTTCGCCGGATCCTTGGCGACCAGCCGTTCTCGGATCGGCAGCGCTTCGCGATAGTGAGCCAGCGCGATGGCAACCTCGCCCTGGTTGTGGTGCAGATTGCCAAGGCTCTCGTGGCAATCGGCCAACAGGTTCTGCGACCGTCCATCGGTCGGGTCTCGCGCTGTCACGACCTTGGCCAGGTCGAGCGCTTGCTGGTACTCGGCGCGTCCGCTGGAGAGCTCGCCCTGCTCGACGAGTAGCTCGGCAACATGGACGTGACTCTCCGCGGCTTCGAGCTGGCGGTACGCGTCGGTTGGCGCCATCGCGACGAGGCGCTTGCGTAGCTCCAGCGCGCGCTGTTGTTCATGCAATGACGACGTCAGGTCGCGCAGAATCAGCCAGTAACAATCACCGAGCTCTCGGTAGAGGTTCGCGAGGTGGGTCAACGTGACTTCGTTCGTGGGTGCGGCAGCGACCAGCTGCTCGTCGATTGCGATGGCGCTTTGAAACGCGGAGATCGCGGCCTTTCCATCGCCCGTGGTGTGAAGTGCGTGGCCGATCCGCGCGTGACTCTCGGCGAGGCTCGGCCGCCATTTCGGATCGCTTGCAGCGAGCCGCTGATAGATCGCCAGCGCTTCCTGATACTCGACGAGCGCGGCCGCAGCGTCGCCCTTTTCAGCGAGGACTTGCCCCAGACCGTGCAGCGCCATCGCTCGCCGGTGCTGTTCATCGACGGTGTTTGCGGCGGCCTGGTCGTGATAATAGTTTCGCGCTTCGAGCGCCACGCCTTCGAGCAGGTCGAGCTTGCCGATCGGCTTGAGCTTGTCGCTCAGATCGACCAGCATGAAGGTCGCGAGCTTCTCGGCCTTCGCGTGATTGTCCTCGGCGTCACGCTGGTGCTGCTCCGCGGCCGCGCGCGCGTACCGGGCTTCGCGCTCCTCGTCCACGATCCGCGTGAAGCTCACGATCCCGAGCGCAGCGAGCGCGATGGTCGCTGCTGCCGCGACCACCACGACGCCACGGTGCCTGCGCAACCAACGCCAGAGCAGCTGTGAGCCGGTGTAGCGATGCGCGCCGACCAGCTGGCCGCTGTGGAACCGCTTGAGATCCGCTGCGAGCTCGCCGGCGTTTGCGTAACGATGTTCTGGCCGTCGAGCCATCGCCTTCTCGACGATCGCGACCAGATCGGATGGAACGGCTGGCTCGCGCGTCGCGAGAGGCCGCGGGGGTTCGCGGATCACCGTCGCGAGCACATCGTCGATCGATGTTCCGCGGTACGCAGGCGTACCGGACAACAGGTGATCTAGCATCGCGCCGAGCGCATAGACGTCGGCGCGCTCATCCACCTCATCGCCCAGCGCTTGCTCGGGCGGCATGTACGCTGGCGTCCCGAGCACCTGACCGCCGACGGTTCCGCTCACCGATCCGCCAGCGACATAGACTGCGTCTGGCAGCTCCGGACCGGCGGCGTCCAGATCTTTGGCCAGCCCCCAGTCGATCACCACGGTTTCGCCGTACTCGCCCAGGACCACGTTCGCGGGCTTCAGATCGCGATGGATGATCCTCTGCGCGTGTGCGTACGCGATCGCTTCGCAGACGGCGATCCCCCGCGGCAACAGGGCGAGCCGCTCGGTGGCGCTGGTCGTTCGTGCGATCACCTGATCCAGGGACTCACCGGTCACCAGCTTCATGACGTAGAACGGCGTGCCGTCCGGCCACGTCCCACCGTCGTAGAGGCTCACGATCGACGGATGCTCCAGTCGCGACGTCAGCGACAGCTCGCGCTCGAACCGCGCCTGCTGTGCCGCCGACGGTTCGAGGAGCTCCTTGATCGCCACTCGGCGCGATAGCCGCGCGTCGTTCGCGCTCCAGATCCGCCCCATCCCTCCGCGCGCGACCTCGGCCCGCAACGTGTACCGACCATCGGTCGTGCCCTCGCGCGATCGATCGGATCGTGGCGAGGTGAGCGCGCTCGCGAGGGGATCCACGCCAGGTGCAGGAATGACTGGGGACTCGACCGGTATGCGCACGCCCCTGCTTATCAAGGCGGCCAGCAAACACGCATCTTCGACGTTCTTACAATTGGCAGCGTCCTCGCGAGGACCCGCGTGTGGTGTCGAAGTCCGCGTTTGCCCTGGATGGCCGGGCGCCCCAAAGCTCTCACCCCGCTCATGTCCGCGGTGCAGGACCATGTCATGGTAACGGCCATGGCGGACTCAGACGACGTGATCAAGACCGCAGGGCGGCTGTTCAACAAGCTCGGCGAGACGCTCAAGGAGACCTCGAAGACCGTGGGCAGCGCGGTCGCCCACACCGGCAAGCAAGTCAGCGGCCTTGGACGCGGCAAGGTCAAGCTCGAGCTCGACCAGACGCGAGCGGCGCCCGGCGCGGTGGTTCGAGGTCGCGTCGTGCTCGCGTTGACCGAGCCGGTCGATGCCAAGCGCCTGGTGGTGTCGCTGCGCGCGCGCCAGCGATTGATCGCGATACCGCGCGGTGACGGGTCACGCGGCGTCGCCGACACCCACGCCGACGTGTACGAGCACGAGCTCGAGCTCGATGGGGCGAACCGCTACGAGTCGCGCACCGTGCCGTTCGAGCTGACGGTTCCCGCCGATGCCCTCGAGCTCACGCCGAGCCCCAAGAACCAGAACCCACTGACCGAGGCCGCACGGACGATCACGTCGGTGCTCTCGCCGACGGCCGGCCCGATCGAGTGGCAGGTGATCGCCAAGCTGGAGATCGCATGGGGCCGCGATCTCGCCGGCGAGGTCGACATTACCGTCGCGCGGTAGCGAGCGAATCGCCCAGATCCCGTGCAGTTCGCGTTGGTCGATGGTTCCCGACGAGGTGGTCGTGAAACCGTGAGCCGAGGCTCGGGGCTGCGTGCTATGACCGCGGCCATGTTGCGGAGCCAACCCGGATGACCACCGAGCGCCCCGATGTAACGTCTGATCCGACGCGCCCCGATCCGTCTGCGAGGATGCCGTCGCAGATCCCCTACATCATCGCGA